>NZ_JBSFSI010000004.1:0-552795 GCF_053589675.1 Streptomyces sp. NPDC003284
GTGGTTTTCCGTTACGCGCGGTCTGCTCCGCAGACACGACGCGCCGCCGCTACGCGGCGGACACATCGCCACGCTCCGCGCGGCCAGCCGGCGACTCCGTCACCGGCTGGGCCAACTCCGTTGGCCCAGGCCCGGATTGCTCCGCAATCCGGGCTGAAGAAATTCGCTCCGCGAATTCCTCAGGCTGGCTGCGAGAGGGGCACGTTTCTTCCTTTAGGTTTCTTGCAAAGACCTAAAACTCTATCAATTCCTCACTGAATTAGAGGTGTTGTGTTGCTGCCAGTTCATGTCTCGGACTCGAGCCCGCGTCAAGGAATACGACTACGACCACCCGGCTGCGGTGATTCGCCGGTTCCGACCCGCTGTCGTCGGCATACCCTCCATCATCCGATCCATGACGGGCTGTCACAATAGAACGGATCGTCGGCGCAAGAGACTGAACCCGATGATCCGGCGGCCCAAGGCGCTACGGACTGCGCGCCACCACCGGACGTGGACACCCCAGACGCTTCCGCATCACCAACCCACCCGGACCACGGCACCCGACGCGGCTGCTGCGTCCCGCCGGGTTCAAGAGGTGCGGGTGTGCCCCGCCGGGCTCAGTGTGGGGGTGTACAGGACGGCGTCGAACGCGGTGGCAGTGTCGGCGAGCGGGGCGTCGGGGTGCGCCGCCGGTGACTTGTCGGTCGTGGTCGGCTGCCACGGTCTCAGGTCGAACACCACCGACCCGGCAGGTCCGGTGAGCGGGGCGGGGGCGTCGGCGGCGTCGGCCGGTCCGGCCTTCGTCAGGTCGTGCAGCCGACGGCTCAGATCCCGGTAGCGGCCCAGTGGGTACCGTACGGTTGGATCGCCGTCGCGCCACACGGCGCCGACCGCGCGGAAGCGGCCGAGTTCCTGTCGGGCGAGGTGTGCGCCGAGCGAGCCGGTCACGCGGCGGTCGAGGTGTTCCACCTGTTCGAAGAGGAGGATCCGGCCGTCCGGGTGGCGGCGTGCGACCTCCTGGAGCGTCAGGTACTGGGCGGCGTCGCGGACGGCGAGGTCGCGGTGGTCGCCACCGGCGGCGCGGTGCTCCAGCAGGAGGCGGTGGAGGTGGTCGGCGTGCGGACGGTCGGCGGGGTCGTCGAGTACGGTGTGCCGCGGCGTGCCGCCCAGCTCCTCGGGGGCTGTGCCGTACATCTCCAGTCCGTAGAACCGTACGTGCCGGGCGGGGTCGAGAGTGGTGTTGTGCCGTCGCAGCCAGCGCAGCAGCGCGCGGTTGTCCGGCAGGGGTGTCCTGCTCCAGGACCACATGCCGGTGATGGCGGCGGGGGTGGGCTCGTCCGGGCCGAGGCCGCGGATGTACGCGTCGGTGGGCCGGGACAGGGCGAAGTTGGTCTCGGCGGCGATGGCCCGGACTGCGTGCCGCTCGACGAGGTGGCGGACGACCGCGTTGCGGGCGGTGAGGTACTCGGTGCGCAGGTGGACGCCTTCCGACCAGCCGAGGACGCGGGCGTCGGCGGCCAGTTCGCCGAGGAGGGCCGCGCACCGGCCGTCGAGTGGCGGCGGGGCGCCGGCCGGGTCCGGCCCGGTGTCCTCGGCTTCCCGCCCGGGCCGTCGGTGCCCTGTGGTCACGAGGTCTTTCCCTTGGCCGCTGTGCTCAGCAGCGGCAGGTAGCGGTCGAGCATCCACGGCAGGCTCAGTACCGACACGGCGCTGGTCGCGTAGACCATCGCAGGGTCGGTGAGGGGCACGTATCCGCCGCGTTTGACGGCGGGCATCCGCCGGAACAGCGTGTTGGCCTCCAACTGCTGTTGTACGGGCTTGCTGAGGTACCAGGAGACCAGGACGTCGGAGTCGATCGAGTCGAGTTTCTCCAGGCTCAGTTGGGCGGCGAAGGACTTGGCGCTCGACGGCAGGCTCGGGGAGACGGTGAAGCCCAGTTGGTGCAGCAATTGCACCCGGGTGTCGGAGGAGAGGTAGAGGTTGTAGCTGCTGGTGGTCGTGCCGGAGCCGAAGGCGACGGTCTTGCCGGTGAACTCCGGATGGCGGGCCTTGGCGTCGGCGATCAGCTTGTCCGTCGACTTCTCCAGCGCGGTGGCCTCGGTGGACATTCCCAGCGCCTTGCCGACCAGCCGCAGTTGGTCCTGCCAGGAGGTCAGCCACGGCTTGCCGGGGTAGCCCACCGTCGGGGCGATGCGGCTGAGCTGCTGGTACTGGGCCCCGGTGAGGCCGGAGTCGACCGCGAGGATGACGTCCGGGCGCAGTGCGGCGATCTGCTCGTACGGCACGTCGCCGGTGGCGTACTTCAGCAGCGTCGGCTCGGCGCCGTGCAGTTTTGGCGCGTCCCACGGCAGGATCCCGGTCTTGTCCCCGGTGTCCCCGCTCATGTCCTGCATGCCGACGGGGGTGACGCCCAGGGCCAGTGCCGCGTCCTGACTGCCCCAGCCGATCGTGACCACGCGCTCGGGGCGGGTGGGGATGGTGGCCTTGCCGACGGCGGAGTCGATGGTGACGGGGAAGGCTGAGGAGTCGCCGGTGGTCGTCTTCCCGTCGGAAGAGGCGTGCGAGGGCGTTTTGCTGTCGCTCGAACAGCCTGCCGCTGCCAGGCAGAGGGCAGCCACCACGGCGGGAAGGATCCGGCCAGTCCAGGTTTTCATAAGGTGAGCCTAACCTAACCCGTCTCGTCTCTTCGTCCACCTCATCCCCTCCCCTATCCCTCACCGACCGGGCGTCCGCGGAAGGCTCCCCTCCCGCCCGTCGGCCACCGGTCGCGTCCGCCTCCGGACCGTTGCTGTTCCGCCGGATCTGCTGGGTCCATGAGTCGGCCCTCGACCGAGGCACCGCCCTGCTGCCTCGGCTGGCCGAGGCGAACTGCGTCTCGGCGGCCGAGGGAGCGAGCCTGGACGGAGAGCGCATGCTTCTGACGGGTCATCAAGGTTCTTTCTTGTGTTTTCTTACGCTCCCTCACATCCCTTTATAGATAGGGGACTTGAGAAGGGTCGTCGAGGATGCGGTTGCGGGAATGCAGCCATGCCCCGCGGCGCGGGGCCTCCTTCCCGTACCGGGCGAGGGCGACCTTGGGATTGAACTCGGGGGTGACGCGCGCTCTGGCGGTGATGACGGCGTCGATGTGCGGTTCGAGCCAGGGGAACAGGCGGGGCAGGGCGCCGCCCAGGACGACGAGGTCGAGGTCGGTGTAGCTGGCCATGGTGGCGATCGCGCCGGCCAGCGCTCTGCCCGCGACGTCGAGGGCTTCCTCGGCTCTCGTATCGGCGTGTTCAAGGCGGTCGGTCAGCTCCGTGAGAGAGTGTTCCGCGTCCTCGGTGGCCAGTCCGGCTCGGGTGAGGATGGCCGTGAGGCCCAGGTACTGCTCCAGGCACCCCCGGGCCCCGCACCCGCAGGCTGGTCCGTTCATGTCCACGGTGATGTGGCCGCATTCTCCGGCCAGTCCATGCGCTCCGCTGTAGACGTCGCCGTCCACGAGGATGCTGCCTCCGACGCCGGAGGCGCCGTTCAGATAGGCCATGGCGGTCGGGCGGGTGCCGTCGGGGTGGGCCGCGTACTCGGAGAGCGCGCCGAGCCGGCCGGTGTTGATCAGGCTGAGGTCCCGCGGGCCGCGGAGCCGGGCGCGCAGGGGGGTGCGGAGGTCGGCGTGGCCCAGGCCGAGTTCCAGCGAGGCGGTGATGGTGGCGTCGGAGCGTACGAGTCCGGGCACAACGACGACGGGTGCGGGCACATGGACGTCCGGGCGGTCCTCGGCGGCTTCGAGGGCGTCGTCGAGCATGCGTCCGACGACGCCCACGTATCCGTCGACGTCGCCGAGCGGCACGGCGTGTTCCCCGGTCGCGGTCCACAGGATCCGGCCGGTGAAGTCCCTCACCTCCCCCACCACATCGCCCGAGGAGAACTGGACGGCAACGGTACGGATGCGGTCGGGCGCGGTGCGCAGCAGCCGCCGGGGCCTGCCTTTGCCGCCCTTGACGTCTCCCGCCTCGTAGGCGAGGCCGCGGGCCATCAGTTCCTCGATCATCGTGGTCACGGTCCCGCTCACCAGGCCGGTCCGGGCCCGGATGTCGCTCCGGGCGCACGGTTCGTGGTCCGCCAGGGACCGCATGATCAGGGCCAGGTTGTGCCGGCCGACATCGGCCGACACCGCAGGTGACGGAGGCATGGGCTACATCCTGTAGCGGCGGCGCGGAGCGTGCAAGCCGTTGATCCAGAGGGCGGGGTCCCCTGTGCCACAGCGGGGCGGGACGCCGTGAAACTATTTACGTCAACCGTTGACTTAAGTGCATGTCTCCTTAAGGTCGCCACACCACCCGCCGGAGTCAGGCCACGACCGGTAGCCCTCACCCGCGGATGCGACGTGATGCCGCCGCGGCATCACCCGGTGGGCCATGACTTCGACGAGGAGGATCCGTGCGCCACGATCAGCACTCCAGGAGATTCAAGACAGCGCTGCTGTCGGCGTCACTACTGCTGTCCGAGGCCGGAGCCGTGTCGGCGACCCTGCCCGAACTGGCCGAGGCGTTCCCGCACGAGAGCCGGACGTCCCTGCAGAACTTCATGACGGTCGGGTCTGCCGCGGTGATGGTGTGCACGCTGCTCGCCGGCGCGCTCGCCGGACGACTCGGCAAGCGGCGGCTCACCCTGGCGGGCATGGCGCTGATGGCCGTCGCCGGGATGGCCCCGCTGGTCCTCATCCCCCTGGGAAGCTTCACCGCGCTGCTCGCCTCGCGCCTCGTCCTCGGTGTCGGCATGGGCTTCGTGCAGCCGCTGAGCGCCAGCGTCATCGCCGACTTCTACGAGGACAGGGAACGCGAGGACATGCTCGGGCGGCAGAGCGCGGCCGTCGGTCTGGGCGGCGTCGTCTGGAACATGATCGTCGGCCTGCTCATGCTGTGGGACTGGAAGGCCGCTTTCCTCGTCTACGCGGTTGGCCTGGTGAGCCTGGCGCTGTACGCGCGCTACGTCCCCGAGCCGCGCCGACGGACCGCGCCCACGGCCGCGGGGCCGAAGACTCCTCGCTGGTACCGGCTGGGTGCGGACGCCTGGATCGCGTCCTGTCTGATGCTCGTCTTCACCGCCGGCTACCAGGCGCTCGTCATCTCCATGCCGCTCTCCTTCGTCGGCGAGAAGCACCTCATCTCCTCGTCCACCGTCTCCCTGGTCATGACGGGTTTCGCCCTGGCCTCGGTCGCCGCCGGGCTGGCCTTCGGAGCGGTCCTGCGGCGCCTCGGCAACTGGACCGGCGCGGTCTCCGCGCTCGTACTGGCCGCCGCCCTGCTGATGTGCGGCTCGGCGCAGAACGCGCCGACCGGGTTCCTCGCGGCGATCACGGCCGGTCTCGGATTCGGCGTCTACATGCCCTTCCTGGTCACCGGGACGAACAACCGGGCCACCCCGCAGACATCCGCCATGGCGACGGCGCTGCTGTTCACCGGTGCGGCGGTCGGCACACTCCTGGCCCCCTCCTACTTCAGCGTGCTCGGCGCGGCCGTCGGCGACACCGACGCCACCACGCAGCTGAGCGTCGCCTCTCTCACCCTCGTGACCGTCGCCGGCCTGACGGCGATCCGATACGTCCGCATGGACCGCACCCCCACCATCCCGCAGCGCGAACTGGAGCAAGCATGAACACCACCCCTGCACGGCCGGCACACCTGATTGCCCCTCAGGCCCTTCCCTACGACGAGTTCCCCGAGAGTGAGAGGTCCAGCGACGGCATGCGCGTCGTCACCGCGGACCTGACCTCCCGGCACGCAGGTATGACCGCCGGAGTCGAGTACGCCCGCAAGGACGGCCACCCCCTGCACACACATGTCCTGACCCCTCCCGGACCCGAGGGGGACGAGCGTGTGTTCCCGCTGGTCGCCTTCGTCCAGGGTTCCGGCTGGCTCAAGCAGGACCTCGGGGCGAACCTTCCCGCCCTGGCCGAGTTCGCCCGGCGCGGCTATGTCGTCGCCGTGATCGAGTACCGCCCCTCCTCCGTGGCCCCCTTCCCGGCCCAGATCAAGGACGCGCGTACGGCGATACGCCACCTGTGCCGCAACGCGGCCGAGTTCCGCATCGACCCGGACCGCGTCGTCATGTGGGGCGACTCCTCCGGCGGCCACACCACGGTGCTCACATGTCTCACGGAGACCGACCAGTACTTCAGTGACGAGCCTCTTCAGGACGAGCCACTGAACATCCGGTGCTTCATCGACTACTACGGCCCCACCGACATCTCCCGGATGAACGAGGAGCCCTCCGTCATGGACCACATCGGCCCCGGCAGTCCTGAGGGCATGCTGATCGGCGGCCTCGACGTGCTGGAGCATCCCGAACGGGTGGCGCCGACCGTGGCGATGAACCACGTGAAGCCCGCCCCCGGACTCAGGCCCCTGCTCATCGTGCACGGCAGCAAGGACCGGCTCGTCCCCTTCGGCCAGAGCGTGCTGCTGTACGACGCGCTCAGAGAGGCGGGGCAGCCCGTCACCTTCTACCGGCTCGCCGGTGCCGACCACGGAGGTGCGCCGTTCTGGCAGGAGGAGATCCTCGACCTCGTCGACGACTTCATCCGGAGCAACCTGCGCTGACACCGGGCGTCCGGCCGGGCCCGGCGGCGTGCACGCGGCGGGGCCCGGCGGCGTGCCTGCCGCTGGCCCGGGCCCGTAGCTCGAAGCGGCCTGCGTGTCCCGGGCCGGGCCATCAGCGCGGTGTCGCAGGACCGGCGGCTCGGCGGCCCGGTCCGCCGGAGGACGCCTCGGAAAGGCCTGCCCAGGAGTGGAGTTGTCTGCGTGAGGACACGGAGAGCTTGCGCATGGCGTTGGCCACATGGTGTTCCACGGTCCGTGGGGAGAGGTGGAGGGTGGTGGCTATCTCTCTGTTAGTCAGGCCCTGTCCCGCGAGGTGTGCGACCTCGTGTTCACGCGGCGAGAGGCAGTCGCGATAGGCGGGCCGGCCCGGACGTGTGCTCGGCACGGTGACGAGAGGGCGGACGCGCGCCCGGACCCGGGACGCGTCCCAGGCAGCTCCGAGCCCGGCTAAGTGGCCTGCCGCGTCGGTCAGTTGCTGGATCGCCGCTCGGTCCGAGGCGTCCACCGCCAGTACGCAGGCGGCAGCGGCCTCGGTGGCGAGGTTCGCGGAGTAGGGCCGGGGCACAGCCGCGTACAGGTCGGCGCAGGCCCGGTAGTCGTCGGCCGCTCCGACGAGGTCGTCCCGGGCCTCGGCCAGTGCGGCACGGCACCAGCGCTGCGCGGCTGCCACCAGGGAAGAGTGCGGCGGAGTCACACCGACCGTGAACTCCGTCGCCATCTGCTGGGCGACGGATACCCGGTCTGCGCGCACGGCCGCGGTCACGGCCCAGGGCGCCACCTCCGCCGCCCACGCCCAGATGGCCTTTCCGCGCAGCCGGGACCAGGCCGCCGAGGCCTCGGCGCAGGCCTCTGCATGGTCTTCCCGGGCCAGTGCCAGCCTGATGCGGACGGTGGACGTGACCATCGACAGCGGGACCAGCTGCCGGCCGGCTCCCCCGCATCGGTCCAGCCATTGCTCCGCCTCCGGCCAGGCGCCGCGCGCCAGGGCCAGCGAGGCCAGTACGGCATACGCCTCGTCGCAGAGGAGCGGGACGTCGGCGCTCTCGGCGGCCAGGTGCTCGGCGAGGGCCGCCAGACCTGCCCAGTCACCGGTGAACCAGCGCAGCAACAGTGTGCTGCTGCGGATGGTGTGGCCGGTGAGATGTCCCGCCTGGCGGCGGTCGGCGAGTGCCTGTGCGCTGTCGAGCAGGTCGCGGGCGTCGTCGTAGCGCCCGAGCCACACCGATGCGTCGGCCGCGTTGCACAGCCCCCGCACCCGGTGCCGTGCTTGTTCGGGGAGCTCGTCCTCGGGAGGTGCGGCGTCGAGTGTGCGGCGTACGGCGGCGTCCTGGAGGGTGAGCAGCAGGGAGACGCGGTTGGCGGCGACGGCGGCTCGTGTCACCGGGTCGGACGTCACGGCCGCCGCCGCGTCGGCCTGCTCCAGCCAGTGGCGGTGCTCGGTGAGGGAGATACCGGGCCAGTGCGGCATCGACATACCCGATGTCACACGTGCGACCAGTTCCGTGTCGCCCGGCAGGGAGTGGACGATCTGTTCCAGGCGCAGCCAGTCGTCGCGGTCGAGCGGGGCCGGTGTGCACAGGAACAAGCCGCGCAGGACGCTCGCGTGGCCGCGGATCTGCGGCGGAAGGGTCTTCGCGTCGGCAAGGGTGTCCAACAGGTTTCTGGCGGCGTCGGGGGGCAGAGCCGCGGCGATGTGCCGCAGCTGGCCGACGGCCAGCCTGGACCGATCGGCCGGTGTCATGGCGCTGTCCGCAAGGGTCTGACCGAGCAGGAGCGCCGCCTCCTTCGGGCGCCCGTCACGCAGGTGCGCCGTCACGGCGCGTTCCACCGCCCTGCACCGACCGCGCTGCCGTCCGGCCGCCCGCAGGTGTGCCGCCACGGACGGCCAGGGTGTGTCCTGACGCTGCCTCAGGACGTGGGCGGCGCGGGCGTGCAGGTCACGCCGGAGGGGACCGGGGAGGGCGGCGGCCACCGCGTGGGCCGCGAGGGGGATGCCGAAACCGTAGCGGTCCGGTCCCTGCTCGTCGATCGCGGACACCGAGAGGGCGGTGAGCAGCGCCGCGCGCCCGGTGGCCGGTTCCAGACCCGACACCGCCACCAGTTCCGCCTCCGAGGCGGGCTCGGCGAGGACGGCTGCCGCGCGTATCAGGGGGTGGTGCTCGGCGGCCACGGCCTGTGTCCGGGACAGGGCCGCCTCCGCCAGCCGGACCGGAGGACCGAGCCGCGCCGTGTCCTCGACCGTCAGCGGACCTGACTGCCCTGTCGAGGCGGCGAGTTGGACAAGGGTCTCCACCACCACCTGCGCGATGCCGCCGGTGAGTTCGCACAGCCGGTCCGCCGCTTCCTGCTCGCACGGCAGGCCCAGCAGTTCGCCGGCCAGCCTCCCTGTCGCCTCCTTGTCCAGCGGCCCGACCCGGCACCGTGCGAGCAGGACCCGGGACGGACAGTCGAGCGGTTCGCCCAGCAGCAGTCCTGGTACGGGGAGTTCATCGGGGCGGCAGGTCATCACCAGGACCGCGCCGATCGGCAGGTCCCGCACCAGACGGCGCAGAGCGGCCGTGGTGGCGGGATCGGCGGCGTGGACGTCCTCGACCACCGCGAGCGTGGGACCCGGGGCATCGGAGACGCTCCGTACCCATCGTGCCCGGACACCGTCGTCCACAGGCCGGGCGCAGGACAGGCACGACAACTGCGCACCGGCCGGTCGCGCCGTCCCCAGCCGACGCACCAGGTGTGACTTGCCCACCCCGGCGGCGCCTTCCACCACCAGGACGAGCGATGACCGAGCCGAGGGCCGCAGGACTCGGTGCAGCAGGTCAGCGCATGCCTCCTCCTCCAACAGCGGCACCGTCACGGTCTGTCGTCTTCCGTCCACGCAGCCGCCGCAGGGGTCGTCACCTGTCTGTGAACCGGCAGTCCTCTCATACCTGTGCTCTCTCCCCTGTCAGCCCATCGGGCAGTTCAAGCATGGACATGTCATACCTCTCGGGAGGTGTGCTGCGCCACCGGTACGGCGGAACGGCTCGCCTCCCGTGCTCTCGTCGCCGGTGCCGACGCCCGCGTTCCGGAAGTCGAGGACGCCGTACCGGGCCTTCGCCGCGGATCTTTCCGATCCGGACTCTTCCGGCGCGGATCCTTCTGGTGCGGTGGATCCTCGTGCTTCACCGGTCTCCGGTCCGGACCCACCGGTGTTCCGAGCCGGTGCAGGAATTCTCTGGGCATCCGTATTTCGCCCCTCCGCATTGAACGGGCGTACGCCGGCGCAGCAGCCTGTTGGCCGCCGGGAGAACCGCTCCGCGCTGCCCCCTGCCGGCCGTACCGTCCATCCCCCCGCCTGGCGCCTCCGCTCCGCTCGCGCGCCAAGTAAGGAACCGCATCATGAAGTCACTCGAAGCCGTCCCCACGATCGTGGCCTGCGCCGTCGTCGCGCTGTCGGCGGGTACGAGCACCGCGAGCGCGTACGACGGCGCTCGAACCGCGGACTCCGCCGTCACGACGAGCCGTTCGGCGGCCCCCGCCGTCGCCGGGCTGTGCACGTCAGGTGCGCTCTCCGGCCAGAGTGTGGCAGGCGCGCGCTCTCCCGGCGAGGTGACGCGTCGGCTCGGCCCGCTGACGCGGCAACACCGGGCGGCGCGCGGCTACGTGGCCGGCAAAGGCGCCCAGGCCGCTCCCGGCGGCTCCCGGACAGACGGCAAGCCGATGGCGGCGACCATCCACCCCGCACAGGGCACGGCGTTCAAGCAGCTTCAGGGCAGCGACGGCGCCTGCGCCACACAGTCCGTCTCCACCCAGGTACGTGTCAGAGACACCGGTACCACCATCTACACCCCGACCATGTACCCGGCGGGCGGCTCGTGCATCGAGCTGGTCACCGTCTACAACCAGGGCGAGGCATCGGTGTCCGCCTGGGACTGGTGCCGCAGCGTCACCTTCAAGGCGTCGGTGCCCATCGACAGCGCCTTTCTGAACACCTACAGCGACGGCCGCACCAGCGCCTACACCGGACGGGTCGTCAAGACGTCCGCGGCGACCAACACCTGGGCCGCCGACCTGTACAACTTCCGGACCGGCGGCTGGGACCGGCTGTACACCCAGTCGGGTACCACGCAGGCCCGTTACGACGGCTGGGACATCTACGAGCTCTACTCCACGGTCGGGGCCTCGGGCCGGTCCGGTTCCTGTGACGCCATGTCGGGCATCACCTTCGAATCCGCGAACATATCGGTGCGCACCAACGGTGTCTGGGCGGCGGCCTCCCCGGCCAACTCCGACACCGGGTACGACGCACCGAACAGCGCCTTCTACTGCCCCACCCGCACCTACCGCATGGTGAACGCCTACGACCACTGGCTGGCTGTCGGCTGACGGGCTGTCCCTGGCTGTCCCGCGCCGCCATCTGGTCCCGCGGTGCCGGGACGGCGGCCGCGATGCGCGCGGTTGCCGCCGGGTGCGGTCGGGTTGCCGACGATCCGGGTCAGGGGGCAGGAATGCGGTAGCGGCCGCCAGTTGCATGCGGGGGCGGACAGGGTGCCGGGAACGGCCACGTCGACCCGTTAGGGTTCGCTTGGCTGGAGAAGCGGTGCCTGGCGATCACCCGCCCGCGAAGCAGCTCGGCCGGAGTGAGGGAAACGGTATGGATGTCCGGCAGTTGGAGTACTTCCTGGCTGTCGTCGACCGGGGCGGCTTCAACCGGGCCGCGTCGGCCCTGTACGTGTCGCAGCCGTCGTTGTCGCAGGCCGTGCGCGCGCTGGAGCGTGATCTGGGGGCGGAGCTGTTCCACCGGATCGGTCGCCGGGCGGTACTGACGGAGGCGGGCAAGGCGCTCATCGAACCGGCTCGTGGCGCTGTCCGGAGCCTGGACATCGCCCGGGCACGTGTTGCCTCGGTGCGCGAGCTGAAGGAGGGGCGGCTGGACGTGGCGTCGATGCCGTCCCAGGCGGTGGAGCCGCTCACCTCGTTGATCCGGGCGTTCCGGCAGCGGCATCCGGGCGTGACTCCGGCGGTCAAGGCCGTCTTCACCGCCCGCGACGTCATCGACGCGGTGCGCACGGGCGCGGTGGAGCTGGGGCTGCTGGCCTCCGCGAGTGAGGTGCCGGACAAGGAAGTACGCGCTCACGTGCTGGATGAGCAGCGGTTCGTCCTGCTGGTCCCGCCCGGTGGTCCGTTCGGTGGCCGGCGCACGGTGCGGTGCGAGGAACTGGCGGGGCAGCGGCTGATCGTGGGACAGCCCGGTACCGGTATGCGGGCCTACGTCGACTCCCTGCGTGACCATGGCATCGAGTTCAGCGTGGCGGTCGAGACGGAGCACCGGGTGGCGCTGCTGCCGCTGGTGCTGGCGGGCGTCGGGCTTGCCGTCGTCACGGAGTCCTGGCGGGGCATCGCGCAGAAGACGGGGGCCGAGGTGCTGGACATCGAGCCCGCGACCGCGCTGCGGGTGTCACTGGTCAGCCGCCGGGGTGTGCTGTCGCCGGCCGCCGCCGAGTTCTGGAGCATGACCGTCTCCGCCGACGGCGACTGATAGGCGGTGCTTATAAGGCAGATTCGGTTTGTGTCTTGGACGCGGTCACCGGGTCGTTGCTGCAATCGACCGTATGACGAACCACCGCATCGCCCTGATCCCCGGTGACGGCATCGGCGCCGAAGTGCTGCCTCCCGCACAGCGGGTCCTCGACGCCCTCGGCCGCCGGCACGGCTTCACCCTCTCCTACACCTCCTACGACGACTGGTCGTGCGAGCGGTACCTGCGCGAGGGCGCGATGATGCCCGAGGACGGGCTCGACCGGCTCCGGGACAAGGACGCCATCCTGCTGGGCGCGGTGGGCTGTCCCGGGGTGCCCGACCACGTGTCGCTGTGGGGGCTGCTCATCCCGATCCGGCGCCGTTTCCGCCAGTACGTCAATCTCCGCCCGATCCGGGTCTTCGAGGGCATCGACAGTCCGGTGCGCGGGGCGGTGGCCGGTGAGGTCGATCTCGTCGTGGTCCGGGAGAACGTGGAGGGCGAGTACAGCGAGGTCGGCGGTCGGCTGAACCGGGGTTTCGCCGACGAGATGGCCGTGCAGGAGGCCGTGTTCACCCGGGCCGGGGTCACCCGTGTCCTGGACTACGCCTTCGGCCTGGCCGCCCGTCGCCATGGCCGGCTGACGTCCGCGACGAAGTCCAACGGCATCGTGCACACCATGCCGTTCTGGGACCAGCTCGTCGCCGAGCGGGCCGAGCACTTCGATGAGGTGTCCTGGGACCAGGAGCACATCGACGCCCTGGCGGCCAAGTTCGTGCTCGAACCGGCCCGGTTCGACGTCGTCGTCGGCTCCAACCTCTTCGGGGACATCCTCAGCGACCTGGCCGCCGCGGTCGCGGGGTCGATCGGCATCGCCCCGGCTGCCAATCTCAACCCCGAGCGGGAGTTCCCCTCGATGTTCGAGCCGGTGCACGGCTCCGCGCCCGACATCGCCGGCCAGGGCATCGCCAACCCGCTCGGCGCGATCTGGTCGGCGGCCATGATGCTCGACCACCTCGGTCACCCGGACGCCGCCAAGGACATCACCGACGCGATCGCCGCCGTCCTGGCGAAGACGGACGTCCGCACCCGGGACCTCGGCGGCACCGCCACCACCGCCGAGTTCACCGACAAGCTCCTCGAACTGCTCTGACCCGCCCGCCCGGTGCGACGAGCGGACCGCGCGGCGGACGTCCGCGAAGGCCATCGCCGCGCGCAGCAGCCGCCGGGGCCGCGTGGACGACGCCGCTCCCTCCCGCGCGGGCTCCCGGCCCGCCCCTTTTTCCCCTTGGCCGCACGCCTTTCCCCTTGGCCGCACGCCGCACCGGTCCACCCGCGCCGAAGGCCGGTCCACACCCCGGTTGCGCCCCGGTCGCGCCCCGTTCCTCGACGAGGAGAAACGCCATGGCAGCACCCGCGACCCTCACGTCAGAGCCCGCCGAGGCAGCCCAAAAGCCCTGGTACCGGCAGTTGTACTGCTGGGTCCTGACCGCCATCATCACCGGCGTCCTCACGGGCTGGCTGTGGCCCGGCGTCGGCACCGCCCTGGAACCCGTCGGCACCACCTTCGTCGCCGCGATCAAGATGCTGATCACGCCGATCGTCTTCCTGACCGTCGTGGCGGGCATAGGCAGCGTCGACAGCCTCGGCCGGGTCGGCCGCGTCGGCCTCAAATCCCTGCTCTACTTCCAGGCCGGCACCCTCGTCGCCCTGCTCGTCGGCCTCGTCGCCGTCAACGTCTTCCAGCCCGGCGCCGGCGTCCACGCCCACCCCGGCGACCTCCACCTGGAAGGAGACGCGAGCCAGTACGTCAAGGACGGCCAGAACCAGGACTGGTGGCACTTCCTCACCGACCTCGTGCCCACCAGCGCCGTCGGCGCCTTCGCCGAGGGCGACATCCTCCAGGTCATCTTCTTCTCGGTCCTCTTCGGCGTCGCCCTCAAAGCCGTCGGCCCCGTCGGAGAACCCCTCGTCGACGGCATCCAGCGCCTCAGTTCCGTGATTTTCAAGATCCTGCACTACGTGATGCTGGCCGCCCCCGTAGGTGCCTTCGGGGCCATGGCCTACACCATCGGCAAGTACGGCATCTCCACCCTGACCAGCCTCGGCCGGCTCATCGGCCTGTTCTACGGCACCTCCGCGTTCTTCGTGATCGTCGTCCTCGGCGCGGTCACCGCCGCCCTGCGGCTGAACATCTTCCGGCTGCTGCGCTATCTGCGCGAGGAGTTCTTCCTCGTCCTCGGCACCTCGTCCTCCGAGAGCGCGCTGCCGCGGCTGATGGTCAAGCTCGAAGGACTCGGCATCCGCCGCGACATCGTCGGCCTCACCGTCCCCACCGGCTACTCCTTCAATCTCGACGGCAGCTCCATCTACCTCTCCCTCGCCGCCGTCTACATCGCCCAGGCCACCGACACCCCCCTCAGCATCGGCCAGCAGCTCAGCCTGCTCGCCGTCATGATCCTCGCCTCCAAGGGGTCCGGCGGGATCACGGGGGCCGGCTTCATCGCCCTGGCCGCCACCCTCTCCACCGTCGGCACCGTCCCCGCCGCCGGCATCATGCTCATCTTCGGGATCGACAAGTTCATGTCCGAGTGCCGCGCCCTGACCAACCTCGCCGGCAACGCGGTCGCCACTCTCGTCGTCGCCCGCTGGGAGAAAGCACTCGACACCGCACACGTGGTGACGGTCCTGCGGACCGGAGAGCCCGACCCGCTGCCCGAGCCGTCACCGCAGCCGGCCGTGAACCCGTCGACCGGCCTGCCCGCTCAGCAACCCTCGAACGTCTGACCACAGACGTCCCGGGCCTCATGTCGCGCCAGGCCCGGGCAGGCGGACGCCCGACGCGTACGCCACCTCGGTGCCCGGCCCGCAGTCGGCCGGGCACCTTCAGCCGGGCACCTTCAATCGACGTCGGCCTCTGGACGTACGTGTCGGTACACGAAGCTCGCCGCGGGGCCGGGGCATCACCACGAGACCGAGGATCACCGGATCCGGGTGCCGGTCCATGGCCTCGTCCGCGTGGTGGGCCGGGACCGGGTGTCGCGGTCGGGTTGCTTCGGTGTGGGGGCTCGGTGGCGTGCTGTCGGGTGGGGTCAGCCGCCTGGGGGAGGTTTGTCCTCCCCTGGTGTCCGCAGCGGGGAGGCCGCGTTCCGGGGTTCCGCCGGGGTCTGGCGGCGTTCTTCGGCGGCCTCGACGATGAGGCGCGCGGCGTGTGCCGGAAGGGCCAGGTTCCTTTGCAGCCATGCGGCACTGGTCTCCGGGGTCTGGGCGGTGGCCAGGATCCATGCCGCGTACATGCGTTCGATGGGTGGCCCGTTCGGTGCGTCTGAGACAGCGCGTGCCGCCTCCTCCGGGAAACCGTCCAGGGCGTGGGAAGCGAACCAGGTCGTTCCGACCGGACCGGCAGGCCGGGCCGGTGGGTTCCGTCCGCCGCGTCGCGCGAGGGACTGCCGCAGCACGGTGCCCACGGAGAGGGTGACAAGTGCGGCGGTCAGCACGAGGGCAGCCACCCATGCGTGACCGGTCCCGGGGTGCTGTGTCCAGAAGGGAAGCAGCCACTCCGTCACGCGTCCGCTGGGGAGGAAGGGGGGATTCACTCGCATCTGAAGCCTCTCGTCGCCCTGGACGGATATCCGGAGGAGGCGGCACGGGCAGTCGCTGAAAGGGGCCGCCCGTGTGGTGGGCGCTTGCCGCGTGCCTGTTCCGTTCGGATGGCAGGCCGTATCGGGGATCAGGGCTACTGCTTCCATGGTCTCACCCTCCGCGGCTGTCCTGCGGGGCAACGTCCGGACCCGGGCACACAGCGTGGGCGAGGCGGTGCTCGCCATCGAGACCTCATCCCGGCCGGCCGGACGATCCTCACCAGTTTCTTGTGTTCGTCGTCCGGGCGAGCCGCGGTGACGGCCCGGTCGGGCGGCCGGGGGGCGGTCGCTTCGTGGCGGGGGTGTTGTCGTCGGTCTCCGGGCAGGTCACCGCGTATGCACCGGGCTGAGCGGTCCGTGCCGGGCGTCTCCTGCCCGAGTGGGCGGGGCGGGCGGTCCGGCACCACCGGGAAGAGGTCTTTCCTGTGTTCCGGACGGACCATGGACGTATGGCCTCGTGACGTCCCGCAAGCGGCGGGCCCACGTGCCGCCGAGATCGGCAGGGCAGAGTGATGACCGGCAGTCCGTCCGCGCCACGGCAACCCGCCCACCAGCGGCAGTTGCCCGGCGTTCCCCTCTCGTCGCTGGTCAGGCGACCTGTGGCGGACCGTGGTGGGCAGATACTCGGCCGTCTGGCCGATGTGATCGTGAGGTTGCGCGGCGCGGACTACCCGTGGGTGACGGGGGTGGTGGTCGGTGTGGGCCGCCGACCGCTGTTCGTCCCGGTCGAGCAGGTGTCCGCCCTGGACAGCGAGGGCCGGGTACGGCTGGCCAGCGCCCGGCTGGATCTCCGCCCCTTCGAACGCCGCGCGGGCGAGGTGCTCCTGCGCGCCGATGTGCTGGGGCACCGGCTGATCGACGTCGCCGAAGCCCGCCTGGTGCGGGCCTCCGACGTGGAGCTGACGTGGCGCGACGGGAAGTGGCTGGTGTCGTGTGTGGACACTCGTCGGCCCCATCGGCTGCCGGGGCTCCCCCGGGGGCACTCGGCGGTGCACGGGCTCCGGGACTGGCGGGACTGGAAGGAGTTCGAGCCGCTGATCGGGCACAGCCGCAGCGCTCTCGCCCGCCGTCCCACGGCCCGCATCCGTCGCCTGCGGCCGGCGAAGATCGCCGACCTCCTGGAGGACGCCTCCCGGGACGAGGAGCGCGAGATCCTCGGTGACGTCCGGCAGGATCCGGAGCTGGAGGCGGACGTCTTCGAGGAACTGGAGGAGGACCGGGCGTCCCGGCTGCTGGATGCCCGGACGGACGAGGAGATCGCCGCCGTACTGACCCGGATGCGCGCGGACGACGCCGCGGATGCCATCGACGATCTTCGCCAGCGCCGCCGCCGTCCGGTGCTGGACCTGCTGCCACCCGGGCAGCGGGCGAAGGTGCTGACCTTGATGGGCTACAGCCCTGACAGTGCGGGAGGTCTGATGGGCATGGACTTCCTGGCCCTTCCGGCGGACGCGACAGTGCGCGAGGCCGTGGCCGCTGTCCGGGACGCGCGCCGGCTCCAGCCGCAGGCGCTGACCACCGTCCACACCGTCGACGGCGCCGGGCGCCTGCTCGCCCTCGCCTCTCTCGTCGCCCTCCTCCAGACGCGGGGCGCCGTCCGGCTCGGGGAAGTGAGCGAGACGGACCCCGTGCGGGTCGGTCCGGACACCGATCTGGTGGACGTCGCGCTGCTGATGGCCGACTACAACCTCCTCACCCTGCCGGTCGTCGACGAAGAGGGAGTCCTGCTCGGCGTCATCACCATCGACGACGTTCTGGAAGCGACGCTGCCGGACGACTGGCGGCGCCGGGACGTCGCGCCGCCCCCGGACGCTCACCGCACGGAAGGACCCGAGAGCAACGCCGTCTCCTGATGCCGGAGGGAGTCCTCACCATGAACGAGCCCCAGCCGCCCCGCCGCCAGCCTGCCCCTCCCGTCCCTCCGGCCTCTCCCGTCCCTCCGGCCTCTCCCGTTCCTCCCGCTGCCCCTTCCGTTCCTCCCGCTGTGCCTTCCGTTCCTCCCGCTGTGCCTCCCGCGCCGGACACCGGGCCCGGAACCCCGCCTTCCGGTCACGGCCACCCCAGCCCCGGTCCCGGCCCCGGCCCCGGCCCCGGCCCCGTCGAACGCGGTGCGCCGTCGCGCCGCCGCAGGCCCGGCGAGGACGCCGCGCCGACGACGCCTCCGCCCGAGCCCCGGCCTGCGTCCGCTCCCCGGCCGCCCCCGGCCGCGGTGCTGGACACGGCCCACCTCGGCGATATCGAGGGTGCCCTGGGGCACATCCGGTTGCAGGAGGCGGACATCGGCCGGGGCCTGAAGCGGCGGCTGCTGACCTTCCTGGCGATCGTCGGCCCCGGTCTGATCGTGATGGTCGGTGACAATGACGCCGGGGGCATCTCCACGTACGCCCAGGCGGGCCAGAACTACGGCTACAGCCTGTTGTGGGTGCTTCTGCTGCTCATCCCTGTTCTCATCGTCAACCAGGAGATGGTGGTACGGCTCGGCGCCGTGACCGGTGTCGGGCACGCCCGGCTGATCAACGAGAGGTTCGGCAGGTTCTGGGGCTGGTTCAGCGTCGGCGACCTGTTCGTGCTGAACTTCCTGACGATCGTCACCGAGTTCATCGGCGTCTCGCTCGCCCTCGGCTACTTCGGCATCAGCAAGTACGTCGCCGTACCCCTGGCCGCCCTCGCACTCGTCGCGATCACCGCCACCGGCAGCTTCCGGCGCTGGGAACGCGCGATGTTCGCCTTCATCGCCGTCAGTGTCCTGCTGGTGCCGCTGACGCTGTTGTCGCACCCACGCTACGGCGCGGCCGCCCACCACCTTCTCGTCCCGGGCGTCCAGGGCGGCGTGACGTCCGAGGCGGTACTGCTGATCATCGCGATCGTCGGCACCACCGTCGCCCCCTGGCAGCTCTTCTTCCAGCAGTCCAACATCATCGACAAGCGCATCACCCCCCGGTTCATCACCCATGAGCGGGCCGACACCATGCTGGGCTCCCTGGTCGTGGTCGGCGGGGCCGTCGCGATCGTGCTCGTGGCCGACTACGCCGTGCGGGGCACGAGCGCCGCCGGGCACTTCTCGGACGCGCTGGGAATCGCCGACGCGCTCGGCGGGCACAGCCGCGTCCTCGGGGCACTGTTCGCCCTCGTGCTGCTGGACGCCTCGGTCATCGGCGCCGCTGCCGTCACCCTGGCCACCAGCTACGCCTTCGGCGACGTGTTCCATCTGCGCCACTCCCTGCACCGCAGCTTCGGCGACGCCAAGGCCTTCTACTCCACCTACGCCGGGATGGTCCTGGGCGCCGCCGCGATCGTGCTCATCCCCCACGCTCCCCTGGGGCTGATCACCACCACGGTGCAGGCGCTGGCCGGACTGCTGCTGCCCTCCGCCAGCGTCTTCCTGCTCCTGCTGTGCAACGACCGGGCGGTCCTCGGCCCATGGACCAATCCACGCTGGCTCAACATCCTGGCCGCAGTGATCATCGCGGTACTCCTCATGCTGTCCGGGGTCCTCGTCGCGACCACCCTGTTCCCCTCGCTGAACACCGCTCTGGTCGCGGTCTGGCTGGCCGGGGTCCTGGTCATCGGGCTCATCGCCGCCGGAGTGTGGTTGCGGCTCGGTCGTGGCCGACGGCCGCCGGCCACCCGCCGGACCCCGGAGGTACCGCGTCGTGAACGGGAGAGCTGGCGCATGCCGCCTCTCGCCCTGCTGAAACCGGTCACCTGGTCGCCCGGCATGAGACTGGGGATGAGCCTCCTGCGCGGCTACCTGGTCGTCGCCGCGCTGCTGTTGCTGGTCAAGGCCGTCCAGCTCGGCTGACCAGACGGCCCGGTCCGGGCCCGGACCGGGACCGGACCGGCGTACGCATCGACCCGGGCCAGGGACCTGGCTGCCCAGCCGGGCAGGACGATCGCCGTGCCGGGCCGTCCTCAGGTCCGGCCGACGCCCGGCGATGGCGATGGCGATGGCGATGGCGGTGGCAGGGGCGGGAGCGGCTCGTCGTAGAGCCAGGCGTGCAGGAGCGGTCCGGTGGTGTGGGGGGCGTGGCGGGCGGCGTGCGCGACGAAGGCGCGGGTGTCGGCGCTGCGGCCGCGGTGGGCGTGGTGCCAGGAGCGCAGCAGGGTGAAGAAGCGCTCGTCGCCCATGGTCAGGCGCAGGGCGTGCAGGGTGCAGGCGCCGCGGGTGTAGACGCGGTCGTCGAAGATGCGGTCCCGGCCCGGGTCGCCGAGCCGGAGGTTCTGCGGCCGGCTGTGCAGCGCGGCCCACTCGCGCCGGGCGATCGCGTCGGCCGGGTCCTCGCCGATGTGCTCGGACCACAGCCACTCGCAGTAGGTGGCGAAGCCCTCGTTCAGCCAGATGTCGCGCCAGTCGCGCAGGCTCACGCTGTTGCCGAACCACTGGTGTGCCAGCTCGTGCGCGACGAGTGTCTCCCAGGTGCGGCCGCCGTCGATGTGGTTGCGTCCGAAGACGGGAAGGGTCTGGTTCTCCACGGGTTCGTCGAGGTCGGCGTCCACGACGACGGCGCCGTACGTCTCGAAGGGGTAGGGGCCGAACCAGCCGGTGAACGCCTCGATCATGGCGGGCTGGCGGGCGAGGTCGTGGCGGGCGTGGTGGGAGAGGTGGGCGGGATAGGCGTCGCGTCCGGTGACGGTCCGGCCGGTCGCGCTGTCGCGGGCCCGCCAGGTGTCGTGGGCGAAGCGGCCGGTGTAGAGGGCGGCGAGGTAGGGAGCCATGGGACCGCTGTGGTGATACGTCCAGCATTCGGTGGCGCCGTCCGCACGGTGTTCCGCCAGTGTGCCGTTGGCGAGCGCGTGGTGGCCCCGGGGCACGGTGATCCGGAAGACGAACTCGGCCTTGTCGTCCGGGCGGTCGTTGCAGGGGAACCAGGAGGGGGCGCCGAGCGGCTGGGCGGCCACCAGTGTTCCGCCGTGTGCGTCGCCGGTGCGGTCCCAGCCGATCGCGCCGAACGGGCTGCGTACGGGACCGGGCCGGCCGCCGTAGGCGATGTCCAGGGTGAAGGGGGCGCCCGCGGCGAAGGGGTGCGGGGTGGGCAGGAGCAGCTTGCTCCGCCTGGTCCTGGCGCGGACCCCGATGCCGTCCACGCGGGCGCTGCGCACCGTGAGCCGTGCGAGGTCGAGTTCGACCTCGCGCAGCGGCCGGGCGGCCACGGCCCGGATGAGCGCCCGGCCCTCCAGGACGCCGGCCGCCGGGTCGTAGGCGAGGCGCAGCTCGTAGGAGGTGGTGTGGTGGCCGTACGAGCCGTGGCCGGGGAAGTACCGTTCGGCGGCGGGCTGCGAGAGGCGGTCGGCGGCGGTCGCCGCGAGCGGGCCGAGGGCGGCGCCGCGGATCAGGGCCCGCCGGGTGCACCGGGTCATGCCGCCTCCCCCGTCGGGAGGACGCCGTCGGCGCGGGGCGGGGTCGCACCGGCGATGGGGTTGCCGGCCCAACGGGTGCCGCCGGGCACGGTTTCGCCGCGCATCACGAGCGAGGACGCGGCGATCGAGGCCCCGGTGCCGATCGTGGTGCCGGGCAGAGCGATGCTGTGCGGGCCGAGGGAGGCTCCGTCGGCTACGCGCACCGTGTCCATCCGCATGATCCGGTCGTGGAAGAGGTGGGTCTGCAGGACACACCCGCGGTTGACGCTGACCCCGTCGCCGAGGCTGATCAGATCGGTCTCGGGCAGCCAGTACGTCTCGCACCACACCCCGCGCCCCACGCGGGCGCCCAGGCTGCGCAGCCACCAGTTGAGCGCGGGGGTGCCGAGGTGGGCTCCGGCTCCCCATGGCACGGCCAGCACCTCCACGAAGGTGTCGAAGAGCTCGTTGCGCCACACGAACGACGACCACAGGGGGCGTTCACCGGGCTGGAACCGGCCCACGAGCAGCCACTTGGCGAGGGTGGTCAGCAGACAGGCCGTCAGGCCGGCGGCCAGCAGGAGCGGAGCTCCGGCGAGCGCCGCCAGCGGCGGTCCGCCCGCGACCAGTGCGTCCTGCTCACCCAGCAGCACGCACTCGGCGAGCAGCGTGCCGAGGACGACGGGCAGCAGGCGGCAGGTCTCCACGGCCGCGCGGGCGGCCACCAGCCGCCGGGACGGGGCGAACGTCCGTGCCGGGTCGGAGTGTTCGGCGACCCGGGGCAGCGGCATCGCCGGGCGGCCGATCCACGACGTGCCCGCCCGGCCGTGGGCCGGTGCGTCGGACAGTACGCCGATCAGCGCGCGGTCGGGGACCTCGCGGCCGGGCCCGACGATGCCGGAGTTCCCGACGAACGCGCGCGTCCCGATGCGCACAGGTCCCAACCACATCCAGCCGCCGTGCAGTTCGTACGGCGCGACGAGCGTGTCGTCGGCGAGGAACGCGCCGTCCCGCACGTCCAGCAGGGACGGCAGGGGCAGCACGGTCGAGATCTCGGTACCGCGTCCGACGCGCGCGCCGAGCAGGCGCAGCCAGTACGGAGTGGCGAGGCTCGCGTAGAGGGGGAACAGGCCGGCCCGGGACTCGTCCAGAAGCCGGGTGACCAGCCAGGCCCTCCAGGCCACGGCTCCGTCCGCCCGGTGCGGGCCGGGGGTGATGGCGCGGCTCAGCAGACGCACGGCCAGGGCCGTGATCAGCATGCCGCACACCATGGTCGTGACCGCGAGGACAGGTGCGGCGACGAGCAGGCGCAGCGCCGCCTCGGACAGGGCCGGTGTGTGGCGCACCAGGAGGTAGGTCGCGAACAGGGCGGGTGCGGAGGCCAGCAGCGACAGCAGGGGCAGTCCGGCGAGGGACAGCGCGTAGGCCAGGTGGCGGCGGCCGCGCCGCCCCTGGGGCGGCGCGGGCCGTCCGCGGTCCGCCACACGCCCGGCCGCCTCGGCGGGCCGGGCGGGGGAACCGGTCCACACCTGTCCGTCGGGGACATGTGTGTCCAGGCAGCTTCCGGCGGTGAGTTCGGCGCCGTCCCCGACCGCGGCGCCCGGCAGCAGCATGCTGCGATGCCCCACCCGTGCGTCGGCGCCGACGCTGACGCGTCCGATGTGCAGGGTGTCACCGTCGAGCCACCAGCCCGAGAGGTCGGTCTCCGGCTCGACGCTGCATCCGTCGCGCAGGTCGGCCAGGCCGGTCACGGGCGGCATGGCGTGCAGCCGGACGTCCCGGCCCGTCGTGCATCCCAGGATCCGGGCGTACCGGGCGGCCCAGGGGGTGCCGAGCAGGGACGGCACGCCGAAGGCGGCCACGGCCCGCTCGGCGCTCCACAGCCGCAGATGGACGGTTCCGCCGCGCGGGTGGGCGCCGGTGGTGACCGAGCGGGTGAGCGTGCGGGCGAGGGCCGCTCCGATCAGGCAGCGCGCCGGTGTGCTGAACAGCACCAGCCAGCCGAGGAGGACCAGCCACCACGAGGTGTGCGGGGTCCACGCGTGCGGGGCGAACCAGCCGAGGACGTCGTCGGCCGCCGCCAGTCCGACCAGCGTGCGCAGTCCGGCGACACCGTAGGCGGCCGTCTGGACGCAGAACTGGATCACCGAGGTACGCCTCGGGACCGGGCGGGCGGGCCGTACGGCGGCCGTGGTGGTGGCCAGGGAGTCGAGGTGGTCGGCCAGGTGCCGGAGCACGGGGTGCCGGTAGACGTCGGCGACGGAGAGGCCCGGGTGCCGCTCCCTGAGCATGGACGTCATCCGGGCCGCCGTGAGGCTGGTCCCGCCCAGGGCCGTGAAGTCGCTGTCCGGGCCGGGCCGCCGGCCGAGCAGCTGCTCCCAGAGGTCGGCCAGCCGTGCGGCCGTCCCGTGCAGGTCGTGCTCCGGGCCGCCGGTGCCGCACTCGTCCCCGTCGAGGGGCACGGGCCAGGGCAGGGCCGGGCGGTCGATCTTCCCGGAGGGACGGACGGGCAGGTCGGTGACCTCTGCCAGTACCGGTACGAGCGCCGCGGGCAGCCGCTCCGCCAGCAGTGCCCTGGCCCCGGCCGCGTCGAAGACCGGCCCTCCCCCGGCGGGCGGTGCGGGGACGACGTAGCCGACGAGCAGGTCCGTGCCGCCCGCGGTCGTCCTGACGGCCGCGGCCGCCGCCCCCACCGCGGGCAGGGCGAGCAGGGCCGCGTCGATCTCCCCCAGTTCGACCCGGCGGCCGCCGAGTTTGACCTGGTCGTCGGCGCGTCCGACGAACACCAGACCTTCGGGGTCGGCACGTACGAGGTCGCCCGAGTGGTAGGCGCGCGGTGCGCCCAGGGCGGGGCAGGGCCGGAACCGTTCGGCGTCCTTGACCGGGTCGAGGTAGCGCCCTGTGCCCACGCCCGCGATGACGAGTTCGCCCTCCTGCCCGTACGCGACCGGTTCGCCGGCCGCGTCGACGACGGCCAGCCGCCAGCCCCGCAGGGGCAGTCCGATCCGTACGGTGCGGCGTGGGGCGAGGAGTGCGGCGCAGGCCACGACGGTGGTCTCGGTGGGGCCGTACGTGTTCCACATCTCCCGGTCCGGCGCGGCGAACCGGTCGACGAGGCCGGGCGGGCACGCCTCACCGCCCAGGATCAGCAACCGGACGCGCCGCAGCGCCTGTTCGGGCCACATGGCCAGCAGCGTCGGCACGGTGGAAACGGCGGTGATGCGCCGTGCGTCGAGCCAGGGGCCCAGCTCGTGGCCCGCGCGCACCAGGGCGCGTTCGGCGGGGACGAGGCAGGCGCCGGAGCGCCAGGCCAGCCACATCTCCTCGCAGGAGGCGTCGAAGGCGACCGACAGTCCCGCCAGGACGCGGTCGCCCGGTCCGAGCGGACGTTCCCGCAGGAACAGGTCCGCCTCGGCGTCGACGAAGGCGGCGGCGGACCGGTGGGTGACGGCGACCCCTTTGGGCGCGCCGGTCGAGCCGGAGGTGAAGATGATCCACGCGTCGTCCTCGGGTGCGGGCGCGCGCAGCTCGCCCGCCGCCGCGCCGGTGGGCGACGGCAGGCCGGCCGGCTGCGGACCGGCGGTCAGGACGGCGCACACCCCCGCCTCGCGGAAGACGGTGGCGGCCCGCTCGTCGGGGTCGTCGGCGTCGACCGGTACATAGGCCGCGCCGCAGCTCAGCACGGCGAGGATCGACAGGTACAGCTCCGCCGTGCCCGACGGCAGCCGGACGCCCACTCTGTCGCCGGGTCCGATGCCCCGGCGGGCCAGGCGCCGGGCGCGCTCGCGGACCTCGGCGCACATGTCGCCGTAGGAGAGTGTGGCGCCGCCGGTGTCCAGGGCGGGCGCCTGTGGATGCGTGCGGGCGGTGGTGTGCAGGACGTCGATCAGCGTGCGTGGGGACGGCGCGTCCGCGGTGCGGAAGAGAGCCCGGTCACCGGACGACGTGTGGGGTCGGCCGAGCGGCTCGAATACAGGCGAAGACAATGCGGTGCCTCTGTCCGTGGTGCCGGGTGGGCGTCATGCCCTTGTCGGCCTTTCAGATGCCGGGAGATGCCAGGTGGTGCACCAATGAAAGGCAAGTCATTCCGCACCGGCCCATGGGAAGGAATTGAGGAACCGTAGATGATGCGTTCTTCCGTGTTCGACCGAAAGGAAATGGCGAAGGGGGTTTCGGTTTTCCGGAAAGAAAGCGGCGAGAAAAAGGGGCGGAAACAGTTCTGTTCAGGTAAGGAATTGTCGGCGGTTCCCGGTTCCCGGTTTCGTGCCCGTGCCGCCGCCGTGCGAGGGAGGGCGACGTGGACCGGTGTGCCGCAGCCGGGCGCGGCCTTCGCTTCACGGGGATTCCGTCGGCAGCAGGACGACCAGCCGGGCGCCGGGCCGGTTGTCCTCGACGCGGGTGCTGCCGTGGTGGGCCATGACGGCGTCCCGGACGATGGCGAGGCCGAGGCCGCTGCCGCCGGTGTCCCGGGCACGGGCGTCGTCGAGGCGGGTGAAGCGTCCGAAGACGCGTTCCCGGTCGGCCTCGGGGATGCCGGGGCCGTCGTCGGCGACGACCAGTCGCGCGGTTCCGTCGTCCGTGCGCAGGCTGACGTCGACCCGTGTGGCGGCGTGCCGCAGCGCGTTGTCCAGCAGGTTGCGTACGACACGGGAGAGGGCGTCCGCATCGCCCGTCACCCGCGCCGCGCCGACGGCGTGCTGGTCGACCAGGAGCCGGGTGCGCCGACGGACGTCGCGCACCTCGGCGAAGACGATCTCGTCGAGGTCGACGGGCCGGGCCCGCAGCCGGGGGCGGGCGTCCAGTTGCGCGAGTCCGAGCAGGTCGTCCACGAGCCGGGTGAGCCGTTCGGTCTCGTGCAGCAGACCGGTGGCGAGGTGCTGCGCGTCGGTCGAGCCGGGATGGCGGGCGGCGATCTCCAGGCGGGTGCGCACAGTGGTGAGGGGGCTGCGCAGTTCGTGGGCGGCGTCCGCGACGAACCGGCGCTGGCGCCGTGTCGCGGTGTCGAGGCGGGCGAGCAGGTCGTTGAAGGTCGCCGCGAGCCGGCCGAGCGCGTCACCGGCGGACGGTACGTCGACGCGGCGGCTCAGATCGGAGGCGCTGATCTCGGCGGTCTGGGCGCGCATGGCGTCCACCGGCCGCAGCGCGCGCCCGGTGAGCAGCCACACCACACCGGTGAGCAGCGCGACGACCGCGGGCACACCGGTGGCCAGGCCCACGACGAGCTGGTCGAGGCTGTGGTCCACGCCCTCGGTGGGCACGGCCACGTACACGGTGAGCGGGGTGTGCCGCGTGCCCGCGGGGACGCCGACGGCGCGCCAGGTGCCGCCCTCGCCCACCGGGACGTCATGGACGGTACGGGCGTGCGGGGTGTCGGACCGGCTCGCGGGGAAGGTGAACGCCCGTGGCTTCCCCCGCAGGTTGGGCGAGCTGGAGCGCACGGCCCCCTTGCCGTCGACGACCTGTACGGCGACCTCTCCGTGGTCGGTCGCCGGTACCTCGGCGGTTATGCGGTCGCTGATCTGGTCGGACGCCACCAATTGAGCGCGTTCGAGCGCGGTCTGGTCGAGACCGCCGATCAGGCTGGCGTGGAGCCAGGCGACGAGCAGCACGGCGGCGGAGACCAGTCCGGCGGCGATGCCCACGGCCGCGGCGGCGGTCAGGCGCAGCCGCAGCGAACGGCGGGCCCACCAGGACCGGACGCCGGGGACCACCTCTCACCTCGCGCCGCCGCGCAGCCGGTAGCCGGCGCCGCGGACGGTCTCGATGGTCCGGCGGTCGAACGGAACGTCGATCTTGCGCCGGAGGTAGCCGACATACACCTCGACGATGTTGGTGTCGCCGTCGAAGTGCTCCTCCCACACATGGGAGAGGATGTCCGTCTTGCTGATGACCTCGTCCTTGTGTCTGACGAGGTATTCCAGGAGCGTGAACTCCCGTGCCGTCAGGTCGATGTCCCGGTGACCGCGGCGGCAGCGGCGGCGAGCGGGATCGAGGGTGAGGTCGTCGACGGTGAGCACGGCGGGCCGGGCCGGTGCTCCTCGGCGCAGCAGGGCTCTGAGGCGGGCGACGAGCACCACGTAGGAGAACGGCTTGCTGAGGTAGTCGTCGGCGCCGAGGTCGAGGGCGTCCGCCTCGTCGTATTCCCCGTCCTTCGCGGTGAGCACCAGCACCGGCGTCCATATCCTGGCCGACCGCAGGCGCTTCAGCACCTCGTACCCCGACAGCGAGGGCAGCATGATGTCCAGGACGATGACGTCGTACCGTTCGTACCGGGCCCGCCACAGACCGTTGACCCCGTCGTACGCGACGTTCGCGACGAAGCCCTCCGCGGCGAGCCCTTCGGCGATGGCCCCGGCGAGCGGGCGCTCGTCCTCGATGATCAGCATCCGCATGGCGGCCTCTCCGCTCCACGATAACGCCGGACGGCGACGGCCGTTTCCGGAGAGGACACCCAGGACGGCTGGAGCGGTCCTCGTGTGCGCGGGTCACCCGCGCAGCGCCGAGTCCACCAGGTCGACGGCCAGGTCCCGGGTGTGCTGGACCGGCAGGCCGTGGTCGAGATACCAGTCGTCCGTGGCCTCCGGGTGGGGGCCGGTGACCGCTACGCGGCCCGCTCCGAACCTGGTCACGAGGGCGGCCGGGGCGCCGTTGTCGTAGACGGCGAGGACGGTGGCGTCGGCGTGCTCGTCGAGGGCGAACAGAGGGCCGTCCTGGAAGTAGAGGGTGCGGGGACGGCCCCGCCAGGTCACCGGGACCAGGGTGTCCCTGTCGTGGCGGACGGTCGCGCCCGGTGAGGAGATGTACCGGTCGGTGTCCCCGGGCAGCAGGCCGAAGCCCGGTGTGGCCCCCGCGAGATAGCCGCCGAGGCAGAACCCCAGGTAGCGGCCGCCGCCCCGGACGAAGGCGCGTATGTCGCGGCGGTGCCGCCGCAGCTTCCGGTAGGCGGAGGTGAGTTCCCCGCCGCCGGGCTGGGCGTACAGCAGGGCCTGCGACAGGGACTCCGCCGAGAGCGGGAGCGTCTCGTGGGGGCCGGTGAACCGGACGGCCAGGTCCCACGGCCCGGCGTCGAGCATCTCGGCCACCGTCTCGGAACATCCGGGCAGCAGGGCGGCGGGGCCGCGGTAGACGAGGGCGAGGCGGCGGTCCGGGGTGGCGGTGCGGGGGGCGGTACCGCGCGCCGTCATCCGGGGCCTCCGGGCTCTCCGCGTCCTCCGGGCTCTCCGCCGCGTACGTCCGCGGATTCCTCCGCGCCCGCTTCCGCGGGAAGCCCGCGCCAGGACGTTCCCGGTGCGAGCCGCTCGCCCTTCATCACCAGCGAGAGCGCGCCGAGCCGGGCGCCTGCGCCCACGACCGTGTCGTAGAGCACGATCGTGCGGGTGCCGACGCTCGCGCCCGGACCGACGCGCACCGTGGACATCTTCATCACCCGGTCTTCGAACAGATGCGTCTGGAGGGAGACGTTCATGCCGACGTCGGCGTCGTCCCCCACCTCGACCAGGTCGAACTCGGTCAGGAAGGTGGTGCCGATCCAGGTGCGCCGGCCGATGCGGGCGCCGAGCGCGCGCAGCACCGGCGGCAGGAACGGCGTCCCCACCAGGGTGCCGACGCCCCCCGGGACCGCCGCCGCCTCGAACAGACCGGTGACGAACTCCGTACGGCGCACGAACAGGCTCCACAGGGGCTCCACGCGCGGCCGGTACCGGCCGGCGACGACCCACTTGGCCGCGACGCAGAACCCCAGGACGGCCAGCGCCGAGCCCGCGGCCAGCAGCGGGGAGACGAGCAGCGGCGCCACGAGCCCGGTGCCGCGGCGGGCCGTCCAGGTCAGGGCGAGCAGGTACAGGAAGGCACCGGTGGCGAGTACCGAGGCGGGCACGGTGGCCCGGAAGAACTCGATCACCAGACGGACGAGCACGGCCCCGCGGGTGGGCCGGAACGTCAGCTTCTCGGGGTACGTCCCGCTGTCCTGGCGTACCGGCAGCCGCAGCGCGGGCGAGCCGAGCCAGGTGCTGTCGGCCGGGACCCGCTCGTCGGCCGGTACCGTGCCGACGCCGACGAGGCTGCCCGGACCGAGCCGGGTTCCGGCGGGCACGAGGGCCGCGTTGCCCACGAACGCGCGCCCGCCGACCTCGGTGGGGGCGAACGCCACACGGTCGGCGGCGAAGGTGGCGACGCCGATGCCCGCCATGTCGGCGACGAACGAACCGTCGCCGAGGGTGAGCAGGTCCGGATCGATGTGCGACGCCGTGGAGACCTCGGCGCCGCGGCCGGTCCGGGCGCCGAGCAGCCGCAGCCACGGCACCGTGTAGAGCGTGGCGTACAGCGAGTTGGTGAGGAGCAGGCTGTGTTCGAGCAACTTGTCCGCGATCCACTTGCGCACGCCGAGCGCCGACCGCACCGGGTGGATGCCCGGCGGTGTCCTCGGCAGGACCAGCCGCTTGCCGAGGGCGACGACCAGGCAGGTCGTGACGACGAGGAGCGGACCGGACACCGCGGTGGCCACCAGTGCCCCGACGATGCCCGCACGCAGCCAGGCCCACCAGAACAGCGCGACGCCCGGCAGGGCGGCGGCGACCACGGCGGTCTCCAGCAGGGCCAGTCCGAGCAGGACGGCGGCCACGTGCCTGGGCCGCCAGCGGTCCGGTTCACGGGTGTCGGCGCCGGGCGCGCCGCGCGTGCCGTCCGGGCCGACGCGGGTGCGCAGCATCGTCTCGACGAGCGGCGAGAGCGCCGCGACGGGACGGGCGGGGGATCCGGCGCGGCGCGCGCCGGCGGGGAGCGGATCGTACGGGCCCGTCACGGACTGCTCGCCGAGCGCGGCCCCGGGACCGAGGCGGGCACCGGGTTCGAGGACGGCGTTGGCACCGACGTACGCGCCCGCGCCGACGGTGATCGGGGCCACGGTGACGCGGCCGTCGGAGACCTGCCACGGCCGCAGCGTCGCACCGTAGCCGATCGCGGCGTCGTGCTCGACGCGCAGCAGTGCGGGCAGGCCGACGAGGCTGGTGGCGATGGTGGTGCGGCGACCGATACGCGCGCCGAGAAGCCTCAGATAGGGGCCCATCAACGCGGATCCGCTGAGCACCCGCAGCGGGCTGATCCCGAGGACCAGCACGTCCAGCGCCCACAGCCGCAGGCAGGTGGCCCCCCACAGCGGGTAGTGGCCGGGGCGGATGCCCGCTGCCAGCGGTCGGGCGAGGACGACCGGGAGGAGCCAGCGTACGGCGAGGTAGCCGGTCAGTACGGCGATCGTCGGTACGACGGCCCCCGCGGCGAAGGTCTGTCCGTGACGCAGGGCGTAGGAGAGCGCCACCGGGCCGGTGAGCAGGAGCAGCAGGCCGTAGAAGGCCATGGCCTGGGCCAGTCCGGCGCGGGCGATCCTGGCACTGCTGTGCCGCAGGGGTGCGGGGCGCGGTGCCCCGGGCCGACGACCGCCGTCCGTGGCGGCGCGGGTGCGCAGACGTGCGGCGAGGGTGCGCACGGTGGGGTTCTCGTAGAGGTCGCGGAGGGTGGGGGCGACTGTGCCGTCTCGGTCGCCGTCGCCGTCGCCGTCGCGCAGGAGCGAGACGGCGCGCGCCGCGAGCAGGGAATGACCACCGAGTCCGGTGAAGAAGTCCGCGTCGGCGGAGAGTTGGCCGGGAGCAAGGCCGAGCACCCGCGCCCAGGCGTCACGTACCCTGCGTTCCGTCTCGTCCCTGGGCGGAATCACGCGGCCCGTGCGGGCGGCGAGCCGGTGGCCGGTCGGCGCGGGCAGCCGCGCGCGGTCGGTCTTGCCGCTCGGCATGACCGGCAGGCGGTCGAGGAAGTCCAGCGTCACGGGCACCATGTAGGCGGGCAGCGCGCGGCGCAGGCGCTCGTGCAGCCGGGCGGTGAGGGTGTCGTCGTCCTCGGAGCGGCACACGGCCGCGTCGTCGGGGCCGGGTGCGGGCGGGGTGCCGGAGGCCGGACGGGATGTGCCGGTGCCGTCATCGGCGCGCACCACGTACGCGGCGAGGACGTGGTCGCGGGCCTCGCCGTCAGCGTCGTGCTCGCCGTCAGCGTCGTGCTCGTCGGCGCCGGTGCGGCGGGCGCCGGGCGGGGTGGTGAGGATGGTGGCGGCCTGGGCCACGGCGGGGTCCTCCAGCAGCACGTTGTCGATCTCGTCCAGGGACACCCGGTAGCCGCGGATCTTCACCTCCGCGTCCGCCCGGCCGAGGTATTCGATCTCGCCCTCGCCGGTCGCCCTGCCGAGGTCTCCGGTCCGGTAGAGCCGGCCGCCGTGGGCCGCGGGGGAATGCTCGATGAAGCGGTCGGCGGTGAGATCGGGGCGGCCCACGTAGCCGCGGGCCAGGCCGGGTCCCCCGAGGCAGATCTCGCCCACCGCGCCGTGCGGCACGCGCCGTCCCCGCTCGTCGAGGAGGACGGCGCGGTACGTCGGCAGGGGCCGGCCGATGGTCACCGGCCGGTCCGGGAGCAGTTCCTGCCAGGTCGCCGTGACGGTGGCCTCGGTCGGCCCGTAGGTGTTGAGGACACGCCGGCCGGGACGGCTCCAGCGCCGGACGAGTGAGGCGGGGCAGGCTTCGCCGCCCACGACGAGGGTGCGGACCCGCGGCAGGTCACGCGGGATGGTCTCCAGCAGCGTCGGCACGCAGTACAGGACGGTCACCTCGCGCTCCTCCAGGAAGTCGGCGAGTTCGACGCCGAGGTGGGCCGGGCCCGCCGGTCCGGCGACGAGCGCGGCTCCTGCCGTCCAGGTGGGCCAGATCTCCTCCAGGGAGAAGTCGAAGGAGAGGGCCATACCCTGGTACACACGGTCCTGGGGCCGGACACCGTAGACGGGGCCGACGACACGCAGGAAGTTGCAGATGCTCGACCGGGCGATCTCCACGCCCTTGGGCCTCCCGCTCGATCCCGAGGTGTACATGATGTACGCGAGGGGGTCGCCCGTACCGCTCGGGTCCTCGTCCGCCGTCCGGCGGACGGCCGGCAGCGTGGCGAGTTCCGCGGCGCAGGTGTCGGTGCGGACGACCCGGCGCGCCCCACCTGCCGCTCCGCTGTCCGTGCGGGCCGTGCGGGCCGCGAGGGCGGACGTGGTCAGCAGTACGGCGGCGTCCACGTCGCTCAGGATGAAGGCGACCCGGTCCGGCGGCGCCGCCGGGTCGATCGGCACGAACGCCGCGCCCGTCTTGCACACACCCAGCAGCCACACGTACAGGTCCACGGAGCGGGGCAGCAGGATGGCGGCGCGGCTTCCCGGACCGATTCCGGCGGTGCGCAGGTAGTGGGCCGCCCGGTCGGCTCGGGCGTCGAGGTCGGCATAGGACAGCCGCCGCGTCCCGCATACGAGGGCGAGGGCCCCCGGGGTGCGGTCGCGTGCGGCCTCGAAGAAGCGGTTCAGTCCGCCGGTGACGCCCACGGGGCGCGCGAGGTCCGGGGCGCCGGGGCCGGGGGCCGGAACGACGGGCGTGGTGGTGACGGGCGTGGTGGTGGTGACGGGCGTGGTGGTACGGGGAGCCATGGGCTTCCTTTCCCTCTGTTCGGGTTCCTCTGGCCGGGCTCCTCTGGTCGGGTCCCTCTGCTCGGGACGTACTTGCTCGGGACGTACTGCTCGGCCGTCCGCCCCTCGGCGGGGCTTCCTGTGACTCCTCCAGCCTGGGCGGAGCTTGCTGAGAAGACGCTGAGAAGGGGGTGCCCTGTGCGGAAACGCGGCCGCCGCGGATTCCTCGGGTTCGCCGTGGTGGCCGGAGGCGGGCGCCCGAAGCCGGAGCCCACCGCGCCGACCGGTACGGACGGGACCTACATGGCCGCCGCCAGTTCGCGGACGAGGCTCGCGCTGACCTGGGGCACCTCGCCGTACTCCGGGTCGTCGCTGTCGACGGGGAGCTGGTGGAGCACCGCGGCGATGCGTGGCGGGAGGCGGACGCCGAGGCCCTCGTGGCAGCGGGCGATCATGTCGGCGCGTATCGCGTGGGGCAGGAGTGTGCCGGAGGTGTCCAGGACTTTCTGGACGCGTTCGCGTCGGCGGGTGTCGGCGAGGGTGTCTGCCTGTCGGCGCCAGGTCTCGGCGTCCAGGACCTCGCCCAGGGCGCGGTGCAGGAGGCTGAGGAGGGAGGCGGCGGTGTGGTTGCCGCTGCCAGCCGCGAACTGGAGCCAGAACTGGCTTCCGTCGCGGTGGCCGGAGATGTACAGGAGCGCTCCGAGGACGAGGGCCCCTTCGGGGTGGATGCGCCGGCTGTTGGCGAGCAGTGCCAGGGAGGCCGCGGCGGTGGGCATGGCGAGGATCAGGGCTGCGGCCAGGTCCAGTTCGTGGGCTGCTTGCTCCTGGTCGGAGGGGAGTGGGCTGGGCGCCGCCAGGAGGCGGGTCCAGCCGCTGTCCCGGTCTTCGGCGGACAAGGACCGCGGCAAGCGGTCCGCCTCGGCGTTGTGCTCGACCTCGGGGTCGGCGGGCTGGTACGTGTCGTGCAGGAGTTGCTGCCGTTCCGTGGTCACCGCTGTCCTCGCTGGTCTCGCAGTGCTCGGGCGAGGCGGGCGAGGGCCTGGGACGCGGTGGAGCGGATGTTCGCCTCGGTGGTGTCCAGGTACTCGGCGATGACGCTGTCGGGGAGTTCGAGCAGATAGCGCAGGACCACGACGTCATGGCGGCGTTCCGACAGCCCCTTGATCGCGTCGTACAGGGCTTCGTGGACTCCCTGGGCCTCGGCGCGGTCCTCGGCGAGCTGGGCCGCCTTGCGGACGACCGCCACCCAGTCCGGCACCCGCACCTGCTCGTCGGCCGTCATCGCCCTCTCCGCCAGGGCGGCGCCGATCTCCTCCTTGACGAACGCCCAGGCGCGGAACGCCGGGACCGGTTCACGGAGCACGCGCGGCCACTGCTGCCGCAGGCGGCCCTTCATTCTGTTCACCGCGGCCTGTGCCGCGCTCTCGTCACGCAGGCGTGCTCGGGCGACCCCGAGCCAGGCCCGCTCGTGCGTCTCGCAGAACGCGTCGTACGTCAGCCGAAGGGCTGGCCGGACCGCCGCCCAGTCGCTCCCCGTCACGTGCCCATCCCCTCCCGGCGCCTCTTCTTCATGGTGGCGCCCGGCGCAGGCCGCCCGCAGCCGTTCAGGGATTCCCGGGCGGTGCGAGCGGCGGTCGGTGAGGGGAACTGGAGTCCCCCACAAGCACATTGGAGCGCATCGGCACGCCTGGTGTTCAGGCGTCACTCGCAGCGATCGTTATTGATCGGAAAATCAGGCAACTTGTATGATCCGATCAACACGACGCCTGTCTGGACGGCGCTATCCGGTCATCGCGAGTCGCCATTCCGGCCGGTGCGGCACCGGAGAGCGATATTCCGTCTGACGCGGTGGGCATAGTGACTGAGGCCGCGCCAGCCGGCCCGCGATCCGCCTGGGCGTGCCCCGGGACGCGAGTGCGGACCCTCGCGCGGTCGCGGGATCGGAGCAGTCCAGGACCCAGGGGGAGCGCATGGCCGCAGGAACCGCCCATGAGGACGCCGACGGGGATCCGGAGGTCAACCTGGACTTCCATGTGCCGCACTCGGCGCGGATGTACGACTACTTCCTGGGCGGGACGACCAACTTCCCGGCTGACCGGGAGGCCGCGGGGCGCGCGCTCGCGGTCTTCCCGTACGCGCGGACGGCCGCTCGCGCCAACCGCGGCTTCATGCGGCGCTCGGTCCGTCACCTGGCCGAGTCGGGGATCCGGCAGTTCATCGACATCGGGACCGGGATCCCCACATCGCCCAACCTCCACGAGGTCGCCCAGCAGATCGACCCCCGGGCGCGGGTGGTGTACGCGGACAACGACCCGATCGTCCTCATCCATGCCGAAGCTCTGCTGAAAGGAGCCCCCGAGGGCGTCACGGCCTATGTGCAGGCCGACGTGACCCAGCCGGAGGCCATCCTCGAAGCCGCCCGCAAGCACCTGGACTTCTCCCAGCCGATCGCACTCAGCCTGAACGCCGTGCTGCACTTCGTGCCCGAAGGCGCACACAAGATCACCGACGTGTTCAAATCCGCTCTGCCGAGCGGCAGCGCGCTGGCCGTCAGTCATCTCACGGCGGAGTTCGCCCCCGAGGAGACCTCCCGTCTCACCCAGGTCTACACGGCCGCCGGAACCCCCACGCGAGCCCGCGACCGCAACGAGTTCGCGCGCTTCTTCGACGGCTGGAACCTCGTCGACCCCGGCATCGTCCCCACCCCCCGGTGGCGCCCCGACGGCAGCAGCGCCGACGAACCCGTCACCGACGCCGAAGCGTCCTGCTACGCAGCCGTGGCCATCCGCCCCTGACCCCCATAGCCGCCGGGTGCGGGCCGGGGAGCCCCGCCGTTTCACCTATCAGGGTGTGTCCGCTATCAGGGGGTGTCCGTCTGCTCGGCCTTCCGAGGCCGCTTGTTCTTGCGACTGTTCTTGCGACGCGACTCGTTCCTCACGGCGTATGCCTCAAGCACGCTCCGGACGTGCTCCTCCGCCGTCGCTGTATGCGGTGGCCGGTGAGGCGACGGAGAGCCGAGGAAGAGGTCAGGGTGGGGCCGTGCGTGACGGGGTCCGCGCCACGGATCACTGGGTGCTCGCGGCGGGCCGGACGACGATCTCGTTCACATCGGTGGCGGGCGGCCGGCCGACGGCGTAGGCGATGGCCTTCGCGATGGCGGAGGCGGGCAGTGCCTCGGCGCGGTAGGTCTTCATCGCGGCCCTCGCCTCCGGATCGCTGATGGCGTCGGCGAGTTCGGACTCGGTCACGCCCGGCGAGACCAGGGTGACCCGGATGCTGCCGTCGGACTCCTGGCGCAGTCCCTCCGAGATCGCCCGGACGGCGAACTTGGTGGCGCAGTAGACGGCCGCCGTGGGCGAGACCTCGTACGCTCCGACGGAGGCGATGTTCACGAAGTGGCCGCCGCCTTGGGAGCGCATCGCGGGCAGGGCGGCGGCGATGCCGTGGAGCACCCCTCGTACGTTCACGTCGATCATGCGGTCCCACTCGTCGGTCCGGAGAGCCTCCAGCGGCGACAGGGGCATCACTCCGGCGTTGTTGACGACGACGTCGATCCGGCCGTACTCGTCCAGCGCCGCGTCGACGAACGCCTGTGTGGCGGACGCGTCGGTCACGTCCAGGGTGCGGAAGGCGGCGGTGCCGCCCTCCTCCGTGATCTGCGCCGCCAGCCGCCGCAGGCGGTCGGTACGGCGCGCGCCGAGGAACACCCGGTGCCCGTCCGCCGCCAGACGGCGCGCGGCCGTGGCAGCGGACGACACGGCGACCAGGACACGCTGTGGCTGGGGGCGGCGCACCCGGCCACACGGTGGGTCTGCGGCGGGTGACTGTCACCCGCGTACGCCTGCACGGCCCGTACAGCGGCCGGTCCTGTCGGCGGCCCCCGCGCCCGGCGCGGAGGCCGCCATGAGCCGACGGTGCCTGCGGGAGGCGCCGGCCCGGGGAGTGCGGGTGGCTACGGAGTCAGTAGAGCACCCAGAGGGAGATACGCCCGTTGTTGTCGACGCAGGTGGCGTCCTGGTAGTGCTTCTTCGCCTCGGGGATGTCCGCCTGGCACGCCGCCATGTCGGGGTACATCTCGGGTCCACCCGCGATGTCGTGCCAACTGGCGGCGGAGGCGGAACCAGCCGTCAGCGGAATCGCGGCCACGGCGGCAACGGCAGCAAGCCCGTAGGTCATTCGCTTGCGCCACGACTTCATGCATCTCTCCTCGTGTGAAGGCCGGACCCGGGTCGGGTCCCTTCGTGTCAGCTCAACCGGTGCCCGAGGAACCACCGGGCAGTCCTCACTTCACAACACCGGCACCAGATCTCCCACCGGCACCAGATCTCCCACCGGCACCAGGTCTCCCACAGGCACCGTCGGGCGGCGAGCGGGGATGCCCTTCGGGGCCACGGCGGTGTCGCCCGGACGCAGGTGTCGGCCGTTGTGCGGTCGGCGAGCCGGTGGAAGCGCGCGGCCTGCGCAAGGAGTCCGCGGGCGTGTGGCCTGTTCAGGTTTCGACACGCGCCCCCTCAGCTCGGCATATCCCGCCTCGCAGGGGATATCAGGGAGTATGCCGAGAGCCCCCGGGGGCTCTCGACGTCGCCACACCAGAACGGAAGGAACACTCTCGTGGGCATCATCGCCTGGATCCTGATCGGCCTCATCGCGGGCGCCATCGCCAAGGCACTGACCCCTGGCAAGGACCCGGGCGGCTGCCTGGTGACGATCCTGATCGGCATCGTGGGCGGACTGCTCGGCGGCTGGCTGGGCAAGGTCATCTTCGGCGTCCACTCGATCAACGGCTTCTTCAGCCTCTCCACCTGGATCGCCGCGATCGTCGGTTCCGTGATCGTGCTGCTGGTCTACCGCCTGGTGACAGGCCGCTCGCGCTGACATCCGGTGCGATGACGAGGCAGGCGACGCCCACCGGCGTCGCCTGCCTCGTTTCGTGGGTCGACGGCCGGTGCGGCCCGGCCCACGCCGACCGGAGACGACCAGGGCAGGAAGTAGAATCGGACAGGCCGGGCGACGGCAGGCCATGACGCCTGACCGCGGGGATCGGTCAGTCACTGCCTGGGACAGCCGGTCCCGATGCGCAGGGAAAGCGGGATGGCGTGGACAGACTTACCGCCGTCGAGCATGCGCTGCGCGCGGCGATGCCGAACGCCCTGCTCGACATCGTCACGGTGGCTCTCATGGAGCACTACGGTGCCGTACGCGTCGAGTTGCGGCTGGCCGACTACAGCATGAGGTCGTTGCAGGCGGTCGAGACGGTGCCGTTCTCGACGGAGCCGGTCCTGATCCACAACAGCCCCCAGGGGCGGGCCTTCGGGGCCCAGGAACCTCACGTCGTCCCCGATCCCGACGGGCACGCGGTGACCGTGCACTTCCCGGTGACCATCCGGGGTGACCGCATGGGGGTGCTGTCCGTCACCCTGCCGGAGGACCGCTTCGTCCAGACACTGATCCCGGAGATGCAGCACATCTGCGACGTCCTGGGGCATGAGATCCTCGTCGCGGAGCGCGACACCGACCAGTATGTGCTGGCCAGGCGGGCCGCGCGCCTCACGCTGGCCGCCGAGATGCAGTGGCAGCTGCTGCCGGGGCGGGCCTGCTCCCGGCCCGAGTTCTCTCTCGGGGGCCACCTCGAACCCGCGTACTCGATCTTCGGGGACAACTTCGACTGGTCCGCCTCCGCCGACCATCTCACGCTGACCGTGACCAACGGCATGGGCGAGGGCATCCAGGCCGCTCTCCTGACCAACCTCGCCGTCAACGCCATGCGCAACGCCCGGCGTGCCGGACTCGGCCTGGCCGATCAGGCCCGCCTCGCCGACCAGGCCGTCTACGCGCAGTATCACGGTGCGGCCCACGTGTCGGTCCTGCTGCTGCGCTTCGATCTCGCGACCGGCGAGGTCCAGGCCGTGGACGCGGGGTCCCCCCGGCTCTGGCGGCTGAGGGGCAATCATGTGGACGCCATGTCGCTCGACGCCCAGTTGCCTCTCGGCATGTTCGAGGACACGCCCTACGAGTGCGAGTACTTCCAGGTACAGCCCGGCGACCGCCTTCTCATCGGCAGCGACGGTGTGTACGACACCCCGTCCTCCGCCGGTGAGAAGTACGGAGAGCGGGCCCTCGCGCGGGCGCTGACCGCCACCCGGCTGCTTCCCCCGCCCCAGGTGCCCGGAGCGGTGCTGCGCGAACTCGCGGCCTACCGGGGAGAGACACCGCTGGACGACGACGCGCTGGTCGTCTGCCTCGACTGGAACGGGCGGCCCTGAGCCCGGGATGTGCGGAGCGGCGGCGAGCGTGACGCGTCGGGCCCGGTGGTCCGGGCGGCCACCGCCGGATCCGGACCCGTGCGCCCACCGCCGCGGCCGACGCTCCGAGCAGGGTCCGCGGGTCGGCCGCGACGCACGGGCGGGCGGTCTCAGCCGGGGTGACCCGCCCGGTGCCTCAGGCTGTCCTGTCGGCCCGGTCGGTGCGGCGGACCGGCGCGATGTCCTCCGCCGAGTCGCGGAAGGCCGACAGCCCCTTGAGCAGGGCAACCCGGGACGAGCGGGGCATGGCCTCGATCACGGACCGCAGCACCTCTTCACGCTGTGCCCTGAGCTCACGCAGATACGTCTCGCCCCGCTTGGTCAGGTGGAGCGTCAGCTCTCTTCGGCTGACGGGGCTCGGGGTCCGCTCGACGAAGCCGAGCGCCTGGAGCCGGTCGCACAGACGGCTGACGGACGGCGCGGAGGAGCCGAGCAGCTCGCCCAGCGTGCGCAGGTTGATGCCGTCCTGCCGCTCGAGGCTGTAGAGCACCCGCAGTTGCGAGGAAGACACCGGAGTGACCTGGACGGCGTCGCGGCCACGCTCCCACAGCACTTCGAGGAGCTCGATGATCTCACAGGCCGCTTCGGCCGCTTCCCTGGACGGAGGCGAGGGGGAGGTGGCTTGTGGGTTCATGGCGTGGAGCACTCCGTTGGGATGTCATCCCCGTCTCACAGGTCGAACCGGCTGGACTCGCCCCGCTTCCAGGGTCTGGTGTTGCGTCCCGCCCTCTGCTCCCGCAGCCTGACAGCCGCACACTCGTGGCCGCAACATCCGGAGCACAGGTCAACCCTATCCTCCCACGGGCACCGTCCCACCGGTGACTGCGCGCCCCGGCCGGGCACTTCACGCGCTCGTCCCGCCACGCGAGCCGCTAGGTGCCCGAGTCCCCCGTCTCGATCGCCGGTTCCGGGTCGGCGGGCAGGTGGGCCGGGGAAGCGCCCGTGAGGTACTCGTAGGTGCCCGTGATCCGAAGGAGCCGCTCCAGTCGCGGACCCGTCCGGTCCAGCCGGAAGCCGAGGCCGGCCTCGTGGGTGTCGCGGTGGAGCTGCAACAGGACGGCCAGGCCGGCGGAGTCGGCCGTGGCCACCTCCCGGCAGTCCAGCCGCAGTCCGCGTACGCCGTCACAGCCGCGCAGGGCTTCCCGGATCTCGTCGAGTACGTCGTCTCCGGTCTCGTGGTCCAGGTCGCCGACGAGAGCCAGGCACAGTGTGTCCGGGTCGGTGGAGGGCAGGATCCGCAGGAAAGCTGCGTCAGGGGTGGTGGGCACGGGTCGATTCCAACGTCCGGGGTCAGCAGTGGGCGGCCAGCTCGGCGCGCGCGGTGCCGAGGAGGCCGCGGGCGCGAGGAAAGTCGTGGAGTTGTTCGGTGAGCAGGTCGAGGCCCGGCAGCAGGGAGCGGGCCGGGACACCGCGGGCGGTGAGCACGTCGGCGGTCCAGGCGAGGAAGCCGGTGAAGATGTCGGCGTCGTCCACATAGAGGGCGGCGGCCAGGAAGTCGACGATGTGGGCGAGGTCCTCGGCCGTGCGTTCGCGTTGCTCGTCGTCGTAGTCGCGCATCGCGGGGAACCGCTCTTCCAGGCGGTGGAGGGTCTCGCGTACGAGGCTGCGCGCGGAGCGGGTGACCATGGTGTATTCCTGGTCCGCCAGGTGCGGCAGGTCGTCGACGGCCTGGTGCGGCGGCCGGGGCCCGGTCAGGGGTCCGGCAGCGAGCCGGTCGGCGGCGGTCCGGGCTTCGGGCGCCCAGGCGTCGGCGCCGAGGCGGTGGGCGCGGCGGCCGTCGGTGCCGAAGGCGAGACCGCCGACCATGACCGGCGTACCGACGGCCTGCACGGCGGTGATCGCCGCGTGTGCCAGGGGCAGGCGGGTGGGCAGGGCGGCCGACAGGCACACGGCGGTCGCCCCGCTGCGGTGGATCTGGCTGACCAGGTGCGCGGTGGGCACCTGGGCCCCGAGGTAGCTGACCTGCCAGCCGCGCAGGCGCAGCGTCTCGGCGAGCAGGCGTGCGGGGAGCGCGTGCCATTCCTTGTCCACGCAGGCGACGGTCAGCGTGCCGCGCGGGGTGGCCGGGCGCGGCATGGGGAGGGCGGCGATGACGCGGTCGTTGATGGCGGTGGCGGCGTGCTCGTCGGCGACGCTCATCCGGTTGGCGGCCCATTCGGCGCCCACCTTGTGCTGGACGGCGCCGATGACGTCCAGCAGAACCGTCTCCGCCGTCAGCCCGGCCTCCAGGCAGTTGTGGATCACATCGACGGCCGAGTACTCGTCCGCCGCCCGGACGGCCGTCCAGAGCTTGTCCGTCCATTCCACGGCCCGCTCGTCACGGTCGGGGGAGGCGAGGCGGGCTCCGACGCGGTGGCGGGCGCTCTCCCCGTCGCGGCCGGGGCGGGAGGTGGCCGTCATGTGGTGTACCTGCCTCGCGTCGTTCCGTCCACGGCGCTGAGGTGCGCTCCGCGGGGTGCGGTGATGGCCAGGACGGCGATGTCGTCGTGGCGCCCGTCCCCGATCCACTCGTCGGCGAGCATCTGGACACGCTCGACGACCGCCGCGGCGGGGATGCCGGCGCATTCGGCCAGGGCTCGCTTCAGGCGCTGTTCACCGAACATGGTGCCGCCGAGAGGCCCTCCCTTGGCCTCGGTGACGCCGTCGGTGTAGAGCAGGCAGGTCTCGCCCGGGGCGAGCCGTACATGGGCGGTGCGGGAGCTGATCGTCGGCATGGCCCCGATCAGGGTGCCCCCGGTGTCGGCTTCCTCCACCCGGCCGTCCCGGCGCACGATCAGCGGCGCGGGGTGGCCTGCCGACGTCAGCCGCACCAGCACATCGCGGTCCTCGCGGCGTACGGAGGCGAGCACGAGTGTGGCGAAGCGCACCCGTTCGCTGCCGCGCATGGCGTTGTTGAGCAGCCGCAGCATCCGCGCGTGGTCGTCGGCCATCGGCAGCAGGGCGTGCAGCGTGTTGCGGATCTTGCCCGTGAGGACGGCGGCCTCCAGGCCCTTGCCCGCCACGTCTCCCAGGACGGCGAGGGTCTCGGGGCACTCCTCGCCGGGCGGGTGGACGTCGTAGAAGTCGCCGCCGATCCGGTCGGTGTCCACGCTGGCCCGGTAACCTCCGGCGAACTCGACTCCCTCCACGTGCCGCGGTGTGGGCGGGAGGAGAGCGCGTACGAGGGTGTCCGCGACGGCGTTCTGCTCGGCGTACAGCCGCGCGGCCGACATCGCCGCACCCGCGCGGGCGGCGAACAGCCCGGCGAACGCCTCCTCCGACTCGGTGAAGGCGGCCTCCTCCGCCCGGCGCAGCAGGATCAGCGCACCCGCCGGTACTCCGTGTCCGGGAAGGGGGGTGATGGCCAGTGACCCGACCGGACCGAGGCCCTCGGGGATGAGCCAGTCCGGGGCGGTGGCGGGATCTATCCAGCGTGAGGGCACCGGCGGGAAGCCGCGCAGCGCCTCGGCGAGTCCCGGTACGTCCTCGGGTTTGCTGGACACGGTGACCCGGGTGAGGCGCCCCTGCTGGTCGCAGACGACCACCGGCAGCTTGCGCGCTCTGCTCGGGGCGATGACGAGTGCGGCGTCGGCCAGATGCGCGGCGGCCAGTCTCGCGGTGACCTCCATGCACCGGTCCAGGTTCAGCGAAGCCAGCAGCGCGCTGGAGGCTTCCGCCAGGAACCGGGTGCGCTCCCGCTCCGTGGCGAGTTCCGCCGCCACCGCCCGGTGGGCGGTCTCGTCCACCAGCCACCACGCCGTCCCGCCGTCGGCGAGGCCGGTCCTCTGCGCCGAGAAGTAGCGGTCGCCCACCTCGCCGCCGACGTCGCCGGGTTCCGCGGCGTGCTGTGCGGAGGCGAGCCAGGGCGGCGAGGACAGCGGCTCATGGACGCGCGTGGCGGGAAACAGGGCTGAGGCGGCGTCGTTGAGCTCCACGACCCGCCCGGTGCGATCCACGACCACCACCGGGTAAGGGGCAGTTGCCGGACTCGCCGCGCCGACGGTGTTCATACCGGTACTCTCCGGGAGAGCAGTCATGGAACAGGGCCCTCCACGTGGCCCTTCACCTCACATCACGCGTATGCATCACTTGCCGGACGACAACTATTCCGCAATCCTGGCATCCGGGCAACCCGCCCCGGCGCCCGGGTGGGTACCCACGAGCGTCCGTCGCATTCCCCGGGACCGGCTTCACCCCGGGGCTGCCTTGGAGCCAGGACGGAGGTGCTGGCAGAGTGCAGAGCATGAGCGACGAACAGCTGGTCACAGTCAGGGCAACCGAGCGGGCGTTCGTGGTGGCGGCCTCCGGGGAGATCGACGTCGACACGGTCAACGAGCTCCATGAGGCCATGGCTCAGGCGTGGCGGGCGAATGTCGCGGTGACGGTGGTGGACCTGTCGCAGACCGAGTTCGCCGACTCAAGTCTCCTGAACCTGCTCCTGGAAGCCCACCAGAGATACGCGGCCGAGGGGCGGCTGCTGGCTGTGGCGGGCCCCTTCCATCCGAACGTGACACGCCTGTTCAAGGTCACCGGCACCGCGGACTACCTGCCGCTCGCCGCGACCATGGACCTGGCTGTCCAGCGGGCGGAGTCCCGCCCCTGAGCCACGCGGTCCGGCGGCGGTCGGCCCGGCCGGCTCCCGCTGGCCCCCTCCCCCATACCCGTGCGGCACGCATACCCGTGCGGCACGGTTCGGGTGCCGGTGACGGTCTCGGTGTCCGAGGTGTCCTGGGTGTCCTGGGTGTCCGGGGTGTCCGGGGTGTCCGGCCCGTCGAGCTGACGCGACTCGGGCTCAGGCGGTGCGTCGGCCGTCGTCCTTCCCGGGTGCGGCGCCGGACCGGAACAGGCGGAGGGCCGGGCAGTGGTGAGCGGCGTGGAGCAGGAAGGCGACCTCGGCGGTCACGGCCGTCGCGCCGTCGCCCGCCGGGCCGGTGCGGGGCGCGGCGGGTGGGGCGAAGCGGGGTTGCTGGGCGCAGCCTCCGCCGAGCAGGCAGGCGGGCCGGTCGACCTCGTCGCTGTCGGGCGGGTCGGCCGGTCGGCGCTGCGGGCAGTCGAGGGCGGCCGGTCCGGCGCGGTCCCGGAGCACCAGCACCGCGTCCCGGGTCTCGATCACCTTGCGGTAGGCGAGGAAGCGCCAGTGGGAGGGCGGGGCCAGCAGTTCGGCGCAGCGGGAGGGGTAGCGGTCGAGCACCACCTGGGGCGATGCCCGGACCAGTTCGTGCCAGAGCGGCCACAACCGCCACAGGGCGCGGGCGTCGGCGGCGGCCCGGCGGGCCGCGCCGAGCAGGGGGACGAGCAGTGCGGCACCGCGCAGCACCGCGTGCAGCCCGATGACCAGCCGCAGCGCCGCGCCTTCGCCGGGCAGCGACGCGGGGGTCAGGACCGCGGCGAGGCGCCCGGCCCAGTAGATGCCCGCGCAGACCGCTCCGGCGCCGAAGAGTCCGAGGCTCAGGCCGAGTCCCCGGTCGGCCGTCCGGCGGCCGTGGCGGAGACAGAGCGTCGCGCAGGCGGCGTTGGCCGCGAGGTGGATGCCGCCCAGGACCAGCCAGTAGAGCGCCGAGTGGGTGACCCGGAGCACGCCGTCCACCAGCGTGGGCCCGCGGGAGCGTTCGGCGAGCACCAGGGCCGACAGCACCGCGAGGGCGATCGGGGCGCCGGCCCGTACCGCGGTGCGCAGCCGGGGCTTGTCCGCCGCCCGCGCCACGAAGAGCAGGACGGCACCGGCCGAGAGGACTCCGGCGGCGTTCCTGACCAGGGGCAGGGCCCAGCGCGCGCCGTACGGGCCGGAGGCGTGCCGGACGAACGGCAGGTCGAGCACCATGGCGACGGCGGCCAGGGCCACGCCGCCCCACAGCAGGCGCTGCCGGGGGCGGCGGACGGCGCCCGGCAGGCTGGAGAGGACCGCGGCGACCAGGAATCCGGTGGTCAGCGGCTGGTACCAGAGGAGCCAGAGGGGCAGGTGCGCCCTCATGTCAGGGCCACATTCCGGTGGCTTCCCGCAGCCGGTCCAGCACCTCGTCCGGGCGGCGGGCGGGGGCCTCGCCGTCGAGCCGGAGCATGGTGGCGAGGGTCTCGGCCTCGCGCTCCTGCGGGGTGGAGTAGTCGGCGCGGGGCATCAGCCGGCGGACGAGTCGCCGGTCCAGGTCGGGCAGCAGCCGCTCGGCGGCCGCTCCGCCGGGGACGATGCGGTGGTGGTCCAGGAGTATGTGGGCCAGTTCGTGGAGCACGATGTGTTCCTGGTGGAGCCGTCCGGTGCGCTGCTCGTAGAAGATGTGGTCGGCGGCCTCGGTGCCGAGCCACAGCCCGCAGGTACCCGCCGCCGCGGCGGCGGCCGGGAGCGGGTGGAGGTGCAGGGGCCGGCCGCGCCGCTCGGCGACCTGCTCACAGAGCTCCGGCACGGAGAAGGGCCGGGGCAGCCGGAGTCCGGCCATGGCGGCCTCGCACCGGCGGCGGCGTAATCGGGTGTCGCACATGGACATCTGCTCTCCTGCGAGGCGGGGCCGGGGCGGCGGGGGAACGCGCGCGTGACGGAGTCCGGCGGGGGCGGCGACGGGCCGGGCGGAGGGCCGTCGGGCGCGGAGTGCGGCCACGGGCCGCCGCGGGGCCCGGGGGGGGTGTGATGGTGGGCTACGCCCCTGGACCTCCCTGCTCCGGGGGTGGCCCGGCGGAGTCGTCGACCGGCATGTTCTGTACTTTCCGTGCCTCGTTGACCATGGTCAGCAGGGCGTCCAGGGTGGCGGGTGACAGTCCGTCGGCGCGCAGCGCGAGGTTGCGCACCCGGGTGTCCCGCAGGGCGGCGGCGAGCTGGAGCTGTGTGTCGACGCGGGCGGCCACCTCGTCGTCCACGAAGTAGCCGGCCGGTACGCCGAAGTAGTCCGCCAGCACGCCGACCTGATCGAGCGTCACATTGCGCTTGCGCCCGGTGGCGAGCTCCCAGAGGTAGGTGCCGGAGATGGCCCGGCCGGTCTTCTCGGAGATGTCCCGGGCCAGCCGCGCGTAGCCGGGGCGCTTGCGCTCACCGGCGTAGCAGACGGTGATCAGCCGGGCCAGCCGTTCGCCGAACCCGCCGGGCACCGGCCGGTCCGGCGCCGGTCTCGCCGTGTCGTGCTCGCTGCTCATCCAGCACCCCTGTCCGTGTCTTCGGCGGCCCGGGTGTGTCGGGCGGTCCGGGCGGCCGAAGGGGTCCGGGCCCGGAACGCCGGGCCGGGCGCCCTGGTCCAGTCAAACAGCCGTCCGTGTCGGCTGACAACAGGCAACTGCCAGCGGAACTTGGCCACTTCGCGGGCGAGCGATCGAACCCGGCCACCGGGGGCCGGGCGGGTGCCGGACGTGCACCGGGCCACCGGAACGACTTCCACCGGTCAGGACGCGTACCGGGCCGGGTCGTCCGGCGTCCGCCATAGCGGACGCCGAGAGGCCGGATGCGCGGAGAACCGGTCATCCGCCGGGCGCGGCTTGACATGCCCACCAATCGCTGGCGTACGGTTACGGGACTCGACAACCGCTACAGCGGACACACCGGCCACTCCTCGCGGTCGGCGGCACCGGCCGGACTCCGGTCGGGCGCACCACGGTCGCGTCCCGTGTCCCCTCCGGTCCCGTCCCGCTCCGTCCCCCGTTCCGCCGCTCTCCCGTGCGATCCGTCCCGGTTTCCCACCGGCTTCCCGTCCCTCGCCTCCGGCACGCCCCCGACCGGCCGTCCCCCGGCCCTCCCGGCCGGATCCCTCATGTGTTCCACCCCGGGCGCACGTGTTCCACTCCGGGCGCATGTGTTCCGCCCCGGGCGCGCCCCTCGGGCCCGTGCCCGCCACGGGTCCGTCCCGCCGCCCCGCGAACGGCACCCGGCGGCCCGGCCCGGTGTTCCGGCGTTCCTCCCGGCGTCACCCCGATCCCCGGCACGTTCCCCGGCTGTACGGCCGGAGGACCCCATCGGAGGTTCTTGATGACCGACGCACAGCCATGGCCGGCCTGGCCGGTGCACACTCCCGACACCGAACGGCGGCTGCTCGACGTGGTGCGGTCCGGCCGCTGGGCGGTCAGCGGCGCGTTCACCGGACGGCCGTCGTACGAGCAGGAGTTCGCCGACGCCTTCGCCCGGTTCATCGGCGTCCCCCACGCGGTGCCCATGTGCAACGGGTCGGCGGCGCTGACCGTCGCGCTGGAGGCGCTGGGGGTGCGGGCCGGTGACGAGGTGCTGGTACCGGGCCTGACCTGGGTGGCGTGTGCCTCGGCGGTGCTCCGGACAGGAGCCGTACCGGTCCTGGTGGACATCTCCCCGCAGACGCTGTGCCTGTCGGTGGAGGCAGCGGCGGCGGCGGTCACACCGCGCACCCGGGCCGTCATGGCGGTCCATCTGCACGGTTCCGCCGTCGACATGGACGCGCTCACCGCGCTGGCGCGCCGCCACGGTCTCGCCGTGCTGGAGGACTGTTCGCACGTCCACGGCGCGTCCTGGCGGGACCGGCGGCTGGGGTCGCTGGGCGACGCGGCGGCCTTCAGTCTCCAGCAGACCAAGCTGCTCACCGGTGGCGAGGGCGGGGTGGCCACCACGTCCGATCCGGCCGTCCACGAACTGCTCTACCGCAAGCGGGCGGACGGCCGGGGGCCCCGGCCGGACGCGCCCGTCGGCGAGCTGCAACTGGCCGAACACCCCGGCGTGCAGGGCTACAACTACTGCATGAGCGAGTTCGGCGCGGCGGTGGCGCTGGACGGTCTGGGCAGGCTGGCCGAGGAGAACGCCCGCCGCCGCCGGTCGATGCGGCGGCTGGAGGAACTGCTCGCCGGCTTCGACGGGGCGGCACCGCTCTCCCGCCCGGAGGCGGTCACCGAGGACGCCGCCTACCAGGTCTGCGTCCGGCTGGACCCGGACGTCTTCGGTCCGGCCGCCAAGCACACCGTGGCCGCGGCCCTGACCCGGGAGCTGGGCGTGCACGTGGAACCGATCGACTCGGCGCTGAACCGGAACGACCTGTACCAGCCGCTGGCTTCGGTGTGGGCCACCGGCGACCGGCGGCGCGAGCTGGATCCGGCGCGGTTCCGGCTGCCGGTGGCGGAGGCGGCCGGGGAGAACGCGGTGGTCCTGCCGCACCGGATGTTCCTCGCGGAGCCCGAGCGGATGGGCGAGATCGTCGCGGCGCTGGAGAAGGCGAGAGCCGCATCGTGACGGCTCCGGCCGAGGCCGACTGTCCTGGGCCGTCCGGTCCGGACGGCGGAACCCGGGGCGGGCCGTCCGGATGCGGCCGAACCGTCCGGACCCTCCGGCCCCGCTGGTCCTTTCGGCCCCTCTGGTCCCTCCGGCCCGTGCCCCGTCCCGACGAGCCCGTACCCCGTCCTGACGAGAGAGAGGTCCGGCGATGAGTCTCCGCACCGAGGCCGAGTCCCCGGCGCGCCCCGTGGCGTCGACCGCGCAGGGGACGCTCTTCCACGGCGACGCCACGGTCTTCCTCCGTGCGCTGCCCGAGCGGAGTGTGCGTCTGGTGGTCACCTCCCCCTGGTTCACCGGGCCCCGTGCACCGTCGTCGCAGGACCCGACCGGCCCCGCCTTCGGCGACCGGCTCGACCACCACCTGGCCGAGACGGAGCGGGTCCTGCTCCCGGACGGCAGTGTGGTGCTGGAGACCGGGGGCGCCTGGGCGCGGGACCGCCCCGTGCGCACCGTCCAGCCCGGACTGCTGGAGGTGAACGAGGAGTACGAGGAGCGCCGGTTCAACCGGCTGCACGACTGCGTGACCACCTGGTTCTGGCTCTCCCGGTCGCCGCCCCGCTCTACTTCATCCGCCTGCTCACCGAGGAGGGCGAGCACGTCGTGGATCCCTTCGCGGGGATCGGCTCCACCGCTCTGGCGGCCGAGAAGTCCGGCCGCAGGTGGTCCTGCGACGACATCTCGGCAGCGGCGATCAGCATCGCGAAGCAGCGCATCGACACCTTCCGGAAGTGATGGCGATGGACTTACAGGCACGTGAACCAGCGGCCGCGGCGGACGCCGCCGCGGCACCACCGCTTCCCCCGGGACTGCGGGAACGCTCCTTCGACATCGCGGGGAAGCGGGTCCGGGTCGTCCTGGGCGAGCACATCGGGGCGGAGATGGCCGCCGCGCTGGCCGAACTGGACGCCGACCGGTTCGTGGTGGTGACCGACGCCACGGTGGCGGAGCTGGCCGCCGGGGCGCTGGTGGAACGGCTGGAGCGCACCACCCCGACCCTGCTCCTCTCGCACCCGCCCGGTGAGGAGTTCAAGAACCTGGCCACCCTCTCCCGGTTCGTCGACCTGGCCCTGGACTTCGGGGTGACCCGGCGTTCGGTGGTGGTGGCGGTCGGCGGCGGCATCCCGGGGAACATCGCCGGTGTACTGGCCGGACTGCTCTTCCGGGGGCTGCGGCTGGTCCATGTGCCGACCACCGTGATCGCCGCCTGCGACTCGGTGCTCTCGGTCAAGCAGGCCGTGAACACCGGGCACGCCAAGAACACCGTCGGCCTCTACCACATCCCCGAGGCCGTCCTGGTCGATCTCGCCGTGGTGGCCACCGGCTCACCGCGCGACCTGCGGTCGGGCACGTGCGAGACGGTGAAGAACGCGCTCGCCATCGAGCCCGCGCAGATTCCCCGGCTGCGGCGCCTGCTGCGCCGGGAGGCCGACTACTCCCCCGCCGACCTGGGCGAGATCTTCGAGCTGAGCCTGGCCGTGAAGGGCCGGCTGCTGCGGGAGGACCCGTACGAGAAGCACGCGGGCGTCCTGCTGGAGTACGGGCACACGGTCGGCCACGCCCTGGAGCTGGCCGGGGCCGGGCGCGGGCCCGGCGGCGGCGACATGGTCAAGCACGGTGAGGCGGTGGCCCTCGGCATGACCGCCGCCGCGGACGTCGCCCACCGGGCCGGGCTGCTGGACGCGGAGGGCCTCGCCGTCCACGAGGAACTGGTCGACCGCATCGGGATCTGCCGCTGTCTGACGGTGGGCATCGCGCCCGAGACCGTGCTGCACCACATCGCGTACGACAACAAGCGCGGCTACCGCTCGTGCGACGGGTCCGAGGTGGCCATGGTGCTGCTGCGGGCGGTCGGGGCTCCGCTCAACGCCGAGCAGCGGTATCTGACCCCGGTGCCGCAGACCCTGGTGACCGCCGCCGTGCACGACCTGCTGCGCCGGGGCAAGGAGTGCACCGCCGGGCACGGTCCGTCATGACCGGCCTCACGTCCCGGCTGCCTGAGCCGGCCCTCGCGGCGTCGGCGGCCCACCCGCCGGACGGACCGGCCGTGGTGACGGTCCGCTCGCCGCTGCGCATCTCGCTGGCGGGCGGCGGCACCGACCTGCCGAGCTACTCCTCCCGGTACGGCGGGCTGGTCGTCGGCTGCGCCATCGACCGCTACGTGGGGGTGACGCTCTTCCCGCGTGACTTCCGGGGCCGGCTGCGGACCGCGGTCGACACCACCGTCGAGTGCGACCGCGCCGGGAACCACCCCCATCCCATGGTCCGGGCCTGTCTGCTGCGGGCCGGGCTGGACGAGGGCTGCCAGCTCGCCTCCTTCAGCGACGCGCCCAGCGGCAGCGGGCTCGGTGGTTCGGCCGCCTTCGCCGTCTCGGTGCTGCACGCGGCGGCCCCCGGGGCGTCCGCGCGGACGCTCGCCGAGACGGCCGCCGCGGTGGAGATCGACGACCTCGGGCGGGCGGTGGGCAAGCAGGACCACTATCTGGCGGCGTACGGCGGCATCCGGCTGCTGCGCTTCCACCGCTCCGGACGGGTCGACCCCCAGCCGCTGGAGCTGCCCGCGGCGGTACGGGCCGGCCTGGAGGCCCGGCTGCTGCTCTTCTACTCCGGCACCAGCCGGGACGCGGGTGCGGTGCTGGCCGAGCAGAACGAGCGCACCCGCAGCGGCAACGACGACGCGCTGCGGCGGCTGCACGCCATCCGGTCGATCGCCGACGAGATGGTGAGCGCGCTGGAGCGGCGCGACCTGTCGGCGATCGGACACCTGGTCAACGAGCACTGGTCGCTGAAGTCCGGGCTCGGTTCGCGCATCAGCAGCCCGCGTCTCCAGGCGCTGCACGACCGGGCGCGGGAGGCGGGGGCGAGCGGGGCCAAGCTGCTCGGGTCGGGCGGCGGCGGCTTCCTGCTGCTGGTGTGCCCGCCGGAGCGGCACGCGGAGGTACGCCGGTCGATGGCCGCGGCGGGCCTGCGGGAGCTGCCGTTCCGGCTGGCCGAGGGCGGTACCCGGGCGATCCGGATGCCGCTGTGAGCGCCGCCGGAGCCCCGCCCCCGGCGGCGGAGCACGGGCCTGGGGCACCCGGTCCGGGGGCGGGTGCGGTGGCCGGGCCCGCGGGGTCCGCGGCGGTGGCTCCCGGGCGGCGTACGCCCGTGGCGGTCACCGTGGTCACCCTCACCCGCACCCGGCCGGCGCTGCTGGCGCGGGCGCTGGCCAGCGCGCAGACCCAGTCCCCGCCCGGCGGCTTCGAGCACCTCGTGGTGGCGGACGACTGCGACGAGACCCACGCCCTGCTGCGCGGCCGCGAACTACCGGGGAACGTGCGCTGGTTGCTGGCCGGACGGGGGCCCGGCGAGGTCTCCGGTCCGGGCCGCTCCTCGCGGCTGCGCAACATGGCCGTCCGGATCAGCGAGAGTCCCTGGATCACTTTCCTGGACGACGACAACGAGTGGGAGCCGGACCATCTGACGAGCCTGCTGGAGTGCGCCCGCCGGACCGGGCACCGCGCGGTCCACTCCCAGCTCAGGATGTTCCACCCGGACGGCACGCCCTACCTGGACCAGCTCGACCCGTGGACGGCCGACGAGGAGGCCGCCCGCGCCGAGTACGCGCGGATGCGGGCCAGGGGCGTGGTGGCGCCCGGCACCTGCGTCCGCCGGGACCGGCTCGACCCCCTGGACACGCCGGACCCGGTGGTCTCGGTGGACACCGGCGAGTGGCTGCTCGCCCGGGAGCTGCTGCTGCGGCTGCCGTTCCGGGACGACTTCGACGCGGCCGACGAGGCCGCGAGGACCGGCGAGGACGACAAGCTCGCCGCCGATCTGCGCCGGGCCCGGGAGCCGGTCTCCTGCACCGGCCTGCCCACACTCCGCTACTACCTGGGGGGCTACTCCAACAACTTCGCCTCCGCTTTCGACCCGACGTTCTCCTGGCAGGCATGAGGTACCTCCGATGAGTTACGACCTCGTCGACGGGAAGGTCGTCAGCCCCGAGGGCTGCGAGCTGAACGTCGCACACCACTGCAACCTCGGCTGCGCGTCGTGCAGTCATCTCTCGCCGGTCTTCCGCCGGTCGCTGATCGCGACGGAGACCGCCGCGCGCGATCTGTCCCTGCTGGCCCGTTCGTTCCGCGCCCGGTTCGTCAAGGTGCTGGGCGGGGAGCCGCTGCTCCATCCCGAACTGGTGCCGCTGCTCGGCCTGGTACGCGACTCCGGGATCGCCCCGCACACCACGGTCTGCACCAACGGGTTGCTGCTGCCGAGGATGCGCGACGACTTCTGGGCGGCGGTGGACGAGGTGGAGATCTCGGTCTACCCCGACCGGGAGCTGCCGGAGGAGAAGATGGCCGGGGTGCGGGCGTACGCCGACAAGCACGGCGTCCGGCTCACCCTGGCGTACTACTCCCACTTCCGGTACTCGTACGCGGAGCGCGGCACCGAGGACGACGGGCTGGTCCGGCACATCTACGACACCTGTCAGATCGCCCATGTCTGGCGCTGTCACACGCTGTACGAGGGCCACTTCTTCAAGTGCCCGCAGTCGGTCTTCCTGCCGCAGGTGCTGGCGGGGGCCGGGGACCCGATGGCGGACGGGCTGCGGCTCAGCGACGCACCGGACTTCCCCGAGCAGTTGCTCGCCTACCTCCGCTCGCCGAAGCCGCTGCGGGCCTGCCGCAACTGCCTGGGCAGCGCCGGGATGCGCATGCCGCACCAGCAGCGCAACCGCCGCACCTTCCGGGAGCTCCAGGACCACAGCTCGGAGGAGCTGACCGACCGTCAGTTCCTGCGGCTGCTGGACGAACGGCCGGACGCCGACGACGGATGCGCCGTCGAGGACCGGGACGCGTGGCGGGAGCGGCTGGCCGAACAGCCGCCCGCGGCGGTGGCCGCGTCCGCGCACACCGGGGCCGGCCGGTCCGCCCCGTCCGACGCGTCGGGCCGCCGTGCCCGGCCCGCCCGCCACGCCCAGGAAGAGAGGTTCTGATGCGCTGTCTGGTCACCGGCGGCTCAGGGTTCATCGGCCGCCATGTCGCCCGCCGTTTCCACGAGGACGGCCACGAGGTCCTGGTGCTGGACACCCGGTGGACGCCGGGCGATCCGTTTCCCGGGGAAGCCGCCAGCGTCACCGACGAGCACCGGCTGCGCGAGCTGTTCGCCGACTGGCGCCCCGACGTCGTGGCGCACCTGGCGGGCATGGCGGACGCCCGTGCGGTGCTGGCCCAGCCGGTGGCGGCCATGGACGCCAATGTCACCGGCACCGCCGCGGTGCTCGCCGCCGGCGCGGCGTCCGGGGTGTCCCGGGTGGTGATCGCCGGGAGCTGCTGGGTCTACAACGCCATGCCGGTCAACGCCGTGGACGAGGACGAGCCCTTCCTCCCCACGGGTGCGGGCCACTTCTACACCACCACCATGATCGCCAAGGAGCTGCTCGCCCGGGACTTCGCCCGGCTGCACGGACTGGAGTCCACGGTGCTGCGCTACAGCCCCGTCTACGGTCCGGGCATGTGGCCGGGCCTGGTCGTCTCCGCGTTCCTCCGGGCGGCGGCGGCCGGCGGGCCGCTCACCGTCTTCGGGGACGGCGAGGAGCGGCGGGCCTTCCTGCACGTGCACGACCTGGCCGAGGCGTTCCTCCGGGCCACCGCGCCGGTCGCGGCCGGCCAGGTCTACAACCTGGAGGGCCCCGAGATCATCACCACCGGTGAACTGGCCCGCAAGGTGTCCGAGTTGTTCGGTGGCGTGCCGGTGGAACACCGCGAGGAGCCGACGCGCCGGGGCGAACTGGTCTACTCCCAGCGGTTCGTCTCCACCGACAAGGTCCGCAGGGACCTCGGCTGGACCCCGGGAATCGGGATCGACGAGGGGCTGCGCACCCAACTGGCCGCGATGCGCGAGGAGGTGGCGGCCGGATGAGCGCCCCGCGTGTGGTTCCGGTCCGGCCGGACTTCTCGGCCGGGGACGTCGAGGAGATCCTCGGCGCGATCCGCACCAGCCTGGAGACCGGCATGCTCGCCCAGGGGGAGCAGGTGGCGGCCTTCGAGCGGGAGACCGCCGCCGCCACCGGGGCGCGCCACGCGGTGGCGACCGGCACCGGCACCGGCGCCCTGGTCTGCGGGCTGCGGGCACTGGCGGCCCGGGGCGAGGGCGAGGTGCTGGTACCGGCCAACTCCTTCTACTCCTCGGCCGCCGCGCCGCTGCTCGCCGGGCTGCGCACCCGGCTGGTGGACGTGGAGCCGGACACCCTGGCGCCCTCCGTCCGGACACTGCGGGAGGCCGTCACTCCCGGCACGGTGGGGGTGCTCACGGTGCACCTGGGCGGTCTGATCAGCCCGGAGCTGCCGGAGGTGGCCGCCTGGTGCGCCGAGCGGGGACTGTGGCTGTACGAGGACTGCGCGCACGCCCACGGCAGCCGGCTGGACGGCAGGCACGCCGGCCGCTTCGGGGTGGCGGGCGCCTTCTCGTACTTCGCCACCAAGGTCATCACGGCCGCCGAGGGCGGCATGGTCGTCACCGACGACGACGAACTGGCCGCCGCGGTACGGCTCCACCGCAATCTCGGCAAGCCCGAGGAGTGGCGCAGCCATCACACCGTGCTGGGGGAGAACGCCCGGATGAGCGAGCTGCACGCGGCCGTCGGCCGGGCCCAGCTCCGCCGGCTGGACGAGTTCCTCGCGGTGCGCGAGCGGCTGGCCCGGCGGTACACGGCGGGGCTCGCGCACCTCCCGGGGCTGACCCCGGTGCTGCCCCGGCAGACGGCGGCGAGCTGGTACAAGTACGTCGTCCTGCTCGACCCCGGCACCGACCGGGCCGCGCTGCGCGCCGCGCTGGCCGAGGCGGGTGTGCGGCTGGGCGGCGAGATCTACGAGAAGCCGCTGGACGCCCAGCCGGTCTTCGAGTCCCTGCTGCCGCCCGGCCGCCATCCGGTGGCGGACGACCTCTGCGCCCGGCACATCTGTCTGCCGCTGCACACCCGGATGACGGAGGAGGACGTCGACCTGGTGCTCTCCGTGCTCCCGGACGCGCTGAAGGCGGCCACCGGCTGACGCCGGTCCCGTCCGGCCCCGCACCACCGGGCCGGACGGGCACCCGGCGGTGCCGCAGGTGGCGTGCCCGGCGGGGCCACCGCCCGGCCGCCGGGCCACCGCCGCCCCGTATCCCGTGCTCCGTGCCCCGTACCCCGTGCCTCGTCCGCCGATCCGATCGATCCCCCGCCTCGCCGGGCCGTCCGGCCGGGGCCCGACGCCTCCGAGAGGTGACTGACGTGCCCGCGCTCACCCATGAGCAGCTGTACATCTTCGACACCACCGGGTTCCTGGTGATTCCCGGGGTCTTCGGCTCCGGGGAGGTGGAGTCCTTCCGCTCCGAGCTGGAGCGGCTGGACACCGTGGACCCCGGCTTCCCGCGCACCCGCCGCTATCCGGATCTGCCGGCCGCCAGCCCGGTCTTCGCGCGACTGGCCCTGGACGACCGGCTGGTGGCCCCGGTGCGGGACGTGGTCAACCAGCCGCTGCGGCTGCTGGAGGGGTACGGACTGCGCCGTACCAAGGACAGCGTGCTCTATCTGCACGGCGGCAACGCGGAGCTGCTGGACCTCGGTGACCGGCAGGTGGGCCGGGACCTGTCGATCACCCACACGTACCACGACGGCAGGCTCTACTGCCCCTACGTCAAGGCCCTCGTCTACCTCAGCGACATCCGGTCACCGGAGGACGGCTCCTTCTGCTACGTGCAGGGCTCGCACAAGGCCAACTTCCCCCTGCTGCGGGAGCGCGCCGAGCGGGGGGAGGACACCTCCCTGGTGGACTCCGGATTCCCCACCCTCACCGATGTGTTCGTCCGCTCCGGGGACGTCCTGCTGCTCAACGAGGCGCTGATGCACGGCACCCGGCGCAAGCTCACCGAGGGAGACCGGCTGCTGACCGCCTTCGGCTACGGTCCCACCTTCTTCACCCAATGGCGCGAACTGGACGGAGAGACGGCGGATCTCCGGGGCTCGGGCTATGTCGACCACGACGTGGAGGAGGACTTCGTCCCCTGAGTCTCCTCCCGGCTCCCGCCCGTCCCTTCCTGGCTTCCGTCCGTCCTTCCCGGCTTCCGTCCGTCCCTTCCCGGCTTCCGTCCGCGCCCACCGAACCCACCAGAACAGGTCTGGGGAACACACCGATGACACAGGATTCCTTCGCCCCCGCCGTCCGCCCCGGACGGGACGTGTGGGACGAGTACCTCGCCACCGCGGGACCGCTGCTCGGCTCGATGGGCGCCCAGGTGCGGTCGCTCATCAGCGAACTCGACACGGTGCGCCACGAGGGCTCGACCGTCTACCTGGCCGGCAACGGCGGCAGCGCGTCCGCCGCCTCGCACCTGGCCCAGGACCTGCTGAAGGGCGCCTACGACGGCGGCCGCCCGCTGCGGTCGGTCGCCCTCACCGACAACCTCTCCATGCTCACGGCGTACGCCAACGACTGCGGCTACGACCGGGTGTTCGTGGAGCCCCTGGCACATCTGGCCGCCCCCGCCGACCGGTTGCTGGTGATCAGCTGCTCCGGCACCAGCGCCAATGTGGTCGCCGCCGCCGAGTGGGCCCGCCGGGCGGGGCTGCGGGTCATCGCCGTCACCGCGGGCGACGGCGGGCGGCTGCGCGACCTCGCCGACGTGGAGGTCAACGCGCCTACCAAGGACGTGGGGCTGGCCGAGGCGATGCACAGCCTCGTCTTCCACTTCGTCACCCAGTGTCTGCGGGACGGCACGGGCGAGCGGTGAACCGGCCGGACCGCGAAGGGACGGGACGGGGACGCCCCCGGGTGTCCCCGTCCCACGAACGGCCCGGGTCAGCCCACGAGGAAAGGCAGGCACAGCCCATGCGCGCTGCGGTACTGAACGGACCGCGGGACATCACCGTGACGGAGGTGCCCGGACCCCGGCTGCCCGAGGGCTGGGCGCTGGTCCGGGTCGCCTACAACTCGATCTGCGGCAGCGACGTCTCGCTCTACAACAACGCCTGGCACGGCACCGCCTTCCCGGCCGTGCCGGGCCACGAGTGGAGCGGTGTGGTCGAGCAGGCGCCGCCCGGCCAGGTGGTACCGGGCGACCGGGTGGTGGCCGATCTCACGCTGAGCTGCGGGCAGTGCCGTTGGTGCCGGCGCTCCCAGCCGGTGATGTGCCCGGGGCTGCGCGAGTTCGGCTTCACCGACCCGGGCGGCTGCGCCGAGTACGTCGCGGTCCCGGCCGCCAACCTGGTGCGGCTGCCGCCGGACGCCGACCTGCTGGCCGCCACCCAGGCGGAGCCGCTCGCGGTGGCCCTGCACGCGCTCTCCCGGGTGCGTCTCGCGCCCGGGGAGACCGTCGCGGTGCTGGGCTGCGGCGGGATCGGGCTGACCCTGCTCCAGGCCGCCCAGGCGGCCGGGGCGCAGGTGGTGCTGGCGGTGGACCCGCTGCCCGGCCGGGCCAAGACGGCCGGGCTGCTCGGGGCCGGTGCCGCGCTCGGCACCCCCGAGGAGGTGGCCGACTGGATCGCGGACGCCGGGCCGGACGGGCTGCCCGACGTCGTGCTGGAGGCGAGCGGCGAGCCCGACGCGATCCGTACGGCCACGGCGCTCGTCGCCCCGGGCGGGCGGGTGGCCCTGGTCGGCTACCGGGTGGGACGGCAGGTGGAACTGGAGTCGGCCCGCTGGCCGCTGAAGCTCATGGAGACGGTCGGGACGATGGGACCGGGCCGCTTCATGGGCACGGCCGCCGCGCTGGTCGCCCGCGGTGTCCTGCGCACCGACCTGGTCGTCACCGACGTGCTGGACCTGGCGGCGGCGGACGAGGCGTTCCGGCTGGCCGACGCGCCGGGGCCGGACACGATCCGGGTCGCGGTGCGGGCGGACGGGGCCTAGCCGGTGGAGACGGTCCGCACCCGGGTGGACCCGCTGACCGGGGCCCGGGTGGTGGTGGCCGGGCACCGGCAGCGGCGCCCCCGCACCCGGTCCGAGGACTGCCCGTTCTGCCCCGGCGGTCTGGAGGCGCCCGAGCCCTACCGGGTGCGGCGCTTCCCCAACCGGTGGCCCGCCCTGGGCGAGGGGCGCTGCGAGGTGCTGCTGTACTCGCCGGAACACCGGGCCTCCTGGGCGACCATGGAGCAGGCGCAGGCGGAGCGGGTGGTGGAGCTGTGGCGGGAGTGCGCCCGGGAGCTCGGGGCGCGTCCGGACGTCGGCTATGTGCTGCTCTTCGAGAACCGGGGGGCGGACGCCGGGGCGACCGTGGACCATCCGCACGGTCAGGCGTTCGGGCTCGCCGAGCCGCCGCCGACGGCGAGGGCGCAGCTGGACCGGGACGGCGGGGACTGTCCGCTGTGCGCGCCGCCGGCCGCCGGTCTGGTGGTGGCGCGGACCGGCGGCTGGACGGCCTGGGTGCCGGAGGCTCCGCTCTACCCGTACGCCCTCCGTCTTGCCCCGGCCCGCCATCTGCCGGACCTCGGGGCGTGCGGGCCGGCCGACCGGCGCGCGCTGGCCTCGCTGCTGGTCTCGGTGGCGGGCCGGGTGGAGCGCTTCTTCGGCGGCCCGGCACCGTACTTCCTCTGGGCGCACCAGCGCCCGGTGGACGGCGGTGACTGGCCGTCGGCCCATCTGTATCTGGAGATCAACGTGGTGTGGCGGGCGCCGGGGGTCCCGCGCTATGTCGCCGCCGGGGAACTGGGCAGCGGCATCTTCTTCACCCCGCAGGAGCCCGAGGTCACCGCGCGCCGGCTGCGGGAGGCGCGGTGAGCGCGCCGCGCCCGGACCGGCGGGCTCCGGGCGCGGGCGCCCGGTCAGGCGGCCAGTTCCTCGAACTGGTCGACCAGCAGGGCGATCGGGTCCGGCGGCATCTGCTCGCGGACCGCCTCGGCCGCCCGCCGGCCGATCGCCGGCCATTCGGCGCGCCGCTGCCAGGCCCGCTCCAGGGCCTCGTCCAGGCAGGCGGCGACCGGCCCGGCGGCGACGAAGCCGGTCTCCCCGTCGGTGAGCAGTTCGGCGTTGCCCGCCACATCGCTCACGACGACCGGACGGCCGCAGAGCATCGCCTCGATGATCACGGTGGGCAGTCCCTCGGCGCGGGAGCAGAGCACCAGGGCGTGATGGGTGCGCCAGACGTCCTCGATGTCCTTGACGTACCCGGCGAACTCCACGTTGCGCAGGTCCAGCCGGTCCCGCAGGGCGCGGAGCACCTGCTCGTACTCGCCCGCGCCGTAGAGCGAGAGGGTGACGGGGCGCGCCCGCCACTTCGGCATCGCCAGCACGTCGAAGAGCACGTCGTGGCCCTTGCTGTTGGGGTCGAGCCGGGCCAGGCAGGCGAGCCGTACCGGGGTGTCACCGGCCGGCCAGGGCGGCGCGGCGGTGTAGTCGACCTTGAAGTGGCAGCGCACCACCCGGGCGTTGGGCAGGGCCTCGCCCACCTGGCGCTCGGTCAGCTCGCGGTTGCTCTCGGAGACGAAGAAGGAGGCGCGGGCGCCGTGGTAGCCGGCGGCCAGCCGCCGTGCCACGTCGTCGGTGCACCACTCGTACTCCGAGGCGGAGTTGGCGTAGGCGACGTAGGGGTAGCCGAGCCGGGCGCACTCCTCCAGCCAGCCGAGTCCCTCGTAGTTGTCGCCCTGGGACACCACCACGAAGTCCGGCCGCACCTGGTGCAGGGTGCTGGTCCGCCGCTCGGACCAGGGCAGTTCGGCGATGGGCCGGGCGTCGAACGGCGGCAGGTCCCAGCGGCGGTGGACGACGCAGCCGGCCTGTTCCAGGGCGGCGAGTTCGCCGGGCACCTCCTCCCAGCCCTTGACGCTGGCGTGGACCTCCGCGCCCCGCCGCAGCCACTCGGCGGCGGCGAGGGCCCAGTTGGTCTCGCTGGGGCCCCAGGGCGCCGACTCGTTGGCGGATACGAAGAGCACGCGCGGACGCGCGGATGCGGTGTCGCTCATGTGCGTGACCACCTCGGGAAAATGCGGCCGAACTGCCGCGACCAATTCCGGGACGGCATTCGGAAAGACCCGCGCCGAATTCCCGGAGAGACAGCATCGAAGGTAACAGTGAATCGGTTCACGAGGAAGTACGGAGAATGCCGAGAACACGAGGGGGAAAAAGTCAGGCCACATTTTTCCTCGACCGGGACGGAACAGTGAACGCCGCCCCGCCGCCGGGTCTTTATGTGACGCGTCCCGAGGAGTTGCGGCTGCTGCCGGGCGCCGCGGAGGCGGTACGGACACTGAACCGGCGCGGCCACCGGGTGGTGGTGGTGACCAATCAGCGGGGGGTGGCGCGGGGCCTGGTGACCCCGGTGGAGCTGGCCGCGGTCGAGCGGAGGCTGGCCGAATTGCTCGGGGCCGAGGGCGCGCACTGGGACGGTTACTACGTCTGTCCGCACGCGGCGGACTCCTGCCGGTGCCGCAAGCCGCGTCCGGGACTGCTGGAGGCCGCCGCCCGGGACCTGCCCCGGCTCTCCCTGCCGGACGCGGTGATGATCGGCGACAGCGAGACGGATGTGGGGGCCGGCCGCGCGGCCGGCTGCCGCACGGTGCGGCTGGCGCCGCCGGGCACACCGTCGGCGGCGGACCGGGTGGTGGCGGATCTGGGGTCCGCCGTACGGATACTGACGGAGGGAGAGTGACGATGCGGCTCCTGGTGACGGGCGGCGCGGGGTACATCGGCAGTGTGGTGGCGCGGCGGCTGCTGGACGAGGGCCACCGGGTGGTGGTCGTGGACGACCTGTCGAGCGGCTTCGCCGACGCCGTGCCGCGGGGCGCGGAGTTCGTGCGCGGTGACATGGCGGCGGCGGCCGGGATCCTGGCCGGACCCGACCGCTTCGACGGGGTGGTGCATCTGGCGGCGCGCTCGCTGATCGACGACTCGGTGCGCCGGCCGGAGCGCTACTGGCACGGCAACACCCAGCAGTCGCTGGTGCTGCTGGACGGCATGCTGGCCGCCGGGGTGGGCCGGATCGTCTTCTCCTCCACGGCGGCGACGTACGGGCAGCCGGAGCGGGTGCCGATCCCGGAGGACGCCCCGACCCGGCCCACCAATCCGTACGGCGCCTCCAAGCTGGCGGTGGACGGGGCGCTGGCCGACTACGCGCGGGCGCACGGTCTCGCCGCGGTGAGCCTGCGCTACTTCAACGTCGCCGGGGCGGTCGGCCGCCACGGGGAGCGCCACGAGCCGGAGACGCACCTCCTGCCGCTCGCCCTGGCCGCGGCGCAGGGCCGGGGGCCGGAGCTGCGGCTGAACGGCGACGACTATCCGACCCGGGACGGCACCTGCGTACGGGACTTCATCCATGTCGCGGACGTCGCGGACGCGCATCTGGCGGCGCTGGCCGGGGCGGTGAGCGGCACGCACCGGATCTACAACCTGGGCAACGGCCGGGGGTTCACCGTGCTGGAGGTGCTGGAGGCGGTGGCCCGGGTCACCGGGCGGCGGGTGCCGTTCCGCCGGGCGGAGCGCCGGCCGGGAGATCCGGCGACGCTGGTGGCCTCCGCCGAGCGGATCCACGCCGAGCTGGGGTGGAAGCCCGGCCGCCCCACCCTGGAGGAGATGATCGAGGATGCCAGGGCCTTCCACGCCCGCCGCCGCTGAGCGCCCGCCGCCGGTCCTGCCCCGCGGGCCGGTCCGCGCCGGGCTCGTGCGTACCGGGCTCGTGCGTTCGCGGGGGCTCGCGGCCTCCGGGCGGGGGCCGCCCGGGGCCGGGGGCGGCGCCGGGCGGCCCCGGGCCGTCAGGCGGCGGGTGCGGTGGCCGGCGGCCCCCAGAGGAACTGTGCCAGTTCCTCCGGATCGGTGAAGCCGGAGAGATCCAGCGGGGTCTCCTCGAACACCTCGAAGTCATGCAGGAAGGTGAAGGCGAGCAGCTCGCGGGCGAAGTCCCCGGTCCGCTTCCACTGCGCCCCGTCGAGCAGCGCGGCCAGGATCCCGCGGTCGCCCCGGAAGGCGTTGAGATGCAGTTGCACCAGGCTGTAGCGGGGGTCGCCCGCGTAGACGTCGGTGAAGTCGACGATCCCGGAGACGGCGCTCGCCCCCAGGTCCACGAAGATGTTGGTCCCGTGCAGGTCGCCGTGGACGAACCGGGGTTCGCGCCCGGCCAGCAGTGTGTCCACGTCCGGCAGCCAGTCCTCCAGGCGGTCCAGGAGCCGGGGCGAGAGGTAGCCCCACTCGCGGTGGTCCTCGACGGTCGCCGCGCGCCGCTCCCGCAGCAGCTCCGGGAAGACCTCGGAGCCGGGGGTGAGCACGGTGTCCCCGGTCAGCGGCACCCTGTGCAGCCGGCCGAGCACCCGGCCGAGTTCGCGGGCCAGGGCGAGCAGAGCGCCCCGGTCGGCCGTGCCGTCCATCGCGGACCGCCAGGTGGTGCCGGTCATCCGGCTGATCACCAGGTAGGGCCACGGCCAGGCCCCGGTGCCGGGCCGCAGTTCGCCGCGGCCGAGCAGGCGGGGCACCGGCACCGGGGCGTCCGCCAGCACCGCGTACGCCTCGGACTCCGACGCGAGGCTCTCCGGACCGCACCAGTGCTCGCCGAACAGCTTGATCACCGGGCCGGGTTCGCCGACCAGTACGGGGTTGGTGCTCTCGCCGGGCACCCGCAGCACGGGCGGCACCGGCAGCCCGAGCTCCTGAAGGGCCCGGCGGGCCAGCGGTTCCCAGAATTCCTGGTCGTTCCGCAGACTCGCGTAGGAATCATCCGAATCAATACGGTCGAGAAGTAACAGGGATTCTTGTGTCACAGCGGACCTCGATTCACAGCGCACGGGCCGGCGTAATTCCGCACGGCCGGTCGCGGCACGGCCTGTCCGCACCGCGGCTCGAAGAATTCGACGCCAGGCTAGCACGGACATTTTCCCGACCGCCGGTGAAGACCGGTCACGCCATCTCCCCGAGGAGTGAATGGAATTGAGCGCGCCGCTCGCGGAACCGGCCGGGCCGCGTTCCTCCTGGACCGCCCTGCGGCGGGTCGGCCCCTATCTGCGCCCGGTCCGGCTGCCGGTGGGCGCCGCCGCCGCCGCGACGCTCGGCGCGCTGCTGTGCGGACTGGCCATTCCGCTGGTCACCCAGCGGATCGTGGACGGGCCGCTGAGCACCGGCGACGCGGGCGCGGCGGTGCGGCCGATCCTGCTGGTCGCGGTGCTCGGTACGGCCGAGGCGGCGCTGTTCTACGCCCGCCGCAAGCTGATCGCCCGTCCCACCGCGCTGGTGGAGTCTCGTATGCGGGCCGATCTGCTGGCCCATCTGCTGCGGCTGCCGGTCGCCTTCCACGACCGCTGGCCCTCGGGGCAGTTGCTCTCCCGGGCGGTGGGCGATCTGGTCGTGCTGCGGAAGTTCCTCGCGTTCGCCGCGCTGTTCCTGGTGGTCAACTCGGTGACCGTGCTGGCGGGTCTGGGGGTGCTGTTCCTGATCGACCCGTGGCTGGCCCTGGTGGGGCTGGCGAGCGCGGCGCCGCTGCTGCTGGTCTCCTACTTCTACGAGACCCGGTACAAGGTCGCCGCCCGCGCCACCCAGGACGAGGGCGGCCATCTCGCCACGCTGGTGGAGGAGACCATGCTCGGCATCCGGGTCGTGCGCGCGTACGGGCAGGGCCGGGGCAGGCTGGCGCTCTTCCGCGCCCAGGCGGAGCGGCTGCGCACCGCGGAGCTGCGGGTGGTGCGCATCATGGCGGCCCTGGCCACCGCGCTGCTGGTCCTGCCGGAGCTGGGCATCGCGGGCCAACTGGGCCTCGGCGCGGCGGGGGTGGCCCACTCCACCCTGACCCTGGGCGATCTGGTGGCGGCCGTCACGGTCAGCACCTATCTGCGCTGGCCGACCGAGTGCATCGGCTGGGCCCTGGCCGAGACCAGCACGGCCGCCGCCGCCTGCGACCGCTACTGGGAGGTGCGCGACACCCCGCCGGGCCTGACCGACCCGGCGTGTCCGAAGCCGCTGGTGCGGCCGGTCCGAGGCCGTCTGCGGCTGGAGAACGTGGAGTTCCGCCACCCGGGAGCCGACCGGGCGGTGCTGCGGGACGTGTCCCTGGAGCTGCGGCCGGGCGAGACGGTGGCGCTGGTGGGTGCCACCGGGTCGGGCAAGACCACGCTGGCCGCGCTGGTGCCGCGGCTCGCCGATGTCACCGCCGGCCGGGTCACCGTGGACGGCGTGGACGTCCGGGAACTGCGCCTGGCGGACCTGCGGTCCGTGGTGGGATGTGCCTTCGACGACCCGCTGCTCTCCTCGCTGACGGTGCGCGAGAACGTGACCCTGGGCGCCCCGGAGGCGACCGACGAGGCCGTGTGGGAGGCGCTGCGGGTGGCGGGCGCCGCGGACTTCGTGGCCGCGCTCGGTCCGGACGCGCTCGCCGTGCGCATCGGCGAGCAGGGCATGTCGCTCTCCGGCGGACAGCGGCAGCGGATCGCCCTGGCCCGCGCGATCGTGGGCCGGCCCGCGCTGCTGGTGCTGGACGACCCGCTCTCCGCGCTCGACCTGCACACCGAGGCGGAGGTGGAGCAGGCGCTGCGCCGGGTGCTGCGCGGCTCCACCGCGCTGGTGGTGGCGCACCGGCCCAACACCGCGCGGATGGCCGACCGGGTGGTGCTGCTGGAGGACGGCCGGATCACCGCCCGGGGCACCCACCGGGAGCTGCTCGCCACCTCGGCCGCCTACCGGGCGCTGATGGCGGTGGAGCCGCGCCCGGCCGGGGACGCCCACGACGACGGGGCGGTGCTCCGGTGAGCGCGGACACCACCTCCCCGGCCGCCGGACCGGTGGCGGACCGCCCGGCCGGGCCCGCCGGACCGCCGCCCGAGCGCCGGGAGGCCCGCCGGGTGCGGCGCGCGTCCCGGCAGTTGCTGTACGCGCTGCTCCGGCCCCACCGGTGGCCGTCCGGCGCGGCCCTGGCCGCCCTGGTGCTGGAGAACGCCTTCCAGCTGGTCGGCCCGCTGCTGGTGGCGCGCGCCATTGATGTCGGCATCCCCCGGGCGTCGGCGGACGACTGGAACCCGCTGATCCGGTGCGTGGCCGGATTCACCGCCTGCGGGGTGCTGGCCGCCGGGACGCGCTACGCGTTCTTCCGGATCTCCGGTTCGGTGGGCCAGGCCGTGCTGCTGGAGCTGCGCACCCGGATCTTCGACCGGGCCCGGCACCTCCCGGTCGCCTTCCACGAGTCGTACACCTCGGGCGCCGTCATCTCCCGGCTCACCGCCGATGTGGACGCCGTGCGCGATCTGATCGAGGCCAGTCTGGACGGGCTGCTCACCTCGGTGCTGACGGTGACGGGCATCTCGGTGCTGCTGCTCTGGCTGGACGCGCCACTGGCGCTGGTCGTGCTGGGGTCCATCGTGCCGCTGGTCGCGATGACGCGCTGGTTCCGGCGCCGTTCCCGGATCGCGTACCGGCGCGCCCGCGACACGGTGGCGGAGATCATCGTGCGGTTCGGGGAGAGCATGAACGCCGTACGGGCCGTGCAGGCGTTCCGCGCCGAGCGGCGCAAGCACGCGGCGATGAACCGGCTCAACGACACGTTCCGGGACGCCCACACCGACGCCCTGGAGGTGGTCGCCCGGTACACCGCGGGGGTCCGGCTGACCGGCAACATCGCCCTGGCGGTGGTGCTGGCGCTGGGCGCCCTGCGGGTGTCGTCGGGCGCGCTGCCGCTGGGCGTGCTCGCCGCGTTCCTGCTCTATCTCCGGCGCTTCTACGATCCGCTGGACGAGCTGGCGACCTTCAACAACCTCTACGCCTCGGCGGCGGCGGCGCTGGAGAAGATCGCGGACTTCCTCGCCACCCCCTCCTCGGTGCCGGAGCCCGCCGCGCCGGTGCCGCTGCCGCGCGACCGGCCGGTGCGGGGGGCGCTCGCCTTCCGGGGGGTCGGTTTCCGCTACCGGCCGGACACCCCGCCGGTGCTGCGCGGTCTCGACCTGGACGTGCCGGCCGGACAGACCCTGGCGGTGGTCGGCGCGACCGGGGCCGGCAAGTCCACCGTCGCCAAGCTGGCGGCCCGGTTCTACGATCCGACCAGCGGCGCCGTGCTGCTGGACGGGGTGGACCTGCGCCGGCTCCCCGACCGCACGCTGCGCCGCGAGATCACCCTGGTGACGCAGGAGAACTTCCTGTTCGACGGCAGCGTCATGGAGAACATCGCGCTGGCCCGTCCGGACGCGGGGCCGCAGGAGGTCCGGGCCGCCGCGCGGGCCGTCGGCGCCGACGCGTTCATCTCCGCGCTGCCCGAAGGCTATGACACCGAGGTACGCAAGCGGGGCAGCCGTCTGTCCGCGGGCCAGCGCCAGTTGGTCGCCCTCGCCAGGGCCTTCCTGGCGGATCCGGCGGTGCTGCTGCTGGACGAGGCGACCTCCAGCCTGGACATCCCCACCGAGCTGGCCGTCCGGCGCGCCATGGACGCGCTGCTGGCCGGCCGCACCTCCGTGATCATCGCGCACCGCCTCTCCACCGTCCTGGCGGCGGACCGGGTCCTGGTGCTGGCGGACGGTGCCGTGGTCGAGGACGGGCCGCCCGCCCGGCTCGCCTCCGGCGACGGCCCCTTCGCCGCCCTCCACGCCCGCTGGATCCATGCGACGGGGTGAGCGCGCCGGGGCCCGGTGGGCCGCACAGATCCTGGGGAGGGGGCCGCCCGGCGGCGGAGCGCCCGATGTCTCGCACCGCCCGCCGGGCAGGAGTTCGTCAGGCCGGCATCACAGCAGTTCGCACTCCGCCGAGTCGTCGATCCGCACCGACTCAAGGGTGTCCAGCCACTTGTCGAAGATCGACTCGGGCTGGATGCACTGCGCCCCGCCCTTGGTGTCGCCGATCCATATCGTCTCGTGCCGTGTGTTGATGACCTGGAGCGGTGCGGGCAGCGGGGCCGGCAAGTACTGCCAGGGTGTCACCTGGTCGTACCTGTAGACGACTTCGCCGTCCTTGACGAAGCAGACGGAGGGATAGGCGCAGGGCGCCGCGGGCGTCGGCGGGTCCGTGGGCTCGGCTTGCGCCGTGGCGGTCGCTCCGCCGAGGAGCAACAGGGTGGACGCCAGTACGGCCATGACGCTCCGTGAGCCGACGACTGCCATCATGAACTCCCGTCCTCAAGAAGACGCGATCGAACGCGTCTTCGATCTTTCACACTGTCCCCATACGATACGTGCAGGGTCAAGGGGCGAAGGCGAGCCCGCCGAGGCGTGGTTCGCAGGGAGTTGTCGGCGGACTGCGACCGGGACCGCCCGGTCCGGGACCGCCCGGTCCGGGGCCGATTCGGTGCCGCCCGTCTCCGCCGCCCGGCGCGGGCGGCCGCGGCGGCGTTCAGTGCGGTGGCTGCCCCGACTCGGGTCCGCGAACAGGCCGTTGGCCTGCGGGGACATGAGGCCGGCCGGGTGTGCCACGGCCGGGCCAGGCGAGGTCGTCGACCGCGAGAAACGGCTCAGCGGCCAGGGCCACGGGGGTCGCCCCGGTGAACGCCATGACGTCCCGGTGCAGATGGGACTGGTCGGCGTAGCCGGTGTCGGCCGCGACCCGGGCCGCGGCCTCGCCCGCGACCAGGCGGTGGGCGGCATGGTCGAAACGGACCAGCTTCACAGCGGACTTGGGCGGCAGGCCGAGCTGCGACCGGAACCGGGACCACAGCCGCTTGCGGCTCCACCCGACCTCGGCGGCGAGCCCGTCGACCCGGGCCAGGCCGCGGCTGACGACGATCCGGTGCCAGGCCCAGGCCACCTCCGGGTCCACCGGCGGCCCTGCCGCACACCGGCGGGCGAGCAGCGCCTCGGTCAGCGCGAAGCGGCCCTGCCACGACGGGACATCGCCCAATTGCTCACGGAGCCGGGACGCCTCCCGGCCCCACAGATCGCCCAGCGGGACGGCGGCGCCGTCGAGGTCGGCCGGGGAAGCGCCGAGGACCGCGCGGGCGATCACCGGGGACAGGCGCACCTGCACGCACTCCACGTTCGCTCCCCGCGCCCGGACCGCGCCTCCGGTCCCGAGACCGGGCCCGGCGACGATGCTTCCCCGCTCCTGCCGCCCGGCGGCGCAGTCGAGGACGGTCGAACCGGCGCCGAACTCCAGGAGCAGCGTCACGGCCGGGTGCGGAACCATCCGGAGGGGATCCAGGTCACGGACACGGAATCCGGCCATGGTGAGCCCGGCCACCCGGCTGGGCCGCCGCGGACACGCGACGTCCCACTCGGCCGCACCGTGCGTGAAAGTCCCCACCGTCGCATGCTACTTGGGCTGACGGCAGGGAACATTTGTCCAATCCCGTGGCGGGGACCGGGGGTGACAGTGGGCTCATGACTGTTTCCGACGGGGGTCCGCACGCGCGGGGCGGCCCCGAGGCCACCGAGAGTTCGCTCCTGCCGCCGGACCGCGGCACCGGTCCCGGCCCGGACGCCTTCGTCGCACCGCGGTCCCCCGCGGACCGCCACCGCCCGGCCGGCCTTCACCACGAACCACACCGTACGGGGGACTGAATGACGACGAGGAAGGGATCCCTGCGGATCCTCGTGTCCGGCGCCGGTATCGCCGGTCCCGTCCTGGCGTACTGGCTCACCAGGCACGGTTTCCGCGTCACCGTCGTCGAGCGCGCGGCGGCTCCCCGCAGGACCGGCGGCCACGCGGTCGACCTGTTCCGGCCCGCGATGGACATCTCGGAGAAGATGGGTGTGCTCCCGCGCGTCGAGGAGCGGGCCACCGGCACCCGCCGGATGGCCGTCCACGGGGAGGGCGCACGGCGTCCCGTCCGGGTGGACCTCTCCAAGATCTTCGACGCTGCCTCGGACCGGCATGCCGAGGTCATGCGCGACGATCTGAGCGAGATCTACCACGACGCCACGCGCGACGACGTCGAGTACCTCTTCGGCGACTCGATCACCGCCCTCTCGCCCGACGGCGAGGTGCGGTTCGAGAACGCGGCGCCGCGCCGCTTCGATCTCGTCGTCGGTGCGGACGGACTGCACTCCACCGTGCGCCGCCTCGTCTTCGGCGACGAGTCCCGCTTCAGCGCCTTCATCGGGGCCCACTTCGGGGTGCTGACCCTGCCGGACGTCTCCGATCTCGACGGCGAACTCGTCCTCCACGTCGGCGTCGACCGTACCGCCGGTATGTACGGCGCGCGGCACCTCGACGGCGCGCGGGTCCTGTTCCTGTTCCGGAGCGAGCACGCGCTCGACCGCCGCCACCACCACGACGTGCCCCGGCAGAAGGAGTTGCTGCGCGCTGCGTTCGACGGCATGCACCCGGAGGTGGACCGGTGGCTCCGTGAGCTGGACCGCACCCCGGCGTTCTACTTCGACTCGATCACTCAACTCCGCATGGACACCTGGTCGCGAGGGAGGGTGACGCTCGTCGGCGACGCGGGCTACTCCCCCGGCCCGGCGGTCGGCGGCAGCACCAGCCTGGCCGTCGTCGGAGCGTACGTCCTCGCCGGAGAGCTGGCGCGGGCGGGCGGTGACCACGAGCGGGCCTTCCCTGCCTACGAGCACGCGATGGCGGAGCACGTACGCGGCAGCCACGCGGCCGCGCTCGGCGCGGCGAAGACCCTGATCCCCCGCTCACGCCTCGGTGTACGGGGACTGGCCCAGGGCGCCCGGCTGATCTCCGCCCTGCCCGCCGGGCCCGGCCGCGCCCTCCTCCGCCTCACCACCAGGAGTGCACGCCTGTACCACTCCATGACCGTCGACGACTACCCGCCGTCGCCCCCCGCGTCAGGAGACCCGACCGGCGTCGTCGGCGACGCCGGGGACCGGCCGGGAGTGCCCCGGGTGCGGGAATGAGCCTTTCCCGCACCGGTCATGACGGTGTGTCAGAAAGCTTTCCCGTACCGCCCGTGCCGCCCTCGCCGCCCTCGTCCTGCGAGGGTCCGAGGTTCTGCACCTTGCGCGCCTCCTCGATGATGGTCAGCACCGCGTCCAGGGTGGCCGGTGACAGGCCCTCGGCGCGCAGCGCCAGGTTGCGGACCCGGGAGTCGCGGAGCGCGACGGCCAGCCGGAGCTGGGAGTTGACCCGTTCGGCGACGTCGTCGCTCAGGAAGTACTCGGGCGGCACACCGAAGTACTCGGCGAGCACGTCGAGTTGCTCCAGGGTGACGTTCCGCTTCTTGCCGGTGGCCAGCTCCCAGAGGTACGTACCGGAGATGGTCCCGCCCGTGGTCTCGCGGATCTCCTTGGCGAGCCGGGCGTATCCCGGGCGTTTGCGTTCGTCGGGGTGCAGGGCGGCGATCAGCTCGTTGAGACGCTGTCCGAACGCGCGCAGCAGCGGACGGCCCTCCCGGTCGGTTGCCGGTGTGTGGTCACTCATGCGCCCCTCCTGCCTACGGTGGTCCGGCGGGCGCCGCCGCCCGCAAGGGCGGTGACTCTACCGCGTTCATGTGTGCCCTTGTCCGCTGTTGACGCATGCCCGTCGAGTTGGCGTACGCTCACCATTCGTTGTGTCCACTAGAGCTGATGACGCTGCCGGGACCGCGCGCGGTTCCGCGGATGCGGAGGTCCAGCACGATGAGAGCAACGCCGACGATCCCCCGTCTCCCTCGTCTCCCCCGTCTTCCCCGTCTCCCCCGCCGCCGGCCGGTCCGGACGGCCGGCGCACTGGCCGTCGCCCTGGTGGCCGGCGCCGTCGTGGCCACATCGGCCGACGCCGACCCCGGGCACCGCCCCGCCAGGGCGAAGAACGTCATCCTGCTGGTCGGGGACGGCATGGGCGACTCGGAGATCACCCTGGCCCGCGACTACACGGTGGGCGCGGGCGGGCGGCTGCACATGGACGGCTTCCCGCAGACGGGGACGTACACCACCTACTCGGTCGACGCGCACGGACGGCCGGACTACGTCACCGACTCCGCCGCGAGCGCCACCGCCTGGGCCACCGGCCGCAAGACCGTCAACTACCGCATATCCAAGACCCCCGACACCGACCGCCCGATGCCCACCGTCCTCGAACTGGCCCGCCGCGAGGGCCTGGCCACCGGATCGGTCACCACCGCGGAACTCACCGACGCCACCCCCGCCGCGATGGCCGCGCACGTCGGCAACCGGGACTGCCAGGGACCGGCCGACATGAAGACGTGTCCCGGTGACACGATCGGGCGGGGCGGCCTCGGGTCGATCGCCGAACAGTCCGTACGGCTGCGGCCCGATGTCCTGCTCGGTGGTGGCTCGCGGCGCTTCGAGCAGCAGATCACCGAGGGTCCGTACGCGGGACTGACCGTGGCGCAGCAGGCGGAGCAGCTCGGGTACCGCATCGTGACCGACGCCTCCGGTCTGCGGGCGGTCCGGCCCGGACGGCCGGTGCTCGGCCTGTTCGCGCCGGAGGACGTGCCCGTGGAGTGGACGGGGCGGCCCGCGGCCCGCGGCGGCACCGAGGCGCAGCGCTGTGTCACCGCCAACCCCCGCCGCCCGGCCGGTACCCCCACCCTGGAGGCGCAGACCCGCAAGGCCATCGAACTGCTGCACTCCGGGGCGCGGGCGGGCAAGGGCTTCTTCCTCCAGGTCGAGGGCGCCTCGATCGACAAGCAGGACCACGAGGCGGACCCGTGCGGCCAGATCGGTGAGACCGCGGCGTTCGACCGGGCCGTCAAGGTGGCCCGTGACTTCGCCGAGCGCCACCCCGACACCCTGGTGATCACCACCGCCGACCACGCGCAGAGCAGCCAGATCGTGCCGGTGGACGCGGAGCCGATGGGGCTGTCGGCCACGCTCGTCACCGACGAGGGCGGTCGTCTCAAGGTCAGTTACGCGACGACGACCACGCCCGAGGACGGGCAGGAGCACACCGGCGCCCAGGTCCGGATCGCGGCCCAGGGGCCGTTCGCCGAGCGGGTGTCGGGCGTCACCGACCAGACGCAGCTGTTCACGACCCTCACGAGCGCGCTCGGCCTGCGCTGAGCCGCCTCCCGCGACCGCGCTCCCGCCGTCCGGGCGAGGTGAGGCGGAAAGGCGGCCGGGACGCGGCGGTGCGCCTCCTCACGGGCGGCCTGCCGGGCCGGGCCGTCACGGTCGACGGCCGGGGCGACGGCGGCGAGGGGCCCTGGGACCACGGTCCCAGGGCCGGTCCCGCCCCGGAGCACGGTCCCGGGTGCGGTCTCGTCCTCTGCGCGGACGGATCGACGGCCCCTCGGATGATCCTCTTGGAGGGCGCCGAGAAGAGCTCCGGCGCCCTCCCCAGAAGGGCATTCCCGTGAACGAACACGCACCGCGGTACCACCGTCCGAACCGCCTCAGCGGTCGCCGACGCGGGGTGGCGGTGACCGTGACCGCGGTGGCCGCCGCCGTGGTGGCCGGCATCCTGGCACCGGCCACGGCCTCCGCCGGACCGCGGCCGGGCGTCATGCAGCAGCGCCTCGACGCACTGGTCCAGAAGGACGGCGTGCCCGCCGCCCTCGCCACCGTCAAGGGCCGCGACGGCCGTATCCGCACCTACACCGCCGGGGTCGGCGACGCGGCCACCGGGTCCAGGGTCCCGGTCGACGGGCAGGTGCGGATCGGCAGCAACACCAAGACGTTCACCGCCGTCGTCGTCCTGCAACTGGTCGCCGAGGGCAAGGTCGGCCTCGACACGAGCGTGGACACCTACCTGCCCGGCCTGGTGCGCGGTGACGGCATCGACGGCCGGCACATCACGGTGCGCCAACTGCTCCAGCACACCAGCGGCCTGCCCGACTACGTCGACCACGAGGTCATCCTCAACAACCCCGAGCGCTACTTCGAACCGCGTGAACTCCTCGACGCCGCGCTGGCCCGGAAGGCCCGCTTCGCGCCCGGCACCAAGTGGGAGTACAGCAACACCAACTACCTGCTGGCGGGCCTGATCATCCAGAAGGTCACCGGGCGCCCGCTCGGCGAGGAGGTCACCAAGCGCGTCATCGACCGGATCGGCCTGCGCCACACGTACTTCCCCGTCCCCGGGGACATGACGATCCACGAGGCCCACCCCAAGGGCTACGAGCATGCCGCGGACGGCTCGCTGCGCGACTACACCGAGCTGGACCCGTCCTGGGGCTGGGCGGCCGGCGCGATCGTCTCGACCAACACCGATGTCACCCGGTTCTACGGCGCGTTGCTCGGCGGCCGCCTGCTGCCCGCGGCCCAGCTCGCCCAGATGCGCACCACCGTCCCGGCCGACGGGGTCGGGTCCGGAGTCCGCTACGGACTCGGCCTGCTGAGCCGCCCGCTCCCCTGCGGCGGGCTCGCCTGGGGGCACGGCGGGACGATCCCGGGCTACCAGACCTTCGGCGGCACCACCGACGACGGCCGCGCCGTGAACGTCACCGTCACCACGATCGCGGACGACGACGCCGCACAACACGTGGACCAGGCCGTGGACGAGGCGCTCTGCCACTGATCTCCCCCGGGTGGCCCGCGCCGGTCCTCGGCGCCGGCCACCCCGCCGCACCACCTCGCACCTCCCCCTTTTTTCCCAGCAGTGGAGCAGTGGAGTCCCGATGAACGAACACACCTCTCAGCGCACGGCGCGCCGTCTCCGCATGGTGCGGTACGCCACGACGGCCACGGCCGCCGCCGGGCTGGCGCTGACCGCCATGGCCCCGACCGCGGCCTCCGCCGCACCGCGCCCGGACGTCGTGCAGCAGCGCCTCGACGCGCTGGTCCAGAAGGACGGGATGCCCGCCGCCCTCGCCACCGTCAAGGGCCGCGACGGGCGCAGCCGCACCTACACCGCCGGGGTCGGCGACCTGGCCACCGGGTCCAGGGTCCCGGTCGACGGGCAGATCCGGGCCGGCAGCAACACCAAGGCGTTCACCGCCGTCGTCGTCCTGCAACTGGTCGCCGAGGGCAAGGTCGGCCTCGACACGAGCGTGGACACCTATCTGCCCGGCCTGGTGCGCGGCGACGGCATCGACGGTCGGCACATCACCGTCCGCCAACTGCTCCAGCACACCAGCGGCCTGCCCGACTACATGGACGCCCCCGCGCTGTCCGACTTCACCACCATCCAGTACCGCTACTTCGAGCCGCGCGAACTCCTCGACGGGGCACTCGCGCAGAAGGCCCACTTCGCGCCCGGCACCAAGTGGGAGTACAGCAACACCAACTACCTGGTGGCCGGCCTGCTGATCCAGAAGGTCACCGGCCGCCCCTACGGCGAGGAGGTCACCAAGCGCGTCATCGACCGGATCGGCCTGCGCCACACCTACGTCCCGGCCACCGGGGAGACCGCCCTCCGCGAGCCCCACCCGCACGGCTACCTGAACACCGGCCCGGACGCGCCGCTGATCGACTACACCGAGATGGACTCCTCGATGGCCTGGTCCGCGGGGGCGGTGGTGTCCACCAACACCGACCTCAACACCTTCTACGGCGCGCTCCTGGCGGGCCGTCTGCTGCCCGCCGCCCAGCTCGCCCAGATGCGCACCACCGTCCCGGCCGAGCTCCTGGGCCCCGGTGTCCGCTACGGCCTGGGCATCCAGAGCAGGCCCCTGTCCTGCGGCGGCCTCGTCTGGGGCCACGGCGGCACGTCCGTGAGCTACCGGACCCGGGGCGGCGTCACGGAGGACGGCCGTGCCGTCGACATCGCCGTCACCACCATCCCGGACGCGCCCGTTGCCCAGCACATGACCGACGCGGTCGACGCGGCCCTCTGCCGCTGACCTCCGCCCGGCCCCGCCGCCGGTCAGGCCGTGGCGCGGTCGGGCCTGGCGCCGCCGTCGACCGGCAGTACCGTGCCGGTGACGAAGGAGGACCGGTCGCTCAGCGGCCGCGCCGCCGCCCCGGCGATCTCCTCCGGGGCGGCCGGCCGGCCCAGCGGGACCGGCTCCTCCTCCCGCGTGAACCGGTCGCGGATCAGCCCTTCTTGGCCGGACGCAGGAACGAACCCCAGCCTCCGGCCGGTTTCTCGCCGACCTCCAGGGTGCGCAGACGCGCGAGGACCGCCGGGTCCTGGACGTCGAGCCAGTCGACGAACTGCCGGAAGGAGACCAGCCGTACATGCGGCCGCGCGGCGATCTGCCGCAGGGTCTCCTCGACGGCGTCCATGTAGATGCCGCCGTTCCACTGCTCGAAGTGGTTGCCGATGAACAGCGGCGCCCGGTTGGTCTCGTACGCCCGGTCGAAGCCCGCCATGTACGCCTGGGACGTCTGGGCGCGCCAGTACGGGTAGTTGTACGACGGTGCGCGCGTCGTGTTCTGCGACTGGTTGGCCAGCATGTTCCAGTCCATGGACAGCACTTCGAAGCTGTGCCCGGGGAAGGGGATGCTCTGCAACGGCAGGTCCCACAGTCCGTTCCGCTTGCGCGGCCAGCGCTGCACCCCGCCCGGTGACGAGGCGTCGTAGCGCCAGCCCAGTTCCCGCGCGGCCGGCAGCAGGTTCTCCTGGCCGAGCAGGCAGGGGGTGCGGCCGCCCACGAGTTCCTTGTCGTAGTCGAAGGGCAGCGGCGGCTCGTCGTGCCAACCGGTGTTCGTGCGCCAGGACTTGACGAACGACCGGGCCTGCTCGATCTCCGAGTGCCACTGCGCCGGGGTCCAGTCGGCCACCGATCCGGAGCCCTCGCAGAAGTGCCCGTTGAAGTGTGTGCCGATCTCGTGTCCGTCGAGCCAGGCCCGGCGGACGTACGTCAGGGTCTCCTTGATGTGCGCGTCCGTGAGGTAGCCGATGTCCGAGGCGCCGACCGGGTTGTTGGGCGGCCGGTACAGCCGCTTCCGGTCCTCCGGCAGCAGATAGAGGCCGGACAGGAAGAAGGTCATCCGGGCGTCGTGGGCGCGGGCCAGTTCCAGGAAGCGCGGGAAGAGCCCGGTGCCGAGTTCGCCCGCGCCGTCCCAGGAGAAGACCACGAACTGCGGCGGGGTCTCGCCCGGTTCGAGCGCGGTGGGGGCGCCCGGCTGGTTCGGCTGCCGCCCGGTGTACGCCGTCGAGCCGTCGCCGATCAGCCGGGGCGCCTGCCGCGCCGCTCCCGGGCCCGACGAGCCGGAGCCCCCGCTCCGTTCACATCCGGTGAGCGCGGCGGCGGCCAGACCGAGGCCCGCGCCGACCCCCAGGCGCGCCGCCCTTCGGCGGCTGATTCCACTCGTCGCCACGCCATCGCCTCCTCGACCGGTGAGCCCGACGCCAGGAACAATAAGGACGATAAGTGTATGAAAGTGAGTATTTGGCGCGGCGTGGTGCATAAAGGGCTGCCCAAAGAGGGGGGCGGCGGGGCGCTGCCGGTTACGACGAAGCCGCGCATCCGGCCAGCGCGGTTCGGGCCAGCCCGCGCAGCCAGGCGTGCGCCTGGTCGGTGTCATAGCGCTGATGCCATGACAGGTACACCGGTGCCGACGGCAGTTCGAGGGGAAGAGGGCGCACGGTCAGGCCGAGGTCGGTGACCGCCGTCCGGGTGGTGGCCTCGGGGACACAGATCAGGAGATCGGAGCCGCGGACGAACTCCAGTGCGGCCGCTTCCGTGGGTGCGGCCGCCACCACGCGGCGAGTGAGGCCGAGACGGGCGAGGGCGTCGTCGACGGCGTCGCTGAGGTTTCCCCGCCGCGAGACGGTGACATGCTCGGCGGCGGCGTACCGCTCCGCGGTGACGGCGCGGCCGCGGGCGAGCGGGTGCCCCTGCCGCATGACGACGACGAGGCGGGTCTCGCCCACGCTCTCGGCCCGGATGTCCGGCGCGCTCGGCCGGGTGGCGTTCGCCTCCAGGTCGACCTCGCCGCGCCGCAGCTCGGGGGTGTCGACGCTCGCCTCCGCGAGGAAGCGCAGGCGCACGCCAGGTGCCTGTCCACGTACGGCGGTGAGCAGCGCGGGGCCGCACAGAGCGGCCAGGGAGTCGTGCCAGCGGAGGGTGAAAGTGCGCTCCAGGGTGCCCAGATCGAGCTCACGGCTCGGCGCCAGCACCCCCTGGACCTGGTGCAGCAGCTCATGCACCTGCTCCCGGACGGCGATCGCGTACGGCGTCGGGGTCATCGTCCGGCCCGTGCGCACCAGGATCTGATCCCCGGTGGTGCGCCGGATCCGCCCCAGGCTCCGGCTCATCGCGGGGGCGGTGACATGCAGGCGGGCGGCCGCCCCCGCCACGCTTCCCTCCTCCAGCAGCGCGTCGAGGGCGGAGAGCAGATTCAGATCCAGTTGCATGCGAGTAATGCTATCCGTGCCTGACATGCATTTGAAGTCAATCAAAGGGCTGTATACCGTCGAGAGCAGAGCGCGGGGCGGACCGCACGACGCGGCCCGCCGGCCTCAACCCACCTTCTGCACACGGGAGTACAGCCATGTCCGAAACGCTTCAGACCACCGCGCTTCAGACCACCGGGGCAGCCCTCGACGACGCCGACCTGCTCGGCCGGACCGCGGCCGCCGTGCGCGCGGCCGGTGCGGCGCTGCGCGAGCGTTTCGGTGACGTGGTCCCGTACCGGACCCGGGACGAGCTCATGCGCGCGCTCGCCGACAACGACGACACGGCTCTCGGCATCCTGCGCCCGGCCCTCACGCGTCTGCGCCCGGACGCCGGATGGGTGGAGGACGAGCTGGACGGCGGGGCGCTGCCGCCCGGCGAGTGGTGGGTGGTGGATCCGGCCGAGGGCAACGTCAACCACCTGCACGCCCTGCCGGAGTGGGCGGTGACCGCCACCCTCGTGCGGGAGAACCAGCCGGTGCTCACCGCGGTCCACCTGCCGCTGACCGGCGAGACCTACACCGCGCTCACCGGCGGGGGCGCCCACCTCGACGGCCGCCCGCTGCATGTCTCCCCGACCACGGACCTCGGCCTCGCCCTCGTGGCCACCAGCCAGGCCCGGCCGGACGAGGACGAGGAAGTGGTGCGGCGCGTCGGCTCCTCGATCACCGCGATGCTCTTCGGCGCGCTCGTGGTGCGCACCGCCGTCCCCGCGACCCTGCATCTGCTGAACGTGGCCGCCGGCCGGATCGACGCCTTCTGGCAGTTCGCCGGGGCCCGCGCGGACCTGCTGCCCGGGGCGCTGCTCGTCACCGAGGCCGGCGGCCGGATCTCCGACGCCGAGGGCCGCCCCTGGACACCGCGGAGCGAGAGCTTCCTGGCCGCCGCGCCCGGCGTGCACGCCGAGGCCGTCAAGACGCTCTCCCGCTGACCGCACACCACCATCCGCACACCGCCATCCGCACACACGGAAGGACCAGATCGACATGACCACGATCGCAGTTCTCGGAAACGGCCGCGTCGGCGGCAACCTGGCCGCGGCCCTCACCCGGGCAGGGCACGAGGTGACCGCGGTGGACCGCACGCCGGGCGCCGCCGCGGCGGCCGCGCGGACAGCCCGGATCGTCGTCAACGCCACCCCGGGCGCCGGCTCGCTGGACCGGCTCACCGCCCTGCGCGAGGAACTGCGCGACAAGATCCTCGTCGATGTCTCCAACGCCACCGTCGACGGGCCCGACGGCCTGCCGGGCGACCTGATCCACCCCGGTTCCAGCCTCGCCGAGCAGCTTCAGGAAGCGCTCCCCGCAACTCAGGTCGTCAAGACGCTCAACACCATGCTCTTCCCGGTGATGACCGCGCCCGCCGCCCTGGCACAGGCACCCGACGTCTTCCTCTCCGGCGACGACCCGCAGGCCAAGCGGACGGTCCGGGAACTGCTGGTGGACCTCGGCTGGCGCGAGGAGTGGATCACTGATCTCGGCGGGATCCGGACCGCCCGCGCCACGGAGGCCGCGATACTTTTCGTACCGCATGTGATCCGGTCCAGCGGATTCGCGCCCTTCGCGATCTCGATCGCCCGCTGAGCCGGGCCGGTCACGGCCGGGCAGCGTCCCCCAGCGCGGCACGGGCGGCGCCTCCGGCGGGGAGTCAGGCCAGGAGCGCGGTCGCCTCGACCTCGACGAGCACATCCGGCTCGAAAAGATGTTCGACGCCGATGAGCGAGGCCGGAGGCAGCGGCAGCGGGAGGCCGATCTCGTCGGCGACGGCCTCCACCCCGGCCATGAAGTCGCCGATCTTCTCCGGGGCCCACCGGGTCACATAGAACGTCAGGCGCAGCACGTCCGAGAAGGCCGCGTCCGCGCCCGCCAGTCCGACGGCGGTGTTGCGCAGCGCCTGGGCGACCTGCCCGGCCAGATCACCCGGCGCGACAGGGGTTCCGTCGGGCCGCCGCGCGATCTGGCCGCTGACGTGTATGTGCCTGGTCCCGGTGCCCACGGCGACGTGGTGGTAGGGAACCGGCTGGAGCATGCCGGGCGGAGTGAAGCGGTGAACAGTCATGGGTGTCTCCTCCGATCTAGGTATCGTGAAGCTACCTAGTAGCAGGAAGACACTTCAACGAGACCAGGTTTCGCCATGGATACCGCCGCCGAGGTCCGCATCGACGCCCCGCACCGCGAACTGCTCGACCAGATCCTCGACAAGTGGTCGCTCGCCGTCCTCAACGACCTCTGCGAGCGCCCGTGCCGCTTCAACGAACTGCGCCGGGCCATCCCCCAGGTCACCCAGAAGTCGCTGACCGCGACGCTCCGGCGTCTCGAACGCAACGGCGTGGTCGAGCGCGAGGTCGTCTCCACGCGCCCCGTGGCCGTGCGGTACCGGATCACGGACCTCGGCAAGACCCTTCGGCATCCCGTCGACGTGCTGCTGGCCTGGACCTCGCAGCACATGCCCGCCGTCGAGCGCGCACGCGAGGACTTCGACGAACGCGAGGCGGCCCGGCTGTGACGACCTGTCAGTGATCGTCCCAGTGGCCGCTGTGGGCCGCGTGGCGATGGCCGTCGTGCACGTAGTCCATGTGGTCGCCGTGCGGGACGGCCACGTGTCCGCAGCCCTCGCCGTGGACGTGCTCGTGACCGGAGTGCTCCTGGTGCGCCCCGGCCTCGCACTCGTCCGCGTGGCCCTCGTGCTCACGGTGCAGATGACCGTCGTGCACGTAGTCGACATGACCGTTGTGCGGGACCGCCACGTGCCCGCAGCCCGCGCCGTGCCTGTGCTCGTGTCCGGGGTGCTTCTGGTGCTGCGCCGATGTCGCCATGCCGCTCATCTCCACCGTTCGGGCCGCCGACACGTCGAGGGCGGCGGTACCGGATCCCCCGGATCCCCCTCCCGCTTTCTCTCCTCACATTCTTCCCTCACAGGAAAGACTGCCACGGAGGACAAAGGGTGACAAAAGGGGCGTCCCCCGGCCATGGATCTCGGCGGCAGGGCCGCGTTCCCGATCACCCCCGGCGCCTTCGGTCCGCGGTGTACCGCAGGTGGGGGGCGACGCTGCGCAGCTTCTCGCAGGTCTCCTCGATCTCACGGTCCGGGCTGGACCGGGCGGTGACTCCGGCACCCGCGCGCAGCCAGGTCTCCTCGCCCTCGCCGATGACGGTACGCAGCACGAGGGCGGCGTCGAGGGCTCCGGCGGTGCTGCCCCGGAAGACCGCGCCGCCGTACAGGCCCCGGGGTCCTGCCTCGTGCCGGGCGAGGGCGTGCAGGGCGTCGCGGATGGACACGCCGGTGGCGGTGATCGCGGGGAAGAGGGAGGCGAAGGCGTCCCACGGCCCGGCGTGCCCGCCGAGCCGGCCCGTCACCCGTGATGCCAGGTGCTGCACCGAACCGCGCGGCCGGACCGACATGAACTCCTCGGCCACGACGGAGCCGGGCCGGCACACCGCCGCCATCTCCTCCCAGGCCAGGCGCACGGACACGGCGTGTTCGTGGATCTCCTTGGGATCGCGGAGCAGCTCCGCGCGCCGCCGGTCGTTCTCCGCGGGGTCGGGGCCGTACGCCCGGGTGCCCGCGAGGGGCTGGGTGCTGACGCGGCCGCTCTCCGTGACCTCCAGGACGGTCTCCGGGCTGAACCCGGCCGCCCGGTAGCCGCCGAGGTCCAGCAGGTAGGAGCGGGCCGGGGTGTTGGCCCGGCGTCCCGCGAGATAGGTCGCGGGGAAGTCCACGGCCGGTCCGGCGGGCAGCGGGACCTTCCGGGAGATCACGGCCTTCTCCAGGAGCCCGGCACGGATGTCCTCCACCGTGCGGGCCACCGCGCGCCCGTAGGCGGCGGTGCCGGTGGCGATGAGGTGTTCGGCCCACTCCGGTGTCGTTCCCTCCGACGGGGACTGCCGGGGTGCCCGTTCGGCCAGCAGGTCCTCGACCTTGCGCAGCCATGCCTCGTCCACCGCCCGCACCACGGTCTCCGCCGCGGTGAGAGTCACCTCGACGGACGGGATCAGGGCGTGCAGCAGCGGTCCGTCCCCGGCGGCGCCGGGGTCGGCGTGGAGCAGATGGGCGAGTTCGAAGGCCGCCCAGCCGTAGAAGTGCCGCCCGCCGCCGGACGCGCCGGGCGCCGCGGACAGGGCGCTCAGCGCGGCGGCGAACACGGTCGTCGGCCGGCCGTCGGTGCGGGAGCTCCAGGTCCGCCCGGCGGCCCGCGCGGTGACGGCGTCCGCGTGGGCGGTGAGGCTGACGGCCGAGCCCGCCGCGAAGTGCCAGACGCCGCCCTCCGCCTCGTACACGAGGTACTGGTCGGCCAGGCACGCCTGGGCGAGGCGGGTCGCCGTGGCCGCGGGGTCGGGGCAGGGTGCCAGGGTGCTCGGGCGCCCGAGGGACGGGACGGAACGCGCCCAGGAGTCCCAGGTGTTCCGGGGGCCGGTGCTCATCGTGTCGTGCCTTTCCGCTGCCGCCGGGACCGCCGGGTCCCGGCGGATCGCTGCTGTCGGTGGATCGCTGCTCCGGGGTGCGGGGTCATGACCGTGCCGCCAGTCGCCAGCCGTGGGCGCGGGTGCGCCGCTCCCAGAAGGAGGCGTACGTGCCGCCCGCCGTGACCAGCTCGTCGTGCGTGCCGCGTTCGGTGATCCTGCCGTCCTCCAGGACGAGGATCTGGTCGGCGTGCACGACCGTGCCGAGCCGGTGCGCGATGACCAGGAGGTTCTTGCGGTCGGCGAGGGTGCGCACGGCTTCGGCGAACAGTGCCTCGCTCTCCTGGTCGAGGGCTGCGGTGGCCTCGTCGAGGACGAGGACCGGCGCGTCCTTGAGCAGGGCGCGGGCGATGGACACCCGCTGGCGCTGTCCGCCGGACAGCCGTGCGCCGCCCTCCCCCACCCTGGTGTCCCAGCCGCCGGGCAGTTCCCGGATCACCCGGTCCAGTCCGGACAGGGCGGCGGCCTCGGCCAGTTCGGCGGGGCCGGCGTCCGGGGCCGCGATACGGACGTTCTCCTCGATCGTGCCGTCGAAGAGGTGGACGTCCTGGAAGACGAGGGAGACTTGGGCGGCCAGGTCGTCGGCGCTGATGTCGCGGACGTCGACGCCGCCGACGCGGACGGTGCCCTGCGTCGTGTCCCGGAACCGGGCGATCAGCGAGGCGACCGTGGTCTTGCCCGCACCGGAGGGACCCACCAGGGCCGTCATGCCGCGCTCGGGAAGGCGGAAGGTCACGTCGTCCAGGACCGGGCGTGCGCCGGTCTCGCCCGCCTCGTACCGGAAGGTCACCCCGGTGAACTCCACGCTCGCGTCACGGGGTGCCTGCGGCTTCGCGGGCTGGGGGAACGGCGGCTCGTCAAGGACGGCGCCGAGCCGTTCCAGGGTGTTGCGGGCGAGGCGCATCCCGGCGCCGGCCTCGGCGGCGGACGACACGCTGTCGATCAGGCGGACCAGCAGAACCAGGAGCGCCAGCAGGGCGGGCACGCTGAGCGACCCGTCGAGCTGCCAGGACACGCCGAGGGCCAGCAGCAGGGCGAGGACGAGCCGGGTGGCGAAGGTGAAGGAGACCAGGCCGGGCAGGCCGCGGACGATGAGCCGCCGGTCGGCGCGGGCCGCGGCCGCCAGGGCGTCGTCCAGCGCCCCGTAGCCCTGCGCGGTCCGGCCGAACGCCCGCAGGACCGGCTGGTTGCGGGTGTACTCCAGGACCCTGTCGGCGGACTCGCCGATCGCGGTGTCCCGGGCGAGGTCGAGCCGGCGCATCAGCGATGTGCTCGCCCGCTGGACGGCGTACAGCACGGGCGCGCAGACCAGGAGCACCAGGGCGGTCCGGGCGTCGAAGAAGAAGGTGGCGGCCACCATGGTCGCCGGGGTGAGCACGGAACTGATGAAGGGGCGGAGCAGATGGGCCGGTGTGCTCATCACCTGGATGACGTTCTGTCCGGCCAGTCGGCTGAATTCGGCCGTGCGGCCGGCGGTGAACCAGCCCAGCGGCAGGCGCAGGGCCTGGTCGGCCATCCGGCGGTGCAGCGCCCGCGAGAGCCGGGAGCCGACGGTGAAGCCGCCGCTGAGGGCGGCGCCCTGGAGCACGGCGTAGGCGAGGACGCAGCCGGTGAACGCCGTGAGCCAGGGCTGGACGTCATCGGGGCGGGGGCTGAGCAAGGCCTTGAGCACGGGGACGAGGAGGGCGAAGGCGACGCCCTGGAGGACGGCCGCGCCGGACTGGAGGAGCAGCAGCCGGTTCAGTGGGCGGGAGCCCTCCGGGCCCAGTACGCGGTAGAGCTGACGGATCATCGTGCGCTTCCCTCCTCGATGTCGTCCGCCGCGCGGTCCGGTCCCGTACGGGCGGACCGCCGGTGCGGTGGGCTGTCGGGCTCGTCCGGGGCCGCGGTGCTCCGGGCCTTCCACAGCGCGGTGTAGCGGCCTCCGGCGGCGAGCAGGTCGTCGTGGCGGCCCTGTTCGGTGATGCGTCCGTTCTCCAGCACCACGATCCGGTCGGCGGAGCTGATCGTGGACAGCCGGTGGGCGATGACGAGCAGGGTGCGGCCGGCCGTGAGTGCCGAAAGGCCCTCCTGGATGAGCGCCTCGGAGTGCGGGTCGGCGTACGCGGTCGCCTCGTCGAGCACGACGACGGGTGCGTCGGCGAGCAGCGCGCGGGCGATGGACAGGCGTTGCGCCTCTCCGCCGGACAGGGTGACCGCCGTGCCGAGTACCGTGGCGTAGCCGTCGGGCAGCTCCATGATCCGGTCGTGGACGCGGGCGGCGCGGGCGCACCGCTCGACCTCCGCGCCGGTGGCGTCGGGGCGGCCGAGGCGGATGTTGTCGGCGACGCTCGCCCGCAGCAGCCGTACGTCCTGGAGGACGAAGCCGACCCGGCGGTACAGCTCGGCCGCGGGGATGTCGCGGACATCGGCGCCGCCGAGCGTCACCGTGCCCGCCGTGACGTCGTGGAAGCGGGGCAGCAGCGCGGCCAGGGTGGACTTGCCGGAGCCGGAGGGGCCGACCAGCGCGGTGACGGTGCCGGGCGCGAGATCGAGGTCGACACCGCTGAGGACGTCGGTGTTCCCGTCGTAGGAGAAGGACACCCCGCGCAGGCGGACGTGGTGGCCTTCGGGGAGGGCGGGGGTCACCGGCTCCGGGAGAGTGGGGGCGTCCAGGAGGGCGGTGACCCGCAGGGCGGCCGCCTGGCCGGCCCGGATCTGCTGGACGCGGGGGCCCACGACGCCCAGGGGAGCGGCGACGGCGGGGCCGAGCAGGAGGAAGGGGACGAGTTCGGCGCCGGTCATCCAGCCGTGGGTGACGAACACCGCGCCCGGTACGACGAGGAGCAGCAGGACCACGGCCGGGGTGACCACCAGGATCGCGGCGGTGGAGGCGGCGAGAGTGGACCGGACCCAGCCGGAGAAGAAGTCGGCGAAGCCCTCGGTGGCGCGGACGAAGCGCTCGTGGGCCTTGCGGCCGCGCCCGAAGCTCTTGAAGACGGCGATGCCGGACGCGAACTCCACGGCGGCGGCGGAGATCCGGCCCACGGCGGCACCGAACTCGGCCATCTGGGCCGCGGCCCCGGCCATGGCCCGGCTGAACAGGTACACGCCCAGCAGCAGCGGCACCACGGCGACCAGGGCGAGGCGCCGGTCGACGGTGCACAGATAGACCAGGGTGAACACCGGGGCGGTGAGCACGGAGACGATGTCGAGCAGGGTGTGGGCGAACAGGGTGTGCAGTGCGCTCACGTCGTCCTGTACGGCCTGCTTGACCTCGCCGGTGCCCCGTTCGGTGAGCCGGCCGAGCGGCAGCCGCCCGATGTGCCGGGCGAGCCGGCGGCGGAGGGTGAGCTGGAGGTCGTTGTCGGCGAGGTGGGCGAGGGCGCCGGCCGCCGTGCCGCACACGAGGGCGACGAGCCCGGCCGAGCAGGCCAGCGCCACCAGCGGCCAGAGCGCGTCACCATCGGCCGGGGGATCCGTGGTGAGGCGCCCGGCGATGCGGGAGACGGCGATGAACGGCACCACTGCGGCGAGAGCGGCGGCGGCCTGGAGACCGACGGCGAGGGCCAGTCGTCCGCGGACGGGCGCGGCCAGCGTGCGCAGGGGGCGCGGCGGTCTGCCGGGGGTGTCCGCGCCCTCGGCCACGGCGTCCGGGCGTGCCGGGGCCGGGCCGGACCCGGGCGGTTGTGACGTCACTTGACGAGTACTCCGATCTCGGGGACGGGCCTGCCGCCCGCCTCGGTGATGCGGCGGCTGGTCATGCCTGCCTCGCGGGCCAGCGCGGCGACGTCGAAGGTGTGCCAGTCGTAGCTGTCGGCGACCTCGCGGACGGTGCGGCCGTCGCGCAGGACCTTCCAGGTGGTCGTGAACCGCATGGCGTCGCCCTCGGTGGGTTCGCCGCCGATCCACCACTCGTACGTCTGGCGGCCGATGGTCTCCCGCAGGGACATGACCGGGGGGATGACGCGGGGCGCGGAGACCCCCATCAGTTCCACGACCACGGGCGCCCCGTCCGGCAGCCGGTCCGCGAGGCGTTTCCACAGCGCCACGCGTTCGGGGACGGTGAGATGACCGGCCACGCCGAAGACGACGACGGCGGAGAGCCGGTCGGGCAGGACGAGGTCCTGGGCGGCGCCGTCCACGACGGTGCAGCGGCGGCGCAGGTCCGGGTCGCGGGCGACCCGGGAGGTCAGCATGGCACGCATGGTGGCGGACGGCTCGGCGGCGAGGATCTCCGCGTCCGGGAGGGCGGCGGCGATGACCTCGGTGATGCGTCCGGTGCCCGCGCCGATCTCCAGGACGGGGCCGTGGGACACGTCGAGTCCGGTGAGGATCCGGGTCAGCGGGGGGCCGCTGCTGGCGGTGTGCCGGGTGGCGACCAGTTCGTAGAACTCGGCCGCGGCCGAGTAGTAGTCGATCACGATGTTCTCCGGGCTGGGGCGGCCGGGCGGGCGGACTCGGGGCGGCGGCTCACGGGGTGCTCGGCCAGATGTGCGCGCCGCCGGTGGTCAGCGACGGGTCCAGCCCGCGCAGGACGGTGGCCACGACCTCACGGCGCCGGGGGGTGAGGTAGAAGTGGTCGCCGGGGAAGACGCGTACCTCGGTGCGGGCGGTGGTGAGGTCCGCCCAGCCGCCCGCCCGGTCGCGGCTGCGTGCCGCGCCGAGTTCCGGGTCGGTGCTGCCGGTCAGGACGTGCAGGGGGCAGGACAGCGGCTCCCGGCCGGGTGGCTCGTATGTCTCGATGATCCGGTAGTCGTGGCGTACGGCCGTGAGGATCAGGGAGCGCAGCCCGGGATCGTCCAGGATCTCTTGACGGGTGCCGCCCAGCCGGGCCAGTTCGGCGCTCAGGGTGTCGTCGTCCTGGCGGTGGAGCTGCCCGGTGACCGCCGTACCGGGGGCGGCCCGCCCGGACGCGAACAGGCGGCGCGGGCCCGGGAGTCCGCGGCGGTTCAGCTCGTGAGCGAGGTCCCAGGCCACGGCGGAGCCCATGCTGTGTCCGAAGAGGGCGTACGGCCGGTCGAGCAGCGGCGCGACGGCGTCCGCCACCGCTGCCGTCAGCTCGCTCATGCCGCTCGCCCCGGGATCTCCGAGGCGGTCCTCGCGGCCGGGGTACTGGACGGCGAGGAGTTCGGCCTCGGGGGGCAGCAGTGCCGCCCAGGGCCGGTAGAAGCTCGCGCTGCCGCCCGCGTGCGGCAGGCAGATCAGTGTGCACCGGGGTGCGGGGCCGCCGTTCCACCGCCTCAGCCACGGGCTGTCGGCACGGGCGGCGCGGGCGGCGGGCCGGACGGGGGGCCGGGCGGAAGGCGGGAAGGACGCGCTCGGCGGGACGGGGGCGGTCACCAGGCGACCCTCAGTTCTTCGAGGCCGAAGGTGGCGGAGTCGTGCTTGACCACGACGTCGTCCCGGTCTCCCGCGAGGCGGAGGGTGGGGACGCGGCGGACGAGCGTCTCCAGGGCGACCTCCAGTTCCAGCCGGGCCAGGTGCTGCCCGACGCACTGGTGGACGCCGTGGCCGAACGCGACGTGGTGGTTGTCGGTGCGGTGGAAGTCGACCCGCTCCGGCTCGTCGAACTGCTCGGGATCGTGGTTGGCCCCGGCCAGCAGGGCGATGACGCCGTCGTCGGCGGGGATCGTCCGGCCGGACAGCTCGATGTCCTCGGCGGCCACGCGCAGCGGGATGGAGTCGGCGACGGACAGGACACGCAGGAGTTCGTCGACGGCGGCCGGCATCAGGGAGGGGTCCCGGCGCAGTTCCGCCATCAGCTCCGGCCGTTCCAGCAGGAGCAGCGTGCTCAGGGCGATCATGCTGGTGGTGGTCTCGCGGCCGGCGTTGATCGTGATGCCGAGGGTCGACAGGAGCTGGTCCATGGTCAGGTGGCCGGGGACCAGGTGCTCGGTGACGAGCCTGGAGATCAGGTCGTCGCGCGGCTCCTCCCGCCGCCTGCCGATCAGCTCGGCGAGCAGGCCGAAGAGACCGCCGAGGGCCCCGGAGACCTGCTCGGCGGTGCTGTGGCGGGAGCCGGAGATCCGGGTGACGTCCCGGAAGAACTCCAGGTTCTCGCCGGGGACGCCGAGCAGTTCGCAGATCACCGAGGTGGAGACGGCGTTGGCGTAGGCGGAGACGAGGTCCACCGGGCCCCCGGCGGCGAGCATGCCGTCCAGGATCTCGTCGACGCGGGCCTGGACGGCCGGGCGCATCGCGCGCACCCGGCGCACGGTGAACACCGGCAGGAGCATGCGCCGGTACGTGGTGTGCTCGGGGGCGTCGGTGCGGATGAAGGGACGGAACCTCGCCCCGGCCTCCTGCTCGCCCGCTCCGAGGGCCGGGAAGGCGGGGCGGCGGATGTCGGCGCTGATCCGGGGGTCGGAGAGCAGTTCGCGTACGTCGTCGTAGCGGGTGACCACCCAGGCTTCGCGCCCGGTCGGCAGGGTGACGCGGGCGACCGGCTCGTGGGTGCGCAGCGCGTCGTACTCCGCGGGCGCCGCGAAGGGGCAGCCGCGCCGGATGGGGAAGTCCCGGGGCGGGGCGGCGGTGTCCGTGCGGGGTGCGCCGGGGATCCGGGGCGCCGTCGGGGTCTCGGGGCTTGTCATGGAGGCTCCTAGCCGTCGGTGGAGGTGAAGGTGGTGGAGGTGGTGGAGGAGGGGAGGAGGGGGCTGGTGCGCGGGGTGTCCCGGGATGCCGGGACGACGCCCGGAGCGCCGGGACCGTCCGGAGCACTGAGATCGTCCGGAGCGCCGGGACCGTCCGGAGCGTTCCGTGCGCGCGGCACCTGCGGTCCGACGGGCGGGCCGGACGTGTCCGGTGTGCGGGTGAGCACGGCCAGCGGGGGTGCTCCGGGCCGGGTGGGCAGGGTGCGTGCGGTCATGCCGGACTCGGCGACGACGTCCTTGAGCCCGAAGGGCTCCCAGCGGTAGGAGTCGTGGACCTCGCGTTCCGCCTGCGGGGCGCCGTCCCGGTGGACCCGCCAGGTGGAGTGCAGGCGCATCACGCCGTTCTCCGCCTCGTCCGGTGCGCCGCCGAACCACCACTCGTAGCGTCGGCGTCCGGCGGTCGCGGTGGCGAGCCGGGTCTCGGGCAGCGTCGTCGGCTCCTCGAACTGCATGAGTTCGACGATCACGAGCCCGCCGGGCACGAGTCGCCGGGTCACCCGCCGCCACAGCCTGGCCCGCCCCTCGGCGTCGAGGTGGCCGAGGACTCCGCAGAGCAGCACGGCGCTGATCCGGTCGGGAAGATCGAGGTCGGGGGCGGCGTCCGCGGTGACGGTCACCCGGGTCCGCAGGTCCTCGTCGCTGAACACCCTGCTGGTGAGCACGGCGCGCATGCCGGCCGACGGTTCGCAGGCGATGATCTCCGCGTCCGGCCGGGCCCTGGCGACCGCCTCCGTCAGCAGACCGGTGCCGGCGCCGATGTCCACCACCGGCCCGCTGCCGAGGTCGGCGTCGGCCAGGAGCGCGGCCACGGCCGGGGCGCTCGCGGTCGCGGTGTGCCCGGCGGCGACGAGGTCGAAGAACTCGGCCGACGGGGAGTACGCGGCGGCGTCCGGCGGCCGGGCCGAGGCCGCTTCCGGTACGGGGCGGGCCGGCGCCCCGGCGGCGCCGGGACCCGGCGCGGCCGGGGCGCCGGGAGGCGGGGACGGCTCGGGGCGGGGCTGCCGGGACCGCTCCCGCGCGGGGAAGACGTCGCTCACCGCGAGGGGGCGCGGTGTGCCCGGCCGGACGATCTCGGGAGGCCCCAGCCGGGCCGCGAGATCGGTCCAGATGCGGCACACGGCCAGCTCGTACTGGCCCGCGCGCAGCGCGTCGCCGCCCTGCGCGACCGCGTCCCGCAGCCCGTCGAGCGCGCTGCCGATCGCTTCCGGCCACAGGTCGGAGAAGACGGTGCGGAAGGGGCCCGTGCTCCCGACCACCGCCGTGGTCCCGAGTCCCAGGCTGCCGGTGCCGGGGCCGTCCAGGACGAAGCGCCGGCCGGTGTCGCGCCCGATGTGCAGCCGGGGGCTCCACAGGACGGGCCCGTGGGTGTCGGCGAGGGTGAGGACCCCGCCCTCCGTGCCGAGGGCGATCCGGTGCCAGTGCAGGGCGTGGTTGTCCCGGTCGGACGGGTCGAGCTGGTGGTGCACCCGCAGGGTGAGGGGTGCGCCGCCGAACACGCCGTGCAGGGAGCGGAACGGCTGGGGGCCGATGCCGGCGGGCAGCGGTGCCGGGTCCGCGAAGCGCCAGGGCCGCAGGGTGCCCATGGCCTGTCCGAGGATGTCCACCAGGGGGTGCATCAGATGGACCGGGGTGGCGGCGTCCAGGAAGAGCGGCCGCTGCCGTGCGACGAGCCGCCGGGCCGCCTCGATGAAGGAGCGGACCGGGGCGACGTGCGGGTAGTGGGTGTTGAGCCGGTACTGCACCCCTCGGCGGCGGGCGTGTCTGAGGTTGCCGGTCAACTCGGTGAGGTGCACGGGGTGTTCCTGGAGCACGTGGATGCCCCGGTCCATGAGCGCGCGGGCCAGGTCGGTTCCCGGTCCGCCCGAGATGGACGAACTCACCGCCACGCAGGCCGCGTCGATGTCGTCGGGGAGGTCGCCCGTGTCCGTGTGGTGGGGGACGCCCAGGCTGTCGGCGTACGCCCTGGAGGCTTCCGATCCCCGGCTCAGGAGGCCGGCCAGGGTGTATCCGGGGCGCCGCCGTACGGCTTCGGCGTAGAAGCGGCCGAAGTTGGTGCCGCAGACCAGCACACGCAGTGGTGTCGAGGCGCTCACAGGACCCCCTCCTCCTGCTGCCCGGCCCCGGCGGCCGTCCCGGTGAGCCGGAGGTCGGCGGCCCCGCGGGAGCGCAGGTGCCGCACCACGGTGTCCGGGTCCAGCACGTCGCAGGCGAAGTGGACGCCCGCCGGGACCCGGCCCCGCAGCACCGCGTCCACCGCCAGGGCTCCTACGGCGCCGGTGAGCCGGTAGCTGCTGGCCGCGCGCAGGGTCAGTCCGGCGGTGGCGGGCGTTCCTGACGCGGTGCCCGACAGCGCGAAGTCCATGACGTAGTAGGGCTTGCGCCCGGCCAGGTCGAGGTCGGCGGCGAGGATCAGCCGCTCCGCCAGCCGGTCCCGGTCCTCTCCGGCCGCGAGGCGGGCGGGCAGGAGGCCGAGCAGGGCGCGTACGGCGGGGCCGGGGTGGACGTTGTACCAGTCGAGCCGGTCGACGCCCAGGCCGGCGGCGAGGCGTTCGCTCTCGCCGCTGAGGTAGGGCTGTACGGCGACCCGGCCGGGGAACGCCGGGTGCGCGGTGTCCTCGTCGGTGCGCAGGGCGCGCGGCACGCGGCGGCCGCCGCGGACGGCCGCCAGGGCCTCGCCGAAGGCCGCGCCGCCCGCGCCGCCCGAGCTGAGGGAGAGCATCAGGTCGTGCGCCACCGTCGGCGAACAGGGCTCCAGGCCCCCGCAGTGCGCGGTCAGCGCGGCGACGCGTTCCAGGCCCTGTCCGGCCAGCCAGCGGGGCAGCAGGCTGGACAGACCGGGCAGGGCGCCCGCGGACAGGACGACCGTGCGGGCGTCGCGGGCGGGATCGCCGCCGTCGAGGAGGTCCTCGGCGGCCGGGTCGTCGCCGGCCACGTCGACGCAGTGCGCGCCGGCGCCGAGTGCCGCGGACGCCACGGTGGCGCGGAGCCGGTAGGTGGGGCCGGCGCAGTTGAGGACGATGTCGCAGCCCTCGGTGAAGGCGCGCAGACCGTCCGGTGCGGTGGCGTCGGCCCGGACCGTCTCGTCGTGGCCGCCGGGGCCGTCCGCGGCGACCTCGCGCAGGGCCGACGCGGTGCGGCCGCCCAGCCGCAGACCGCTGTGGCCGAGGGCGCGCAGTTCGCGTACGGCGGCCCGGCCGACCGCGCCGGAGGCGCCCAGGACCCCGATCACGGGCGTGGTCATCGGGTGATCGCCCCCTCGGTCAGCTCGGCGAGGGTCTTGAGGATGCCGGGCGCGTGTTCGACGGACAGGCAGCTGTAGTGGTCGCCGCCGATGTCGACGATGTCCAGGTCGCCCAGGGTGAGTTCCTCCCAGTAGGCGGTGACGGCGTCCTTGCTGCCCGGGAAGGGGTACGCGCCGTCGTGGCGCAGGAAGGTGATGTCTCCGGCGTAGGGCTCGGCGTCGTAGCGGGTGATGGCGAAGACGCTCTGCCGGAAGGCGAGGAAGAGCCGGGTCATGTGGTCGGGTTCGTAGGTGCCGGCCGACGCGGGCACCGCCTCGCACATCCGCGCGATGCGGGTGGCGCGGGGGATCCCGGCCAGTTCCCGGAAGCGTCCCGCGACGTCCGCGAACTCCTCGGGCAGCGCGGCGAGTCCGCCGTCCGGCAGGACGCCGGGTCCGGCGGCCAGGACCGCGTCGGCCGCCGCGGCCACCCGGTACTGGTCGTCCGGGAAGCCGAGGTCGGCCGGGTCGATGCCCATCATGACGGCGAAGGAGTACTCGGCGAGGAGTTCGTCGTCGAGCCGGAAGCGGGGGCTGTGGCTGCTGATGACGGTGAGGCTCTCCACCTCCGCCCCGGACTCGGCGAGGTTGCGGGCCACCTCGGTGGCGATCAGACCGCCCAGGCAGTAGCCGACGACGTGGAAGCGGCCGCGGCCGTCGGCGGTCAGGGCGCGGGCGTAGTCGGCCGCCAGCTGCTCGATGAGTCCCTCCGGCGGGGCGGCGAGGAATCCGTCCAGGTCCGGGACCTCCACGCCCACGACCTCGGCGAGGCCCGGCGAGCGGCGCCGGATCTCGGTGACCAGCGCCCGGTACGGCATGATCGTCGCGGTTCCGGCGTGGACCAGGACGGTGGTGGGCTCGTCGTCAGAGCGGGCGCCGTGCAGGTGGATCACCGGGTCCGTGCGTACGGCACCGGCGGCCGGTGCGTCCTCGGTGCCCGCGAGCCCGCGCAGGAACGCGGCGAGCCCGGCGACCGTCGGGCGGCGCAGCATGTGGCGCAGCACGACCTCCCACTCCAGGTCGGCGGCGCGCGGTACGCGTTCCCGCAGCCGCCCCACCATGCGGGCGACGAGGAGCGAGTCGCCGCCGAGGTCGAAGAAGTCGTCGTCGCGGGTGACGCGCTCCACCGCGAGGAGCTGCGACCACAGCTCGGCGAGGCCGGTCTCCAGGTCGTCCATGGGCTGCTCGTCCACGACGGCGGCCGGGCCGCTCTCGCGGGGCAGCCAGTCCCGCAGGCGGGCACGGTCGGTCTTTCCGTTGGCCGTGCGGGGCAGGCGGTCGACGACCTGCCACACCGAGGGGAGCATGTACTCCGGGAGCCGGGTGGCCGCCGTGCGGGCCAGTTCGCCCACGGGAACGTGATGGCGGTCGTCCTTCAGGGTGGCGAGGAAGACCTCCTGGCCGGTCACGGCCAGCGCCTCCCGGGCGCCGGGCAGTGAGGTGACCTCGGACGCGCCGTGCGCGTCGAGGAGTTCACGCCACTGCGCGTGGGTGAGGAAGGACTGCCCGGTGTGCGCGCGCACATCGGTCCAGGTCCGTCCCGCGACTTCGAGGAACTCCATGGAGACCAGCAGCGGCAGGTTCTCGTCGCGGGTGTTCTCCACGAACACGAGCTGCCCGCCCGGCACCAGCAGTTCCCGCAGCCGGCCCACGGCCGCGTCCGTGTCGGCGGCGGCGTGCAGGGTGTTGGCGCAGATCACCACGTCGAAGGTGTGGGGCAGCAGGTGCTGGGCGCGCGGGTCCTCGTCGACGTCGAAGCGCTGGCAGCGGACCCAGGAGTGGTCGGCGAAGCGCTCGCGGGCCTCGTTCAGGAAGAACGCGGAGGCGTCCGTGAACAGGTAGTCGACGCCGTACTCGGCGAGGACGGGCACCAGTTCGCCCGTGGTGCCGCCGACGCCGCCGCCCACCTCCAGCACGCGCAGCCGCTCCTCGCCGGTGTGGCCCGCGGCGATCTCGCGCAGCGCGGCGGCCACCGCGTGGTTGAGGTGCCGGATGGCGAGGTTGTCGCGGTAGGCGGCGTCGGCGGCCTCGGTCGCCGCGCCGGGGAAGAGCAGTTCCCGGATGCCCGCCTCCCCGGAGACCAGGTGGGGCAGCCGCTCGGCGCAGGTCCGCATGACGGTGAGCAGTTCGGTGCTCCAGCCGACCTCGTGTTCCAGCTCCGCGGCCCGCCGCCAGGCGTGTTCCGCCTCGCTGTCCGGGACGGTGACGAGACGGGTGTAGGTGTTGTCGCGGGAGCGGTGGGTGAGGCGGCCGCGTGCCGCCAGGGCGCGCAGCCATCGCCGCACGATGTGCCGGTGGCGGGGCGTGGCGCGCAGTGCCGTGCCCACCTCCTCCGCCGTGCGCGCCGCGCCGTCCGCGAACGCTCCGCAGGCGTCGAGGACGCGGGCCATCTCGGCGAGGGCCACGTCGTCGAGGGCGGCCAGGAACTCCGTGAGCCGTGCGGCGTCGACGGCCGCCGAGGCTTCCCGTACGGCGTCGGCCGCGGCCGCGCGCGCCTGTGACCGCGTCGCCGCCGGGGTTCCGGCACGGTCGGCGTCCGTGTCCGCCGTGCCGTCCTTGCGGGCCGTCTCCACGTACGCGGCGAGGCGCCGGCCTCCGGCCGCGGAGTCGTCGACGATGACGGCGCCCGCCGCGACCCGGGGGTGGGCCTGTACGGCGGCCTCGACCTCGGCCAGTTCGACCCGGTAGCCGCGGATCTTGACCTGGGCGTCCTGGCGGCCCAGGAACTCGATGGTGCCGTCGGGGAGGTACCGTCCGAGATCGCCGGTGCGGTAGAGCCGCTCTCCGGTGGCGGGGTCGGTGAGGAACCGCTCCGCGGTGCGGCTCTCGTCGCCGAAGTAGCCGAGGGCGACACCGGCGCCGCCGATGTACAGCTCGCCCGGGACCCATTCGGGCCGTGGGCGCAGCTGCCGGTCGAGCACGGCGAACGTCTGGTTGGTCAGGGGCGTGCCGTACGGGATGCTCGGGCGTGCGGTGTCCACCTCGCCGATCGGATGGGCGATGGACCAGATGGACCCTTCGGTCGCGCCGCCGAGGGAGACGATCTCCAGGCCGGGGAGGATGTCGCGGGCCTGGTCCGGCAGGGCGACCGGTATCCAGTCGCCGGATATCAGGGCCAGACGCAGCGAGGCGCCGTCCGTGGGGGGCTCGGAGCGCAGCCAGTCGCACAGCATGTGGAGCTGGCCGGGTACGGAGTTCCACACCGTGACGCCGAGGTCGCGGACCAGTTCGGCCCAGTGGGAGGGGTCGCCGCGCCGGTCGGCGTGGGGCAGGACGAGGGTGGCGCCGACGGCGAGCGGTCCGAACAGGTCGTAGACGGAGAGGTCGAAGCCGAGTCCCGCGATGCCGAGGACGCGGTCGTGCTCGGTGAGGGTGAAGCGGCGGTTGATGTCCTCGACCGTGTTGAGGGCGGCCCGGTGGCTGATCATCACGCCCTTGGGTGTGCCGGTGGAGCCCGAGGTGTAGATGATGTACGCGAGGTCGTCCGGGTGGCGCCGCGTTCCGTGCGCACCGGGTGCGGCCGCAGTGTCCTCGGGGAGCAGGTCGACGGCGAGTGCCGTGACGTCGTCCGGGAGGTCGTCGATGTCGGCGAGCCAGGACTGGGTGAGGACCGTGCGGACGCCCGCGTCCGCGATGATCGTGTCCCGGCGGGCCGGTGGCTGGGCGGTGTCGATGGGCAGATAGGCACCGCCCGCCATGAGGGTGCCGAAGACGGCGACGACCTGCTCCCAGCCCTTGTCCGCCCAGATCGCCACGGGTTCTCCGGGGCGCAGTCCGGACGCGGTCAGCGTCTCGGCGAGAGCGCTCGCCCGGGTCACGAGCTGCCGGTAGGTGAGGGCCAGTTCGGAGGTGCGGACCGCGACGGCGTCCGGTGTGGCCTGGGCCTGGGCGAGCACGGGTTCGTGCAGGAGGGCGTCCGGCAGGGGCCCCTCGGTCGCGTTGACCGCGTCGCGGCGCGCCGCCTGTTCCGCGGGGAGCGGGATGCCGGCCGGTGCGTCCCAGGCGGCGTCACCGGCCTCGCCCTCGGCCGCCAGGGCCCGTACGAGTGCCGTGTACGCCTCGAACATGGCGTCGGGCACCCCGTGGGCGAGCGCGCCCTCGCGGATGTCCCAGGACAGGCTGAGCGTGTCGCCGCGGTGCATGACCTGGCAGTCGAGCCACACCTGCGGGGTCCGGGTCACGGCGTACGTCACCTCGGGGGGTACGCCCTCGGAGGTGGCGCCGGTGCCGAGGGCGCTGGTGAAGACGACCGGCATCAGCACCGGGGCGCCTGCCCTGCGGGACAGCTCGGCGAGCACCTCGGAGCCGGTGAACAGGGGATGCGCGAGGTCGTCGAGGAGCTGTTCCCCGACCAGGCGCGTGCGCTCCGCGAAGGCGGCGGGGTGCTCCAGGTCCACGGCGAGCAGTTCGAGCGTGGTGAAGTCGCCGACGAGGCGGCCGGTGTCCTCGTGCGGGCCGGGCCGGTCCACCGTGGGCACGTTGAGCGTGAACCGGCTGGTGCGCGACCAGCGGCCGACCGTCTCGGCGTACGCGGTGAGCAGCACCGTGGAGAGGGTCAGTCCGCGCCGCGCGGCCCGTTCGGTGAGGCGGTCCCGGTCGGCCGCGGGCAGCAGGACCTCCAGCCTGCGGAAGGTCACCGGCTCCGCGGGAGCCGGAGTGCGGGCCGCCTCCGCCGGGCCGCCGACGCCCGCTTCCCAGGCTTCGGCGAGGGGCAGTTCGGGTGCGGGCGGCAGGGTGTCGAGCCGTTCGGTCCAATAGGCGCGGTCGCGGGTGTGCGCGGCGGTACCGACGAGAGCGCGGCGGGCCAGGACGTGGTCGCGGAAGGTGATCCGAGGTGCTTCGGAGAGGGGTTCGCCGCCGTAGCTGCGCCGGAACTCGGCGAGCAGGATGCGCAGACTGGCGTGGTCGGCGACCAGCATGTCGAAGGAGAGGTGGAGCACGGCCCGCTGTGCGGTGCGGCTCACGTGCACCTCGAAGAGCGGCCACCGGTCGGTGGGCGCCTCGCGTGCGGACAGCCGCGCACGGGTGCGCTGCACCTGCGCCTCGGCGGCGGCCGGGGCCAGGGCGGTCAGGTCGTCGGCCTCGACGGCGAGGGCGGGCACGTCGGCCAGGACCTGCTGGTAGCCGTCGTGGTGGACGATCGCGCGGAGCATGTCGTGCCGCCGGACCAGTTCCCGCCAGGAGGCGGTGACGCGGTCCACGTCCAGGTCGGGGTGTTCCAGTTCGACGTAGGCGTGGCAGCCGACACCGCCGTAGGCGTAGGCGTCGGTGCGGCCGATCAGGTAGGCGGCCTGGATGTCCGTCAGCGGGAAGGGTTTGTGGCGGCCTTCCGGGTCGGCCCGCAACGCCGGTTCCTCCGCTGCCAGATGGCGCAGGACGGCTTCCTTGTGGGTGCGCAGTTCGGCCCGGTGCGCGTCGGTGAGGCGGCCCTGGGGGGCGCGGAAGCGCAGTTGTCCGTCCTCGGCCCACAGCACCACGCCCTCGTCGGCGTAACGGGCCAGCAGTTCAGCGATGTTCACAGCTCTCCGGTCTCGTAGGCGGTCCCGTGGGCCGCGAGCGTTCGGGTGATGTCCGCGGCGAGCGCGGCGACGGTCGGTGCGGCGAAGAAGCGCCGGGCGGGCACGGCGGCCCCGAGGCGGCGCTCGATCGCGGTGAGCAGGCGCAGGGCGGTGAGGCTGTCGCCGCCCGCGGTGAAGAAGTTGGCGTTGCGGTCGGGTGTCCAGTGCGGCAGGTGCTCGCTCCACAGGGCGGCGAGGGCCGACTCGGTGCCGCCGTGCGGCGGTTCGGCCGCGGCGGGCACCGTCTCCGGTCCCGCCAGGGCGGCCAGGGCTGTCCGGTCGACCTTGCCGTTCGCGGTGAGCGGCAGGGCCGGCAGCAGCTGGATGCGGGAGGGGACCGCGTAGCCGGGCACACGCTCGGCCAGCAGGGCGAGGAGGCTCTCGGTGAGGCCGGGGTCCGCCGGGGGTGTACCGGGCGCGACGGCACCGGCGTGCTCCGCGTGCGCGGGCTCGTGCGGTACGGCGAAGGTGGCCAGGCGCTTCGCGGTGCGCTCCCCCACGGCCACGACGGCGGCTCGGGCGACGGCCGGGTGGGACTCCAGCGCGGCCTCGATCTCACCGGCCTCGATGCGGTGGCCCGCGATCTTCAACTGGCTGTCGAGGCGGCCCAGGAACTCCAGCAGGCCGTCTCCCCGGAACCGGCCCAGGTCGCCGGTCCGGTACCAGCGCCGCCCGTCCTGTTCGACGAACTTCTCGGCGGTGCGGGCCGGGTCGGCCAGATAGCCGCGGGCCAGTCCCGCACCGCCGATCCACAGTTCGCCGGGCGTCCAGTCGGGGCAGTCCCGTCCGTCCCGGCCGACGACGCGGTAGTGCTGCCCGGTCAGGGGACGTCCGTAGGGGACGGAGACCCACCGGGGATCCAGCTCCTCGACGGTGAGCGTGTTGGACCAGACGGCGGCCTCGGTCGCCCCGCCCATGGCGACGAACACGCAGCGAGACGCGGTGCGTCGGCGCAGCCGGCCGGGGAGATCGAGGCCGATCCAGTCGCCGGAGACCAGTGCGGTCCGCAGCCCCGCGAGGCGTCCGCCCTCCGGCGTCTCCTGCTCGTCGGCGTCGAGGAGCAGGTCGAGCAGGGCCGGGACGGTGTTCCAGACGGTCACCCCGTGGCGGTCGAGCAGGCCGGGCCAGCGGGCCGGTTCACGGCGCTGGTCCTCGGTGGGCAGCAGGAGGGAGCCGCCCGCGCCGAGCAGCCCGAAGAGGTCGTACACGGACAGGTCGAAGTCCAGTGCGGACAGGGCGAAGACCCGGTCGTCCGCGCCGATGCCGTGCCGGGCGTTGATGTCCGCGATCGTGTTCCAGGCGGCCGCGTGACTGATCTGCACCCCCTTGGGCGCACCGGTGGAGCCCGAGGTGAAGATGGTGTAGGCGAGCGCTTCGGGAGACGGATCCGCCGGTGCGGCGAGCGGCTCGTGGCCCTGGGTGTCCGTGACGGACAGGGTGCGGGGAGCCGTTCCCGCCGCGGCGGGCCAGTCGCCCAGGACGACGTCGAAGGCGGCGGTGGCGCGCACCCGCTCCCGTCGTGCGGCGGGCTGTTCGAGGCTCAGCGGTACGTAGGCGGCACCGGCCGCGAGGACACCGAGGACCGCGGCGACCTGTTCCGGTCCCTTGGGCAGGGTCACCGCGACCAGGTCGCCCGGAGCCACACCGGCGTCACCGAGCGCGGCGGCCGTGCGCAGTGCCCGGTCGGCGAGGGCTCCGTACGTCACCTCCTGCCCCGCGGTGGTGACGAGGGCGGTCCGGCCGGGGGCCCTCCTCGCGTGGGCGAAGAACGCCGCGTGCAGCGGGCGCGGGACCACCGGTTCCAGGGCGGCCTCCCGGGCGGCGGCGGCCCGCCGTTCGAGATGGGCGGCGGGCACCAGGCCGGGCAGCGGCGCCTCCCAGTCACCGGCGACGACATGGCGCAGCAGCCTCTCGTAGGCGCCGGACATCGCGTCCAGCACCCCCTCGGGGAAGAGGTCCTCGACGGCGTCCCAGGTGACGACCAGGTTCCCGGACTCCTCGGTGACCTGGTTGTCCAGGCACACCTGCGGGGACTGCGAGATGCCCCAGACCTTCGCGGGGAAGCCGGTGCCCGCTCCGGCCAGCGTCGCGTCACCGACGCCGATGGCGCTGGTGAACACCACGGGCGCGGCGGCGTCCACGGTGCCCGTCCGGCGGCCGAACTCCCTCAGCAGCCAGTCGGCCGGGACGTCCAAGTGGTCCAGGTCCTCGGCCTGGCGGCGTTGCAGTGCCAGGGCGGCCGCCGCCCAGGACGCGCCCTCGCGGCGGTGCCCCGCCGGGGAGAGGGTGGTGAAGTCACCGAGCACCCGGTGGATGTGCGGGTGGACGTCACGGCGGTCGAAGAGGGTGAGCGTGACGGTCACCGCGTCCGTCCCGCTCCAGGTCTCCAGCACCTCCGCGTACAGGGCCAGCAGGACGGTGGACGGGGTGAGGCCGTGCCGGGCGGCCCGGCGTTTGACGGTCTGCCAGTCCTCGGCGGGCAGGCTCAGCCGGCGCCGGGTGAAGACGGGTGCGTCGAGGGTGGCCGGGTCCCGGTCGAAGGGCAGGGACGGCGGGGGCGGGAGTTCGGCCAGCCGCTCCCGCCAGTGGGCGCGGGCCCGCTCGGCCGCCTCCGGATCGGCGGGCAGCCCAGTCAGGTAGTCGCGGAACGACACGTCGAGGGGCGGCAGTTCGTGCCCGGGGTCGGCGTAGAGCGCGTTCAGTTCGGCGTAGAGCGTGGTGATGGAGAGGGCGTCGAGGACCAGGTAGTCCAGGCCGATGCCGACGCGGGTGCGTGCGGCGCCGCCGTCGTGGTGGCGCACCGCCCCGATCGCGAAGAGGGGCCATCGGGCGGGGTCGCGCACCTGCCGGGACAGGCGGGCGCGCAGCGCGGCCAGCGCCTCGGTGGCGTCGTCGGCCGGGACGTCCGCCACCGGTATGCGTACGGGCGGTACGTCGGGCAGGACGCGCTGGTGTCCGTCCTCCACGACCGCGCGGAGCATGCCGTGCCGCCGGACGAGGGTGTTCCAGGCGCGCTCCAGTCGGCCGAGGTCGACGTCTGTACCGTCGAACTCGGTGTAGTGCCAGGTGCCGACGCCGCCGAGGGTGAGACGGGGGTCGCGGCCGGTGTGGTAGGCGGCCTGGACGTCCGTGAGCGGGAAGGGCTCGTGGGCGCGGTCCGGGTCGGGCACGAGGACCGGCGCGGCGGCCGGTGCGGGCTGTGCGCCGGTGGCGGCGCGGGGGTGCAGCGTCTCGCAGAAGTGCTCCAGCACGGGGCGGGCGAAGAGGTCGGCCACGCGGGCGGCGGGGAACCCGGCGGCGCGCAGCCGGCCGATCATCCGGGTGGCGACGAGCGAGTCCCCGCCGAGCAGGAAGAAGCTGCTCTCCCGGCCCACTTCGGGCACGCCGAGCAGCTCGGCCCACTGGGCCGCCACCGCGGTCTCCACCGGTCCGAGCGGTGCCGTGGTGCGGGGGCTGTCGTCCCCGGCCGCCTCGGTCAGCGCCCGGCGCACGGCCGCCCGGTCCAGCTTGCCGTTGGCGGTCAGCGGCAGGTCGCGCAGGACGAGCAGGCGTTCGGGGACCATGTGGGCGGGGAGCCGCCGCGCCGCCCGCAGGCGCACCCGGCCGGGATCGGGTGCCGCGCCGGGGGCGGACACGGCGGCGGCGAGGTGCCGTACGGGTGTGTCGAGGACGCAGGCGACCGCGTGCAGCACGGCGGGGTCGTCCTCCAGGGCGGACTCGACCTCGCCGAGTTCGATCCGGTGACCGCCGATCTTCACCTGGTGATCGGCGCGGCCGAGGAACTCCAGTACGCCGTCGGGCCGGTAGCGGGCCAGGTCACCGCTGCGGTACCAGCGTTCGCCGTCGTGCTCGACGAAGCGTTCGGCGGTGCGTCCGGGGTCGGCGCGGTAGCCGTCGGCCACACCGGGCCCGCCGATCCACAGCTCGCCGGGGACGAGGTCCGGGCAGTCGCGTCCTCGTCCGTCCACGACCCGGGCCCGCATGTTGCGCAGCGGCACACCGTAGGGGACGGACTTCCAGGCGGGGTCGGTCTCCTCGACCTCGAACACCGTGGAGTGGACGGCGGCCTCCGTCATGCCGCCGAGTGCCACGAAACGGCAGCCGGGCACGAGGGCGCGCAGCCTGCGGGGCTGGTCGAGGCCGATCCAGTCCCCGCCGAGCAGCACCATGCGCAGGGAGTCGCCGAGGCCGTCGTCCTCCCCGGCGGCCATCAGCAGGTCCAGCAGGGCGGGCACGCACTGCACCAGTGTCACGCCGTGCGCGCGCACCAGACGGGCCCAGTGATGGGCGTCCCGGCGGTGCTCCTGTCCGACGGCCACCACCTGGCCGCCGAGCGACAGCGGGGTGAAGATGTCCCAGGTGGCGAGGTCGAAGTCGAGCGCGGAGAGCGCGAGGACACGGTCCGCGGGGCCGAGGCCGAGCTGCTCCTCCATCGCCTCGACCGTGTTGACGATGGCGCGGTGCGGCACCTCGACGCCCTTGGGCAGTCCGGTGGAGCCGGAGGTGAACAGCACGTAGGCGGGCAGGTCCGGGTCCGGCCGGACGACGGGGGCGGGCTCGTGCGTCCCGGCGTCCTCCAGGAGCAGCACCGGGGTTCCGGAGACCTCCGCGCAGAGCGGCGCGTGCTCCCGGTCGGTGAGCACGGCGCGGGCACCGGCCACGGAGTGGATGCGTGCGCGGCGCACGGTGGGCTGTTCGACGCCGACGGGGGCGTACGCGGCGCCAGCGGCCAGGATGCCGAGGACGGCGGTGATCTGGCCGGCGCCCTTGGGCAGGGTCAGCGCGACGGTGTCGCCCTCGCGCACGCCGTGGGCGCGCAGCAGCGCGGCGATCCTCCGGGCGGTGTCGGCGGCTTCCCCGTAGGTGAGGGTGCCGCCGCCGGTGCCGACGACCGCGACACGGTCCGGCTCGGTCTCGGCGAGCCGGAAGAAGCGGGTGTGCAGGGCGCGGTCCGGAACGGGCGCGGGCGGCAGCGCCGCCACCGCGCGCCCCGGCAGGACGTCGGGGGCGAGCAGGCCGTCCACCGGCCGGGCCCAGGTGCCGGGGTCCGTGATCAGACGGGTGACGAGGCCGCGGTAGGCGTCGAACGCGGCGTCGGGCACTCCGGCCTCGAACACGCCGTCCCTGACGTCCCAGTTGAGGAGGAGGCCGCCGTCGAGTTCGGTGACCTGGGCGTCCAGGAAGACCTGGGGGCCCTGGGAGATGATCCAGGAGGGGCGGCCGAAGGACTTCTGGACGTCCTGTCCGAAGATCTCGCCCAGTCCGATGGCGCTGGTGTAGACGACCGGCGCCAGCACCGGGGCGCCCTCGGCGCGCGCGAGGTCGCGCAGGACCTCGACGCCGCCGTACGCGCCGTGGGAAATGCCTTCCTGGAGGCGTTCCTGAAGGCCGCGGGCCTGCCGGGAGAACGGCAGGGACGCGCTCATGTCCGTGTCGAGCAGGACCGAGCTGCTGAAGTCCCCGACCAGAGCGGCCACGTCCGGGGTGAACAACTCCCGGTCGAACAGCGGGAGGTTGAGCAGGAAGCGCCGGCTGTCGCTCCAGGCGGCGACGACCTCGGCGAAGGCGGTGGCGAGGGCGGCGGCGGGGGTGATGCCGTGCCGTCGTGCGGCGTCGATCAGGGCCGCCTTGTCGGCGGGGTCCAGCCAGTGGTGCAGACGGCGCGAGCGGGTGAGCGCGGTGTCGGCGGCGCCGACCGGGGTCAGCGGGTCGACGGTGGTCGGCAGGCGCGGTGCGCGGGGCAGCTCCGGCAGGCGCTCGCGCCACCAGGCCGCGTGCCGCTCGCGTTCCGCCTTCCGGCGGGCGTCGTGCTCGGCGAGGTAGGTGCGGTAGTCGAGGCCGAGCGCGCGGGGCCGGTCGTCGGGGCAGTCGTAGAGGCGGCGCAGGTCGGACAGGAGGACGCGCAGGCTCAGGGCGTCCCCGGCCATCATGTCCAGGCCGATCTGGAGCCGGGTCCCTCCGCCGGGGAGCAGGCACAGGGCCGCGCGGAAGACGTCGCCGGAGGTGATGTCGGGGCGGGCGTGGGTGTTGCGCTCGCGCAGCAGCGCCAGCTCGGCCTCGGCGTCCTGCGGAGCGCGCTCCCGCAGGTCGTGGATGGTGAGGGGGGATCCCGGCGGGCCGAAGCGCTGTCTTCCCTCCTCGTCGAAGACGGCCCTCAGCATGCCGTGCCGGAGCACGAGGGCGCGCAGGGCGGCGCCGAGCCGTTCGGGGTCGACCCCGTGGCCGTCGAGCTCGACGTAGAAGTGCGCGGCGACGCCGCCGAGCGGCTGGCCGTCCTGGCGTCCGATCCAGTAGGCGTGCTGCATCGTCGCCAGCGGGAAGGACTCCGCCGGTTCGTCGTCGGTGGACGCCTGGAGCGCGGTGGCCTGACGACCGGTCGGCGCGTGCGGCGCGGGTGCCTCGGCGGGGTGCTCCCGTCCGAGCAGGGCCGTCCAGGCGCCGAGGGTCGGGGTGCGGGTCAGCTCCTGGAAGGTGACCGTGCTGCCCGCGCGCCGCCACGCACCGGCCAGGGACATCAGCATCAGTGAGTCGAGGCCGAGTTCGAAGAGGTCCCGGTCGCCGTCCAGCTCGTGCGGCGCCGTCTCCAGCGCGTGTGCCACCGCTTCACGTACGGCGTCCGGCGCGAAGAGGGACCGCTCGCCTTCCGCTGTCCGCGCCGGGACGACTGCTTCGTCACTCACTGATGGGGCCTTCCGGTCTGAGGGGGCGGGTGGAGTGGCCGCGTCGGCGGCGGGGGTCCGTCCGAGGGACCGAACTCACCCTAGATTGAAATGATTTTCATTTCTATACTACGCATCGTAGTCACACAAGAGGTCGCGGCACCAGAGCCCGTGGTCCGGCAACGAGAGGCAGAACCCCCATGACCGAGACGGAACAGACCTGGTCCGAGGCGGAATCGGCGCGCTACCGGGCCGCCGGGCACTGGGAGGGGGTCACCTTCGGCGCACGCCTGCGCCGGGCGGCCGCCGCCCACGGGAGCCGTGTCGCCCTGGTCGACGGGGACCGCCGGTGGACCTACGCCGGCCTGGACGCCGAGGCCGACCGCGTCGCCCGCGGACTGCGCGGACTCGGCGTCGGACGGGGGGACCGCGTCGTGGTCCAGCTCCCCAACCGGGCCGAGTTCGTGCTCGTCTGGTTCGGGCTCCAGCGCCTCGGAGCGGTCCCGGTGCACGCCATGCCCGGCCACCGGCGCCGGGAGATCGGTCATCTGGTCCGCGTGTCGGAGGCGGTGGCCTGTGTGGTGCCCGACCGGCACGCACGGTTCGACCACCGTGCGCTGGTGCGCTCGGTGCGGGCGGAGAACGGGCCGGGCGGCTCGCCGCTGACCGTCGTCGTGGTCGGCGATCCCGGTCAGGAGGACGGATTCGTCTCCTTCGAGGCGCTGCGGGCGGCTGCTCCCTCCCCGCGCGGTCTCACCCCGCCGGACGCCCTGCCGGTGCCGGGTGCCGACGACGGCGGAGCGGACCCCGGCGACCTCGCCCTCCTGCTGCTGTCCGGCGGCACCACGGGCCTTCCCAAGCTCATCCCGCGCACCCACGACGACTACGCGTACAACGCCCGTGCGTGCGCCGAGGTCTGCGCCCTCGACGAGCGGACCGTCTGTCTGGCGGTGCTGCCGCTCGGGTTCAACTTCGCCTTCGCCTGCCCCGGTGTGCTCGGCACCCTCATGGCCGGCGGCACGGTCGTGGTCGCCCCGGACCCCAGCCCGCAGACGGCCTTCGCCCTCGTCGAGCGGGAGGGGGTGACCCTCACCTCCCTCACGCCTCCGCTCGTCCCCCACTGGATGGACGAGGCCGCCTCCGGTTCCTGGAACCTGGACAGCCTCGCCGTGGTGCAGGTCGGCGGGGCCCGGCTGCCGGAGGAGCAGGCCCGCAGGCTCGGCCCGGCGCTCGGGGTGACCGTGCAGCAGGTCTTCGGCATGGCGGAGGGGTTGATCAATCTCACGCGGCTCGACGATCCCGAGGACCTCGTCCACTCCACCCAGGGCCGTCCCGTCTCGCCGGACGACGAGATCCTGGTGGTGGACACCGACGGCAGGCCCGTGCCGGACGGGTCGGCGGGCGAACTGCTCACCCGGGGCCCGTACACGCTGCGTGGCTACTACCGCGCCGAGGAGCACAACCGCACGGCCTTCACCCCGGACGGCTACTACCGCACCGGCGACGTGGTGCGGCGGCTGCCGTCCGGGCACCTCGTGGTGGTGGGCCGGATCAAGGACCAGATCAACCGCGGGGGCGAGAAGATCGCCGCGGTCGAGGTGGAGGAGCAACTGCTCGCGCATCCGGCGATCACCGCGGCGGCGCTGGTGGGGGTGCCGGACGAGCGCAGGGGCGAGCGGACCGTCGCCTTCGTGGTCGGCGACGGCGAGGTTCCCGGCGTACGGGAGGTGGCCGCCCATCTGAAGGAGCGCGGACTCGCCGAGTACAAGGCGCCGGACGAGGTCGTCCGCGTGTCCGGCCTCCCGCTCACCGCGGTGGGCAAGGTCGACAAGGCCACGCTGGCACGGGAGTTGCCGCGCCGGTGACGCGCGGCGCGCAGGGGCGCCGGCTTCTGTGCCGGGCGCCCCTGCGGCCCACCGCGTGAAGCTCCCTCCGGCCGCGCCTACTTCGGCACGGTGGGGACCGGACCGCCCTCAGGGGCGAGCAGTTTCCGGGTGACGGGATGCTCCGGGTGCACCAGGACGCGGTCGGCCCGGCCGGCTTCCACCACCCGGCCCTCGTCCAGGACGACGACCCGGTCCGCGCGCGAGGCCGCGGCCGCCAGGTCGTGCGTCACCATGACGACGGTCAGGCCCGGCGTCCGCCGCAACTCGTCCAGCAGGTCAAGGACTCGGCCCGCCGTCTCCGGGTCGAGCGCCGAGGTGATCTCGTCGCACACGAGGACACGCGGTCCGGCGGCGAGTGTCCGCGCCAGCGCCACGCGTTGGCGCTGGCCCCCCGACAACTCCCCCGGGCGGCGCCCCAGTACGTCCTCGTCCAGCCCGACCAGCCGCAGCAGCCGCACCGCCTCCCCGGACGCGTCCCGCGCCGACCGGCCGCCCAGTCCCCTGAGCGGGCGGGTGAGCGCGGCCCTCACGGACTCGCGCGGATTGAGGGCGCCGCGGGCGTCCTGCGCGACGAGCTGCACCGGAGCCGCACGCCCCCGTGGCACGCCGTCGCCCCGCCACTCGACGCTCCCCGCCGCCTTGGGATGCAGCCCCGCGAGGCAGCGGGCGAGGGTGGTCTTCCCCGACCCCGACGCCCCCACGACGGCGGTGCAGGAGCCCGCCGGGACGGCGAGGGAGACGTCGTGCAGCACGGCGGACCGCCCGTGCGCGGCACACAGCCCCCGCACGAGGAGCCCGTCGGCCACCACGGGTCCGGCAGCGGTGACGTGAGGGGCCTCGCCCGGGGAACCGCCGCCCGGGGAAGCACCGGACGGCCGGACGGGCGACGGCGCGACCGGTATCCCGCGCCCGGCGATCCGCCCCGCTTCCAGGCGGATCACGTCGTCCGACACCGATCCGAGCCAGGCCGGGTCATGGCTGACCAGCAGCGCGGCGCGGTCCCCCGCCCGCAGGGTCTCGGCCAGCAGCGCGCGCATCCCGTCCGCCGTGACCGGATCCAGACCGCTGGTGGGCTCGTCGAGGACCAGCAGGCTCGGCCGGCCCGCCAAGGCCAGCGCGAGGGCCACCCGCTGGGCCTGCCCGCCCGACAGCTCCCGGGGCAGCCGCCGCCGGAAGCTCCTGTCGGCGGGCAGCCGCACGGACAGCAGCAGTTCCTCCACCCGCGCGCGGACGCCCCCGCCGCGCGCCACGGCCGAGCGCAGCCGTACCGCCTCGGCGATCTGGGCGCCGATCCGCAGCGCGGGATTGAGCGAGGAGGCCGGGTCCTGCCCCAGGAAGGAGACCACCCTGCCCCGCAGCCGTCGCGCGTCCGCCCGGTCGAACGGATCGAGGCCGGCCACCCGGACGGTTCCGGCACGGACCTCCAGCCCCGGACGCACATGCCCGAGCAGGCCGTGCGCCAGACTGCTCTTGCCCGACCCCGACCGGCCGACGACGCCCAGGACCTGCCCGGCCCGCACCGAGAGGCAGGCATCGCGCAGGACGGGCGGCCCTCCGGCTACGGGACCCACCGTCAGCCCGCCGACCTCGGCGAGCGCACCGGCGTACGGAACGCCGAGGGGCGCTCGGCCCGTCATGCGGCACCCCGCCCCACCCGGTCCGCCAGCCGCCCGGCCAGCAGGCCGACGCAGACGGACAGCAGCACCAGCAGCAGCGCCGGGGCGAGGAACGGCACGGCGGCCAGCGTCGCTCCCGGGACGTTCTCGCTCACCATGCGCCCCCAGTCGGGCGCCGCCCCGCCCGGTCCGAGGCCGAGGAACCCCGCGGTGGCGGTGAGGTGCAGGGAGGCGACCAGGCGCAGCGCGGTGTCCGTCAGGGCCGGTCCGGCGATGTTGGGCAGCACGTCGTGGCGGAGCACGGCCCAGCGGCCGTCGCCCCGGGCCAGGGCGGCTTCGACGTACCCGCCGTCGAGCACGGTGTCCGCCGCGGCACGCAGCACGCGGGCGGAGAACGGAGCGGTGGCCAGGGCGACCGCCGCCACCAGGGTGGCGCGGCTGCCGGGGAACCCCGCGGCCAGGACGAGGACGACGAGGAGGCCGGGGAGCACCGCGAGAGCGTCCACGCAGCGGAGCAGCAGGTCGCCAAGCCGTCGGGAGGCCAGGGCCGCGAGGACCCCGGCGGCCGTCCCGACGGCTCCGGCCGCCGCCGTGCCGGCCAGGGCGGTGAGGACGATGGTGCGGCCTCCGGCGAGCACCCGGCTCGCCACGTCCCGGCCCAGCACGTCGGTGCCGAGGGGGAATGGGCCGTCGGGCTGCTGGAAGGGGGCGGCGAGGCGCGCGGTGGGGCTGTGCGGGGCGACCAGCGGGCCCAGCAGGGCGAGCAGGAGGACGAGCAGGGTGGCCGCCGCCGTGATCAGGGGTGGCCGGCGGCGCCGGGGTGCGCCCGGCCGTTCGGCGCGTGGCCGTCTCCCCGGTGGGGTGAGGACCGTCGTCATCGTCCGTGCCCTTTCCGTGCGCCCAGCAGACGCGCGCAGATGTCACCCGCCAGCAGCACCATGAGCAGCACCCCGGCGAGCGCGGTGGAGATGCCCTGCACCATGGGTATGTCCCGTGCGGCGACGGCCAGTTGGAGTTCCCGGCCGATCCCGGGGTAGTCGAAGACGTTCTCCACCACCACCGCCGAGCCGACCAGCGCGCCCGTGGTGAGGGTGAGCGCCTGGACGGCGGGGCCCGCGGCGTTGGGCAGGATGTGGCGGACGGCGAGCCGCGCCCCGCGCACTCCGTTGAGCCGTGCGGCCTCGCAGTAGGGGCCGGCCGCGACGTCGGCGACGGAGGTCCGCAGCAGCCTGGTGGCCACCGCGAGACCGACCGCGCTGAGCGTCAGCACCGGCAGGACCAGCGCGCGCGGCACGTCGAGCGGGGTGCCGCCCAGGGGGATGACGGAGACCCGGGGCAGGATCCCCAGCCATACGGACAGGACGGCGACGAGCAGCGTGGCGACGATGAACTCCGGTACCGCGGCCAGGATCTGCGCGGCCGTCGAGACGAAGCGGTCGGCGGCGCCGCCGCGCAGGCCGGTCCACAGGCCCAGCAGCGTGGCGAGCGGCACGGTGACCGCGAGTGTCAGCCCGGCGAGGAGCAGGCTGTTGGGCAGCCGGGCCGACAGGACCTCGGTGACCGGGCGGCCCCCCATGAAGCCACGGCCCAGGTCCCCGCGGACCGCGCCCGCGAGCCAGTCCGCGTACCGCTCGGCGGCCGGCCGGTCCAGGCCGAGCCCGGCCCGGACGTCGGCGCGCCGCGCCTCGGAGGCGTCCGCTCCCGCGACCGCGCTCACGGCGTCCCCGGGGAGTACCGCCGTGGCCGCGAAGATCACGGCCGACAGCACGATGAGCAGGGCGGCCGCGCCCGCGAGGCGGCGGCCGACGAAGGCGGCCAGGTTCACGCCAGCGACGCCCGGGAGAAGCCGGGGAACTGCTCGAAGAGGTCGTCGCGGATCCCGGCGACCCCCTTGGCCTGGGCGTTCAGGTGCGGTTTGAAGACCGGCAGCACCTGGTTGCCGTCCTCCCAGCGCGTACGCTGCGCCTGGGTGCCCATTTTCTTCGCCTCGCGGCTGTCGCTCTCGGCGCGGGCCCTGGCGACGAGGGCGTCGGTCGCGGACCCCTTCCAGCCGAACGCCGAGGGCGATCCGCCCGCCGTACTCATCTGGTAGGCCGACAGGGCGGGGACGGGCATCTGGTGGGAGCCGGCGAACGGCAGCGCCGCGTAGGCGGGGAAGTCCGCGTACAGCTGCCCCGCGGGCAGTTCCCGGACGGACGCGCGGACACCCGCCTTCTTCAGGTCCTCGACGAAGAGGGCGGCCGTCTCCACCATGCCCGGGGTCTCGGGGCCGGTCGTCAGCGTCACCTTCATCCCTTCGGCCCCCGCCTCCTTGAGCAGCGCGCGGGCCCGCTCCGGGTCGTGGGCGCGCTGGGGCAGGCTCTCGGCGTAGTCGGGGAAACCGATCGCGGGGAGGTCGTTGCCGGCCTGGGCGTTGCCGTAGAAGACGGTCCTCACCATGGCCTGCCGGTCGACGGCGAGCTTGAACGCCTCCCGGACCCGAGGGTCGTCGAAGGGCTTGGCGCTCATGTTCATCTGGAAGGAGAGACCGACGAAGGAGGGGCTCCTCGTGGGGACGAGTTCGACCTTCCCGCTGTCGTCGAGCGTGCGCGCGGTGACGGGTGACAGGTCGTGGGCGAACTCGATCTCACCGCTGGTGAGCGCGCCGGCCCTGGCGGTCGAGTCGGCGATCGACCGCAGCTCCAGGCCGTCCAGGTGCGGCACATGGCCGTAGTGGTCGTCGTAGCGCTCGAACGCCGAGCCCTGGCCCGCGGTGAACCCGGTCAGCCGGAAGGGACCGCAACTGGGCATGCCCTCGCGGAAGACCTTCGTGCCGTTCTTGACGACGAGGAAGTTGCCCTGGCACAGGATCATGCGGCCGTCGGCGATGGGCCGCAGCGTGGGCAGTACGACCTTCAGGTCTCCGTCGGCCCTGGCGTGCGCGAGGTCGAAGTCGGCGGCGGCGAGCCGGTACACGGGCAAGGTGCTCCTGGCCGCGAGGGTGCCCAGAGAGTGCAGGATGTCGGCGGAGGTCAGTTCGGAGCCGTCGGTGAAGCGGACGCCGGGGCGCACATGCAGGGTGTAGGCCGACAGGTCGTCGGAGACGTCGATGCCCTTGAGCACGCCGTAGCGCACCCCGTCGGCCCCGCTCGGATCCAGGTCGCCGAGCGTGCCGTGCCAGGCGCGGGCGCGCACCAGGTCCAGTGCCGAGGGGCTGTTGAAGAAGTCGAGGGACTCGGCGGCGCCGCCACCGACGAAGGCGGCGCGCAGCGTGCCGCCCGAGCGGGGCGAGGCGCCCGCTCCCGCCTTCCGGCCGGAGCCGGGCTCGTCGGTGGAGCACGCGGCCAGCAGGCCGGGTCCCACCGCCAGAGCCGCGGCACCCGCCGCGCCCCTGCGGAGGAAGGCGCGGCGATCGAACTGTCTGGACATGTTTCTCCTTGCCGTTGTGCGGGCTGAACCGAGCACCGGGAGATCTCCGCGCGGCACATGAACCGAGGCCAGGGCGAAGGCGGTTGACCGGGGGCGACGAGCGCGCGGACGGACGGGCGGTACCGCACGGCCTCGCGCGCACCGTCGCGGCACGACAACCAGACAATAGACGAAAACGACTTCCATATTCAATAAAGATCTGGACGACCCGCCCGCGCCCGGCGTCTCCGTCATCCGGGTGGGGACGGACGCTCGGCTGCTCTACGCTCTTGGGGCGCAACCAACCGCCGCGATCAGGGGGGTACTTGGTGTCTTCGGCGTCGCCGTCCCACAACAACGATCCGGCCCCGGCTCCCGGCCCGCCTCCGCCACCGCCTCGGCGCTCGGCTCTGCGTCGCGCCCGGGACTGGTTCGCGGGGTTGAGCGAAGGTGGCAAGGTCGCCCTCGTCGGAGCGGTGATCACGACTCTCGGCGGTGGTGTCTTCGGTCTGATCACCGCTGTCGCCCCTGCTGTCCTGACCAGCGCCGACAAGGACGACAAGCCATCGGTGCAGGCGTCCGAGACGCCGGGCACGGCCGTCTCACCAGCGACCGCCGCTCCGCCGGACGCTCAGCACGCCGAGTCCGGTTCGCCGGACGCCCCTGCGCCAAGCGTCAGTTCTAGCTCTGACCCGAACGCCGTCCAGTACACAGGATCTGTCCGTATCGCGGACGCAGGACCGGACCTCGACCTCGTCCCTCCGAAGATCGGCACCTCCCACCCTGCCCCCGACATTGTCATCGCCCCGTTCGACCCGTCGCACATTGAGGCGTACAGCGTGGTGGACGAGCCCCGATTGGCGCTCTGGACAGGCTCGGCGATGCCCGACAGGCAGGGCTGTTCCGACCTGCTCTCCACTCAAGGGGGGACAAGAGTGAAGGTGGAGAAAGGAACGGTGGTCTGCGTCCGGACCGATACCGGGCGCATCGCCGTCCTGACCGTCACCGCGACGAGCGGTGATACCGAAACCGGTGACCTGGCACAGGTGACCGTGTGGTCCGAGGTCACCGACTAGAACCCGCCCGACCAGGCTGGGGCGAGGCGGTCGCCGGGGAACTGCGGCGCGTCCGTGCGGCCCGCGCGACCCTCCACCGGCGTCGGCTCGCCACGAACGGCGACCTCCCTGATCGGGCGGGCAGCCGACCGCTTCAGCCGCGCCCACGGGGGATGTTTCTCCTCCGGCGGCGGTAGCGACTCCGCCCGCCACCGACACGATGCGCTCCCCCGGCCCGGCCGCCGAAGGAGCGCATCTGTGGGTTTTCCGGAACGGTGAGCCGCCGTTCGACGACTGAGGGGGCGGCCCGTGGCCCTAGTTCGCGGCGGGCGCCTCCGGGCTGGGGCGGAAGAAGACGGCGGACGTGAGGCCGACGGGGCCGCCGGGCGGGAGGAGTTCGACGGTGTGCGGCCAGGTCTCGGGCCGGGGCAGCCCCAGGGCCGTGGCGAGCCGGGAGGCGAAGCGGGGCATCAGGGGGGTGGCCGCGGTGGCGAGCAGGCGGGCGGCGGCCAGTTCGAGGGCGACCGCGGTGCGGTTCTCGTCGTGCCACTCCCGGTTGCCCGCCAGGAGCGCCTGGCGGCGCCCGAAGGCGGCGGCGTCCTGGGCGATGCCGTCCAGTTCGGCGGCGGCCTGCCTCAGGGAGAACCCGTCGGGGCCGAGCGCGGCGGTGAGGGCGGCCAGGCGGTTGCCGAGCCGGCCGAGGAAGGCCGAGTGCTCGGGGGTCCAGTTCCCGGCGTCCGGGGCGGTGCCCCCGTGGTGGGTGTCGACGCGGCGCCCGAGGTCGTTGAGCCACTCCTGCCAGGTGCCGATGAGGGTGTCCCGGAGCACGGCGTCGTAGACGGCGCGCCGGAAGTCGGTGCGTTCGCCCTCGGGGCGGGTGCGGGCGAGGAAGTACCGGACCGCGTCGACGCTGTCGGGCCCGAGGATCTCCTTGCCCCAGACGGCGTGGCGGCGGCTGGTGGAGAACTTCTCGCCCTCCAGCAGGTAGAACTCGTTGACGTGGTAGTCGATGTCGGGTGCCCACCGCGGGAAGGCGAGCTGGTAGAGGACCGGGTAGAGCACCGAGTGGTAGAAGCTGTTGTCGTAGCCGAAGAAGTGGACGATCTTCCAGTCCGGTCCGGGGTCCAGCGCCCGCCAGTCCTCGCCGTCGCGCTCGCCCAGGGCCTGGATGCCGTGCAGGAAGCCGTACGCCATCTCGGGCCACACCCAGATGACCTGGCCGTCGGTGGTGTCCTCGGCGGGGGGCACGCCCCAGGTGGAGGGGTGGGTGAGGGGGATGTCGAGGGCGGGGCGGGTGAACAGGCGGTGGGCCAGCTCCGCCAGCCGGGCCGGGACGCGTCCCTGGCCGTGGTGTGCGCGGACCGCGTCGGCGAACTCGTGGAGGGGCAGGGACAGCCGGGTGACCGGTGCGCGGCGGGGGGCGGCCGGTGACAGCGCGGACCGGGGGTCCTTGAGGTCGCTGACCACGTTGGGCTCGCCGCACTCCTCGCACAGGTTGCCGCCGGTCCCGGCCGCGCAGTGGGGGCAGGTGCCGGTGACGTCCACCTCGTAGAGGTACTGGCCGCCGTCGGCGTCGAAGAGCCCCTCACCGGTGGTGGGGGTGACCTCTCCCGAGGCGACGAGCCGGGAGAAGTACTCCCGCAGGCCGTCCGGGTAGCGCGGGTCGGTGCTCGTGACCGTGTACTGGTCCGGCTCGATGTCCATCAGCCGCAGTGTCCCGGCGATCTCGGCGCTGTGGTGGGCCGCCGTGCCGGCCGGGTCCCGGCCCTCGTCGCGGGCGGCGCCCAGGACGTAGCTCTGGTAGTCGTCGCTGCCGGTCAGGTGCCAGGCCCGGGTGCCGTTCATCCGCTGGAAGCGCACGTAGGCGTCGGCACCCAGATACGGCCCGGACAGATGGCCGAGGTGCAGGTCGCCGTTGGGGGTGGGCGGGGTGGAGAAGACGAAGACCGGCCGGTCGCCGAAGCTCTTGCGGGCGGTGGACCGGGCCGAGGCCATCGCGCGCTCGGCGTCCCGCCAGTACTGGGTGAGGAAGACCAGGTCGGTGCTGCCGGTGTTGTGCAGGACATGGGACTCGAAGGGCTCGAACAGCGCCACCGTGCCGGGCTCGGCGGCGAACCGTTGCGTCCCGGCCACGAACTCGCCGCTGCCGGCGACGACGACGAACAGCTCGGTCTCGTCGTGGTGGTGGCTGTCGGAGCTGCGGCCCGGGGCGACCCGCCCCCAGCCGGCCCCGACGCCCAGGCCCTCGACGGAGCTCATGTCGATGCCGAACGCCTCGTGCAGCGCGTCCGGGTCGTACCTGTTGATGATCACCTCTGGGCCTCCTGTGCGGGGGGTGCGGGATCGAGCAGATCGGCGGCCTCTGCGGCGAGGGCGGGCGCGAGCCGGTAGCCCGAGCCGCCCGCCGCGCCCGCGAACACCAGGCGCCCGTGCGGGTCGAGCGCGCTCACGAGCGGCTCGTGGGCGGGGCCGTACGCGTCGCAGAAGACCCGCCCCGAGACGCAGTCGCCGACCAGGGCGGGCGCGTAGCGGCCCAGGACGGCGCGGGCCTCGGCGAGGTTGCGCGCCGAGACGCCCTCCGTCACCGTCCGGGGGTCGACGTCCCACTCCGGGCAGGTGTAGCTGAACAGCCAGTGCCCGCGGTGGTGCAGGGGCAGCAGGAACGCGTCCTCGTCGTGGAAGACGATCGCGTGGTCGCCGTCGCGCGGCGGCACATCGACGTGCATCGCCACGATCTTCTTCACCCGGGCGCCCAGGGGCGCCACGAGTCCCTGCCAGGCGGGGGCGGCGAGCCAGGGCCCGGGGGCGAGCAGCGCCCGCTTCGCCGTGAGGGTCCGGCCGGTGCTCAGGACGACCTCGACGGCCCGCTCGCCGGGATGTACGCCGGTGACGCGCACACCCTCGTGGAACGCGGCCCGGCCGCGCAGCCGCCGGGCGAGCAGCTGGGTCAGGGCGGACACGTCGGCGTACTGGCAGCCGTCGCCCTCCCAGGCCGCGGTGCCGGGCGGGAGGAGGACACGGTCGTCGGGCGGACCGGGCACGGGCCGCAGGCGGGCGCTCGGCAGGTAGGCGGCGCGCAGTTCCGCCGCGCGGCCGGCGGAGGCGACCACGGTCATGGGCAGCGGGCGGACGGGCAGGTCGGGATAGCGGGCCAGCAGCGCGGTGTAGGCGTCCTGGCTGCGGGCGGCCATGCGGCGCACCCGTTCGGTGGCGCCGCGGGGGAAGTGCAGACCGGCCGAACGGTGGCTGGCGCCGGAGCCGATGGTGTCCTGGTCCAGGACCACGACGGAGGCGCCGGGGCGGCGGGTCACGACCTCGTGGGCGGTCATGCAGCCGATGACCCCGGCCCCGACGACCACCACGTCCACGTCCACGCGCGCACCCCCGTCCCTGTACCAGTCCCTGTACCTGTCCCTGTCCCTGTCCCTGTCGGCGGCTGTGTCCGCGGCCGGGGGCACGGGGCCCGTGGGCGCCGTCACGGGAGCCACGCGTTCTTGGGGCCGGTCTTCGTCGACCACTCGATGAACGAGGCCAGCGGGTCGTCGCTGCGCACCCCGCGCAGCCGGTCCGCGATGCGCCGGCTGCGCCAGGCGTTGAGGCTCAGGTTGGGGTCGGCGAGACCGCGCTGCTGCCGTACCGCGTTCTGGACGAAGATGTTGCGGTCCGGCGGGCCGTCCCAGCGGACGGCGAAGTCCTGGTCGACGCGGAGTTCGCCGTCCTCGCGCTCCAGCCTGTCGGCGATCGGGGCGAGGAAGCCGGTGGGCGCGGGCCGGAAGCCGGTCGCCCAGACCACCACGTCCGCCTCGTGCCGCTCCACCTCCCCGGGCTGCTCGTGGTGCCGGGTCGCGATGTCCCAGGTGTCCGCGATGCCCCGGCCGACCTCGACGACCTCGCGGTTGGGCTGAAGCCGCACCAGGTCGGGCCGTCCGTCGACGAAGCGGTGGACGTACATCCGCTGGTAGATGGCCCGCAGGGTGTGCGGGGAGATCCCGTCGCTGCTCAGCACCTGCTCGGCGTTGAACGCCTTCCGCGCGTCCACGGGCAGGCCGTAGAAGTAGTCGGAGTGGCAGGGCATGTAGAAGTCGTTGGTGAAGGGCGAGTCGTCGATGGGGAAGTAGTTGCGGCGGCGGGAGATCCAGGACACCCGGCGGGGCAGCGCGTCGCCGGGCCGGGAGATGAGGTCCAGGAACGCCTCCGCGCCGGACTGTCCGCCGCCGACGACCACGATCCGCTTGCCGCCCATCTCGCGGGCCCGGGTGGTGAACTCGCTGACGTGGAACTGGGTGGGCTCCGGTCGGCGTGCTGCCTGGGGCGGCAGGTACGGGCGGCTGCCGACGCCGAGCACGACGTTGTCGGCGGTCAGGGTGCGCCGGCCGGTGCGTACGCGGAACACGCCCGCGGCGAAGCCGACCTCCCGCACCTCCTCGCCGAAGACGATGTTGTCGTTGCGGGCGCAGGCCCAGGCCAGGTAGTCGCGGAACTCCTGCCGGGGCACCGCGGTGAACTGCGCGTTGATGAAGTGGTAGGCGCGGCCCCGGTCGTGCAGGTAGGCGAGGAAGGAGAAGGGGTTGGTCGGGTCGGCGAGGCTGACCAGGTCCTTGAACAGCGACACCTGGAGGGTCGTGCCGTCGATCTGCTGTCCGTCGTGCCAGCCGAAGGCCGGTTTCCGGTCGAGGAAGAGATTGGACACCTCGGCGGGCGTGTGCAGGAGGGATGCCAGGCTCAGGTTCGCCGGCCCCACTCCGACCCCGATGCACCGGTAGTGCGCCACGGGGTGTTCGGGACGGTTGTGTCCCATGTCCGGGCCTCTCTTTCGGGTGACGATGGAGGGATCACTGACTGCGCCGGTCACCGGTGGGGGCGGCGGCGCGCGGGGCGGGGCCTCATCGCACGGCGGAGAAGCGGGGGCCCGGGGCGGCGGCGCCGCCGGAGGGCGCGCCGGGTGCGGGGGTGCCGAGGGCGTGCGAGCGCCACCACTCGCGGCCCTCGTCCGGGAGGGTGTACACCGGGTCGTAGTACTCGTGGAGCCGTGACAGGTCGTCGGCGTCGCCCGGGTCGAGGTGGGTGCGGTAGTTCTTGGACCAGTAGGAGATGCCGTGCACCCGGTCGTAGTCGGCGAGTTGGTGGACCCAGCGCTTTCCCACGAAGGGCACGTCACAGACGATGCGCGGGGTCGCGAAGCCGGGGAGGTAGCCCATGATGGCGTGCTGGAGTTCCTGTGCCTCGGCGACCGACGTCCGCCAGTGCTCGCTGTACGGGATCATGTCGCACATGTAGAAGTAGTAGGGCATGATCCCGGCCCGGTCGAGCAGGGCGAAGCACAGGTCCAGCAGGGCGTGCGGGGTGTCGTTGACCGTCCGCAGCAGGACCGCCTGGTTGCGCACGTCGCGCAGGCCGGCGTCCAGGAGCAGCCGTGAGGCGTGGGCGACGCTGCGGGTGATCTGCTGCTCGGCGTTGGCGTGGGTGTGCAGCGCGATCTGCACGCCCCGCGCGCGGGCCGTCTCGGACAGCCGGGCCACACCCGCCAGGACGGCGCCGTCGGTCCAGTACTGCGGGAGCCCGATCAGACCCTTGCTGGCCAGCCGTACGTCTCGTACCGACTCGATCTCCAGCAGGGCGTCGACGAACGCCTCGACGCGGGGCCAGGGCACGTTGGCGATGTCGCCGCCGGAGACCACCACGTCCCGCACGACCGGGGTCTTCCGCAGGTAGTCGATCATGGCTTGGAGCCGTGCCTCGGGCTTGAGCACGAAGCGGGTCTTGCCGACCTGCGGGGTGGAGTTGCCCACGAGGTCCATGCGGGTGCAGTGCCCGCAGTACTGCGGGCAGGTCGTCACCAGTTCCGCCAGCACCTTGGTGGGGTAGCGGTGCGTCAGCCCCTCGGTGGCCCACATGTCCCGCTCGTGGAGCGAGTCGCGGTCGGCGTAGGGGTGGGAGGGGAAGTCCGTCCGGCGGTCGGAGAACACCGGCAGCATGTAGCGGCGCACCGGGTCGGAGTAGTAGGCGTCGGTCAGCGACCCGGGCCGCCCGGACGGGGCGTGCGGCGCGATGGTGTTGATCATGTGCGGGGTGATGAGCAGCGACATGGTCGCGCGCTCGCGCTGGTCGCGCTCCAGGTCCGCGAAGAAGGTGTCGTCCAGCAGATCGCCGGTGACCGCGCGCAGTTGGCGGAGGTTCTTCACACAGTGGGCCCGCTGCCACTGGGGCGAGTCCCACTCCTCCTCGGTGGCCTCGCGCCACCCGGGTAAGCGCCGCCAGTCGGGTTCCTCGGCCTCCGTGCGGCGGTAGGAGTACGGCTGTGACAGGCCGTCGGACATGCCAATCCTCTCGGTCGGTTCCACGTCGGTGCCGGGGGCGGGACGGTGGGGGTACGGGCCCTGGCCGGGCCCTCGCCACCCCGTACCGGCGCTGCCGCTCCGCCGCCCCGCGCCCCGCGGCGGTGGTGCCGCGGGGCGCGGGGGACCCGGGCCGGGGCTACGGGCGACGGCCCGGGGGCCGTGCGTCCGGAGCCGGCCGGGCGGTCAGCGTACGAAGGAGGGCGCGCACACGCTCGCGCCGCTGGACACCTGGTCCAGGGTGCTCAGTCCGCGCAGCGCCCGGCCGTAGGGTTCGCTCAGAGGGGCGAGTACGTCGTGCAACGGCTGGTCGACCTCGGGGAGTTGCCGTAGGGCCTGCTCCACCCGGTCCTTCCAGCGTCCGGTGACGGCGGGGTCGCCGCCCTGGTCCGTCGTGACCGTCCCCCGGCAGCCGGGGCCGCGGCACAGGCACCGCATGCTCCAGCCCGCGTCCTCGACGAAGGTCGCGTAGTCGCACGTGACCTCCTCGCCGGGGGCGATGTCCCGTACGGCGATGCCGAAGTCCAGCCCGAGGTCGAGGACGTTGGCCTCGCAGGAGTGGTTCATCAGGTAGGCGCCGAGGCAGGGCAGCAGCAGGCTGCCGTCCCGCAGCAGGTGCCCGTAGGTGTCGAGCGCCGTGAAGCGGGCCTCGGGCAGCGCGGCGACCTCCTCCTTCGACCAGCGGGAGCATTTGGTGCAGGGTGCCCAGACGGCGGTCCCGGCCGGGACGGTCTCGGTGGCGAACAGTCCCACGTTGTGGGTGCGGCTGGCGCGTACGTCGATCCCCTTGGTCAGCACGGGATCACGCCAGCTTCAGCACGTCGGCGAGACCGGACTCCAGTTCGTCCACCCGGCTGTGGCTCTCGGCCACGACCAGGTAGCGCCACTTGCCGTCGAAGGCGAGCGTGTCGGAGGTGAGGACCACGCCTTCCCGTGCGCCGGGTGTGAAGTCGAGGCCCGCGCTGCGGACCCGCGCGAGTCCGGCGGCGAAGTCCCGTTCGACCCCGCCGGGACGGGAGTCGGCCGCCCATACAGTCCGGGCCGCCCGCTCCGTGCCGAGCAGCCGCCGGACGAGCAGGTCCAGATAGGTGCAGCCGGTCCGGCGGACGTTGCTCTCGGTGGAGTACAGCACGTCGTCCGCGGTGATGCCGCCGTCGATGTCGAAGGGGCCGCGGTAGCCCTCCGTGTGCAGGTGGCGGCCCAACGCCAGCCCGCTCTCGACCAGTTCCTCCACCGCCGAGCTGCTCGCCACCAGCGGGGTGACCTGCCCGCTGAAGCTGCCGTTCGGGGTGCGCATCTCCCCGACGTGCAGGACGCGGGGGCCGTCCTCGTCCACCTCCATCTCGACGGTCACCACCCGGGCGAAGCCGAGCCGTTCCTCGACCACCCAGCCGGGGGGCTGCTCGGCGACCGTCGGGAGGTAGGCGGCGAGCCCGGCCTCCAGCTCGGGCAGGTCCGCCGCGTCCCAGAAGCCGACGCCGTAGCCGTTGGAGCCGCGCGCGGGCTTCACGACCGCCGCGCCCTTCTCGGTGAGGATCTTGCGCAGGCCCGCGGCCAGTTCCTCGGGGGTGTCGCAGGTGAGCCCGTCGGCGATCCTGATGCCGAGGTCACCGGCGACCTGCCGGAAGCCGGGCTTGGTGTTGATCCGGTACGCGGCCGCCACGGCGCTCGCGGGGACGCCGTCCGGCCCGTATCCCTCCAGGGGTACGCCGATCTCCGCGGCGAACTCGACGGCGGGGCGGTCCTGGGCGAAGGGCTGCATGCGGATGCCGGGCCGCTGCCGCACCTCCGAACGCAGCCGCTCCACCAGGCCGTTGCGGCGGACGGCGGCGGTCAGGGTCGCCAGTGCGTCCGTGGGGGCGTCCAGCAGCGTCACGTCCGAGGGCGAGAAGCCGAGCAGGTCGCAGGCGTAGTCGCACAGCGGTCCGGACATGGGGCGGGGGGTGACGAGGACGTCGCCGGGCTGGGTGAGCCAGATCTTGCGCGGCGAGACGGCGACGAGCGCGTCGGCGTGCCGGTGCACGGGGACGGTGACCATCAGCTCGTTGACGAAGTTGCCGAAGACCAGCAGGGGGTGCTCGCGATGCACGGTGGTTGTCCTCACTTCCGGGGCTTCACGCCGCCGTAGACGGCGTGGCCGGCCTTCATCCAGTGGACGTCGACGTCGGTGAACCCGGCGTCGCGCAGCCAGCCGAGCTGGTCGGGGAGCGGGGAGGGCTTGTCGAGCTCGTCGGGGTACTCGTAGCAGCTCCACTCCAGCGCGTGGAACCGCTCGTACGGTTCGAGGCCGCCCGTCCCGGCCAGGCTCTGCGCCTTGACCGACTCGTTCCACATCCGGCGGGCGAGGGCGAGGCCGCGTTCGCCGACGGGCTGCACGAGGTCGGCGATGACGAGCGCTCCGCCGGGGCGCAGCAGGGCGAACACATCGGTGAACAGCGCGCGTTTGCCGGCACCGTCCAGGTGGTGCACGGCCAGCGAGGACACGACGGCGGCCGGCGCCTGGTCCCGGGTGCGCCAGTCCGCGGCGGCGAGGTCGAACTTCTCGGTGACGAAGCGGGGGCCGTAGGAGGACAGCTCCTGCTGCGCGGTGCCCAGCATGGTGGGGCTCAGGTCCAGTCCCACCACGGTGGCCTGCGGGAAGGCGGCGAGGAGCGCCCCGCTCAGCCGGCCCTGGCCGCAGCACAGGTCCAGGATCTGCGCCGGGCCCTCGGGCTCCGGGAGGAGCGAGGTGACGACGTCCATCTGCACGTCGCGTTCCGGGACGAAGTACTCACCCAGCTCGATGAATTCGCCCGAGTCGTCTTCTTCCCAGTCCTGTTGCACGCTCAAGGGATGCTTCCTTTCGCTTTCTCGCGATGGTCGGAACATCGTCGCCACGGCCGGGCGAGGACGGGCGTTCCAAGTCCCCCGGAAGGATGACCGGGCATGCCTGCATGGCGACAGGAAAAGCGCAGCCTTGCCACCGACTGAATTCCGTCGGCGCTATCGGGAACAATCTCCCGGCGACCCGTTGAATGGGCAGGAGGAGGAGAGTGGGAAAGGCCCTTTCAGATGAGGTTCGGTGAACGAGAAGCAGTGCTGGCGATTGATCCCCCCGCCGCCGGTCCGCAGCTTTTCCCTAGCCTTTCCCTATTCTTTCCCATCATACGTGAATTACGGACTTGTGGTCCAGGAACCGCCGGATCGCCGCCGTGACGGCCTCGGGGGCATCGGCGTGGCACATGTGCCCGGCCCCGGCGACGACTTCGGGCGTGCCGCGGGCGACGGACCGGGTGAGGCGCGCCACGTGGCCGGGACCGGCCCAGCCGTCCAGGTCCCCCGCGATGACCAGGGCGGGGCGGACCACGTCGGCGGCCCGCTCCATCACCGCGTCCAGCCGGGGGAACACCTCTTCGTTGAAGTGGCGCAGCGCGTCGGTGTTCGCCGGCCACCGGGCGAGCCGTGCCTGCCAGGCGCGTACCGCTGGTGTCATGGGTCCCACCCACAGCGGGATGACGTCGGCGACGAGCCGGCCGAGGGCGGCGTCGTCCGGGGGGTAGTCGTCCCCCTGGGCGGCGAGCGCCGCCAGCGCCGCGGCGACCGCCGGTTCGGCGCGCCGGGCCTGCTGGAACGCCTCCGCCTCGGCCTCGGCCTCGTCGCCGCCGTACGCGGGCGTCGCCAGGAGCACCAGGCTGCGGACGAGGTCGGGGCGGTCCGCGGCGACCAGGGCGGCGACCATCCCGCCGTGCGAATGGCCCAGCAGGTCGACGGGGCGTCCGCCCGCCTCCCGCTCGATCCAGGCCACCAGGTCCTCCGCGTACCGCTCCGGCCGGTAAGCTCCCGGCCCGTGCGGGCGCGGGCTGTCTCCCGTACCGCGCGGGTGGACCAGGGCCACCGTCCGGCCGCCCGGGGCGGCGAGGGCGGCCAGGGGGTCCAGGTAGTGCGGGTGCATTCCCGGTCCGCCGGGGTGGCACACCAGCAGGGGGCCGCTGCCGTACCGGGTGTCGGCCAGCCGCAGCGCCATCACGCCTCCTTGGGGACGAACAGCCGGGCGCAGAGCGCGGAGGCCACCGTCAGCACCGCGGCGACGGCCAGGGCGTTCTGCGGCGAGGTGGCCCCCACCAGGAAGCCGCCCGCCGCCGTGCCGATGGGGAACCCGATCAGGTTGACGCTGATGGAGACGGTCATGATGCGGCCCAGCCAGCCCGGGTCGGTACGCCGTTGCCGCAGGGAGAGCAGACTGACGTTGACCGTCCCCTCCATCAGGCCGAACGCGGCCAGTCCGACGGTGAGGGCGACGAGGGAGCCCAGCGCGCTGAGGGGGTAGATCGCGACGGCCGCCAGAGCGGTGGCCCCCACCAGGTAGCGGCGTTCGACCCCGGCGCGGACGAGCTTGCCGGCCACGAGCGCGCCCATGCCGCCGCACAGCCCGGCGACGGCCCACACCACACCCACCCAGCGGCTCGACGCGTCCCCTTCGGTGCCCCACCGCGCGATGGCGACCGGGACGATGAGGACCAGCATCCCGTACGACACCTGGAACAGGGAGTAGGAGACCGCGAGTCCGCGCAGGGTGGCGTTGCGCAGGAGGTAGACGACGCCCTCCCAGGCCGAGCGCAGCAGGTGCGGGCGCGGTCCGGCCGCACCGGCCGTGGCGCCCCCGGACGCGGCGCCCGCGGCCGTGGCCTCGGCGGCGGTCGCCGCACCGGTCGATGTGCCCGTGCGCAGCAGGGCCAGGCTGAGTCCGGCGAGCCCGTACATGGCGGCCACGGTGATCAGCGTCGGGTTGGCGCCGAGTGCGGCGAAAAGGGTGCCGGCGACCAGCGGGCCGCCCACCTCGATCACCGAATAGGTGCTCAGGTCCAGCGCGTTCGCCCGGTCGTAGGCGGAATCCGGGACGAACTGCGGGAACAGCGTCCGGATTCCCCCGTCGGTCAGCGGGCTGGTCAGGGAGAACAGCGCCAGCAGAACGTAGAGGACGACCGGCGCCAGCCGGTCGGCCAGGGAGAACACCGCGATCGCGCCGATGATCAGTCCGCTGGCCGCGGTGTCCAGGGCCACCGCCCGCAGCGCGCCGAACCGGTCGAGAACGGCACCGGCGACCGGGCTGATGAGGAACCCCGGGAGGGTGAGGAAGAAGCCGCACATTCCGGCGACCGAGGCCGAGTCGAATTCGGCGAGCGCATACAGCACGATGACGAACAGCAGCATCCCGTGCGCCAGCCGGGAAAGGGATGCCGCGAGCAGGAGTTGTGGAACGTTACGGCTTGCGAGGACCTGTCGGTACGTGACGGCCGGTTTCACGGCGGAATCCACGGAACCTTGCGGTGGTGTCATGCTGACGCACTCACCCGTGAGCCGGCCGTATCCGTGGCGTGCCGCACACGGAAACACATCACGCGAAGTCCCCCCTGTCATGAAGATACCAGTGATACACATGCGATCGAGCGAGAGTGATGTTGCCACAGGCAAAGCACCTATGGAAGCCTTGCCGTACGCCGGCCGGAGGGGGGTGAAACTTTCCGGCCAGCGGGTAATGCGGACCGCTTGGCGAAATTCCGAGGGGGGACGAGCAGGGTGGCGAACGCGTTCTCACCGCGCCCGACCGGCGCGGAGCACGACATTCTCTATCTCGGATGGCAGCGGGAGGCCGTCGAGGCGCTGGGCCGGCTCGGCGCGCGGGTGGCCTGTGTCGTGTCGTCGTCCGACCGGTTCAAGCCGACGGACGAGGGCTTCGACGGGCCGCTGGCCGTGGCCGCCGACCACACGAGCCCGGAGAGCGTGCTCGGCGCGCTGGACGAACTGGGCCTGGCGCCCGGCGCGTTCTGGACCGTGTGCACCGAGGACGAGTTCGCGATCGTCACGGCGGCCGTCCTCGGCAGCCTCGGCTGCCGCCGTGCGGTCCCCGTCGCCGGTGCGCTGTCCCTGCGCGACAAGGCCGCCCAGAAGAAGCTGATCCGCCGGGCCGGCCTCCCGGTCGCCGCGTGTGTACGCGTCCCGGACCTGGCGGCGGTGGAACGGGCCGTCTCCTCGCACGGCATCGGCCTGCCGTGCGTCGTCAAGCCGCCCGCCGGAGCCGGTTCCCAGCACACCCATGTGGTGCGCGACCGCCGGGAAATGGCCGCCACGCTGGACGCCCTGGCCGAAGAGGCCGGCGGCACCGTCGGCCCGTGGCTGGTCGAGGCGTTCGTACCCGGCGAGGAACTGCACATCGACGGCGCGGTGCGCGACGGGAAGCTCGTCCTGGCCTCGGCCAGCCGCTACCTGCACAACGTCGTCGAGGTCCACCGCGGCCGCCTCGTGGCCTCCGCCACGCTGGACGACGTCACCGAGCGCGAACTGGCCGACGCCGCCGTCCTGCTGACCGAGCGGGCCCTGACCGCGCTGAACCACACGGACGGGGTCTTCCACCTGGAGGCCTTCCACGAGGACGGCGTCCTCACCTTCAGCGAGTGCGCGGGCCGCATCGGCGGCGGGATGGTCCTGGAGGCCGTACGCGGCAAGTACGGCACCGACCTGTACGACGAGTGGGCCGCGGCCGTCCTGGACGCCCCCTCCCCCACCCCGGCCGACGCTGGGGAGCCGCGCCCCGGCTCCTTCGGCTGGGCGAACCTCACCGCGCCGCCGGGTCCGCTGCGCAACCTGCCCACGCGCGGGGACATCGAGGCCAGACCGGGGGTGGTGGAGGCGCAGTTGTGGGCGAAGGAGGGTGACCTGGTCGACGACATGCGCCGGGCCTCCCACCACCTGGCCGCCAAGGCCCTCGTCCACGCGCCGACCGAGGAGGCCGCCCGCGCCCGTCTCGTCGAGGTGGCGTCCTGGTTCACCGGCACCCTGCGCGGCGACGAGCGGGGGTGCGGCGATGCGTGAGCCCCGGCTGCTGGACCTCGCACGGGCCGCCGCGCTGCCCTCCTGGGCGGCCCTGTGCGGTCCGGCCGACCTGTTCTGCGCCCCCCGGTGGCTGGCGGTGGAACAGGACAAGGTGGGGCCCTGGGTGCCCGCCGCCCACGGGTGCCTCGTCGCCGGTGCGGACGACCGTCTCACCGCGGGCCTCACGGTGCTGGCGTTCGACCGCACGGTCGACGACGACACCTGCCGCCTGGACAAGATGGTCCGGGAACTGCCCGGCGCCCGGCACCTGCCGCCCGCCGAGCTGGAGGACGCCCTCCTGCCCTCCCTGATGTGCGGGGGGTGGTTCAACTCCACCGTGCTGACCCGTCCCGGTGCCGACGCCCAGGAGGCCGCCGTAGCCCGCCGCGGCCTGATCGACAAGGCCGTGGCCACCGCCCGGGACCAGGGCGGCCGGGCGGTCTTCTTCCCCTTCCTGGACGCCGACGACACCGCCCTGCGCGCCGATCTGCGCCGGGCGGGCTTTCGCGAACTGCCCGCCCCCGCACGGCATGTCCTCGACTCCGGCCACCGGGACCACGAGACCTATCTCGCCGCGCTCCCGTCCCGTCGGCGCGTCCGGATCCGCAAGGAACTGCGCCTGTTCTCCGAGGCGGGCGTCGTCACCGGCCACAGCGCCCTGGACGGCTCGAACGTCGAACAGGTCGCCGCGCTCGCGCACAACCTGGAGCGGAAGTACGAGCAGACGTCCACGCTCGGCCAGCTGACCGAGTGGTTCGAGGCCATCGCGAAACACGTGCCCGCCTCGGTGTTCACCGCGGAACTGGACGGCCGGCTGTGCGCCATGTCGCTGTGGCTGCACCACGAGGACCGGCTGTACGGCTTCCACGCCGGGTTCGACTACGACATCGGCCGCGGGCTGCCCATGTACTCGGTGGTCGGCTACCACCTGCCGATCGCCCACGCCTGCTCCGACCCGGCCGTCAAGGTGCTGGAGTACGGCACCAGCGCGGACCACGCCAAACTGCTCAGGGGCACCCGCGCCCTGCCGCAGCTCCTCGCCGTGAAGCCGCTGACGCCACGGGCCGAGGCCGTGCTCGACGCGGTGGCGTGTCCGATCGCCGGATGAGGCCGGGACGACTCGGCGCTCCCGCGGGCGAGACGGTGCCGCGAGCCGCGGGAGGCGAGCCCTCGCGCGGGTGGCGGTGGTTCCGGGGGGCCGGGCAAGCCGACAGGGCCGTGCGGCCGTCGGCGCGGTGCGGTGCGGTGCGGATAGCGTGCGCGGATGGAGCGGATGCAGCGAGCGGCCGGTGCGGTCGTCGGCTCGGCGGTGGGCGACGCCCTGGGCGGCCCCTTCGAGTTCGGGCCGCCGGGAGCGTTCTCCGCGCGGTTCCCCGCGCCCGGTGCCGGTGGCGAGATGTGCGGAGGCGGTGGCTGGGACCCCGGCGAGGCCACGGACGACACGCAGATGGCCGTCCTTGTCGCGGAGTCCCTGCTGGAGCGGGGCGGACTCGATCTGCCGGACATCTTCGGCCGCTTCCAGCGGTGGGCGGCGGCGGAACCGAAGGACATCGGCTTGCAGACCGAGGACGTCCTGACCAACGGCATGCCCTGGGACCTCGCCGCCGCGCTTCATTTCCAGGTCAACCGACGAGCGGCGGGGAACGGCTCCCTGATGCGGGCATCCACCTCCGCGGTGCGCTTCGCACCCGCCGGCCAGGAAGCCACCATGGACGCGGCCCGCCGCATCGCCGCCCTCACCCACGGCGACCGCGCGGCGTGGGAGGGCACCGCGATCTTCCACGAGCTCGTCCGTGTCACGTTCGAGGACACCGACCCCCTCGCCGCGCTCCCGGACACCCTGGCCCTGGTCCACCCCGGCCACCGCGACCGCTACGCCACCGTCCTCGCGCCCGGCTGGCACCCCGGTCAGGCGACCGAGTTCAACGGCGCCGTCTGGCCCTGTCTGGGCTCGGCCGTCTGGGCCCTGCGCACCACCACCGGCTTCGAGGAGGCGATCCGCGCGGCGATCGACCTCGGCGGCGACACGGACACCGTCGCCGCGGTGACCGGAGGTCTCGCGGGGGCGTACTACGGGCTGGACGCGATCCCCGCCCGCTGGACCCAGCCGCTCCATGTGCCCCTCCCCGGCTTCGACGGACGGGTGCTGCGCCTGGCGGATCTGCTCCGCCTCGCGGACCGTCTCGGGGACGGCCTCGGGGACGGCCTCGGGGCTGAACCGGGTGCTGCTCCGCCATCGAGTCCGAGCACCGGATGACAGCACCGGATGACAGCACCGGATGACCATGAGCGCCTTCGGGACGGAGCGCGGACCGGGGACCGCCCCGGCCCGCGCTCCGTCCGTGTGCGGGGGAGGTCAGCTGGTGGCGAGCCTGCCGACCGCGTGGATCTCATCGACGTCGCCGGTGCTGAAGAACGTCCACGGCACGGTGAAGAAGCCGCCGTCGCCCCAGCCGGAGCCCCAGCTGTTCTCGACCTTCACGCCCTGGGAGTTGTACCCGACTATGGTGACCTCGTGCCCGCCGAGGACCGGGTCGCTGGAGGAATCGCCGGGCAGGTAGCTGTAGTCCGAGGCGGTCCGGGAGTCGAGGTCCTCGAAGCTCTGGTGCACCGTGAAGCCGATCGCCACGGGCTCGCCCTGGGAGATGGCGTTCTCGATGGCGGACTTGGCCGACGTACCGCTGGTGGGCAGTTCGTCGAAGCCCGACAGCCGGTACCCGGCCGCGTTGGCGCGCTCGTTGTCGTCCGGCTGGGTCGTGTAGTCCTCGGTGCCCTGCCAGTAGTCGGACTGGGTGTCGATGCCCTGGTCCCGCTCCATGGGCAGGGCGACGCTCGCGGTGGTGCCCTCGTCGTCGCCCCTGGCGATCTGCGAGTAGATGTACATCGGAGCCATGGGCGAGCCGCCGATGCCCTGTTCGTTCATGAGGACGCCGTACGCCGAGTACCCGGTGGCCCAGGCGACGCAGGAGCCGACCTTGCCCTGGTCGCCCGGCGAGAGCGCGTACTTGCTCAGGTCGGCGCTGGCCGGCGCGGCACCGGACCGCTCGAAGACCGGCTGCGCGCCGTGACGGCTGAGCTTCGCGTTCGGGTGCTTGCCCTGTAGTTCCTTCAGGTTCAGGCCCAGACCGTGCGTCAGGTGGTGGGCGGCGCGAGGGGCAGGTTGTGCGGCGGTGTTCGCGGTGTTCGCGAACGCGCTGGTGCACAGGCAGGACAGGGCGGCGGCGGTCACGGTGGCGACACCGGCGACTCTGCGGAAACGCATCGTTCCGACTCCTTGGGACGCGGTAGTGGGGGGACGTGCCAGGGCCACCGGACGGTGGAGACCGGGCACACGCCGGTGAACGCGAGACGGGTGGGGGAAGAGGGAAGGACCTGGTGGCCTGGACTTCCGTCACTCGGCTGCCTGTTCGACCGGCATCCGGAAGCCTGCGCCACCCGGCCCGGACGCGGCAAGGTCATCCCGCCGTTAACTGTTAGGAGTTGATCAGAATGGGATCAATGAACCCGGTTGCCCGCTTCTCGACCGCAACTCTTACCTGCTTCGCGTTGACTTGACGTGAGCCCCCCACTTCGCTGGGGTCCACGCGGGACCACGCTCCCGGGGCCAGGACCGGGGCCGGTGGATCGTCCGACTGCGCAGCCGGGACACCGGCCCGACGTCCGCAGGAGGTTGACCCGACGATGCACGACGATGCCGCTCCCCCTCCCGAGGAGCCGCTGGCGAGACTGCTGCGCACCGGCCCCTTCCCCGACGCCCTGCGGGCCGCGATGGACGCCAGTGGTCTGACCCTCGACCGCATCCGGCACCGGCTCCACGGCTTGGGCACGCCGGTGTCCACGGCCACCCTCAGTTGCTGGCGCTCCGGCCGCCACCAGCCGTCACAGACCGCCGCGCTGGCCGCGCTCGCCTCGCTCGAACGCGTGCTGGATGTGCCGCCGGGCGCCCTCAGCTCACTGCTCGGCCCTTCCCGCCCCCGGAGCCGGTGGCTGCGTCTGGCCGCCGACGCACCCGGTCTCACCGCGCTCTGGCCGGAACCCCGGCGGCGCGACGTGAGCGACGCGTACCGCAGCGTCGACTCCCGCTGGATCTCCTCGCTGCGCTGCCTCAACCGCCATATGCGGCTGGAGATCGACGCGCACGGACGCGAACACCGCGTGTGGATGCGCCAGGTGGTACGGGCCGAACAGGACGGACCGGACCGCACGGTCCTCGCCCATCTGCCGGACACCCCCGGCTCGGTACCGTCCCTGGACCTGCGGCCGCCGTGCCGCCGGGGCGCCGTCGTCGAGAACCCGCACACCGGCATGCTTGTCGCCGAGGTGCTGTTCAGCCGGCCGCTGCGGCGCGGCGACACCGCCATCTTCGAGGCCACCCTGACCCATGCCGAACCCCGCCCACCGGCAAGGGAGTTCACCTTCCGCCAGCAGGCACCCGCTGGGGAGTACGCGCTGGAGGTGCACTTCCACCCGGCCGCGCTGCCCGCCACTTGCTACGCCTTCAGCAGTTCGATCGCATCAGGGCGGGACGCCCGCCGCGTCCTGCACCCCACCGACGGCTGCGTCCACGTGATCGGTTCGCGGGCGGGCCCCGGTGTCTTCGGCATCCGCTGGGAGTGACCGCCCGGAGCCCGCCATTCGGGCCCGAACGGGCGCACGGCCGGAGACCGTACGGGAGCCAGGGCCCCCTCACGCGGGGCCCCGCGACCGGATCAGACGGTCAGGACGAGCTTGCCCTGGAGGTGACCGCCGTCGAGCAGCCGGTGCGCGTCGACGACGCGCTCGAACGGGAACGTCTCCTGCACATGGACCCGGAGTCTGCCCTGTTCGACGAGATCGACGAGACCTCGCAGGGCGACCGGGTCGGGGTCGACCCCGATCCCGCTGAAGCGCAGACCGGCCGCCTCGTACCTGGCGATGAGCGCCGTGTCCTCCTCGGCGACCGCCGTCACCAGGTGACCGCCCGGCCGGAGCACGCCGAGTGACCGTTCGACGGTGTCACCGCCGATCGTGTCGAGCACGACGTCGACATCGCGGACCGCCTCGGTGAAGTCGACCGCCGTGTAGTCGATCACCTCGTCGGCGCCGATCCCCTCGACGAACTCCCGCTTGCTCCCTCCGGCGGTCGCGATGACATGCGCGCCGAGCGCCTTCGCGATCTGGACCGCGACATGGCCGACCCCGCCCCCACCGCCGTGGACCAGGACGCGGTCGCCCCCGCGCACGCCGCCGAGATCGACAAGGCCCTGCCACGCCGTCAGCCCGACAACCGGCAGCGCCGCCGCCTCGACGTGCGAGAGCGACTCCGGCTTGCGGGTCAGGTGCAACGCCGGGGCCGGCACCAGCTCGGCGTACGCCCCTGCCGCCCGCGGGAACAGCGGCATCCCGAACACCTCGTCGCCGGGCCTGAACCGCCACGTCCGCGCCTCCACGACCACGCCGCTGAGGTCCCAGCCCAGGACGAACGGCGGGCGGCCGAGCAGCGGGAACTCACCGGCGCGCAGGCGCGCCTCCAGCGGGTTCAGCCCGATCGCCTCGACACGGACGAGGACCTCGGTCGGAAGGGGCTGCGGTTCGGGCGCGTCCACGACGGTGAGCACCTCGGGACCGCCGAACTCCTGCTGGGTGACGACTCGCATGACTCTCCTGGCTTCGAAGGGGGAAGGAGAATCCAGGCTATGAATCCGACAGGAACCAGCAGGTGCCTGCGGCGCGGGTACGTTTGGCGCATGAGCGGTTGCGATTTCCGTCCCGGTGATCCCTTTCTCGCCGACTGCCCGGCGCGTCTGGCGGTCGATCTGATCGCCGACAAGTGGACGGTGGTCGTGCTCTACGCCCTCAGCAGGGGCCCGGTGCGCCACGGGGAGCTGATCGAGCTGATCGGCGGCATCTCCCGCAAGATGCTCACCCAGACGCTCCGACGGCTCGGGGCGCACGGACTCGTCCGCCGCCACGCCTACGCCGAGGCGCCGCCCCGCGTCGAGTACGAACTCACCTCGCTCGGGGCGACGCTGATCGAGCCGATCCACATGCTGACCGAGTGGGCGAGGGCGAACGGCGACGCGGTGCTCGACGCGCTCGATGGCCTCGATGCGCTCGATGCCGACGGCGAGCCGGGCACCCGGGGCGACTGAGACCCTTGCCGGGGACGGCCCGTTCAGCTCCAAGTCCCGGGGATCGGCCCGGGACTTGGTGATGAGCGCGCCGTAGGCGAGCAGGTAGAACATCGACATGACGGCCCCGCGCCGTTCGGCGGGGACATGGGCGGTCAGATGGCGCAGCGAGCCGCCGAAGGCGAGCCCGTAGGCGCCGCCCTGGAGGGCGACGGTGACGATGATGGCGACGGCGTTGCCGGTCGCGAAGCTGACCGCACCGGCCAGCATGAACACGGCAAGCCCGGTAGCGCGCACCGGCGATCTGTGTCGCGGCGGCGGCGAGGGTCACGGCCGCGACGACGACACCGCCGAAGAGCGGCCCGTCCACGTGCGCGGCGTGGGCGGCGATGGAGGGCTCCAGCGAGAAGCACGCGAGAAGCACACCCCGAGTACGGCCCAGGCGGCGCCCGCGCCGAGCACGGCGAAGACGAAGCAGCCCCGGATCTCCTGGGGCACCTGCGGGCGCGGGATGCCCAGGGGTGCGGTACCGGGCGAGGTGTGCGGTTCGCGCATCACCAGCAGGAGGACGAGCAGGACGAGGCCGATCAGTCCGTCGGCGAGGTAGGGCAGGAGCAGGGGGTTGGAGGCCGCTCTGGGCGAGGGCCGCGGTGCCGAGCACGGCGACGGCGATCCCGATGTCGAACGCGATGGCGGTGAGCGTCCCGCTCCGGGCCGCTCGCTCGGGACTCACGTCCAGCAGGGCCGCTCCGCCCACGACGACGATCGCGCCGGTCCCCAGGCCGTTGAGCATCCGGGCCACGACGAGATACCCGGGCCCCGCGGCGAAGACGAAGACGGCGAGCCCGGCGAGCAGCAGCACGACGGAGCCGATGAGCACCGGCCGGCGGCCGTACCGGTCGGACAGGGCGCCGGACAGGAGGATCGCGACGAGCGCCACCGCTCCGTACGCGGCGAAGATGACGGTGGTGAGAACGGGAGGGTAGTCCCATTTCCCGGCGTACAGGGAGTAGAGCGGTGAGGGGATGGCTGAGGTCGCCTGGCCCTTGGGAGATCCCTTCCGCCCAGTTGCCGCCCGTTGCCGCGGTCCAGAAGCTGCTGCGCGCGCTCGCCGACCCCGTGCGCCTGGAGATGGTTCGCCGGCTGGCGGCGGACCCTGTCGGCGAAGCCCCCTGTTCGAGCCTCTACGAGAACCTGAACAAGTCCACCGCGACCCACCACTTCAAGATCCTCGTGGAAGCGGGCGTGCTTCATCCGGTCATGGTCGGCCCCTCCCGCGGCCACCGCCTGCGACGTGACGCCTTGCAGCAGGCGGCGCCCGGCCTGCTGGACGCGCTGATGGGGGCGTTGGCCCGTCAGGACTGACGCCGTGCCGGGGGGCGCTGGCTAGCGCGTGGTCCCCGCGGGCGGGTCGGCGAATATGCCGGTCAGCATGCCGGTGGCCTGGCCGACCTCGATGAGGTAGCCGTCCGGGTCCCGCAGGTAGCAGCGCAGCTCGGCCTTCCGGTCGAGAGGCTCGGTGAGGAACCGCGCGCCCTTGGCCGTGGCGTCGGCGTAGAAGGCGGCGATGTCCGCCACGCGCACGTTCAGGAAGCTGGAGACGGTGTCCCCAGCGCCCGGCGGCTCCAGGGTGACGCCGGGCTTGTCGGGAGTCGGCCCACCGCCCGGGTTCATGATGATCCAGCTGTTGGCGACCTTCACGATGGCCGGATTCTCCTCCAGCACGACCTCGCCGCCGAGGATCTCGGCGTAGAAACGCCGCGAGACCGCCGCGTCGCGAACGGTCAGAAAGTGGGTCAGGATGAGCCCCGTTTCGGGCGCGGGCAGTTTGCCGTCAGTCGTCATGGTGGCGTCCGTCCTTCCGCACGACCGGCCTGTTCGGGCGGCCACCGGGCGGGTAACCCTTCTGGCGGCGGATAGGCATGGGGCGGGCATGAGCGAGCCGGGCAGCACGGGAGACGCGGCTGTGCGGGAGTGCGGCTGTGCGGGAGTGCCGGGAGGCCGTCGGCGCGCTGGGGGCCGATGCGCGCGGCGTGGCCGGTTGCCCGCAGGGCCTGCTCGGCTTCTACGCCGACGAGAACGCGCCGGTGAACCGGGTCACGACCGGCCGGGCACCGCTGGAGGCGACCACCACCTTCCGCATCCAGAGCCGATGTCGGCTCGCTCTGCCGACCGGTCAGGGGCACCCACCGGTGGGGGCCGGGGCGGAACTGTCCGCCGCCGGGGCCCGGACCGCCTCGACGACACGGTCGGCGAGGTCCGTCCACGGGCGCGGGGCGAGCACCGGGACTCCGGCGGCCCGCGCCTGTGCGGCGAGCCACCTGCCGTACAGCACGCTGACGCGTGCGCGCGGCCCCTGAGGCCCGGCCTCCGGCTCCCGGCGCAGGTAGTTGGCCGTCACCTGCGCCTCGTCGTCCTCGTGCAGAAAGACGGCACGCACCAGACCTCCGGGCCTCGCAAGCCCGGGGAGCACGTAGTCACCTTCCACGATCACCGGCGTGTCGGTGTCCACGTGGTTGGCCACCACCGCCTCGACCGCGGGCGCCAGTGCCCCGGCGATCGCGATCTGCCGCTCGACCACCGACTCGGGCGCCTGACGGGCGGCCTCGGGGTGGGTGCGCCAGAAATGGACCTCCGGCAGATGCTCGGGCAGGGTCACCGCGAGAAGGGCCTCCACGATGTCGTCGACCTCCACGACGGGGACGCCGTACCGCCGCGCCACAGCCCGGCCGACACCGGTCTTCCCCATCCCCGAAGCGCCCCCGACGACGAGCACCCGCCACTCCGGAAGCCCCCGCACCTCATCCGCACCGTTCACCCAGGCAGAGTAACGGTCGGCCGAGGAGACGTCGGCAGAGACCGCCGGTCACACCGGCACCTGCCCCCGTGCGGCTGTCCCGGTGGTCACCGGGGGGCGCGCGGGTCGGGGGCGGGTACGTGACCGGAGGTTGCGCGGGTTCCTGGCGCGCGGGTCCGTCCCGCCCCCGACTGCGGCGCGCCTACCCAGGATCCCGTTCCGGACGCGTTCGCCCGCTCTGGTTCCTGGCCGGGTCGGCACACCGCGGACATGCCTGCGGGGCCCGGCCGTGTGGACGGCCGGGCCCCGCGGGGCGGTGGACGGGTGCTGCGTACGGTGTCAGGTCACCATCGGTACCAGCGGCCGCGGCCGCCGCCCGCGTTCGTGGAGCGCATGACGAACCCGAGCAGCCACACCACCAGCACGATCACGGCCACCCACCACAGAATCTCCAGGGCGAAACCGGCGCCGAAAAGAATGAGCGCAAGAAGCAGTACAAGCAAAAGCGGAACCATGGATATCAACCTCCTGAGACGCCTTGTGCCCCGCACCCTGCCGCATATTCCTCGCACGCCTCTTTTTTCTTCGCACGCTCCTTGTCTGTGCGAGGCTGTCCTTCATGGGTACCGGCGAGAATTCCGTATGAGTGTCCTCGGGACCGACCCGGGGGCACAATGGTGATCATGACATCGACGCCGTCCGGCACCTTCCTGCCGATCCTGGAACGCATAGCCGAGGAGATCAGCCACACCCCCGGGAGCGGGCGCCCCGCCGACTACATCCCGGCCCTCGCCGCCTGTGATCCGCGCAGCTTCGGCATGGCCGTCGCCGAACTGGACGGCACGGTGTACGGCGTGGGGGAATGGCGACAGCCTTTCTCGGCCCAGTCCGTCACCAAAGTGTTCACCCTCGCCCTCGATCTGGCCCGCGAGGGTGACGAACTCTGGGAGCACGTCGGCCGCGAGCCCTCGGGAAATCCGTTCAATTCCCTGGTCCAACTGGAATATGAGAACGGTATCCCGCGAAATCCCTTCATCAACGCGGGCGCACTCGTCGTCACGGACCGGCTCCAGACCCGTACCGGCGACGCCGCCGGGGAGCTGCTGGCCTTCCTGCGCGCCGAGAGCGGCAACCCCGCCCTGGACTTCGACCAGGAGGTCGCCGCCTCCGAAACCGCGCACGGCGCCCGCAACGCCGCCCTCGCCCACTTCATGGCGTCCTACGGCAACATCGACAACGACGTCCCGGTCCTGCTCGACCAGTACTTCCGGCAGTGCTCCGTCGCCACCTCCTGCGCCGACCTCGCCCTGGCCAGCGGCTTCCTCGCCCGGCACGGCATCCGCGCCGACGGCTCCCGGCTGCTCAGCCGCAGCCAGGCCAAACAGATCAACGCGGTCATGCTGACCTGCGGCACCTACGACGCGGCCGGCGACTTCGCGTACCGGGTCGGGCTTCCGGGCAAGAGCGGCGTCGGCGGCGGGATCATCGCCGTCGTACCCGGCCGGTGCACGTTGTGCGTGTGGAGCCCGGGACTGGACGAGCGCGGCAACTCGGTGGCCGGGGTGGCGGCCCTCGACCGCTTCACCACGCTCACCGGCCTCTCGGTGTTCTGACCGAGTCTCGTCCCGTACCCGGACGCCTGCCCGGAGCCTGGGCACCTGGTCAGCGTCTGCGCGACCAGGTGCTGCCGATTCCCGCGACGTGCAGGGCCAGGGCGGTCAGGCCGAGGAGCATGACGTTGACCGACGAGAACGTCTGATTGGTGCTGATGTCGGCCGCGTTGATGAGGAACGCGATGAAGAACAGTACTGCCGCGACGATGCCGAGCATGATGAGCCCCTCTCGAAAGTAGTGAACCCCGTATGCCCGGTCATCGCCCTCGCAGACGCGGACGGCGCCTCCGAATCCGCGGCCCCTCAGGCGGGTGCCTGGCGGGTGCTCGCCGCCCTGCGCGGGGCGGCGTGATGCGCGGGCCGGCCTGTCGCGGGAACGGGCAGACGCCGCAGGGACAGGCCCGCGGTGACAAGGAGTCCGGTGAAGACGGCCAGGAGGAGGGCGCACACCCACATCTGCCGGCTCCCGGGCGTCTGCCAGCCCGTCCAGGCCAAGGCCGCCGCCCACAGCAGGGCGCCTGACGCGTAGAAGGAGCGGACGCGGTGCAACTGCCGCACGGCCCGCAGGAACTGGATACGTTCGGTCTTCGGTGCCATGCCGGGCCGTGTACCCCGACGAACCGCAACCATCAGGGCGGAACGAATCGTGAGCAGCGGGGTCCGTTCCGTCCCGGACGGCCTTCCCGGGTGTCTTCCATGGTCGTCTACTTGTCGGCGCGGGCCACGAGCAGCGGCTGGAAGAAGCCTGTCTCCTGCGGCATCCGCCACCGGACGTCGATGAATCCGGCCTCGGCCGCGAGACCGGCCAGCCGGTCCCGGCTGAGCGCCCAGTAGGTCGTCCGGCGGACCTGGACGTGCCATTCTCCGCCTTCTCCGCCTGTCGGCAGGAGTTGGAAGTGTTCCAAGTCGTAGTGCTCACCGTCGGCGTGCCAGTGCCACAGTTGGAAGGTGACGGCCCGTTCGCCGCCGTCGTCGCCGTCGCCCTCGCTGTCGTCGTCGGTCCGGTGGACTTGCGGAGGTGTCGAAACGGGGTGGTCGCGCAGCAAGTCGTCGTAGGGGCGTGTGCTGACCAGCAGCAGGCCGTCGGGGCGCAGTACGCGGCGCATCGACGCCAGGGCGGTGTGCACATCCTGCTCCGTCAGCAGGTGGGGCAGCGAGTTGTCGGCGCAGACGACGACGTCGAACCGGCCATCGGGAAACGGGAGATGTCTCATGTCCGCGGCTGCCGTGCGCAGGCAGAGGCCCCGGCGGGCCGCCTCACGACCGGCGCGGGCGGCGGCGCGAGGGCTGAGATCGGTCCCGGTGACGCGGTGTCCGCGCAGCGCCAGGCCGATGGCCTGCGTGCCGATGCCGCAGGAACAGTCGAGCACCTCGGCGCGCTCTCGGCCGACAAGGGCGTCGAGAGCGTCCCCCTGCCGACGCATGCTCGCGTCCCAGTCCGAGTAGACCAGGTGGTAGGTGTCGGCCAGTTCGTCGTAGAAATGCGCCACCGGTGCCTCAGACATGGCAAGAGGCTACCGCGCCTGTCCCCCCGGAGGCACCGGTCGCCCCAGCATCTCGCTCCACGCGTGGGCCCGTCCGCTGGTCGAGAGCCGGGCCCCGGACGGACACCCTCCCCTCTCCAGTGGGCCGCTGTCCGGTGACAGGTCTAGAGCTGCGAGGCCCCTCCGTCGACAGGGAACTCCGTTCCCGTCGAGAAGGTCGCGCCGAACGCCAAGTAGGCCACCGCGGCGGCCACTTCCTCGGACGTCCCCAGCCGTTGCATCGGGATGGTGCTCCGGTAGGTGTCCTTCACCGTCTCGACGACATCGGCGGGGACGGAGCGGTCCAGGATGCCCGTGTCGGTCGGGCCGGGGCTCACGGCATTGACACGCACCTTGCGCGGCAGCAGCTCGCGGGCCAGAGTGCGCGTCATCGACCGCAGGGCCGCTTTGCTCGCCGAGTAGACACTGAGCGCGTCGAGGCCGAGGACGTTCACCACCGATGTGGTGAGGACGACGCCGCTTCCCTCGCGCATCAGCGGCGCCAGCGCCTGCACGGTGAAGTACGGGCCCTTGGTGTTGATGTCGAACAGTTCGTCGTACATTTCTTCCGTCGTCGAGTCGAGCGGCGCGGACGCGGTGACACCGGCGTTGACGAACAGCGCGTCCACCGCGCCGAACCGCTCCTGAACCGTGTCGGCCAGCGCCTCGATCTCCTTCAGGGACGCTGCGTCGCTGCGGACGGCGATCGCCTTGTCCCCCAGTCGCTCCAGGGCGGTGTCCAGGGTGGACCGGGTGCGGCCGGTGATCAGTACATGCGCCCCACCGCCCGCGAACAGCCGGGCGGCAGCCAGGCCGATACCGCTGCTGCCGCCCGTGATCACGATCTTCTTGCCGTCATAAGTGGTCATGCCCTCAAGCCAAATGGCCATCGGCACACCTTGTCCAAGACCTGTTCCGTATGCCGTCATACGCCTGGCGCATGAGCGCATGAGCGCATGAGCGCATGAGCGCATGAGCGCATGACAGCGCGCGACGTACGCTGGGCAGATGGACGTCGATCTGCGGCTCGTGCGCTACTTCACGGTCGTGGCGGAGTACGGCAACTTCGGCCGGGCCGCCACCAGTCTGCACCTGGCGCAGCCGTCGCTGAGCCGCCAGATCCAGCGGCTGGAAGCTCAGCTCGGTGTCCGGCTTCTCGACCGCTCGCCGCAGGGCAGCAGCCTCACCGACGCCGGCCGGGCATTCCTTCCCCGGGCCCGGATCCTGCTCCAGGAAGCCGAGCACGCCGCTCGTACCGCCAGAGCCGCCGTGCAGCCCCGTACCGTCACCGTCGGCTGCGCCGAAGGACTGGTCCTCACCGCCTGCGTGCAGGAACTGCGCCGTCGGCACCCTGGAGGCCAGGTCCGCACCCGGCACCTCGACTGGCGGGACACGCGCGCGCTCGCCGAGGGGCGGGTCGACGCCCTCGTCGCGTACAGACCCCTGCCGTTTCCCACGGACGGACTCCGGGTGACCACGCTCCGCGAGGAACCGCGGGTGCTCGTCGCATCGACGAGTCATCCTCTGGCGAACGAAAGAGCGGTCAGCCTGCGGGCCCTGTCGGACGTGGAACTGGTGGCCTGCGTCAGCACTCCGGTTGTCTGGAGCACTCCCCAGCCGGTCGGCGGCCACCCGGCGCCGCCTCCGCCCTCGATCGACGACAGCTTCGAGGACAAGCTGGAGCTCGTCGCCACCGGCCACTGTGTCGCGATCTTCCCTGCCGGTGACCGACGCGCCGCGGTGCGCGAGGACATCGCCCTGGTACCCGTCGTCGACACCGATCCCTGCGAGGTCGTGCTCGTCACACGCGCCGACGACCCGAACCCGCTGCTCGGCCCGCTGGAAGATGTCGCACGTACAGTGCTCGGCACGGTCTCCCCGGCGGACCAGCGCGGCTCGTCCGCCGAGGTCCGCTCCTGACCGAGCCGGCTCGATACGACCGACCTCGCCGAGCGGACCGAGGAGGCCCGGCGGGCGAATTCCTCCGGTGCCTGGCTCGGGGATGTCTGCGTGTGCGTGTGCGTCAGGAAGTCTGCGGGCCGCCCCGGCCCAGTTCACGTGCCGCGAGCGTGGCACAGAGGACGGCCAGCGGGAGTTCGGCACACAGGGCCATCGCGAGGGCGGAGGCCAGGTCGCCGCCCGTGGCCGCCGTCGTGGTGTCGAACCAGGCGTCGACCACCAGCAGCGTCGCCGTCACGGCCGCCGCGAGGGCGTGCCGCCGGTCGCGGCGGGTGGCGAGCAGGCCGGTGGTGATCAGGCCGACCGCCTGCAACGCGTCGAGACCGACCCAGGCGACCGGCCAGTGCGCGGCCGTCGCGGTGTCGGGCAGCCCTGTGGCGAGCACGTACAGCCAGGGCAGCAGGACGAGCCCGCACAGCACGAGGAGGCATCCGGCGCGCCGTACTCCCCGCGCGGGCGGCACCGGTGTCCGGACCGCCTCGTACAGGGAGATGATCTCCGCGTCCTCGGACACCGGCTCCGTCGTCCGGACGCCCCCGGCCGTCGTCGTGTCCGCCGCGGAGCCCGTCTCGTGAGTCCTCGGTCGACGCATGTTCCGCTCCCTCAGCCGTGTGGTCCCCTGCACGGTCACCACCCTGCGACGCGGGGCGGCCCTCGGTCAGTCACGCAGGGTTCCGATCCGGGGTGGAGAAAAGTGCACCCCGGAGCCGGGCACGGGCGTGATGGTCCGACCGTGGCCCGCGGCTCTACCGTGGGGCGCATGTACTTCACGACCTGGCTGCGGCAGGTGCCCGGCCGGCCGTTCCGCGGAGCGGGACGCCGCACCGCCCTCGTCGCCGCCGGCCTGCCGCTCCACGTCGCGGCGGTGCCGCTGTGGGTCTGGCTGGTGGGGACGGTGGTGGCCGTGGTGCCCGCCGCCACCCCGCTGCCCGTCCTGGTCGCGCTCGCGCTGACCCCCGTGCTGACCGCGGCCCAGCGGCGCCGCTACCGGGCACTGACCGGCAAGGAACTGCCGCGCCCCGCCCACGGCGCACCGCGGCGCGGTGTGCGTTCCGTGCTGCGCCCTCTGACCGCACGGGCCTTCTGGCGGCAGGTCTGCCACCACACCCTCGCCGGTCCGCTGCTCGCCGTCCTGGACGTCGCCGTCCTCGCCGTCTGGGCCGCCGGGCTGGTGGCCGCCACCGTCTATGTGTGGATCTGGGCGCTGCCGCCGGGGTGGCGGATCGCCCACGCCGGGTACACCACGCAGGCGGGGTACGTCACCGCCGGGGGCGTGCTCCTGCTGTTCGCTGCGCCGCGGCTGACCGGCCTCCTGGTGCGGGCGCAGACCTGGGCCGCCGAGATCCTGCTCGGCCGCAGCCGTACGGAGGAGCTGACCCGCCGGGTCGAGGACCTGACCGAGAGCCGGGCCGGTGTGCTCGACGCGGCCGACGCCGAACGGCGGCGCATCGAGCGCGATCTGCACGACGGGGCGCAGCAGCGGCTCGTCTCGCTCGCCGTCAACCTGGGCCTGGCCAGATCCACCCTGCGCGACCTGCCCGAGGACGCCCGCCGGGTGATCGACGACGCGCACCGGGAGGCCAAGGAGGCGATCGCCGAGCTGAACAGCCTGGTGCGCGGCCTGCATCCGGTCGTCCTGGAGGACCGGGGGCTCGACGCCGCGCTGTCGGGCATCGCCGGGCGCGCCCCGATCCCGGTGCGGGTGGCCGTGGACCTGGCGCGGCGCCCGGCGCCGACCGTCGAGGCGGTCGCGTACTTCGTGGTCTCCGAGGCGCTGACGAACGTGGTCAAACACGCCCGCGCCGACCGGGCGGACGTGACCGTGGCACAGGTCGGGGAGACACTGCGGGTGGTCGTCACGGACGACGGCATCGGAGGTGCGGTGCCGTCGGGCCCCGCAGCCTCCGGTGGACCCACGGACCGCACGGGCACCGGACTCGCGGGGCTCGCCAAGCGGGTCGCGTCCGTCGACGGCGTGTTCTCCTGCCACAGCCCCGCCGGGGGCCCGACCGTCATCACCGTGGAGCTGCCGTGCGCGCTGTGATCGCCGAGGATTCCGTCCTGCTGCGGATCGGGGTGGTGAAGGTACTGGAGATGGCCGGGTTCGAGGTGTGCGCCGAGGTCGACGACGCCGAGGCGCTGCTGACGGCGGTCGAGGAACACCGGCCCGACATCGCGGTGGTCGACGTGCGCATGCCGCCCGGCTTCACCGACGAGGGGGTACGCGCCGCGCTCGTCGTCCGCCGCCAGTGGCCGGACACCTCGGTACTGCTGCTGTCGCAGTACGTGGAGGAGCGGTACGCCGCCGATCTCCTCGCCGCCAACACCTCGGGCGTCGGCTACCTCCTGAAGCAACGGGTCGCCGACGTCGACGAGTTCGCCGACGCCGTGCGCCGGGTCGCGTCCGGCGGCACCGCCCTCGACCCGCAGGTCGTCGCCCAGCTCCTCGTACGCCGTCACAGCGACCCGCTCGACCGTCTCACCCCCCGCGAACGCGACGTCCTCGCCCTCATGGCGGGCGGCCGCTCCAACTCCGGCATCGCCGCCGAGCTGGTGGTGAGCGAGAGCGCCGTCGCCAAGCACATCAACAGCATCTTCACCAAGCTCGACCTCCCCAGGGCGGACGCCGACCACCGCCGCGTACTGGCGGTCCTGCGCTTCCTCGGGGTCGCGTCGGGCTAGGTCGCGTGCCGCTGCCCGTAGTCGCCTTTGCCGGACTCGGGTGGCCGTCCCCCTCGGGATCCGCTTGCTTGGAGTGCACATCAAGGCCATAGCGTGGCAACAGCTGAACCGAACACCCACCGCGTCGACGCACCATCCAGCACCCCCGACCAACTGGAAAGACGGCAAGTGGCAGACAACCAATTCACCCCGCATGCGGCACTCTTCGACCTGCGTGGAAAGCGCGCGCTCGTCACCGGTGGCACCCGAGGCATCGGCATGATGATCGCGCGAGGTCTCCTCCAGGCGGGCGCCCGCGTGGTGATCAGCTCACGCAACGCGGAAGCGTGCGCTCAGGCGCAGGAACAACTGTCCGCATTCGGTGAGGTGCGGGCCGTCCCCGCCGACCTGTCCCGCCACGACGAGTGCCGGCGGCTGTCGGACCTCGTCACCGCCGGCTCGGAGCGTCTCGACATCCTCGTCAACAACGCGGGCGCCCTGTGGGACGAGCCGCTGGCGACGTTCCCGGACGCGGCCTGGGACACGGTCCTCGACATCAACCTGAAGTCGCCGTTCTGGCTCGTCCAAGAGCTGCTGCCCGCACTGCGCAGGGCGGGCACCGCCGACGATCCCGCGCGGATCGTCAACATCGGCAGCATCGCCGCCATCCACATCCCCCAGCGGCCCAACTACTCGTACTCCAGCAGCAAGGCCGCGCTGCATCAACTCACCAGAGTGCTCGCCAAGGAACTGGGACCGCAGCACGTCACCGTGAACGCCGTGGCGCCGGGACCGTTCCCGTCGACGATGATGGCCGCGACCCTCGATGAGTTCGGCGAGGCGATCGCGGCGGCGGCCCCACTACGCCGGATCGGCCGCGACGACGACATGGCGGGTGTCGCCGTGTTCCTCACCAGCCGGGCAGGCGCATACCTGACAGGCGCCGTGATCCCCGTCGACGGCGGCATCGCCACAACCGCGTAGGCCAGTCGGGTCGGCCTGACCATCTGGGACGTGGACATCGGCTCCACGGTCTGCCGGGCCCACCCGCACGCTCGCGGTCCGCTACGAGGCGACCGTGCTGGTCGCAGTCCTCAACGAGCGGCTGCGACCAGCACTTTCCCAACGGACCGTAGTCGGGTCTATCGCGTTGGCGGGACGGGGCGGGCCCGACGGGCAGGTCCGACAGGCAGGTCCGACGGGCGGGGCCGGGGCGTCAGGCGGCCTCCTCGTCAGTCGGTTTGCGAGCCAGGAAGCTGGCGAACTTCCAGTTCCGTTTCTCGTCGGGCTCCTGCACCAGCTGAGCGGTGACGGTGAATCCGACCTGGTGCAGCAGTTCGGCGAGCTGGTGCGGGGGGAGCCGGTACGACACGTAGGCCACGGGGTGGCCGCCGTAGCCGTGTGCCGGGCGGCGGTGCTCGCCGGTGCCGACATGGCCGGCGAGGAGGAGATGGCCGCCGGGTGCCAGGGTGCGGTGGAACTCGGCGAACACGACCGGCAGCAGCTCCGGAGGTGTGTGATGGGTGGAGTAGTACGCCAGGACGCCGCCGAGCGTGTCGTCCCCGATCTCCAGCGCGGTCATGGAGCCCACGGAGAAACGCAGGTCCGGATAGGCGCGTCGGGCCAGTTCGACCATCTTCGGGGACACGTCGACACCGAACGCGGACACCCCGAGGCCGGCCATGTGGGCCGTCACTCTCCCGGGTCCGCACCCCAGGTCCGCGACCGGTCCCCGGTCAGCCGTCCGCACCAGTTCGGCGAAGGCGGTCAGCAACGAGCGGGACAGCGGGTCCAGTTCGGACGGGCTCCTGACGAGAGCGGCGTAGTCGTCGGCCACGGTGTCGTAGGACTCCCGGACCGCGGCGAGGTAGGAAGGCTCGGTCATGCGGTGAATCTAGACGGGCGCACCGACAGCGCCTGTGGGCGGGCTCAGGGCGCTCCGGCTCGCCTGCTGTGTCCGCGGGCGCCCAGATCCATACCGGTCAACACGACGAACGGCCAGTGGGACCAGGGGAGATGTCTGTGCGTCACCGGGCCGCGCCATGAGCCGACTGTGCGTGTAACAGGAATGTACTAGGCGGCGATCCGGGGGAACGGGGCGGCGGGTCCGGGCTGTCCCATGGGGCAGAGTGGCCGGGGACGGCCGCTCGTGCCGTCTCCCACCGATGCTGAGGAAGAAACGATGCGTGTGCACAAGGCAACCAAGGTCACCTACGCGGCCCTGGTCGTCGCCGCGAGTCTCTCGCTCACGGCCTGCCAGAGCGACGACGACGGCGGTACGGGGCAGAGCGCCCCGTCGTCCGCGGCCACCGTGCCGTCCGCGGATGGCGGCACCCAGGAGTCCTCCGGCAGCGGCTCCGGCGGGAGCAGTTCCTCCGGGAAGACCTCCGGCGGGCAGAACGCCGCCTCGGGGACCGGGTCCGGCCAGAGCGGCAGCACCGGCGGCACCGGCGGCACCGGTGGGTCCAGCGGGTCGGGTGCGGCCGGTGGGCTGAGCAAGTGCCGTACCAGCGATCTGACGATCACGGCGTCGGACGCCACGGTCGGCGGCGACCCCGACCTCACCGTGGCGGTGCAGTTCAAGAACCGCAGCGGGCGGGACTGCACGCTCTCCGGGTACGCGGGGGTCGACCTGAAGACCAACTACGATCCCGTGTCGGCCAAGCGCTCCGGTGAGAAGGCCGGTACGTCCGTCCTCAAGGCCGGCAAGTCGACGTACTTCGGCATCCACTACCCGGCCAACAAGACGGGCGGCACCGGCGTCCGCATCCTGGGGCTGCTGGTGACCCCGCCGGACGAGACCAGGACGGTCGCCCTCGCCTGGCCGGGCGCCCCCTCCCTGGCCGTCACCGAGAGCGGCGGCGACCCCATCACGGTCGGCCCGATCGGCAGCGCGGGCCAGGGCGAATGACCCGCACGGCCGTCCCTGGAGTTCACCGCTCGGCGCTCGTCGGCGCGGTGGGCTCCTCCTCGGCGAGCCGGTCGGCGAGCCGCTGTACGGCCGACCGGATGCCCTGGCCGTAGCCGTCGTCGTGGAGCGCGTCGAGGTGCTCCCGGGCCTGGGTCAGGTGCGTGCGGGCCTGCGGGACGTCCCCGAGTCGGTGGAAGTCCGCGGCGAGGTTGAGGTGCAGGGACGGGTAGAACCCGCGGATGGCCAGGGACGAGTCGTGCCGCCTGGCCCGGTCGTCGGTCACCGAGGCGGCGGCGTCCAAGGCCCGCAGGTCCCAGTCCAGTTCGTCCCGCGGGTCCTGCTGGAGGTCGGCCATGTAGTGGGCGAGGACGCAGCGGTGGAACGGGTCGCCGTCCGGGGCGATCTCCTCCCAGATCTCGGTGAACCGCCGCCGGGCAGCGTCGGCATCGCCCGCGTGCTGCGACGCGATGGCGGCCTCGATGCGCTTCATGGTCCTGTCCTCGGTGGTCACGGCAGCCTCTCCGTCGCTCTTCGGTGATCGCCACGCAGCGTAGGGGCAGCCACTGACATCGAACGGCGTCGGGCGCCTCGACGGCGTGACTTCGGGCGGCCCGTCTCAGGAGATCCGCTGCCGCGAGGTCTCTCCCCCACCACCATCACACAGGCTGTTCGCCGCGGCGGGCACGGACGGGAAGGCCGGGTCCTCGTATGCGGGGACACCGACCAGCGCGGCACGGGAGCCGGACCGGTTCAGCGCGGCACGGGAGCCGGACCGGTAGATCCGTTCAGTTGCCGGTGCCGTGCAGTCACCTTGACGTCCGCGCGTGCTTGAAGATGACGGCCATCGGCTCCAACTCCCTTCCCTGTAGCCGTATCTGACGCGGCTTCGGGTCGGCGGCGGAGGGAGGCCGGTCAGGCGGGTGGCGTCCAGGCGGCTGTCGCCTCCTGGACGGTGGGGTGGGTGGTGAAGACCTGTTCCAGGCCGACGATGCGGAAGATCCGCCGGACGCGTTCGGGGACGGCGGCCAGGGCGATGTCCGCGCCCGCCTCCAGGGCGTGGTTGCGGGCGGCGATCAGGACGGTGATGCCGCTGGAGTCGCAGAAGGTGAGAGCGCCCAGGCCGACGACGAGCTGCTGCCCCGGACGCAGGTCCAGGTCCGCCAGAGCGTCGCGGACCCGGGGGGCGCTGTCGTGGTCGAGGTCGCCTGCGATGTCGATGACAGGGCCGCCGGGGGCGGTGCGGATACTCAGCGTCAGGGGGGTCACTGCTGCTCTTCACCGGGGGGTCGGGGCACATGGACGGCCAGGACGGCGGTGTCGTCGTCCAGGCCGGTGCCGAGGTCGTCGAGCAGGTCGCTCAGGGCCCGGATCGTGTCCGAGGCGGTGGCGGGGGCCAGCGAGCGTGCGAAGTCCAGCAGCGCTTCGTCGCCGTAGCGGCCGCCGGACCGGTCGGTGTGGGCCTCGGTGAGGCCGTCGGTGTAGAGCAGCAGGGTGTCGCCCGGGTCCAGGCGGACGGTGGTGGTGGCGATGTGGGCGTGGGGCAGGACGCCGATGAGCTGGCCGCCGGGCGTGTGCAGGTGGTCGGCGCTTCCGTCGGCGCGCATCAGGACGGCCGGGGGGTGGCCTCCGCTCGCCAGGGTGATCTGGAAGGCACCCTCGTCGCCGTCCGGGGTGAGCAGGCCGAAGATCACGGTGCAGAAGCGGGGGTCGGTGCCGTGGTGCTTCTGGTTCAGGACGGTGTTGAGGTTGCCGAGGACGGCGGCGGGGTCGGGATCGTAGACGGCGGCGGCGCGCAGGGTGTAGCGGGCCAGGGAGGTGACGGCGGCCGCGGCGGCGCCCTTGCCGCACACATCGCCGAGGAACAGGCCCCAGGTGCCGTGGGCGAGGGGGAACAGGTCGTAGAAGTCGCCGCCGACCTCGTCGGCCGAGGCGATGTGGTAGTGGGCGGCGACGTCCAGTCCGGGTACGTCGTCCAGGGCCGGGGGCAGCAGGGTGCGTTGCAGCGTGGCCGTGAGGACCTTGAGCCGGTCGCGTTCGCGGTCGGCCTCCTGCCGGGCGCGCAGCAGTTCCGTCTCGTAGGCGCGCCGGTCGCGGGCGTCGGTGACGGTGGTGCGGATCAGCAGCGGCTGCCCGTCGTCGCCGGTCTTGACGGTGGAGGTGACCAGGACCGGCAGGCGGCTGCCGTCGGCGGCCCTGAGCTCCAGCGCGATGCCGCCGACCCCGCCCTGCAAGGAGAGCAGCGGCGCGAAATGGGTTTCGTGGTAGAGCTTGCCGCCCACGGTGAGCAGGTCGGAGAACCGCCTTCGCCCGACCAGGTCCTCCCGGCGGTAGCCGAGCCAGTCCAGGAGTGTCTTGTTGACCTTGGCGATCTGTCCGTCCAGCAGCGTGGACAGATAGCCGCAGGGCGCGTTCTCGTACAGGTCCGCGGCGCTGTCCTCCAGCAGCGCGGCGAACGGCGCCTGCTCGTCGGCGGGACCTGCCGCTCGGTGGTCGTGTCGGTCGTCGGTCACACACATCACCGGGTAACTCCTGCGGCGAACGAGGCGATCGCCGCGCCGGTCGCCTCGGGCGCGCTCAGTTGCGGGCAGTGACCGGTCGCCTCCAGGGTGACCAGTTCGCTGCCCTTGATCCGGGCGTGGACGAAGGCTCCCACCTCCGGCGGGGCGATCGCGTCGAGGGAGCACTGGGCGATCAGGGTGGGGACCGTGACCGCGTCGAGGTCGGCGCGGTTGTCGGACAGGAAGGTGGCCCGTGCGAAGACGCGGGCCATCTCCGGATCGGTGCGGCAGAAGCTGTTGGTCAGCTCCTGCCCCAGTTCAGGCCGCTGCGGGTTGCCCATGATCACCGGGGCCATCGACGCCGACCAGCCCAGATAGTTCGATTCCAGCGAGTGGAGCAGCTCGTCGATGTCCTCGGCGCTGAACCCTCCCCGGTAGCCGGTGGCGGGATCGTCGATGTAGCACGGCGACGGGGTGAGCAGCACCAGGCCGGCGAAGCGCTCGGGTTCCCGCGCGGCGGCCAGGACGCCCATCATGGCGCTCACGGAGTGCCCCACGAAGACCACCGGACCCAGGTCCAGTTCGCGGCAGATCTCCAGTACGTCCTGCGTATGGCCGTCGAGGCCGGCGTAGCGCTCCTCGCTCCAGGCCGCCGGATCGGAGCGGCCCGCCCCCACGTGGTCGAAGAGGACCACCCGGAAGTCGCGCTCCAGGGCCGGTACCACCAGGCGCCACATGTTCTGGTCGCAGCCGAAGCCGTGCGCGAGCATCACCACGGGCCCGTCCGTCCGGCCTGTCACCGTCACATGGTTCCTGGCTCGTACATCCATACGAACCATCCTCGCACCTCCACCCTTCTCGCTGTTCCCCCCGCCGTTCCGCGCGCTCGGCGCCGCCGCCGAGGGAGGAGTGCGGGCCCCGGTCCGGCTCGCCGCCGCCTCGCCCGCGCCGCGCCCCGCTTTCAGAGGGCGCCGGACGGTGCCGGGTCCTCGGGGAGTTCCCAGGCGCCGCCGCGGTCCCGCGTGGCGAGGCGTGCGGCGAGGCCGGGGATGCGGAGGAAGCAGGCCAGTGCGGTGGTGGCCTGGAAGGCGTCGATCGCGCGCCGCGTCATCGGCAGGCCCAGGCGCAGCAGGCGCGGGTTGACCTCGCCCTGGATCTCGTCGACGAAGGGCCGCAGCACCCGGTCGTAGCCCGCCAGCGCGGCCGGCAGGTCGTCCGGGTGCCGGTTGATCTCCCCGGCCAGGACGTGGGCGCCGACCAGGCCGCCGGAGACGCCCATGCCGCTGTAGGGCGAGGCGCAGTGCGCGGCGTCCCCGGCCAGCACCACGCGCCCCTTCGACCAGGTGTCGGTGCGGACCTGGACGACCTCCTGGGAGTAGAAGAACGGGCTGGTCCGCATGCCCTCGACGAAGCGCTCGGTCTGCCATCCGGCATCGCGGAAGCGGCTCGCCCAGAACGCGTGCCGGTCCTCGACGGGCGCCCGGTGGATCGCCGAGGCCTCCGCCGATTCCTCCCGCAGGACGAAGTACACCTGGGTCTCGCTCGGGCTGTGGCTGCGACGCATGATCTGGCGGCCGCCCGGGACCATGCAGGTGTCCCGGATGCTGCTGTCGGACGCGATGCGCGGGACGAACCAGTAGGCCATGTGGATGCCCGTGCGCCAGTACGGGTCGAGGTCCTGCGGGAGGATCGCCCGCCGGATGCGCGATCCCTGTCCGTCCGCGCCGATCAGGAGGTCGTACGCGCCGGAGGACCCGTCGGAGAAGTGCCCGACGACCTTCCCGGCGTCCTGCTCGAAGCCCTCCACGCCCACGCCGAAGACGTACTCCGTGTCGTCCTTGGTGGCGTCGTGCAGGATGCGCACCAGGTCCCCGCGCATGATCTCGTACTCGGACGTGAGGGTCTGCCGCCCCTTCCCCGAGGTGTTCGCCATGATCGTCGCCCTCGGCCTGCCGTGTGCGTCGATGAAGGCGACGCCCGCCTCGTCCACGAGCTTGCGGCGTACGGCGTCGAGCAGCCCCATCCGCCTGACGGCCTCGATGCCCTGGCCGCGCAGATCGACCTGGGCCCCGGTGTCCCGCAGCGCGGGAGCGCGTTCGGCGACGGTCACCCGGTGGCCGCCCCGGGTGAGCCAGAAGGCCAGGGCCTGGCCCGCGATCCCGCCCCCGGCGACGAGAACCCTCAGAGGCTGTCCGCCCGATCCTCTCGTCATGCCCGTCCCTCCAAAATCTATCAGTGAAAGATTCCTTTCCAGCGTCATCTATCAGCGATAGATTGTCAACGTGACCAAGATGAACCGCGAGACCGTCGTCGCCGAGGCGCTCGGTCTGCTCGACGAGGTCGGGCTGGACGCCGTCAGCACGAGAAGGCTGGCGAAGCGGCTGAACGTCGAACAGCCGTCGCTCTACTGGTACTTCCGCACCAAGAAGGACCTTCTGGCCGCCATGGCCGAGGCGGCGATGGCACCCCATGCGAGCGCGCCGCTGCCGGTGCCCGGCGACGACTGGCGCGACTGGTTCGCGGAGAACACACGCGGCTTCAGGCGCACCCTGCTGATGCGCCGGGACGGAGCACGGCTCCACGCCGGGAGCACCCCCGTCGGTGATCTCGACCGGATCCGGCGCAAGATGGAATTCCTCGTGGCCTCCGGCGTCCCCGAGCGGGATGCGCAGATGGCGATGCTGGCCGCGAGCCGCTTCACGGTCGGCAGCGTCCTGGAGGAGCAGGCTGAGACCGGGAGCGGAAGCGGGAGCGGGAACGGGAACGGAAGCGGGAGCGGGAACGGAAGCGGGGCCGGTACCGGGAGCGGTGCGGCTCCCGGTGACGGGGTGGACCTGCCGGCCGATGTACCGGTGATCGATCACGAGTCGGCGTTCGAGGCGGGGCTCGCCCTCATCCTGGGCGGTCTGGCGCACCGCGTCGGGCCCTCGGGCCCGCCACGGACGTCGACCGGCGGCTGAGTCCCGGCGAGCCGGGTTTTGCCGGACGGAACCTCAGTCGCTCGCGTCGAGCGTCCGCGCCAGCGCGTCGAGGGTCACGTCGACGATGGCGCGCAGTTGCTCCGCGCTCGCTCCGGCCCTGCTCATGACGGCGAGTGACTGGTTCACGGCAGCGAGGTGGGCCGCGTAGGAGTCGGCCGCCTCGTCGTGCAGTCGGCCGGCCTTCAGCGCGGCGCGCAGCCGGGCGTGCTGGCGGCCGATCGCCTCCCGCGCGTGCGCCGCGACGTTCGCGCTCAGCGCGGGGGCCGCCATCACGGTCTGGGCCACCAGGCAACCGTCGGGCACGCCGGGGTCCGCGATGCGGTCCAGCGTGATGTCGAAGAACGCCCGCGCGGCTGCCAGGGGCCGGTCGGCGGCGCAGGACAACGCGGCGTCGTACTTGCCTCCGTACCGCGTGGTGTAGCGCTCCAGGCAGCGGACGAAGAGCGTGTCCTTGTCCCCGAGGGAGGAGTAGATGGAGCTGCGGTTGAGTCCGGTCGCCCGGGACAGGTCGTCCACGGACGTGTCCGCGTAACCGGCCCGCCAGAACTGGATCATCGCGGCATCGAGCGCCGTGGCCATGTCGAACTGCTTCTTGCCCGCCATGCCGCGCCTTCCTCCCGCTCCGCCTTGCCTTCCGGTGGCGTCCATCCTCTCACCTCGGAATCATCTTGAACTGCTCGGTTCAAGATGAGTTAGGGTGAAGGCATGCCGACGCGCGGCGCGGCCCCGGCGACCGCCCTCACATCAGTGGAGGAGACTCATGAACGACCCCGCAAGCGCCCCCCGCACCCCCCTCACCCCCCGCGCCACCGGCAACCCGGTCCGCGGCCTGGCGCTGCCCGACCTGGCCGGTTTCGCCCACCGCTGGGTGGACGCGGACGGCGTGCGGCTGCACGCCGTCGAGGGCGGGCGGCCGGACGCTCCGACCGTCGTGCTGCTCGCCGGGTTCCCGCAGACCTGGTGGGCATGGCGCAAGGTGATGCCGGACCTGGCCGACCGGTTCCATGTCGTCGCGATCGACCTGCCGGGCCAGGGCCACTCCGAGCGGCCGGACATCAGCCACGACACGCACACGGTCGCCGCGCACGTCCATGCCGCGGTCGAGGCGCTGGGGGTCTCGGCGTACTGGCTGGCCGCCCACGACATCGGCGCGTGGGTCGCCTTCTCCCTCGCCCTGGAGCACCAGCGCCAGTTGCGGGGCGTGGCGCTGCTCGACGCCGGCATCCCGGGCATCACCCTCCCCGACGCCATCCCGACCGACCCCGAACAGGCGTGGAAGACCTGGCACTTCGCCTTCCATCTCGTGCCCGGTCTGCCCGAGACACTGCTCAGCGGCCGCGAACGAGAGTACGTCGGCTGGTTCCTGAGGGCCAAGTCCCTCTCCCCCGACGCCTTCGACGACGCCGAGATCGAGCGCTACGCCGCGTCCGTGGCCGCCGAGGGCGGTCTCCGTGCCTCCCTGGCCTACTACCGGGACGCCGCTGAGTCGGCACGGAAGAACCACGAGGCGCTGGAGCAGCGGCGCCTGACGGTCCCGGTTCTCGGGATCTCCGGCAGCCACGGCTCCATCCCCGACATGGCGGCTTCCCTCAGGCCATGGGCCGCCCACGCCACCGGGGTCGTCGTGCCGGACTCGGGGCACTTCATCCCCGATGAACAGCCCGCCGCCGTCGCTGCCGCACTGGCCGCCTTCATCACCGAGGACGAGGAGGACGGGGGAGCCGAGGGAGAGGAGGCAGAGGAGGGAGTGTGAGCGGGATCCGGTCTTCCGTGGGCGCTCGCGCGGACTCCCGTGTGCCGGGTGCGGTCCGGCCCTCGGCCCTCCCCCTCGAAGAATCGGTATCTTGATGTGACCCACATCACGTTACCGGAGGTATCTGAAACACCGTGTCGCAGGTAAGTTGCCGTTCATACGCAGAAGTTGGAACCGCGTGTCCGAGCAACTGCCGTGCCCCCAGGGGCAGGGCGCGTCTCCGCCCCCGCCTCTGCCCGGAGGCCCGCGAGCGAGAGTGAGGATCCTCCGCGATGGAGCAGACCCGCGTCGACGTCCTGGTCATCGGCGCCGGAATATCCGGCATCAGCGCCGCCCGCCACGTCCTGCGTGACAATCCCGGCGCCTCGCTCGTCGTACTCGAACGCCGCGCCCGGGTCGGCGGCACCTGGGACCTCTTCCGGTACCCGGGGATCCGCTCCGACTCCGACATGCCCACCTTCGGATTCGGCTTCCGCCCCTGGCGCGACAAGCGCATCCTCGCCGACGGGGCGAAGATCCGGCAGTACGTCGAGGACGCCGCCGACGACAGCGGCGTCCTGGGACGCGTCCGCTTCGGACGCCGCGCGCTCAGCGCCGACTTCTCGCACGACACCGGGCGCTGGACGGTCGAGGTCGACGACGAGAACACCGGCGAGCGCGAGTCGTACAGCGCGGGCTACCTCGTCGGCGCGACCGGCTACTACGACTACGACCGGCCCTACCGCCCCGAGTTCCCCGGCGAGGCGGACTTCCGGGGCACCCTCGTCCACCCGCAGCACTGGCCCGAGGACCTCGACCACACCGGCAAGCGCGTCGTCGTCATCGGCTCCGGCGCCACCGCCATCACCCTGCTGCCCGCGATGGCCGACGCCGCCGCGCACATCACCATGCTCCAGCGCTCGCCCACCTATGTGCTCGCGCTGCCCGAGGTCGACCCGCTCACCGCCGTCCTCCAGAAGCTGCGCGCCCCCGCCCGCCTGACCCACAAGGTCGTGCGCTCCCGCAACATCGCACTGCAACGCGGGAGTTACGCCTTCTGCCGCGCCTACCCGCGCCTCGCCCGCAAGGTGCTCCTCGGCCTCGTACGGGCCCAGACCGGCAAGGGCGTCGACATGCGCCACTTCAGCCCCAAGTACAAGCCCTGGGACCAGCGCCTGTGCGTCGTCCCCGGCGGCGACCTGTTCAAGGTGCTCAAGAGCGGCAAGGCGTCCATCGCCACCGACCACATCGACACGTTCACCGCCGACGGCATCCGGCTGCGGTCCGGCGAGGAGCTCAAGGCCGACATCGTCGTCACCGCCACCGGCCTGACCGTCCGCCTCATGGGCGGCATGGCCCTCAGCGTCGACGGCGAGCCGGTGGACGTCAAGGACCGCGTCCTCTACAAGGCCGTGCTGCTGGAGGGCGTCCCCAACATGTCGCTCGTCATCGGCTACACCAACGCCTCCTGGACGCTGAAGGCGGATCTGGCGGCCGACTACACCGCCCGGCTGCTCGCCCATATGCGGCGCCACGGCCACGACATCGCCACTCCGGTGGCCTCCGACGGCGACCGCTCGGCGTTCTCCGTCATGGGCGAGGCGCTGACCTCCGGCTACATCGCCCGCGCCGACGAGGTCATGCCGCGCCAGGGCACCCGCGACCCGTGGCGGCTCTGGAACAACTACTACCGCGACCGCGCCCTGCTCCAGAACTCCCCCCTCGACGACAGCCCCCTTCGCTTCGAGAAGGCCGGCGCGCCACGGACCGCGCCGACCCGCGCCGCCTGACCGCTTCGCGTACGACAGGAACCGAGGACGAAGATGACCGCGAACCTGACCAGGAAGCTGTACGACGAGCGTCTGCGGACCCTGTCCGAGGGCTCGGTGAACGTCAACTTCAACGCCTTCATCGACATCAAGTGGGACGACCCCGAGTTCGCCGTGGACACCAGCGACCCGCGCTGGGTCCTCACCAGCGCGGACGCCCTCGGCGCCCACCCGTGGTACCGGGAGCAGCCCCTGGAGACGCGGATCCGGATCGGGATCTGGCGGTGGGCGGTGATCGCCAAGGTGGGCATGCAGTTCGAGAACATCCTGATGCGCGGCGCCCTGGACTACCTCTACGAACTGGGCAACCGCAACGAGGAGTTCCGGTACCTCACCCACGAGATCACCGAGGAGACCCACCACACCCAGATGTTCCAGGAGCTGGTCAACCGCACCGGCGTGGACACCGCGGGCGGCAAGCGCTGGTTCCGCAGGGTGAGCCGCTTCCTGCCGCTGGCGGGCTCGCTCTACCCCGAGGCGTTCTTCACCGGCATCCTCGCCGGTGAGGAGCCCATCGACCACCTCCAGAAGTCGGCCCTGCGCAGCGGCGAGCCGGTCCATCCGCTGCCGCAGCGGATCATGCAGATCCACATAGCCGAGGAGGCGCGGCACATCTCCTTCGCGCACGAGTTCCTGCGTCTGCGCGTCCCGCACATGGGCAAGGCCCGCCGCGGCGCCCTGTCCGTCCTCTTCCCGCTCATCATGCGGGTCCTGTGCGACGTCATCATGATCCCGGACCGCAGGTCCGCCGCGCAGGTCGGCATCCCGGCCTGGGTGGTCAAGGACGTCTTCTGGAAGTCCGAGGCGGGCCGGAGGATGCTCCACGACCTCTTCTCCGACGTACGGATGCTCGCCGAGGACATCGGCCTGATGAACAAGGTGTCCCGGCCGGTCTGGAAGGCCCTGCGCATCGACGGCCGCCCGGCCCGCTTCCGCGGCGAACCCGCCCTGCACACCGACTGACGGCGCCTTCACCGGCTGCACCGACTGCGTCGACTGCGTCAGCTTCACCGGCTACCTCGGCTTCACCGCGCTTCACCGCGTTTCATCACCGAACGGAGAACAGCCCGCCGTGCCGTACGTCGTCACCCGCTCCTGCTGCGCCGACGCCTCCTGTGTGCTGGCCTGTCCGGTCAACTGCATCCACCCCGCGCCGGGCGAACCCGGCTTCGGCACGGCCGAGATGCTCTACGTCGACCCGCGCACCTGCGTGGACTGCGGCGCCTGCACGACGGCCTGCCCGGTCGACGCGCTCAAGCCGCACACGAAGCTCGGCGAGGGCGAACTGCCGTTCCTGGAGCTGAACGCCGGCTACTACCGGCGGAACCCGCACGCCGACCGCACCCCCATGTACGTCGTACCGCGTCAACGCTCGGTGCCCGAAGGCGAGTTGTCCGTGGCCGTGGTCGGCGCGGGCCCGGCCGGGATGTTCGCCGCCGACGAGTTGCTCCGCCACCCGGGCGTCAGCGTCACCGTCCACGACCGGCTGCCGACGCCGTACGGTCTCGCGCGGGCCGGTGTCGCCCCGGACCACCAGGACACCAAGCAGGTCACACGGCTCTTCGGGGCGATCGAGTCGCAGCCCGGCTTCCGCTACCGCCTCGGCGTCGAGGTCGGCACCGACCTCACCCACGCCGACCTCCTGGCCGAGCACCACGCGGTGCTCTACGCCGTCGGCGCCGCGACCGACAGACGCCTCGGCATCGAGGGCGAGGACCTGCGCGGCAGCGTCTCCGCGACGGACTTCGTCGGCTGGTACAACGGCCACCCCGACCGGGCCCACGACGACCACCCGCTGGACACCGAGCGCGCCGTCGTCATCGGCAACGGCAATGTCGCCCTCGACATCGCCCGCATCCTCACCGCCGACCCCGGCACCCTCGCCCGTACCGACATCTCCGACCGCGCCCTCGCCGCGCTCCGGGCCGGCCGGGTCCGCGAGGTCGTCCTGCTGGGCCGCCGCGGACCCGCGCAAGCGGCGTTCACCGTGCCCGAACTCCTCGCGCTCTCCGCGCTGAAGGACGTGGACGTGCTGGTCGAGGGCTGGCCCGACGGCCTGGACCCGGACACCGGCGAGAAGACCCGGCTGCTCGCGGATCTGGCCGCCCGTACACCGGCCGGGGGCCGCCGCCGCATCGTGCTGCGCTTCCTGACCAGTCCGGTGCGGCTCACCGGCGACACCTCCGTACGCGCTCTGGAGATCACCCCCACCGAGCTGTACGAGGACGAGGACGGCACCGTCCGCGCCCGGCCCACGGGCGGCGGCACACAGACCCTGGAGACCGGCCTCGTCCTGCGCTCCGTCGGCTACCGTGCCCGCCCGGTTCCCGGCCTGCCCTTCGACGAGGCGAGTGCGACGGTCCCGCACGAGCGCGGGCGGGTCGGGCCCGGTGTCTACGTCGCGGGCTGGATCAAGCGCGGCCCCACCGGCTTCATCGGGACGAACAAGACCTGCGCGCAGGAGACGGTCGCCTCGCTCCTGGACGACTTCGCCGCGGGCCGCCTCACCGGACCCGCACGAGCCGTCCGTACGCGGACGCAGGCGCTCGACCTGGACGCCTGGCGCGCGATCGACCGGGCGGAGCGGGCGGCGGGCGAGGCGCAGGGCCGCCCCCGCGTCAAGTTCACGGACGCCGAGTCCCTGCTCAGCGCCGCGCGGGCGGCCCGGACGGCCCGCACCTGACGGTCACGGGGTTGCGCGGTGGGCTCAGACCCGCTCCAGGTCCGCCACCCGCTGCCCCGGCGAGAGTTCCACGCCCAGGTCCCGCAGGGCCGCGTCGAGGACCGCCCACACCGAACGGCACAGCATCGCGCACAGTTCCTCCTCGGACTGCTCGCGCCGCTCGTCCCGCATCCACTGGTTGACCGACGTGTCCACGAACCCCACGATCCCGATCGCGACCGACCGGATCGGCGCCTCGCTCACCCCGAGCGCCTTGAGCACGTCGCTGAACCGGTCGCTCAGCATCATCGCGATGGCCGTCTTCGTGTCCGCCACCAGCGACCCGTCGCCCATCGCGTGCTCCCCGACCCCCATGTAGGCGTACAGGCGCGGGTGGTGTGCCACCCAGTCCAGATGCGCGCCGATCACGCGCTGCACGGCCTCCTCGATCGTCCCGTCGAAGGTGAGCGTGGGCTCCATCCGCCGCATGAACAGCTCCACCACCCGGCGGCGGATCAACTCGTCCAGATTGGCACGGTCCTTGAAGTGCCGGTACAGCACGGACCGCGGCAGACCCACCCGCTCAGCGAGCCGCTGCACCCGGAAGCGCGCGCCCTCCTCCTCGATGAGAGCGACCGCCGCGTCCACCAACTCGACCTGCCGCTGCGCCTTGTGCTCGCCCCACCGGGTGGAGCGCCCGTCGATCTGCGGCTCACCGCCGGTTCTGTCCGCCATCACGCCAGGATATCGGCCTCCCGCACGCCGACGGCGGGCATCGTCGTTCTTGCCGCCGCCCCTGGTCACGGGGCCGCGTGGCCCAGGCGCCGGACGGCCGCTCACGTCCCGTCGCGCCGCTCGGCCGGTGCCAGCAGCAGCACTTCGAGCGCCCGCGCGCAGGAGAGGGCCCGTTCCAGGAAGCGCGGCAGGGCCGCCGCCGTGATCAGTTCCGGGGTCCCCCGCACCGCCAGCGCGAACCGTGCGTGACCGGCACGGTCGAGGACCGGTACCGCGAGCGTGCGCACGCCCTGTGCCGACTCGCCGTCGTTGAGGGCGTGGCCGTCCTCGCGTACGCGCCCCAACTCCGCCCGCAGGGCGTCTCGTTCGACGATCGTACGCTCGGTGAAGGCATGCAGCGGCGGCAGCGAGCCGAGGTCGGGGTCGCCGGGGCGCGGCCACGCGAGGAGTACCTTGCCGAGCGCCGTCGAGTGCAGCGGACGGCGCAGCCCCACCTTCGGCGTGACCGATCCGCCCGCGACGATGACCGCGTACGGTCCGCTGCGCAACGCCAAGTCGGCGGTGGCACCGGTGCGTTCGGCCAGGTCGGCCAGTTCGGGTGCGGCCAGGTGCAGGCCGCGCTGGTGGTAGGAGAGCCGGCCCAGCTCGGTGACGGCGGGTCCGAGGCGGTAGCGGGACGTGCGGAAGTCCTGCTCCAGGAAGTCGGCGGCCAGCAGGGTGCGCGCCAGCCGGTGGGCGGTGGACATCGGCAGCTCCAGGCGGCGGGCCAGGTCCGACGCGCTGAGGTCAGGCCCGTTGTCGTGGAAGCAGTGCAGGAGGTCGAGCGCGCGGCGCACCGCCTGAGCGCCGGACGGTGCCCGCGCCGGTGGGGGGACGGCGGCGGACGCCGGACGGAGGGCATCGGCTGCGGAATCGGTCACTGCGGTCCTCGGGAATGGACGGTGACGGGAACCCCCGTACTCTATGCCGCTCCCACATTACGGCAGCGCTGGACGGCCCGAAGGGGTCTGTGCAACAAGGCGTTCACACTCGTTCCCACATGGTGGGAAGCGACTTGCCGTGCCGTCGCGCGGCGTGCCACGCTGCGGCCACAGCGGGCCGGCCTGGCCCGTACCGAGAAGACCTCGGGGACCGGACCGAAGAGGCCTCGGGACCGAAGAGACCTCGGAGACCGAGGAGAGGGGAGCCGCGCCATGCACCGTCGCACCGACCGCGTCGCGCCCACCGCTCCCGTCGCCCTTCCGGTCCCGGCCGTGTTCACGCTCCGCCGCCACATCGACCTGGCCCGCGTGACCAGCGCCTCCTGTCGCCGCGCCCGCGCCTGAGCGCCGCAGCACCCTTTCTCCCCGCGGGCCCGTACGACGTCCCGTACGACGTCCCGTACGACCTGCCGTACCGCTTCCCGCACGACGTGCCGTACGGCCTCGCGCAGCACACGCCGCGCACGCCCCGACGGCCTGCCCGCGCGCCGCCCCCGCCCCTCACCCCCGGGACCCCGCATGCCCTCGCACACCTCCGTCCGCGGCACCCGCACCGCCACCCCCAAAACCCTCTGGTTCACCCGCTGTCCCGTGCCCACGGCCACCGGCATCGCCGCCGACCGGCGCTGGCTGGCCGACGAGTTCGCCGCGGACGGGATCGCCGTACGGTCCCTCCAGGACGCGGCACCCGATGTCGACCGCCAGACCCACTACACCCACGCGCTGCCGGGCCTGTTCCGGGAGGGCGGCAATGTGCCCGCCCTGTGGGCCCGTGCGCGCGGCGAGCGGACCCGGCTCATCGGTCTGACCTGGATCGAGGAGCGCCAGGCGATCCTCGTGCGGCCCGACAGCCCGGTGCGCGGCGCCGAGGCGCTGCGCGGTCTGCGCCTGGCCGTGCCCCGGCACTCCCTGGCGATCGACTTCTGGCGGGCCATGGCCCTGCGCGGCTTCGAGGGTGCCCTCGCCTCCGCCCGGCTCACCCTGGACGGCGCCCGCCCGGTGGACGTCCCCGCCGACGGACATCCCGGACAGTGGGCCGCCGAGCTCGCCGCCCTGCGCCGCGGTGAGGTCGACGCCGTCTACGTGAAGGGCGCCCTCGCCGTCGAGGCCGCCCGGCGCGCCGGAGCCCGCGTCGCCGTGGAACTCGACGAGCTACCCGACCGGACCCACCGGGTCAACAACGGCACCCCGCGCCCCATCACCGTGCACCAGAGCCTCCTCGACGACCACCCGGGCCTCGTCGACCGGTTCCTCGCCGTCCTGCTGCGCGCCGCCGACTGGGCCGCGGACCACCCCGCCGACGTGGCCCGCATCCTCGGCGCCGAGACCGGTGCGGGCGCCGAGGGCGTCGCCGGGGCCTACCGCCCCGGCACCCACCGCACCCTGCGTCCGGATCTGTCCGCCGACCGCCTCGACCTGCTCGCCCTACAGGAAAGCCGGTTGCGCGCGCACGGCTTCCTGCCCGCGGCCGTCGACGTACGCGCCTGGGCCGATCCGGCGCCGCTGCTCCGCGCCCGACAGCTCCACCCCGCCCCTGAACGTTCGTGAGGACGCCCGCCATGCGCACACCGAAATCCGTCACCGCCCTCGCCGCAGCCGCGGCGCTCACCGCCTTCGCCGCCGGCTGCGGCACCTCGCAGGCCGACGCCGGGAAGGGCGGGAGCGGGCAGATCACCGTCCGCATCCCCGACCCCGGCAACTCCGGCGTCCTCGCCGTCGGGAAGAAGGACGGCAGCCTCGACAAGGCGCTCGCGAAGGTGCACGCGAAGGTCGAGTGGACCGGCAGCGCGGGCCCGTTCGCGCCCGCCGCGCAGGCCATGAACGCGAACCAGCTCGACATCGCCACCGGCTCCATCACCTCCGGCATCACCTCGCTCACCCAGACGCCCGGCTTCAAGTTCTTCACGGCGACCGCACCCGACGGCGTGGGCGAGGGCATCCTCGCCAGAACGGGCTCCGGCATCGACTCCGTCGGGGATCTCGTCGGCAGGAAGGTCGCCGTCAACCAGGGCGGAACCGGCGAGTACCTCCTCCTCAAGGCGCTCGCCGCGCACCACATCCCCGCCTCCCGGGTGGAGCGGGTCCGTCTGCGGCCCGACCAGACCGCGGCCGTCTTCAACAGCGGCAAGGTCGACGCCTGGGCGGTCTGGGCGACGTACTCGGTCGCCGAACTCGGCACCGGCAAGGCGAAGTTCGTCGCCACCGGCCGGCAGATCGGCTCGGACAACTACAGCCTCACCGCCGTGCGCACCGCCTTCGCCGACCAGCATCCCGAGGTCGTGCGCGCGCTCTACGACTACCTCCACACCGCCAGCGCCAAGGAGAAGCAGGACCCGGCGGCGTACCTGAACGTGAACACCGACGCGGGACCGCAGGCCCTCACCGGCGCCGCGAAGACGGCCCAGATAGCCATCACGCGGCAGGGCGGCACCGTCGAACCCGTCACCCGGGCGGACATCGAGCGCTTCGAGGACGTCGCCCGGTTCTACGCCGAGCAGAAGGTCACCGAGAAGACCGTGGACATCGCCGCCCACGTCCTGGACGTGGAGAAACTGTCATGACGGCACAGGCACAGGCACAGGCACAGGCGCAGGTGCAGGGACAGGGACAGGCGCAGGCGCAGCCACCGGCCGAGGCACAAGCACCAGCAGACGCACAGGTCACGACGCTGGTCGCGCCCCGGCCGCCGCGCGTCCGTACGCGCCGTCGCGGACACACGGCCGTCATCCGGGCCCTCGGCCCGCTCGGCCTGCTCGCCGCGTGGTGGACCGCCTCCGCGACCGGCGCCCTCACCCAGGACGTACTCGCCTCGCCCGCACACGTCGTCGCAGCGGTGGCGGAGTTGTGGGGCAACGGCCAGCTCTCCGACGCGCTCGCCGCCTCCCTCGCCCGCGCCGGCATCGGACTCGTCATCGGGCTCACCGCCGGTCTGGTCCTCGGCGTCGTCACGGGCTTCACCCGCCTGGGCGACGAACTCCTCGATTCCTCCCTCCAGACCCTGCGCACCATCCCGTTCCTCTCCCTGGTGCCCCTCTTCATGGTCTGGTTCGGGATCAACGAGACCGCGAAGATCCTCCTCATCGCGGTCGCCACCACCTTCCCCATGTACGTCTCCACGTACGGCGGTGTCCGCAACGCCGACCGCAAACTGGTCGAGGCCATGCGCAGCTTCGGCATGGGCCGCCTCGCCGTGGTCCGCGAGGTCGTCCTGCCCGGCGCGCTGCCCTCGCTCCTCGCGGGACTGCGCCTGTCCATGACGCTCAGCGTGATCGCCTTGATCGCCGCCGAGGAGATCAACGCCACGGCGGGCATCGGCTACCTGATGGCGCAGGCCCAGAGCTACGCCCGTACCGACGTCCTCGCGGTCTGCATCCTGATCTACGGGCTGCTCGGACTCACCGCCGACACCGTCGTACGCCTCCTCGAACGCGTCCTCATGCCGTGGCGCGCGGCAGGACAAGGGGCGACGCGATGACCGGCCCCGCCGTGACCACCGACGGCACCGCCGTCCGCATCCGGGGACTGCGCCGCGTCTTCGGCGACCGCGCCGTGCTCGACGGCCTGGAACTCACCATCCGGCGTGGCGAGTTCGTCGCCCTGCTCGGCGCGAGCGGGAGCGGCAAGACGACCCTGCTGCGCATCCTCGGCGCGCTCGACCGGGCCGACGGCGGTGAGGTGCTCGTCCCGCGGGCCCGCACCGTCGTCTTCCAGGAACCGCGCCTCGTCCCGTCCAAGAAGGTCCTCGCGAACGTCGCCGTCGCCCTGCCGCGCGGCCGCGCCACGCGACAGCGCGCCCGCACCGCCCTCACCGAGGTCGGCCTCGACCGGCACGCCGACGCCTGGCCCGCGACCCTCTCGGGCGGTGAGGCCCAGCGGGTGGCTCTCGCCCGTGCCCTGGTCCGCGAACCCGAACTCCTGCTCCTGGACGAGCCTTTCGCCGCGCTCGACGCGCTCACCCGCCTCAAGATGCAGGACCTCGTCGGCGACCTGTGCCGGGTCCACCGGCCCGCCGTCCTCCTCGTCACCCACGACGTGGACGAGGCGGTCCGCCTCGCCGACCGGGTCTGCGTCCTGCGCGACGGGCAGCTCGTCACCGACGAGGCCGTCACCGTCGACCGCCCCCGCGACCCGGGCGACCCCGCCTTCGCCTCGCTGCGCCGCCGCCTCCTCACCGACCTCGGCGTCCACCCGGCCACACCCCTTTCGCCTTCTTCACCTCAAACGCCTCTCACGCCTCTCACGCCCCTCACGCCTCTCACCACAGGAGCTCACTGACATGACCGTCACCATCGGCGTCCACCACAGCAACCCGACGCTCTACCACCTCTCCCGCCTCGACTACGCCCAGGAAGAACTGGCCTCGATCGGTGAGACCGCCGCCTTCCACAGGTACACCGACGGGGTGCGCACCGGGCCGCTCCTGACCGAGGGCGTCATCGACTTCGGCGGCACCGGCTCCACCCCGCCGATCACCGCGCAGGCCGCCGGGCACGACATCGTCTACACCGCCGTCTCCGCGCCACGCCCCGACCACGGTGCCCTCCTCGTCCCGGCGGACAGCCCGCTGCGCACCGCGGCCGACCTGAAGGGTGCCACCGTGCACCTCGCCATCGGCTCCTGGCAGACCCACCTCGTGGCCAAGCTCCTGGACGGAGCCGGGCTCTCCTACGCCACCGACATCACGGCCGTACGGTCCGACGAGGACAGCGAGCACCGGCTGCGGGCACGGGAGATCGAGGCCTGGGTGGCGCAGGGCCCGCAGCTCGTCGCCGCGCTGCGCACCGGCGAGGTCCGCGTCCTGGTGCCCACCGCCGACGTCATCACCGACCGGTCCGTCTTCTTCGCCCGCCGCGACCTCGCCGAGCAGCGGCCCGAGATCGTCGCCGCGCTGGTCCGCGCCCTGCGGAGGGCGGACGACTGGGCGCGGACGCACCCCCGCGAGGCCGCCGAGACCGCAGCCGGGGACCAGGGCGGCGCCGTCGCCGACTGGGAGACCGCCCTGAAGGCACTGCCCTGGCGCATCGAGGACGTCACGGACGCGTTCCTCGCCGAACAGCAGGAAGCGGCGGACATCTTCGCGCGCACCGGGTTCATCGAGCGGCCGGTGACGGTCGCGGACGCCGTGGCGCGGGCGGGGCAGGCCCGACCGTGACGACGACCCACGACGCACCCGAAGTCCTCTGGTACATCATCCCCCGCGAAGGCGCCTACCCCTGGGAACCGGCGGGCCGCCGCCCGATCGACCTCGGCTACCTCCAGCAGCTCGCCGGGACCGTCGAACGCCTCGGCTACACCGGAGCCCTGCTCGCCACCGACCTCTACGACGTGTGGCCCCTCGGCAGCGCCCTGGCCGCCTCGACCGGCCCGGCCTTCCAGCCGCTCCTGGCCGTCCACCCGGGCCTGATCTCGCCGACGCTGCTCGCGAAGATGGCCCTCAGCTTCGACACCCTCTTCGGCGGGCGCCTCCGCTTCAACGTCGTCAACGGCTCCACCAAGTCACTGAAGGAGTACGGTCTCCACGTCGAGCACGACGAACGCTACGAGCTGAGCGCCGAGTACTGGTCGATCGTCAAACGCCTCACCGCCGGAGAGGTCTTCGACCACAAGGGCCGCTTCTACGATCTCCAGGACGCGGGCGCCTCCTTCCGCGACCTGAAGCCGGTGCAGTCCCCGCACATTCCGCTGTGGTTCGGCGGCTCGTCGGCCCCCGGCATCGAGATGGCCGCCGAGCATGTCGACGTCTACCTCACCTGGGGCGAACCCCCGCACCTCCTCAAGGAGAAGCTCGACCGGGTCCGCGAACGCGCGGCCGCGTACGGCCGCACCCTGCGCATCGGCCTGCGCCTGCACCTCATCGTCCGGGACACGGAGGACGAGGCGTGGGCCGCCGCCGACCGGCTGCTCGACGTCACGAGCGAGGCGACCTACGCGCGTCAGCTCGGCGACCGGGCGGGCGAGGACGGCACCGGCTGGCAGCGGCAGTTCCGCCAGCACGGCGGCCGTGTCCCGGCCCGTGCCCGGGAGTTGGAGACGCACCCGAACCTGTGGCCCGGGATGAGCCTGTTCCGCCCCGGCCCCGGCACGGCGATCGTCGGCTCGACCGGCCAAGTCGTCGAACGGCTGTCGGAGTTCAGGGACCTGGGCGTCGACACCTTCATCCTCTCCGGGAACCCCCTGCTGGAGGAGGCCTACCGGGTGGCGGAGACGGTCCTGCCCGCCTTGGGGGTGACCGACCGCTTCAGGGCGGGTCCGCGAGGTCAAGGGTGACTTCCGACGCGGGGCAGCCCGTGCGTGTCGGCCCATACCGGGCGGCCCTCTGCTGAGGTGCCGGGGGGTACGGACGGACTGTCGTGGGCGGCACAGCCGGGGCGAGGGTCCGAAACAGGAAGGTGCGGGAATCAGCACCGCTCCGGGAACACGTACACGCCGTCCACCGTGCGCGGCACGCCCAGCGGGTTGCCGTCGCGCAGTTCCGCGGGCAGCAGTTCCTGCGGGGTGTTCTGGTAGCAGACCGGGCGCATCCAGCGTTCGGTCGCGGTGGCGCCGACCGACGTCGAGGTGCTGGTCGAGGCCGGGTACGGGCCGCCGTGGTGCATGGCGGGGGCGACGGTGACGCCGGTGGGCCAGCCGTCGACGACGACCCGCCCGGCCAGCTGGGTCAGCCGGGCCACCAGGTCCGCGGCTGCCGCGTCCCGCTCGTCGGCCGCGAAGTGCACGGTCGCGGTGAGGCTGCCCGTCAACGTGCCGAGCACGGCGTCCCGTTCGGCTTCGCAGCCGTAGCGGACCAGTACGGTGACCGGCCCGAAGCACTCGTCGAGCAGCGCGCGGTGCACCTCGCCGACGGCCAGCCGGCCGGCGGGGACGGACAGTATCCCCGGGCGCACCGACAGTGGCGCGTCCGCGGCGTCCGCCGCGCCCGCGGCCAGGACTTCCTCGACGCCGGGCAGCGCCGCGCGGGCGCGCGTCCCGGCCAGGAACGCCTCGCGCATACGCGGGTCGAGCAGCGGCCCGGACGGTACCCGCGCCGTGACGGCGGCTGCCACGACCGCGTCGCCGTCCGCGCCCGCCGGGAGCAGGACGAGTCCCGGTTTGACGCAGAACTGGCCCAGCCCCTGGGTGTAGGCGGCGGCCAGTCCGGTGCCGATCTCGGCGGCGCGGGTGGCGGCGGCACGGGCGGTGACCACGACGGGGTTGAGGCTGCCGAGTTCGCCGTGGAAGGGGATGGGCCGGGGGCGGGCGGAGGCGATGTCGAAGAGGGCCCGGCCGCCGCGCACCGAGCCGGTGAAGCCGACGGCCGCGGTGAGCGGGTGGCGGACGAGCGCGACACCCGCTTCGAGGCCGTGGACGACGGCCGTCACGTCCCCGGGCAGACCGGCCTGGGCCGCAGCGGTGCGCAGCGCCCGCGCGCACAGGACGCCGGTGCGCGGGTGGTCGGGGTGCGCCTTGACGACGACGGGGCAGCCGGCGGCCAGCGCGCTGGCGGTGTCACCGCCGGGAACGCTGAACGCCAGCGGGAAGTTGCTCGCGGCGAAGACCGCGACCACGCCGAGCGGTACCTTGCAGCGGCGCAGGTCCGGGCGGGGCGCGGGCCGGGCGTCCGGGTCCGCGTGGTCGATGATCACCTCCAGGTGGCGTCCGCTCTCGGCGAGGTCGGCGAAGGTACGCAACTGGTGGCAGGTGCGGGCGAGTTCACCGGTGAGCCGGACGTGGCCCAGCGCCGTCTCGGCGTCGGCGGCGGCGATGATCTCCGCGCCGTCCTTCTCCAGCGACGCGGCTGCGGCACGCAGCAGTTCGGCCCGCGCCCGGTGGTCGGCCAGGGCGGTGCGGGTCGCGTGGGCGGCCCGCACCGCCCTGTCCACGTCGGCGGCCGTGGCCTCGGTTGCCGCGGGTCCGCGGGACCCGCCCGTGCGCGGGTCGATGCTCAGCACTTCGGTCACGGGGTCACGCACCGTCCTGGTTCGCCGGTTCTTCGTCGTCCGGCCGGGGATCCACGGGCATCTGAGGCATCTGATCGGCTGTCATGGTCTCGGCCAGGGCGGCGAGTTCGCCGAGACGCACCGGGACCGCCGGGGTGCGGCCGGAGAGCGGGCGCAGGTCGTCCGCGGTGGCCGTGCGGCCGGAGAGGCAGGCGGCGATGCCCGCCGTCGCGTATCCGCAGATCCTGCCCTGGCACCAGCCCATGCCGGGACGCGCCAGCATCTTCAGGGTGCGCGCGTCGGTCGCGCCCAGGTCGTCGTGGGCGCGGCACAGGTCGCCGTAGGTGACCTCCTCGCAGCGGCACACCACGGTCGAGTCCGGCAGCCACCTCGGCCAGCCGTCCGGCACGGGGTAGGTGCGGTGCATGGCGGCGGCGAACCGCCGCGCCCGCCGGATGCGGGCCTGGGCGCGGCGGATCTGAGCCGCGGGGCCTGCCGCCCCGGCCGAGCCCGATGGCGCAGCGGAGTGCCCGCGGCCGAGCGAGGCGGCCAGGGCGAGGGCGCTCAGCCGGCCCTCGCTGACGGACAGGGCGGCGCCGCCCACGCCGGTGGCCTCGCCCGCCACGTACACGCCGTCGACGCTGCTGCGCTGGAGCGCGTCGACCGTCACGACGAGCGACCCGTCGAGGTCCTGCCGGGTCGCCGCGCCGAGCATGAGCGGGAGTTCGAGCGAGGGGGTGAACCCCCAGCCGAGGGCCACCAGGTCGGCGGCGAGCTCCCGTTCGGGTCCGGTCGGCCGTCCCCGGCGGTCCAGCCTCGCGATCCGCACGGCCTCGACCCTGCCGTCGCCGAGTATCGCGCGGACGACGGTCCTGGTCCGGTACGGGACGCGGTGCCGGGCGAGCACGGCGGCGTACCGCGCGGCCTCGATCCCCTTGCCGGGCGCGGAGATGGTGCCGACCGGGTCACGCAGCCAGCCGAGTGTGGCGTTGGCCTCGACGACCGCGGGGATCCGGGCGCCCGCGCGGGCGAGCCCGGCGGCCACCGGCAGCAGGAAGGGTCCGGTGCCGCCGACGACGGCGCGTCGCCCGGCGAGCGTGCGGTGGCCCTTGAGCAGTGCCTGGACGCCGCCCGCGGCCATGACTCCGGGCAACTCCCATCCAGGAACCGGCAGTTGCCGGTCGTATCCACCGGGGCACAGGATCAGCGCGCGGGCCGCGACGGGCTCGGGGGCGGCGGGGCCCGGGTCCGCGACCGGCACGGTGGGCGTGACACGCAGGGTGAACCTCCTGTCGCCGTCCCGGGTGGCGAGCCACACCTGGTGGCCTGGCAGGTAGCGGACACGCCCGGCGGCGCTCAGGGCGTACAGCCGGTCGCGCAGGCCGGTGAAGGCAGACCGCCCGTGGTGGCCGCGGAGGTCCTCCGGACGGCTGTGGTCCTCGTCGAAGTGCCGCCAGAACTGGCCGCCGGGCTGTCCGGCGGCGTCCACCAGGGCCACATCGAGGCCCGCCTCCGCCGCTTCGACGGCAGCCGCGAGTCCGGCCGGACCGGCCCCGACCACGGCCACATCATGAAGGTGCGCCATCGCCGTCCTCCTCTGTGTGCCGTACGGCCTCTGGGTGCCGCGCGCGGGCGGGCTCCGGATCGCCGTCGTCCTGCGGTGTCTCCCCCGGCTCCGCCGCTTCGGCGCTCTCCAGCGCGTCCCCCAGCCGCATGCCGTCGGCGGCGGGGACCAGGCAGGCGCGCTCGGCGCGCGCGCCGTCGACGGTGATCAGGCAGTCGAAGCAGACGCCGATGCCGCAGAACAGGCCGCGCGGCCGGCCCTTCCCGCGGGTGGTGCGCCAGTCGGTGATCCCGGCGGCGACCAGGGCCGCGGCGATGCTCTGACCGGGCTGCGCGGGGACCTCGATACCGCGGAAGGTCATCCTGTGGGTCACGGGGAAACTCCCTCGGCGACGTCCTCGTGCCGGTCGGGGAAGCGGTCGGGGGCGAACGGCGCCAGGTCGAGGTCCGGCTGCCCGCCGGTCAGGGCCTGGACGATCAACTTGCCGGTACCGGCGGCCAGTCCGATGCCGGCGCCCTCGTGGGCGCAGGCGTGCCACAGGCCGGGGGCCCGCGGGTCGGCACCGATGACGGGCAGATGGTCGGGGCAGTACGGGCGGAAGCCGTGGTAGGCGCGTATCAGCCGCACCTGCCGCAGCATCGGGAACAGCGCGACGGCCTTGGCCGCGAGGGTGCTGATGGCCGGTACGGACACCGTGCGGTCGAAGCCGACCCGCTCGCGGGAGGCGCCGATGAGGACGGTCCCGCTGTCGGTGCCCTCCACCACGGGCGAGGTCTGGAGGGCCGCGTCGGAGCTGGCGACGTCGCCGACGTACTCGGCGGCGTACACCTTGTGCCGGACAGTGCGCGGCGGCAGGGGCTCGGTGACGAGCACGAAGCCGCGCCGGGGGCGGACCGGGACGGAGACCCGGGCCAGGGCCGCGACTTCGCCGGCCCAGGTGCCCGCCGCGTTGAGCACGGCGCCCGCGGGGATGTCGCCCGCACTGGTGCGGACCCCGGTGACCCGGTCCCCGCTGCGCAGGAAGCCGGTCACCTCGGTGCCGGTGCGCACGTGCGCGCCCCTGTCCCGGGCGAGGCGCAGCAGGTGAGCGACCGCCAGCATCGGCTGCACCTGTGCGTCCTGCGGGTAGAACGCGGCCCCGGCCAGGTCCTTCGCCAGGTGCGGCTCGTGGTCGTGCAGCCGGTCCTGTCCTACGTCCTGGACCTCGACGCCGCTCGCGCGCTGGTGGACGCTCAGCTCCCGCAGCGTGGCAAGGCTCCGCGCGCTCGCGGCGACGACGAGGCCGCCCTTGGACTCGAACTCCCAGCGGCCCGCGTGCTCGGCGAGGTCCTGGCGCCAGACGGTCTGCGAGTACAGCGCGAGATCGAGTTCGGGACCGGCCTCCTTGTCGGACACCAGCAGGTTGCCCTCCCCCGCGCTGGATGTGCCACCGGCAAGGGCGCCGCGCTCGACGACGACCACCCGGCGGCCCGCGAGCGCCGCGAAGTAGGCGGCGGCCGCGCCGATGACGCCCGCGCCGACGATCACCAGATCGGCGCTCCGGCTGCGCGCGGTCCCCGGGGCGGCGTCGAGCGGTGCGGTGCTCACGGCTCCTCCGCGCCGCTTGCGCGCCGGCCACGGGCGTGGCCGGTGTGATGGTGCGGCTGTTTCCCGGCGGTCCGCGGGGCACGGCGCTCGACGAGGTCCGTCGGCTCCTGCTGTCCGGCCGCGTCCGCGAAGGCGTGCGCCGGTTCCCGGACGGGTGCGGATCCCGGCGCGGTCCGGACGCGCTCGCGCGGCGTCGCCCGCCGGTCCCGGCTCTGCGGACGGGCGGTCGAGGGCGCGTTCACAGCAGGAATCCCGCGGGGAAGGGGTCGCTCGGGTCGAGGTGGAACTGGGAGGTCCCGGTGATCCAGGCGCGGCCGGTGAGGGAGGGCAGCACCGCGGCGTACGGGCCCACGGTGGTCTCGCCGAGAAGGCGTCCGGTGAAGCGGGTGCCGATGAAGGACTCGTTCACGAACTCCTGTCCGACGGCGAGTTCACCGCGGGCGTGGAGCTGCGCCATCCGCGCGCTGGTGCCGGTGCCGCACGGTGAGCGGTCGAACCACCCCGGGTGGATGGCCATGGCGTGCCGCGACAACCGGGCGGTCGACCCGGGGGCCTTGAGGTAGACGTGGTGGCAGCCGGCGATGTCGTCGCGCTCGGGGTGGACGGGCGGATCGGCGGCGTTCACGGCGTCCATCACCGCGAGGCCCGCGGACAGCAGGTCTCCGGCCCGGGACCGGTCGAACGGCAGCCCGAGGTCGGCGAGTTCGACGATGGCGTAGAAGTTGCCGCCGAAGGCGAGGTCGTAGCGCACCGCGCCGTACCCGGGCACCTCGACGGTGGCGTCCAGGGTGTGGGCGTAGGACGGCACGTTGGCGAGGGTGACGGAGGTGGCCGCGCCGTCCTCGACCGCCACCTCGGCGACGACGAGTCCGGCAGGGGTGTCCAGCCGGATGGTGGTGACCGGCTCGGTGACCGGGACCATCCCGGTCTCGACCAGGACGGTGGCGACGCCGATCGTGCCGTGGCCGCACATCGGCAGCAGGCCGGACACCTCGATGAACAGCACGCCGAAGTCCGCGTCGGGGCGGGTCGGTGGCTGGAGGACGGCGCCGCTCATCGCGCTGTGCCCGCGCGGCTCGTACATCAGCAGTGTGCGGACGTCGTCGCTGTTCTCCATGAACCAGCGTCTGCGCTCGGCCATCGTGGCGCCGGGGACGGTGCCCACGCCGCCGACGACGACCCGTGTCGGCATGCCCTCGGTGTGTGAGTCGACGGCGTGGAAGGTGCGGCGGGACCTCACTTGTAGCCCTTGGCGAGGACCGCTTCGGTGTCGGCGGTGATGCGGGCCGTCTGTTCGGGCGGCAGCGGCAGCCGGGGCGGCCGGCAGGGTCCGCCCCTGAGCCCGGCGATGTCCATCGACAGTTTGATGGACTGCACGAACTCGGTCCTGGAGTCCCAGCGCAGCAGCGGGTGCAGGTCGCGGTAGACCGGCAGCGCGCGGGCCAGGTCGGCCGGGTCGCCGGAGGTGGCCAGCCGGTACAGCTCGACGGTGCTGCGCGGGATCACGTTCGGGTAGCCGGCGATCCAGCCGACGGCGCCCGCCATGCCGAGTTCGAGCAGGACGTCGTCGGCGCCGACGAGGAGGTCGAGGCCCGGCGCCAGCTCGCTGATCTGGTAGGCCCGGCGGACGTCGCCGGTGAACTCCTTGACGCCGACGATCGTGCCCTCCGCGAAGAGTTCGGCGAGCAGTTCGGGGGTGAGGTCGACCTTGGTGTCGATCGGGTTGTTGTAGGCCACGACCGGCAGCCCGACCCTGGCGACCTCGCGGTAGTGCTCCACGACCGCCGCCCGCTGTGCCGGGTAGGCGTTGGGCGGCAGCAGCAGCAGCGAGGTGGCACCGGCCTCGGCGGCCTGCTCGGCCCAGCGGCGGGCCTCCAGGGCACCGTACGCGGCGACGCCCGGCATCACGCCGAAGCCGTCGGGGGCGGCCTGGACGGCGGTCTCGACGACGCGGGCGCGCTCCTCGGCGGTCAGCGTCTGGTACTCGCCCAGCGAGCCGTTGGGCGTCACGCCGTCGCAGCCGCCGGCGGCCAGGAAGCGCACGTGCTCGGCGAAGGCGTCGTGGTCGACCGACAGGTCGTCGCGGAACGGCAGGGCCGTGGCGACGTGGACTCCGTGCCAGGGCCTCGCGGAGTTGGTCATGCGGCAGCTCCTTGACTCGTGGGAACGAAAGACTATCAGTGCAATGTCACACGTACAATGTCACATGCTGTAGAACCCACCGGGTCACCGGTCGGCCATCCACTTCTCCAGGCCGTCGGCGTCCAGCGGCAGCGCGCGGGACAGGACGTCGGAACCCTCGGCGGTGATCAGGATGTCGTCCTCGATGCGCACGCCGATCCCGCGCAGCTCCGGCGGCACCGTCAGGTCGTGGGCGTGGAAGTAGAGCCCCGGCTCGACGGTGAGCACCATCCCCTCCCCCATCGCGGCATCGTGGTACGCCTCAGGGGCGGCCCGCGCGCAGTCGTGCACGTCGAGGCCGAGGTGGTGGCCGATGCCGCAGATCAGGTAGCGGCGGTGCTGCTGGCCGTGGTCGGACAGGGCCTCGTCCACCGAGACCGGCAGCAGGCCCCAGTCGTCGAGCCCGTGCGCGATCACCTCCATGGCGGCGTGATGGAACTCGCTGAAGCGGCGCCCGGGGCCGACGGCCGCGAGTCCCGCGCGGTGCGCCTTCTCCACCAGGTCGTGCACCTGGCGCTGAGCGGCGGAGAACCGCCCCGAGGCCGGGAAGGTGCGGGTGACGTCGGCGGTGTAGTGGCTGGCGACCTCCACTCCCATGTCGAGCAGCAGCAACTCCTCCGGGAGCACCGGCCCGTCGCAGCGCACCCAGTGCAGGGTGGGCGCATGCCTGCCGCTGCCGACGATCGACGCGTAGCCGGGGCCGTTGCCGTACGCGCGGGCGTACCGGTCGAAGGTGCCCTGAAGCCACCGCTCGCCGCGTCCGGCGATCGCGGCCGGGATCTCCCGGACGACCTCCGCGAACCCCTCGACGGTGCGGTCCACCGCTTGCCTCAACTGGCCGGTCTCCCAGGCGTCCTTGTACATCCGCAGGGACGCCAGGGCGCGGGCGGCCTCCGGGTCGGGCCGCACCTCCTCGCGCAACTCCGCCAGCGGGCGCACCTCGATGCCGAGCGCCCGCGCCCAGTCCCCGGGCCCCGGCGCGGCACCCACCCACAGCTCGCCGTACCGGGCGTCGGACCAGTAGCCCGGCTCGCCCGGGTGGGCCGGCGGCGGGATGTGGAGCACGGCACCGCCGTCGCGCACCACGACGACGGCGTTCTCGACCGCGCAGCCGGTCAGCCAGTAGAAGTCGCTGTCCGGGCGGAAGTCGTACGCGGTGTCGTTGCTGCGGACCGGCGCCTCGCCCGCGGCGACCACGACCGTCCGGCCGGGCAGTGCCTCGGCGAGCCTGGCGCGGTGGGCGGCCGCGGCCTCGGCGGCGCCGGGCACCACCGGGGGCGTGCGGTCCGGGGTGTCCCACCGCGTGCCCATGTAGGCGTTGAACGCCGGTATCCCGGTCAGTTTCGGGGGTCTGTCCTTGCTCACCGGTGGTTCCTCCTCCTGTGTCGCACACCGGGTGCCGGAGCCGGGTGAACACCCGCTCGTCGCCGATGCCGTCGTGCTCGTACCCGTCGGTGGCCGGTCACGGTCGTACGGCGGCGGCCGACGGCACAACTTCCCTGCGCCCTTCAGTAATATGTGGCATTGCACTGACCATAAGGCCTCGGCTCGACGCACAGCAATGAGGCCACCGCGACTGTCCCGGGGCCGGGGCCGGAGCCCCGGCAACGAGGCGTCCTCCACAGGTCCTTCACACCTCCTCCCGCCTGCACCGACATCCCCGAAGACCGCTGACCGGACGTAAAATCGCCACACTCCAGAGAGACCTGGGACGGGTGCTGATGGAACTCGAACTGCGACACCTGCGGATGCTGTGCACGATCGCCGACACGATGAGCCTGGGCCGGACGGCCACCGTCCTGGGGTGCTCGCAGCCCGCGGTCAGCAGTCAGCTGAAGCGCATCGAGCGGCTCATGGGCGAGGACCTGTTCGTCCGGGGCAGCGCGGGGGTGACACCGACGCGCTTCGGGGTCGAGGTGGTGGTGCAGGCCCGCGAGGTGGTGGCGCTGGCGAACGGGATCGGGCGCCGGTCCACCGCGGGCCGCCGCGGGACCGATCGGGTCCTGCGGGTGGCGGCGACGAACACGCCCATCCTGCCGGGGCTCCTCCAGCGGGCGCGCGCCGTCCTGCCGGCGCTGACCACGCAGGTGAGCAGCGTCTATTCCTCGGCCGAGATCATCAGGCTGCTCGAGGACGACAAGCTGGACATCGCCGTCGCGGTCGACTATCCCGGACGGGAGCTGGGGCATTCGGATGCCCTGGTGCGCCGCGGCATCGTCACCGAGCCCAGCTTCGTGGCCCTGCCCGCCGCCCATCCGGCGAGCGGGCGGCTGGACGTGCCGCTGCTCGAACTGGCGGGGGACGCCTGGTTCCTGACGCCCGACGACGGTGCGGGCTGGCCCGGTGTCTGCTACGACGCCTTCCGGGCGGCCGGTTTCACACCCGCCACCGTGCACGAGTATCTCGGTGACCGGGACCAGTTGCAGCGGATGATCGCCGACGGGCTGGGGATATCCGTCGTCCAGGCGACGTGCCGGCCGAACCCGGGTGTGGTCGTCAGGGCGCTGGCCGGCACACCGCTGTGGTGCCGCTATGTACTGGTCTGGCACCGGGAGCGGGTGTCCGACGAGGTCACGGAGACGCTCTTCGGCGCGGCCCTGGCCGCCTACGAGGAACTCATCGGCCGGGCACCGCACTTCCGGACCTGGGCCGCCCGCCATTACCGGACCCCGCAGCGGTAGGCGCACGGGGTGCGGCGTCGGCACCTGGCGAGGGCCGTGGCCCGGTCGACCGGAGTCGACCGGGCCACGGCCCTTCGGGTCATTCGGCAGTGCCGCCCGGGGAGGACCCGGGGAGGATCAGAACGACGTGGTGACGGTGACCCCGCTGAAGTCGGTCACCGCGTACAGGCTGATGTACCGGTAACCCGCCTCGGGGTTGCTGACGGTGAGGCTCTCGGTGGTGCCGGAGCCGGTGGACTTCTCGGTGTAGGCGGACGGGCCGGCCCATGTCGTCGGGTTGTAGTAGAGGTCGGCGTTGCCGCTGCCGCCGCTGGTGGTGACCTTCAGGGTGGTGGTACCGGCGGGCAGCCAGATCCACAGGTAGTCGGTGTCTCCGGCGACCCGGGACTGGTCCGGCCGGAAGCAGTTCTGCCCCATCGCCTGTGTGTTGGTGTCGGTGCAGGCCGTGGCCGAGCCGTCGTTGCCGCCGTCACCGCCCAGGGTGTCGAGCCAGGCGTCGAAGTCGGCGTCGTAGCCGGTGCCGATGGAGTTGTAGACGGCGTAGGCACCCTGGTAGTCGCCCGTCCGCATCTTGGCCAGCATGGCCTGGATCCGGTCCGGGTGCTTCTCGGTCATGTACCGGACGGCCAGGTAGCCCCACGGGTAGGTGCGGGTCTCGTCGTCGATGGCGTAGGTGTTCTGGAAGAGCTGGCTGAGCTTGTAGGTGTGCTTGGCCGCCTCGGTCAGCGCGCCGTCGTCGGCGAGCTTGCGGTAGGAGTAGGAGACGTACTCCGCCTGGCCCTCGATCCACCAGACGTCCGGGACGGTGATCTGGGCGCCGAAGTCGCCCTTCATGTCGTAGATGGACTGCTGGACGTGCGCGAACTCATGGTTGAGGTTCCACGCGCGGGCCGGGAAGCCGTTGTCGGTCGGCCACTGGTAGAGGATGGAGTAGGCGATGTTGCCGGGGTCGGTCGGCGTGCCGGTCAGTGTCTCGCCGCCGTTGTCGGTGTCATTGCCGAAGATCGCCCACGAGTAGGTCACGTAGTCGGCCCGGCTCCCGAAGATGACCATCTTCACGTCGAAGTACTCACCGGGGATCGGCGTGGTGGTCCCGACCTGGTTCTGGTAGAACGCGACCTCCTTCGACAGGCTCGTGCAGACGTCGGTCTGCTCCGTCGCCGTCAGTGCCTGCGCCAGGACGGTGAAGTCGCCGCAGGCGTTGTCGATCGGCAGCGCGGCGGCCATGAGCTGCTTCGGCAGGTCGCAGACGCCGTAGTAGGAGCACTGGCCCGGGTCCCCGGTGCTCGCCCGGTAGGCGACGTGCACCCACAGACCGGCCGTGGCGCCGGTGACGGACGAGCCGTCCAGCAGACCCTTGACGAGCGGGCGGACCTTGCTCCGCAGGGCCGGTATCTGGAGGAAGTTGGCCAGGTCGTTGCCCGCGTTCGAGTCGAGGACGTCGTTGTCCCCGCCCAGCAGGCCGCGGTGGTCGAGGGTGAAGTGATAGAGGGTGTCGGTGATACCGGGATCCGCGGTCACCGCGGTGACGAAGTCCGGCATCCCCGGACCGCGCCACAGCGGGGTGTAGATCGCGTTCAGCGCCCGGTCCATCTCCGGGACGGCGTCCCACGAAGCGCTGCTGTAGGCGTTGAGGTAGCGGCTGTAGACATCCAGGTAGTCGGCCTGCACCTGGGCGCTGTCGGTGAGGACGAACGCCTGCTCCAGCACAGCGCCGTTGCCCGCGCTGATGTCGTTCGCGTGGCTGTCGGCGAACAGCGTGTCGAACCCCTTCTCGATGGCTCCGCGGAGCGAGGAGTCATAGGTGCCGACGTCCTGGGGGTCCCCGTACTGCACGTAGTAGCCGGCGCGCATGAAGTACATCAGCTCGTACAGGCCGCCGGAGTCGTCACCGGTGTAGGACCTCGCCGCGTCGGCGACGCCGTTCGCCACCGCGAGCATCTGGGACTGGTTGAACACGGCGTGCGCGTCCGGACCGGTCAGGCTGAACAGCGGGTTGATGCATGAACTCCAGTCGACCGTCTTGATGTACGCCACCAGGCCGCCGCCGGACCGGCCCGAGAAGTCGGACGTGGTGCACGAGGCGGTGGCGGGCCGGGGGGAGCCGGCCGCTTCGGATGCCGCGTGCGCCGCCAGCCGCGGCTCGGACGGCTTGGCCGAACCCAGGTCCGCCGGCTGCCCGCGCAGTTTCGCGGGCAGTGGCGCGGCCCTCGTGGCGGCGGCCTGGGACCGGACGGTCTCGGCTCCGGCCGGTGTGGCCTTCCCGTGCTGTTCGGCGGCCCGCACGACCGCGGCGGGTGTCTGCGCGGCCGCTGCCGAGGCAGGCCTCATGTCGCTGGTGGCCGCCGCCTGAGTGCTCATCAGGCCGGCGACGAGCCCTCCGGCCGCCAGACCGGCGGCCAGAACTCTGGGCAGGATGGATCGACAGTGCATCGCGTCTCCAGTGGGGGGAGCGAAGGGAAGCCGCCCGGGGAGACGGGCAGCGATATGTAACATTGCACTGGGGTGAAGGCTGGACAATGCTCAGGGACCCAGCACTGTTTCCGGTCGCCCCATAACACCGGCGCACAGGGCAACGACACCTGTAACAACACCTGTGGGGAAGCGGGATGCGGATGGCAAGGACTCAGCCGGTCGAGACGATCGACTGGCATACCGGCGGCGAACCGTTCCGGATCGTCGTGGACGGCCCGGCCGAGGTGACGGGTGCGGGACCGACCGTCGCCGAGCGCAGGGTCCTCGCGACGCGCAGCGAGGACGTGCAGTGGATGCGGGCGCTGCTGTGCCGCGAGCCGCGCGGTCACGCGGGCATGTACGGCGGGTTCCTGGTCCCGCCCGACGACGCCGGCGCCCACCTCGGTGTCCTCTTCTGGCACAACGACGGGTTCTCCACGGCGTGCGGGCACGGCACGATCGCCCTGGGCTCCTGGGCCGTCGCCTCGGGCCGGGTCCCGGCACCCGCCGACGGCCTGACGGACGTCGTGATCGACGTCCCCTCCGGGCGCGTCACGGCACGGGTGCGGACCAGGAACGGCCTGGTCCAGGACGCGACGTTCACCAACGTGCCCGCCTACGTCCACGCGCACGGCGTCGAGGTGCGGACCTCCCGCGGGAAGGTCACCGTCGACATCGCGTTCGGCGGCGCGATGTACGCGGTGCTGCCGGCCGCGTCCGTCGGGCTGCGCGTCCGGCCGCAGGACGTCACCGGACTCACCGCCGTCGGGCGGGAGATCCGCGACGGGCTGAACGCCGCGCGCGCCGCCGAACACCCCCTCGACGCACGGCTGTCCGGGATCTACGGGGCGATCTTCACCGAGGAGAGCGGGCCCGCCGGGACGCGGGCCGACGGCAGCCGGCTGGTGCGGCAGCGCAACATCACGGTGTTCGCGGACGGCCAGGTCGACCGGTCCCCGTGCGGCTCCGGCACCTCGGCCAGGATCGCGGTCCTGGCCGGCACCGGACAGCTGCGTCCGGAGGACGAGTTGCGGCACGAGTCCGTGGTGGGCTCGGTCTTCCGCGCCCGGATCACCGAGCGGACCGCGGTCCATGGGATCCCCGCGGTCGTCACGGCGGTGACGGGCACCGCGCACGCGGTCGGGACCTGCCGGTTCGTCGTCGATCCGCGCGACGCGCTCCTGCCCGGGTTCGTGCTGCGATGACCGAACTCCTCGACGCGGAACAGGTCTTCGCCCTGGGTCCGGTCGCCGCCGTCCGGGCCGTCCAGGACGCGCTGGCCGCGGGCCTCGACCCGGACGACGACATGCCGCGGGTCATCACCGCGCTGGCCAACGGGCAGGGGCTGCTGATGCCGTCCGAGGCCGGCGGCTGGTTCGGGGTCAAGGTCGCGACCGTCGCCCCGGGCAACACCGCCCTCGGCCTGAACCGCGTCAACGCGACGTATCTCCTGCACGGCAGCCGGACCCTGACGCCGGCCGCGATCCTCGACGGCGTCGCGCTGACGACGCTGCGCACCCCGGCGGTCTCGGTCGCCGCCTGCCTCGGCCGGCTGCGCGAGCGCGCGACGAGCTCCGCGGGCGGGCTGCGTCTCGTGGTGTTCGGCGCGGGCCCGCAGGCCGAGTGGCATGTCCGGACGATCCGGGCGCACGCCCGGATCGCCGACGTCACGGCGGTCACCCGCCGCGGCAGCGCGGCGACGCCCTGGGCCGACCGCCACCTGGCCGCGGGCGGCGCGGCGGTCGCCGGTCGCGTCCGCTCCGCCGACGTCCTGGTCACCGCGACCTCGGCCCGCGAGCCGGTCCTCGACGGGCGTCTCGTCCGGGACACGGCGCTCGTGCTGGCCGTCGGCTCCCACGAGCCGTCGGCGCGGGAACTCGACGGCACGCTCCTGGAGCGTGCCGCGGTCGTCGTCGAGAGCCGGGCGAGCGCGCTGCGCGAGGCCGGCGATGTCGTCCTGGCGGTGGCGGAGGGCCGGCTCGACCCGCGCGCCCTGGTGCCGATGGCCGACCTGCTCACCTCGCAGGCCGTCCTGCCCGGCGACCGTCCGACGGTCGTCAAGACCACCGGGATGGGATGGGAGGATTTGGTGGTCGCCGTCGCGGCGTACCGGCGGGCAGAAGCGTGCCGCCAGGGGGCACGGGCGGAGTGACAGCCCCCTGTAACAGCCCCCTGTTGACATCCCCCTGTTTCTATACAATGTGAAATGGTACTGTCGCCTCCAGTGGATTCCGACGGACGGAGCAACGGTGGTGCGAGACGACATACGGCCGCGCGAGGGCGCGAGCCACGACCGCGCGGTTGCGCCGACGCTGGCGGAGTGCTTCACCCGAGGGTGGGCCGAGGCCGCTCCGGCGGTGCCGGTCCTGCCCGGTGCGGCGTACGCGGCCGAACGCCGCGCGCTGCTGTCCGCGCGCTTTCCCGGGGAGCGGATCGTGGTCCCGGCCGGCGGCCTGAAGGTCCGGAGCAACGACTTCGACTACGTCTTCCGGCCGCACTCCGCGTTCCTCCACCTCACCGCGGACGAGGGCGCCGACGCCGTCCCGGACAGCGTCCTCGTCCTGGAGCCCACGGGCACCGGCCACGACGCCACGGTGTTCACCCGGCCGCGCTCCCCGCGCGACGGCGGGCCGAACGGCACCGAGTTCTACCGCGACCGCCGCTACGGCGAGTTCTGGACCGGCCGGCGCCGCACCCTGGCGGAGACCTCCGAGGCCCTGGGCCTCACGGCCCTCCCCCGCGACGACCTCGCTCGCGCCCTGGCCCCGCACGTGCCGACCCGGGTGGTGCGCGGCCAGGACCCGGTGGTCGACGCGGCGGCGCCGCCGGTCGCCGGGGCCGAGTCCGAACTCCTCGCGTTCCTCTCGGAGCTGCGGCTCGTCAAGGACGCGTGGGAGGTCGAGCAGATGCGCGCGGCCGTGGGACACACCGTGGCCGCCTTCCACGACGTGGCGGGCGAACTGCCCGCCGCGACGCGGCTCGCGCGCGGCGAGCGCTGGATCGAGGGCACATTCAACCGGCGGGCCAGGCTGGAGGGTCACGGCCTCGGATTCGAGACGATCGCGGCGGCCGGCGCACACGCGTGCGTCCTGCACTGGATGCGCAACGACGGTCCCGTCCGCGACGGCGAACTCCTTCTGCTGGACGCCGGAGTGGAGGCCGACACCTGCTACACGGGCGACGTCACCCGGACCCTGCCGGTCGGCGGCCGCTTCACCGACGCCCAGCGGCAGGTGTACGACCTGGTGTACGCGGCCCAGTCGGCGGGCATCGCCGCGCTGCGGCCCGGCGCGCGGTTCGGCGACTTCCACGACGCCGCGACGCGTGTCATCGCCGAGGGCCTGGACACCTGGGGGCTGCGCCCGAACGGTGCGGGCAGCCACGACCGGTCCCTGTACGGCCGTTACACCGTCTGCGGCACCGGGCACATGCTGGGACTCGACTGCCACGACTGCGCCGACGCCCGGAGCAGCGCCTACCTGGACGGGGTCCTGGAGCCGGGCCACGTCCTGACCGTCGAGCCCGGCCTGTACTTCCAGCCCGACGATCTGACGGTCCCCGCGCGCCTGCGCGGCATCGGTGTGCGGATCGAGGACGACTTCCTCATCACCGCCGACGGCGCCGTCTGCCTGTCGGCCGGCCTGCCGCGTGCCGCCGACGACGTCGAGGCGTGGGTGACCGCCGCGCGCTGATGCCGCGCGGCCCGGGAGGACGGGGGTGCGCCCGCCACGGCGGCCGCACCCCCGTGTCAGCCATGCCTCCACCTCACCGGCGGACCGCGGCAGGCCGGCCGACTGGTTCTCGCCCCCGCCCCGGCGTCCGGCGGGCCCACGGTCCCGCAGCCGTAGCGGCCGCCCGGCCGTGCTTCGGCCGGGCGGCCGGGCGCGCCGCGGGGATCAGGCGGGGATCAGTCGGACTCGGGGAAATGGCAGGCCACTTGGCGCGACGGCGGTCCCGTCAGCTCCGGTCGCTCCACCCGGCACACGTCCTGCGCCTTGTGGCAGCGCGGATGGAACGGGCAGCCCGGCGGAGGAGCGGCAGGACTGGGCGGGTCACCGCGCAGCACGATGCGCTCCCGGGCCCGCTCCGCCGCCGGGTCGGGCACGGGCACCGCGGACAGCAGCGCCGTGGTGTAGGGATGCGCGGGAGCGCCGTACACCCGCGCCCGGTCGCCGATCTCCACGATCCGCCCCAGGTACATCACCGCGACCCGGTCGCACACGCGCTTGACCACCGACAGGTCGTGAGCCACGAAGACGTAGGCCAGGCCGAGTTCGGACCGCAGCCGTTCGAACAGGTTGATGATCTGGGCCTGCACCGAGACGTCGAGGGCCGACACCGGCTCGTCGGCCACGATCAGCCGCGGCCGTGTGGCCAGCGCACGGGCGATCCCGATGCGCTGCGCCTGGCCGCCGGAGAACTCGTGCGGATAGCGGTCGAGGTGCTCGGGGAGCAGCCCGACGAGGTCCAGCAGCTCGGCGGCCCTGGCCCGTGCGCGCCCGGCCGTCTCCCCCTGCGCCAGCAGCGGGTCCGCCACCGTACGGGCCACCGTGCGCCGTGGGTTGAGCGACGAGTTCGGGTCCTGGAACACCATCTGCGCGTCCCGGCGCAGCGGTCCGAGCCGTCTTGCCGGGAGATGGCTGATGTCCTGCCCGGCGAAGGCGACGGTGCCCTCGGTGGGCTCCAGCAGCCGCACGATCATCCGGCCCGTGGTGGACTTGCCGCAGCCGGACTCGCCGACCAGCCCCAGGGTGCGCCCCGCGGCGAGGTCGAAGCCGATGCCGTCCACGGCCCGGACCGGAGGTGTCGCCCGGCCGCGACGGCGCCGGCCGGGGAAGGTCTTGACCAGGTCGCGGACCGACAGCAGCGGCACCTCGTCCGGCGCGGCCCCTGGCGTTGTCCGGTGCTCGGTCCTCATGGTGGGGGTGTCGGTCATCGGCTGTCCTCGGCGGGAAGGGGCGGGGGGACCGACAGGCCGGCGGCCGCGGCGTCGCCGGGCCCGGCGGCGGGCAGGGGCAGGTGGCAGGCGACCTGGTGAGAGGTGCCGTCGGGCGGCACCGCCCGCGGCGGCGCGGCCGGCCGGGGCCGCTCTCCGGCGCAGCGCTGTCTGTCCGCCTCCTCCGCGTCCGCGGCGCGCGGGCAGCGGGCGAGGAACGCGCAGCCCCCGGCGCGCGCGAGCAGGGACGGCGGCGAGCCGGGGATGGTGCGCAGCGGTGCGTCGTCCGGGTCGTCGAGCCGGGGCAGCGAGTCGAGCAGCCCGCGGGTGTAGGGATGCGCGGGTGCGGCGAACAGCGCGTCCACCGGGGCCTGTTCGGCCGCGCGGCCCCCGTACATCACCAGGACCTCGTGCGCCACGCGGGCGACCACGCCCAGGTCGTGGGTGATCAGCACCACGCCGAGGCCGCGCTCCTCCTGGATGCGGGCGAGCAGTTCGAGGATCTGGGCCTGCACGGTGACGTCCAACGCGGTCGTCGGCTCGTCCGCGATGAGCAGATCGGGTTCGCAGGCCAGCGCGATGGCGATCATCACCCGCTGCCGCATGCCGCCGGAGAACTGGTGCGGGTACTCCCCCGCCCGGCGTGCGGGCTCGGGGATGCCGACCTCGCCGAGCATCTCCACGGCCCGGCGCCGGGCGGCGGCCCGTCCCGCCCCGAAGTGCCGCCGGTACGCCTCGGCGATCTGTTCGCCGACGGTGTAGTACGGGTGCAGGCCCGAGAGCGGGTCCTGGAAGACCATGGCCATCCGCCTGCCGCGCAGGGCGCTGAGTTCGGCGGGCCGAAGCCCCGTCAGTTCCCGGCCGTCGAGCCGCACCGAGCCGGTGACCTCGGCGTCCTCGTGCAGTCCCAGCACGGCGAGCGAGGTGACCGACTTGCCCGATCCCGACTCGCCGACCAGTGCGAGAGTGCGGCCTCGTTCGACCGTGAAGCCGAGTCCGTCCACGGCGCGGACCGTGCCGCGCGGCGTCCGGAACGACACGCTCAGCCCGTCCACGCGCAGCAGCGGCGTCGGCGTGCCTTCGTCGGTGTCGTACGACAGCGGGCCACCGGCGGTTTCCTGGCGCATCCTCAGTACCTCACCCTCGGGTCGATGACCGCGTACAGCAGGTCGACGACGAGGTTCGCGCCGACGATGAAGAAGGCCGCCAGCAATGTGACGCCGAGGATCACGGGCTGGTCGGAGCGGCGCAGCGCGTCGTAGAAGAGCTGGCCGACCCCGGGGAGGCCGAAGATGCTCTCGGTGATGACCGCGCCGGCCAGCAGGCCGCCCAGGTCCATGCCGAAGAGGGTCAGCACGGGCGTCATCCCCGAGCGCAGGCCGTGCTTGACGATCACCGTGTGCTCCGGCAGACCCTTGGCCCGTGCGGTCCTGATATAGGCGTGGGTCATCGCCTCGATCATCGAACTCCGGCTCTGCCGGGCGTACATGGCGGCGTACAGCAGGGCCAGCGCGATCCAGGGCAGCAGCAGGTTCGACGCCCAGTGCGGCGGGTCGTCGGTGAGCGGCACGTACGACGGGTAGGGCAGGATCCCGGCGATCCGCACCACGCCCCAGATCAGCATGACGGCGGTGAAGTAGACGGGCAGCGAGGCGGTGGCGACCGCCCCCACCATCAGTCCGCGGTCCGTCAGTGTGCCCTTGCGCAGCGCCGCGGTGACGCCCGCGCCGAGCCCGATGGCCAGCCACAGCACCGCGGCGCCCGCCGCCAGCGACGCGGACACCGGCATCCGGTCGGTGAGCTGGTTCCACACCGGCAGCGAGTTCTCGTAGGAGTAGCCGAGGCACGGGAAGCCGCAGTGCAGCGCGTGCGGTCCGCTGCCCAGGTCGCGGCCGGTGAAGATGCCGGTGAGATAGTCGGTGAACTGACGCCACACCGGCTGGTCCAGGCCCATCATGTGGCGTACCAGGGCCTGGCGTTCGGGTGTGCAGGTCTTGCCGCAGGCGGCGGCGGCAGGATCGGCGGGCAGCAGGTAGAAGATGGTGAAGGTGATCGCGCACACGGCGAGGAGGACGCCCGCGGCCCCGCCCAGCCGCCGGATCAGGTACAGCGTCATGACCGGCCTGCCCGGGGGTCGAGGATGTCGCGCAGCGCATCGCCGAGGACGGTGAAGGCGAGCACGGCGAGGAAGAGGAAGACGCTGGGGATCACGAAGAACATGGGATCGGTGTCGTAGTAGGTGACGGCCTCGGAGATCAGCTGGCCCCAGGAGGAGGCAGGCGGCCGCACCCCGACGCCGAGGAAGCTGAGTGCCGCCTCGGTACTGATCATTCCGGGGACCAGCAGCGTGGTGTAGGCGATGACGGGGCCGGAGACGTTCGGCAGGATTTCCCGGGTCAGGATGCGCAGGGCGCCGGAGCCGCCGACGCGGGCCGCGTCGACGTACTCGCGGTGCCGCAGCGACAGGGTCTCCCCGCGGACCACGCGGGCGATGCCCGGCCAGCCGAAGAGCCCGATGACGGCGGTCATCAGCGCGACACGGTTGACGTCCTGGGCCACCGACATCATCGCGATCATGAAGATCAGCGAGGGGAAGGACATGGTCAGGTCCATGAGCCGGCTCAGCAGGGTGTCCACGCGTCCGCCGAAGTAGCCGGCGCTGATGCCGGCCGCGGTACCGACCACCACGACGATCGCGGTGGCGGCGAACGCGACCAGCAGCGAGACCTGGGCGCCGTAGACGGTCCGGGCGAACAGGTCGCGGCCGGTGGCGGGTTCGACGCCCAGCCAGTGGGTGCTGCCCATGCCGCCGAACGAGCCTCGGGGCATGCCGCCGAGGTAGGGGTCGATCGCGTTCTCGTCGAAGGTGTCGGGCGACCAGCCACCCAGCCGGGCCAGCAGCGGTGCGCACGCGGCGACCGCGACCAGCAGGGCCACGACGGCCAGCGCGGCGCACGCGGCCCGGTCCCGGCGCAGTTGGCGCCAGGCCCGCTGCCAGGGACCGGCGGCCTTCTCCGCCGGGGGCGGATCGCCGGGCCGTGCCCGCCCGGGGAGTTGTCTGCGGGGACGCCCGGTCAGGCGCAGCCGGGGAGCCCTCAGCGGTGTGCTCATGGTCGTGGCGCTCCTCAACCCTGGCTCTTGGAGGGGTCCTTGAGGCCGATGACCGCGAAGTCGAACTGCCCGGTCCACGCGGAGTGGCCGTAGGCACCGGCGATGTTGGTGCCGACGAGCAGCGGCTTGCGCGGCCACAACAGCGGCACCGCGGGCGACTCACGCATGATCGTCGCGTCGAGGCTCTGCCAGGCGGCGGCCGCCTCTCCGGCGTTCGCCATCGCCGAGATCTGGTCCATCCGGTGCTCGACGGCGGTGTCGCGGAACTGGCTGTAGTTGCCCTGATTGCCCTTGGCGACGATGGTGCGGCCGTCGAAGACGAACGGCAGGAAGGTGGACGCCGACGGGTAGTCGGGGCACCAGCCGCCGATGGTCATGTCCGGGGCGTGCGCGGTGTCGCCGATCGTGTCGTAGAACACCGCCGGGTCCACCGTGGTGATCTGCGTCCTCACCCCCGCTTTCGCCAGCGACGCCTGGATCGCCTCGGCGCGGTTCTTGTCGCCGGTGGAGACGGTCAGGGTGGCGCTGAACGCGGGTTTTCCCGCCTTGGCCAGCAACTCCTTGGCGCGGGCAGGGTTTCCGGTGGGCGGCACGTCGTAGACCGGGGCTGCGGCGCCTTTGGCGAGGATCGGCGGCAGATAGCGGTCGGCGGCGTCGTTCAGCGCGGGCCCGCCGTTTGCCGTGACCTGGGCCGACTTCTCGACGGCGTACTGCATGGCCGTGCGTACCGCCGGGTCGGTGAAGGGCCCGCGGGCGGTGTTGAGGTACAGCATCTCGGTGCACCCCGTGGGCTCCGCCGACAGCCGCGCCCGCAGGCCGGGCTTCGGCAGCACCTTGGCGACGCTGGCGGGGCTCATGTCCGCCCACTCCACCGCCGAGGCGTCGGCGCCGGAACTCGCGATCAGCCGGTCGTCGATCTGCCCGCCCCGCAGGCCCATCTTGACGACGATGCGGTCCGGATACGCCTTGCGCACGCTGTCGGAGGCCGGGTTCCAGTGGGTGTTGCGGACCAGCACCAGCTGTTTGCCGCGCTGGTAGCTCTGGATCCTGTAGGGGCCGGACGAGACCGGCCGCAGGTCGTAGCGGACGCCGGTCTCCTTGGACGGCGGCACCGGGGCGAAGGTCGGCAGGGTGACGGTGTACGGGAACTCGGCCACCGGCTGCCTGAGATGGAAGACGATCGTCCGGTCGTCCGGCGTGACGATGGACGACAGGTGCCTGCCGTCGAGCGGGCCGGTATAGCCGGCGCTGCCGGAGAGGTACTGGCGGGCGTAGCCGGGACCGCCGGTCAGGTCCGGCGAGAAGGACCGCTCGACGTTGTACTTGACGTCCTGTGCCCTGATCGGCGAGCCGTCCTCGTAGGTCAGGCCGGGCTTGAGGGTGAACGTCCAGGTCCGGCCGCCGTCGGCGGAGCGGCCGAGGTCGGTGGCGAGGTCCGGTACGACCGTGCCGCCGGCGGTGCCGGGCCTGGCCTGGAACGTGGTCAGCGTCCGGTACAGCAGCCGGGTGCCGAAATCCATGGCCGGCATGACCCAGTTGCGGGTGGGGTCGAGATGGGCGAAGTCCTGGTCGGACAGGACGGTCAAGGTGCCGCCGCGCTCGGGGGTTCCGCCGATGACGGTGCCCGAGGCGACGCCCGCCCCCGGGGTGCCGCCCGGTCCGCCCGCGGCCCCGTCGTCCTTGGGCCCGCAGGCCGCGACGGTCAGGAGGAGGGAGGCCGCCAGGAGGGAAGCCGGGAGGGCGGCCGGAAGGGAAGGGGTGCGCTGGGTCATGGTGTGCCACTCCGTTGTGGAGACGAGGACCTGCATCCGCGATATGGCACGTAACATAGTAATGTGAAATTGCACTGACAAGGACCCGTCACCACCGTTACCGAGCTGTGGCCCGGGGTCGCGGTGCCGACGGACGGGTGAACGCAGCCGGGTCGAGCGTCCGTCAGATCGCTTGTCCGGGCCGCCCGTCAGCCCGGAGGGCGTCAGCCCGCGCCGCGGTCGAGCGCGGCGGACGTGGCCGGATCCGAGGAATCGGCCCACAGGGAACGGACGTTGCCGAGGTGGCGCCGCATGCACGCCTGCGCGCCCTCGATGTCGCCGGACAGCATCAGATCGAGCAGTTCGAGGTGCTCCTCGGCGGACTCCACCAGACGGCCGCCCGCGTCCAGCGCGGTGAGCCCGTACAGCCGGGAGCGCTTGCGGAGATCGCCCACCACGTGGACCAGGTGCGCGTTGCCCGCGAGGCCCAGCAGGCCGAGGTGGAAGCGGCGGTCGGCCTCCAGATACGCGATCAGGTCGTGCCGCCGGGCGCCCTGGACGATCTCCTCGGCGAGCGGGCGCAGCGCCTCCAACTGCTCGGCGACGGCGACGGCCGTGACGCGTCCGATCGTGGGGACCTCGATCAGCTCGCGGATCTCGGTGTACTCGTCCAGCTCCCGCTCGGTGACCTCGGTGATCCGGAAACCCTTGTTCCGTACCGCCTCGACCAGGCCCTCCCTGGCCAGATCGAGCATGGCCTCGCGTACCGGGGTGGCCGACACACCGAGGTCGGCGGCCAGGGTGGGCGCGGAGTAGACGGCGCCGGGCCGCAACTCGCCCGCGATGAGGGCGGCACGCAAGGCGTTGGCCACCTGGTCGCGCAGGTGCTCCTGCACGGGAATGACACTGCGGGACGAGAGATGGCCCATGATCGATCCTCCAGACACACGTACCACCAGCGTACAATGTCACGTTGCCCGGAGAGCCGGCCTTCCGTCCTGCCGTCGTACGCCCCGCCCGTGGCACGCTGATGACGCGTCACCCGGCCGGGTTCCTCGGCGACGCGGTGGCGCCGAAGGGCGGACCCGGTCAGGACGCCGGGATCTTCCACAGGTACACGACACCGTCGGAGCTCGTCGTCGCGACCTGTGTGCCGTCGGGGCCGAACGCCAGGGTCCGGACGTTCCAGTGGTTGCCGACCAGCCGGTACGTCAGTTTGTTCTCGGCCGTGTCCCAGAGCCGGACCACCTGGCCGTCGAACACGGCGAGGGTGGAGCCGCGAGGGCTGTACTCCACGCACTGGACCGGCACACCGGTCGTCTCGTCGACGCTGCCCGCGGCACGGCCGTCGGCGGCGTTCCACAGCTCGACCCGCCGGTTCTCGGCGGCGGTGGCGATGGTCCTGCCGTCGGCGCTGTACGAGACGCCGTAGACCTCCTCGGCGCGGACCAGCTCCTTGCGCGCCTTGTGCCGGTCCACGTCCCAGAGCCGCACGCTCCACGCGGAACCGGAGTTCCGGTCGCGGGAGTGGCCCACGGTGGCCAGCGTCCTGCCGTCCCGGCTGAACGCCACCTGCCGCGCCCACATGTCGTCGTCGAGCACCGCGACGGATGTGCCCAGATCCGAGCCGGTGCCCGCGCGCCAGAGCTGCGCGCCGCCCTCGCTCGCGGTGGCCAGGAGCCGGCTGTCGGGACTGAACGCCACACTGTCGATGGAGTCGGAGTCCTCGTCGGTCGTGGTGATGGCGGCGACCTGCCGCCGCCGGGCGACGTCCCACAGCGTGACGACGTTCCTCGCCGTTCCGGCGGCGAGCAGCCGGCCGTCGGGGCTGAAGGCGACCGTGGTCACGGCCACCGGGGTGGCGCCGGGCGCCGTCCGCGGGACGAACCGGGCGCGCACCTTGCGCCCGGCCACGTCCCAGAGCCGCACCGTGCCGTCCCCGGCGCCTGTCGCGAGGGTGGCGCCGTCGGGGCTGAACGCCACGCCTTCCGGCCCCTTGCCCCGGGGGTAGCCTCCCAGCGTGGCGGCCGGTTGCACCTCGGTGGGCGTGTGGCGGCCGGAGGAGCTTCCGGGCAGCAGCACCGCGACCAGGATGCCGACCACGGCCAGTACTCCGATGCCGCCCAGCAGCGCGGGCACGGACATCGCCGGTGTGTGCGCGAGCGGTGCGGGTTGCGCCGGACCGGGCCCGGTGGCGGCGTCCGGCGTCGGCGCCGGACTCCCCTGCCCCGCACCGGGCTCCGGCGCCTGGGGCGCCGCGGGCGCGGTGGCGGCGCTGTGGAGGTCCGGGGCGGTGGCGGCGCTGTGGAGGTCCGGCGCGGGGTCGACGGCGGTCCGCTGCGGCGGTACGGCGGGGTCCGGCCGGGCGGGAGCGCCGGTGCCGTCGGTACGGCACAGGCGGATGACCTCGGCGAGGCCCGGCCGTTGCGCGGGGTCCTTCGCCAGGCAGCGGGCGGCCACGGTCCGGACGGGCTCGGGGCAGCCGTCGAGGTCCGGCGCCTGTTCGAGGATGCGGTACAGCACGCTGTGCCCGGTGCCGCCGAACGCGGGCCGCGCGGTGGCGGCGTACGCGGCGATGGCTCCGAGCGCGAAGACGTCGACGGCGGCGGTGAGGCTCTCGCCCCTGATGTACTCGGGCGCCATGTAGCCGGGCGTGCCGGCCAGCATGCCCGTACTCGTCACCGAGGTGACGTCCGCGGCGCGCGCGATCCCGAAGTCGATGACCTTGGGACCGTCGGCGCTGAGAAGGATGTTGGAGGGCTTCAGATCGCGGTGGATCACCCCGGCCGCGTGGATGGACTGGAGCGCCTCGGCCACCTGCGCGGTCAGCGCCAGCACCGCGGTGGCCGCCAGCGGTCCGCGCGCGGCCACCGCGTCGTGCAGGGCCGGACCGGGGACGTACGCCGTGGCCAGCCACGGTTCGTCGGTGGCCAGATCCGCGTCGACGACCGGCACGGTGTAGAGGCCCTGCACCCGCCGGGCCGCGGACACCTCCTGCTCGAACCGCTTGCGGAACGACGCGTCGGCCGCGTACTCGCGGTGCACGACCTTGACCGCCACCGCACTGCCGGCCGGGGTGCGCGCCAGGTAGACCCGGCCCATGCCGCCCGAACCGAGCAGGCCCTCCAGCCGGTACGGGCCGGCGGTGACCGGATCGCCGGATCCCAGCGGGCGCACCGGTGGTGGCTCGACCGGCCACCCCGGGGCACCGGCCGGGTGCGGAACCGCGTGCGGGCCGTGGTCCGGTTGGGACATGCCGACTGTCACCCCTAGCTGGTCGTGCCTGCGCCACGCGGGCAACTGGCTGCCTCCGGCGAGGACACGGCACCACGCACCCTCACCGCACCGAACCCAGCGCTCCGCCGAGGCGCGCGCTCGTCCGGGCGTCAGCGTAATGGAGCCCTGGCCGGGGCGTCTGTCCCTGTCCTGTCACAAGCGGGGGCCCAGTCCTGTGACGGGAGGGGGCCCGGCGGCGGCGCCGCGCTACGCCCACAACTGGCGCCGCCGGCACGCGAGGCGACCCGGCTACCCCCGCCCCGCCCCGCCCCAGGGCACCTTCGCCGCGTGACAGTTCGGTCGGCTGGCCGCTGCTGTGACCACCCGGCGGGCCGTGGCCGCACCGCGACGGCCCGCACGTCCTGGGCGGGGCGAACCCGCGTCGTCCGTACGCCGGTCCGGTGGCGTCACTGCCGCCGGACCGGCGGAGCTGGACGCGGAGTTGCGGGAGCGGATCGGGTGCTGGGCTCGGCCCAGCGCCGAGCGGCTCCGCCCCGATCTGGCGATCTGGCGGACACCGCCGGGTGGGGCCGGGGCCCAGGGGGCAGAACCTCCGCGGGCCGACTCTGCGGCCTGCGGCCCTGCGGGCCGTTTCCTGTCACGGTCGTGGGACCCTGCCCGGCCCGCAGGCGGGTGGTGGGCCATGGCCGAAGAGATCACACACGCCGGTGACGCCGACAAGGTCGGCAGCCTGCTGGCGGGCGACGTCGCCACGGCTGGGCTTCCGGCCTCTCTCACGCCTTGTCATGAAAGGGAGTTGAGCCCCTGTCGGCCGAGAACCGGCCGTGTGCAATTCCGTCCGGAACGGAGATCCGTGAGTCGGCGGGCCGTGCCTCCCCGGGGCCTGGCCGAAACGGCGCGCCGCCGCCGGTCGGCGGGAACCGCGGCCCCGCGCCGCGTGGTGATAGGTGGCGGCGTGAAGATGACGGCCCCAGGGGCCCTGACACGTACGGAGTGAGGCATGCCGAGGTGGACGGAGCTGCCGGACTCGCTGGAGCAGAAGGTGCGGCAACTCGTCGTGCAGATGCGCAGATTGAAGGATCACAGCGGGCTGAGCCTCGCCTCGCTCGCGGCCAAGACCGACTACAGCCGCTCGTCCTGGGAGCGGTACCTCAACGGCAAGGTGCTGGCCCCCCGCCGGGCGGTGGAGCAACTGGCCCGGGTCACGGGGGCGGAGCCCACCCGGCTGCTGGTCCTGCACGAGCTGGCGGAACAGGCGTGGCAGCACCGGGACGAACCGTCGCCGTCGACGGTACCGCCGCCGGTGCCTTCGTCGTCGGTGCCTTCGTCGTCGGCCGTGGCGGGGGACGCCCGGACCGTCCCGCCGTCCTCGCCCGCTCCCCCGTCGGCTTCCGCTGCCCGGCGCGAGCCGCGGCGGAGCTTCTCCGGCCGTGCCCTGCTCGCCGCCGCCGTGGCCGCCGCGCTCGCCGGGCTGGCCGCGGGTCTGCTGGTCAGCGGGGTCCGGGACGAGAACGAGGACGCCACGGCGCGTACGACGCCCGACGCGCCCTCGTCCCGGTCGGCCTCCGCCGCGCCGGGCACCGCCACGCACGGCAGGTACGTCTTCAGACCCGGCACCTCCTACCCGTGCAAGGTGCACCGGACCGGCACCGCCGACGGCGCGCTGTCCGCCGGATACAGCACGACCCGTACCGCCGTCCTCGCCGGACCCGGCTGGGACGTGGTGGAAGCGCAGTGCCTGCTCGCCTACCGCAAGCTGGAGCCCGGTGCCGTCGACGGCGTCTACGGGCAGCAGACGATCGCCGCGGTGATGCGGCTGCAAAACCGGTCCGGACTCCCGGCGGACGGCGTCGTGGGCCCGCACACCTGGGGGGCACTGCGCCGATGACCGGCCCCGCCCCTGAGTGCGCCGCCCTGGCCGAGGGGCTGCGCGCGGTCCGGGCCCGGACGGGCCTGAGCCTGACGGCGCTGGCCGGGCGCACCGCGTACAGCAGATCGTCGTGGCAGCGGTATCTCAACGGCCGGCTCCCCGTCCCCCGGCAGGCCGTCGAGGCGCTCTGCGCGATGGCGGGCGAGCCGCCCGGACGGCTGCTCGCGCTGTGGGAGCTCGCCGACGCCGAGTGGAGCGGCCGCGCCCGCTCGGCCCAGGCCACCGCCTCGTACGGCCCGGTCGTGCCCGGCCCGGACCCGCGCGGCCCGGACCCGCGCGGCCCGGACGTGCGTCCCGCCCCGCCCGCGTCCGCCGCCCGCGAGCCTGCGCCGCCGTCCACCGTCCGCCCCCGGCGACCGCGCCGCCGCCCGCTGCTCATCGCCGCCGCGAGCGCGGCCGTCGTGGCTGCGGCGCTGACGGCGGCCCTGTCGGCACCGACACCCGGTCCCGGCCGTACGGCGCTTCGGTCCCCGCCCCTGGATCCGGCCCCTGGCTGCCACGGGACGGCCTGCGCGGGAAAGGACCCCGTGCTCATGGCGTGCGGACTGCCGGGGCGCGCCGATGCGTTGGGGGCGCCGCACCGCACCGGCACCGGCGCGAGCGTGGAGATCCGCTACAGCCAGGTGTGCGCCGCCGCCTGGGGCCGCATCTGGCACTCCCACGTCGGGGACAGCGTGGAGATCTCGGCCCCCGGCACACCATCGCGCCGTGTCGTCGTCACCGGCGAAGCGGACACGAGGGCCTACCGGTTCACGCCGATGCTCGGCGATCCGGACCAGAACCAGGTGCGCCTGTGCTTCGTTCCCCCTCATGGCACGGCGCAGGAGTGCTTCCGCCCCTGAGCCTGAACCTGAGACTCGAACTTGAACTTGAACCTGGGCCGTACCCACTCGCCGCGAGGTACCGGTATCGCGGGGTGTCACTGGGTATCGCGGGGTGTCGGCCCCGAGCCGGCACCGGGTTCGGTGCCGGCCGGGTGGGTCGGCGGGCGCGGGCCAACGCGCCTGCCGGAGAGTCCTGAAACGGGTTCGGGCTTGCGACCAGGAGCCGTCAGGAGCACACCGGCGGCTCGGCCGTCGGTGTTGTGCTGGGACCAGCGTCTTTCTGATGGGGGCCGGGCCGCAAGTCGGCTGGAACGAACGGTGAGCCGCCGCGGTCGCGGAGCGCGCGGACGAGGCCGCCGTCAGCCGGGCGGGCGCGGGTCCGCGGGGCGGCGGATTTCACGGTGGAGTGGGGAACATCCGCGGGGCCGGGAAGCCGCACAACAGACAAACAGCCCGCCGGGGCGGTGCGGCGGGATCCGCGAGCGTGGAAGGCTGTGTGCCACGCAGCCCGCTGCACGGCAGGGCCAACTGCCATGCGGGCCGCGTCACTTTGCGACCAGAGCCCGGGTCCCGGCACATCGTCGGCGGCCCCTGTCAGGACGGATTCCCGCGCACCATGAGCCATGCTTCCCTCCCCCGCCCGACCGGCCCCGCCCCGGCCTGCGCCTGTCCTTCCGCCGACGCGCCGCCGCCGACGACGGCCCACGGCGGCGAACGGGACGGCACCGCCGGGCGGTTCGGGCCCACCCACGCGCTGATCCTGCTGATCACCTTCCTGGGCCTGGGCTGCGGACTGATCCTCTCCGGTATCGAGCTGCGGACCGTCTTCGCGCTGCTGGGCGGCTGCGGGACGATCGGCGCGGCCACGCTCACCGCCGCCGGTGGCGGCCGCCGTCTGATGACGGTCCTCGTCGAGACCGCCGTGCGCTCCGGCGCGGGCAAGTAGGGGCCGGACATGACCCGTTGCCCCGCCGACGGCACCACGCGGCGCCCCTTCGCCGACCTCGCCCAGCATCTGATCGCGCTGCGCCGGGCGGCCCGGCTGCCCCAGCGCGGCCTGGCCGAAGCCGCCAACGTCTCCCGTGGCGCCGTCCAGCGCGCGGAGTCCGGTACCGCCCGGCCCACGACGGCCGTCCTCGACGCCTATCTGCGCGCCTGCGGAGCCGGTGAGGACGCGCGGAAGCGGGCCCGGCTCCTGCTCGTCCGCGGCCGCACCGCACAGCGCGGCAGGCTCCACGAACTCAGGGCGCCCGCGCCCGACTTCATCAGCAGCAAGCGCGAGCTCGGCCTTGCCCTGGCCCTGGCCTACGAACGCGCCGGTGCCCCCTCCCTCACGGACGCCCGTCTCACTCCCGGCCGCAAGCCGCTGCCGCGCACCACCGCGTGGCGGATCGTGAACCGCAAGGGCCTGCCGGCCGACCACGAGCAGCTGATCACGTTCCTGACCGCCTGCGGTGTCCGCCACCCGGCCGCACAGCGTCCGTACCTCGACGCCTACAGCCACGTCATCGCCCAGCACGGCACGCGCCGCCCCCCGCCGCGCGCCCCGCGCACGCGGCTGATCCGCCGTGTCCACCCGGTGCCCCTCGCCCTCGGCGGAACGGACACCGACGCCCGCTACGACGTCGAACGGCTCGCCGCGGGCATCAGACCGGTCGTCGAAGCCATCGCCGCGGACCCCGGCGTCCGCAACGCTCCCACCGCCATGGCCGCGGGCGTCCAGGCTTTCGCGGACGCCCTCACCGCCCTGTCCCGGTCGGTCGGCCGGGAGGCACACCGCAACGGCACCACCCCACCCGGCTGGATCACCACCGCCGGCCACGGCTCATCGGCGCACCGGACGGAGGTGATCCGACCGGTGCACGAAAGTGCCGGCTGATCGCGGTCGCCGACCGGGGTCCGCGTGGGAAGCGACGGGAATGCCGGGAGCGAGAGCGTCGTTACTGCTTGTCATGCACGTTTCCTCCGCACGGCCCCCGGCTGCCCGTATGCCGCTCGCCGTCTACATCCTCGGTCTGTCCGTGTTCGCGCTCGGCACGAGCGAGTTCATGCTGTCCGGGCTGCTGCCGCCCATCGCCGAGGACATGGACGTGTCCATTCCGCAGGCCGGTCTGCTGATATCGGCGTTCGCGATCGGCATGGTGGTCGGTGCGCCGCTGCTCGCCGCCGCGACGCTGCGGCTGCCGCGCAAGACCACGCTGGTCGCCCTGATCTCGGTGTTCGGCCTCGGCCAGGTCGCGGGCGCGCTGGCGCCGACGTACGACATCCTGTTCGTGTCACGGGTGGTGAGCGCCCTCGCCTGTGCCGGTTTCTGGGCGGTCGGCGCGGCCGTGGCCATCGCGATGGTGCCGGTGACGTCGCGGGCCCGCGCGATGGCGGTGATGATCGGCGGTCTGTCGATCGCCAACGTCCTGGGGGTGCCGGCCGGGGCCTTCCTCGGTGAGCACCTGGGGTGGCGGTCGGCGTTCTGGGCGGTGGCCCTGGCGTCCGTGATCGCGCTGGCCGGTGTGCTGACCCGGATCCCGCGCATCCCGCTGCCCGAGCGTCACTCGGCGCTGAGGGGCGAGCTGGCGATCTACCGGGACCGGCAGGTGTGGCTCTCCATCGGTGTGACCGCGCTGGCGGCGGGCGGCGTGTTCTGCGCCTTCTCCTACCTCGCGCCGCTGCTCACCGATGTGGCCGGGCTGGCGGACGGCTGGGTGCCGACGGTGCTGGCGCTCTTCGGCGTCGGGGCGCTGGTCGGTACGACGGTGGGCGGCCGGGTCGCCGACGCCCACCTGTTCGGTGTGCTGCTCTCCGGGATCGTCACCTCCACCGTGCTGCTGGTCGCCCTCGCGCTGTTCGCGTCCAGCCCGGTGGCCGCGGTGGTCCTGTCGTTCCTGCTGGGCTTCTCGGCGTTCTACACGGCCCCGGCGCTGAACGCGCGCATGTTCAACGTGGCGGGCGCCGCTCCCACGCTCGCGGGCGCGACGACGACGGCCGCCTTCAACCTCGGCAACACCGGCGGTCCCTGGCTCGGCGGCTCGGTGATCGACGCCGGTTTCGGCTTCGCCTCCACCGCCTGGGCGGGCGCGGCCATGACCGCGGTGGCGATCGCCCTGGTGACCGTCTCGCTGCGGCTGCACAGCCGGTCCCGCGTCGTACGGACCTCCGCACCGCGGGAAGACGGCCGGGCGCCGCTGCTCACGTCCGACGTGACGGACACGCCGTCGGACCAGGGCGTCCCGGCGGCCTGCGCGACGGCCTCCGGCCACGACGGCGACGGCGACCGGCCGGTGCTCAGCCACGACTGACCAGGTCCGGCCCACGCCCATGCCGACGCCGACGCCCACACCCCGGACCGCGACCTGCACGGGCGCGGCACGGCCGGGTTCCGCGGGCCGCCCCCGCGGTCACCGCGGTCACCGCGCGAGGGCGGGGAAGAGGCGGTGCGCGTTGCGGGTGGTGAGGTCGCGCCAGGTGGCGGCGCCGGACGGCGCGGGCGCGGCGTCGACGGTGGCGACCTGGGCGAGGGCGGCCTCGACGGGCGTCCAGCAGTGGTCGCTGCCGTAGAGGAGGTGCTCGGTGCCGAAGGCCGCGTCCAGGGCGGGGATCTGGCGCGGGAAGGGCGTACCGGCCATGTCGTACCAGAGGCGGCCGAGCTGTTCGACGGTGCCCGGGGCGTCCGCGGGGCCCTCGGGGCCCTCGCCGAGGTGGGTGCGGAAGAGTTCCATGCGGTCGGCGAGCAGCGGCAGGACGCCGCCGCCGTGGGTGAGGATCCACCGGATGCGCGGGCGGCGGGCGAGGACGCCGCTCAGGAGCAGGTCGCTCGCGGTGCGGGCGCTGTCGAAGAGGAACTCCAGCATGGGCCGGGGGCGGCCCAGGGCGAGTTCACCGGCGTGCGGCGGCGAGGTGGGGTGGACGAAGACGACGGCGCCGCGCCGGTCGAGGTCCTCCCAGAGCGGTTCGAGGCGCGGGTCGCCGAGGTAGACGCCCTGGTGGTTGCTCTCCACGGTCACACCGTCCGCCCCCAGCACGTCGAACGCGTGCGCGACCTCGGCGAGCGCGCCGTCGACGTCGGGCAGGGGCAGGGAGGCGAAGAGGCCGAACCGGTGCGGGTGGGCGGCGCGGACCCGGGCACCGGACTCGTTGACCTCGCGGGCCAGCGCGCGGGCCGCGCCGTCGTCGCCGAAGTGCACACCCGGCGACGAGACCGACAGATAGGACTTGTCGATCCCGGCGCGTTCCATCAGGCCGAGGTGCTGTTCGACGCTCCAGGCGGGCCAGCCGGGCATGCCGTCGGGATGCTCGACACCGGCGGCACGGGCCGCGGCCACATAGCCGTCGGTGAGGTAGTGGGCGTGTACGTCGACGAGTCCGACGAGTCCGGTCGGGTTCATACGGAGTCTCCGTTGCTCTGGAAAGCCCTGGAAAGCTCTGGGATACCGAGGTTGTTCCCGGGTGCCCCCGAGCGCCACCGCGGGAAGCGGGTCCGTCCATCCGCACGAGCGGTTCCGATGGACGGAACAGGATGACGGAAGCAGGGTGAGCGGGACAGCGGCGGCTCGCGGAACTCGCCCGGCGCAGCGGCGTGCCCGACAGCAGTGCGCTGCGGCCGGTCCGCCGCGCGGTCACGGACTGCGGGCGGTGGCGGTGCCGTACATGGAGGATCTCTTCCACGTCACGCGTCACACGTCAGCACGTCCTGCTCGCCCTGCGGGCGGGTCAGCTCCGGCGGCGGAGGCTCGGAGCGCGGACCGGGCTCGGGCCTTGCACACGGGGCGGTCTCCGCGGCTCCGCCCGCGGCGCCGCGGAGACCGCCCCCGTCGGCCGGTGGTGCCGTACCGCTCGTGCGCGGGCCCGCGCCCCTCCGTCAGGCGGTGACCTCGGCGTCCTCGGGGCGCGGGATGAGGAAGGAGGCTGCGAACGCCGCGACGACGACGACCGCGCCGGTGAGCATCGCCGTCACGTACCCGCTCGTGGAGCCGCTGCCCTCCGGGCTGCCCGTGACCTGTACGGCGGACAGCACCGCGAAGCTCAGCCCGGCGCCGAGGCCGAAGGCGGCCGAGATCAGCCCCGGCAGGAACCCGGGGTGGTCCTTCGGCGCGAGGACGACTCCGAGCAGGTTGAGCACGATGTTGGCCACACCCGCGTAGGTGAGGCCGAGCAGCACGGTGCAGGCGATCATCACCGGCAGCGAGTGCACGCCGACGAGGGCCATGAAGGCGATCACCACCGCGCTGCCCGCCAGACCCGCGCGGAGCACCCGCCGGTAGCCGAGGACCGGCGCCAGCCGGCCGGTGAACGGGCCCACGAGCCAGCCGACCAGCGCGAACGGGGTCAGGAACACCACCGAGGCCGAGGTGGCTCCCATGCCGAAGCCCGCTCTGTCGTTCTGCACGAACGACATCAGCACGCCGTTGACGGTGGCGAACACGCCCATGAGCGTCAGCAGGGTCGTCAGCAGCGGGGCCCAGGTGGCGCGTCGGCGCAGGTCGTCGATCCGGACCAGGGGGTCGCTGCCGCGCTTCTCCGTCCGCCAGAACACCGCGAACGCGGCCACGGCGACGACCAGGAGCCCGCTCGCGTACGGCCAGTTCGCCGCTCCGAGCTTCTCCGCCTCGTCCACGGCGAGCAGCAGCGCGGCGACGCTCAGCACGAGGGGGACCACGCCCGCCCAGTCCATCGGGGTTCCGGCGGAGGGCCGGGACTCCGGGCAGTTCATCTGGACCAGGACCGCCGCGAGCACGGCGACCACCGCGATCACCCAGAAGATGCTGCGGAAGCCGTGGTGCCCGGCGAGCCAGCCACCGGCGAGCGCGTCCACCCCCGCGATGCCGCCGTTGACCGCCGCGACCACGCCCATCAGGGTGCCGAACCGCTTGGGGTCGGTGATCTCGGAGCGCAGCATCAGCAGGGAGATCTGCACGACGGGTCCGGAGGCGCCCTGCGCGGCCCGTGCGATGTCGAGGACCGCGATGTTCGGGGCCAGCGCGGCCAGGACGGTTCCCGCCGCCATGAGGACGAGCATCCAGCGCAGCACCCTCTTGCGGCCCACGATGTCGCTGTAGCGGGGCAGGAACAGGGAGAACATCGCGGACGCGGTGAAGAACACGGTCTGCGAGAGGCCGGTGTTCGTCTCGTCGGTGTGCAGCTCGCGGGCCATGGTCACCAGGGCCGGGCTCAGCATGCTGGCGTTGAGCTGGAAGGCCGTGCACGCGGCGAGCAGCGCCGTCATGAGCGCCGCGGTCCCGGTCGCCGTCCTCGCCGGCCGGGTGGTCAGGTCAGTGGTCATCGCGCCGTCTCACTTCCCGGTCTGGCAGAGCCGGTCGACGAGGAGGTCCGGGAAGGTGCCGTCGGTCTTGAGCACGACGGCGGCACGGGCGCCGGGCTGCTCCGGGTAGCCCAGGTGGATGCCCCGGGTGTCCGCGACGAGCGCGCCGCGGGCCGCGCCGTCCGCGGTGTCCACGGTGACGTGCAGGCGCGGCGCGAGGACCGGGGTGACCTCGCCGACGGCGATACCGGCCGCGAGGGGATCGTGGCAGGCGGATCCGCGGAAGGGCAGCGCGGTCTCCTCGTGGAAGGTGAAGTAGAAGTCGAGGATCTCACCGGCGAGCCGGCTCACCGGCGAGCCGTGGGCGAGCAGCCGCTGCCGGTGCGCCTCGGTGAGGTTCTCCCGCATCGTCACGTCGAGCGGGACGAGGGTGAGGTCCCAGTCGGCCGCCAGCACCAGTGCGGCCGCTTCGGGGTCGTGGCCGATGTTCGCCTCGGCGACCGGGCTGATGTTGCCGGGGTGGTGGACGGCGCCGCCCATCACGGTGACGCGGGAGACCAGTTCCGGCAGCCGGGGTTCCTTGCGCAGGGCGAGGGCCAGGTTGGTCAGCGGGGCGGTGGCCAGGATGTGCAGGTCCCCGCCGGCCCGGCGGGCGGTGTCGATGATGAGGTCCGCGGCGTGCCGGGGGTCCGTACCGGCGGAGGGGGCGGGCAGGCCGACACCGCCGAGACCTCCCTCACCGTGGACGAAACTCGCATCGGCGTTCACGTCGCCGCGGAGGGTCGTCGCGGCGCCCGCGGCCACCGGGATGTCGGTGCGCCCGGCGACCTCAAGGACCTGGAGGGTGTTGCGGGCGGCCTGCTCGGCGCTGGTGTTGCCCGCGACCGTGGTGACCGCGCGCAGCTCGACACCCGGGGTCTGGCACAGGTACAGCAGTGCGACGGCATCGTCGATGCCGGTGTCGCAGTCCATGAGCAGCGGACGTGATGCGAGGACGGACATGTCGCCTCTTTCGGGGAGTCCTGCGGGCAGTCCTGGGGTCGCGCGGAGGCGCCACCCGACGGCACCACCCTCAAGTTGTCAGACAGCTTTCGGTGGGCTGGCGAGAGGTTAGGCACGGCCCCACCGCGAGCACAAGAGTGACGCTGAACACGCCCCCTCCCGCTTCGAGGCGGCGAGGAACCGTTTTACGCAGGCAGGACAAGGCAGGAGCGATCCGCGAACCGCGGCGGGACGGCCGACGCACCGGCGAGCTATCCTGAACCGAACCGGATACCGGTCCGCGATATTTGTCAGACAAAAAGAGGAGCCTTGATGCCTCGGCAGGGAGACCGCCGCCACTCACCCCGCGTCGAGCTCTACCAGCGCATCGTCACGGCCATCGACGACGGCACCTTCCCCCCGGGCGCCCGGCTGCCCTCCGAACCCGCCCTCGCCGCACAGCTCGGCGTCAGCCGCCCGGCGCTGCGCGAGGTGCTGATCCTGCTCCAGGAGGACGGCGTCATCATCCGGCGGCAGGGTTCCGGCAGCACCGTGAGCCAGTCGCCGCCCGCGCCGGGCCTGGAGCGTCTGCTGCCCGTCGAGTCCTTGCTCGGTCCCGGTACCGTACGCTGCCGCCGCCTCGCGGCCGAACTGGAGGAGCCCACGGACTTCTCGGGCTTCCACCTGCGTCTGGCACCCTCGGAGCGCACCTGCTTCTGGGAGACGGTCGTCGACATCGACGGCGCCCCGGCGTGCTTCGCGCACGAGTGGGCGGCGGACGAGGCGACGCTGCGCGCCGTCGACCCGGCCCTGGCCACGGCGCTCGGCACCGCGCCCGCCGCCCCGGACCCGGCGGCCACCATGCTCTCCGCCTTCCTGGACGCCGCGCCCCTGCCGATGACGGCCCGCAGCACCCTGGGCGCCACCATGCTCGGCAAGGAGCGCGGTACGGCCATCTCCCGGCCCCCGGAGACACCGGCGCTCCTTCTCACCCAGACCGTCTCCGTCTCGGGCCGCCCGGTCATGGCCGCCAAGTACCTGTTCCCGGCGGGGGCCCCGCTGCTGCATCTGGCACCGCGCCGCTGACGGGCCGGGCGGCGCGACCCGCCCGGGATCGCCCGGGATCGCCCGACCGCATCGGGACACCTGCGGCCGGTGGGCCGGTGGGGCGTCCCCGGCGTCCTCCCGGCCGCACCACAATCGTGTTGACCACCCGCGACAGGCGGTGCTTGAGTCGGCGCGTGGACAGCATTCCCGCCAACCGGCGGTTCTGGAACCAGTTCAGCAGCGCCTACCAGCACCAGCACGACCCGCAGATCGGCGCGGCGCCCCGGCTCTGGGGCACGTACGCCGTCCCCGACGCGCACCTGCGCGCTCTGGGCGACGTCACCGGCAAGCGCGTCCTCGAACTCGGCTGCGGCGCGGGCCAGTGGTCCAGGGCGCTCGCCGCCGAGGGTGCCGCCGTGGTCGGGATCGATCTGTCCGAAGCCCAACTCGCCGCGGCGGCCCGCGCGATGGGAGCGGCCCGCTATCCGCTGGTACAAGGCGCCGCCGAACACCTCCCGTTCGCCGCCGCCAGCTTCGACCTGGTGTTCTGCGACTACGGCGGGCTCAGCTGGGCGCCCCCGCACCTGGCCGTCCCGCAGGCCGCACGCGTCCTGCGCCGCGGTGGACGCCTGGTGTTCAACGTCGCCAGCCCATGGTTCGAAGCCTGCTACGACGAAGCCGCCGGGCACGCGACCACGACACTGCAGCAGGACTACTTCGGGCTGGACGCCATCGCCGAGGACGACGGCGCGACCAGCTATCAGCTCACCTACGGCGACTGGGTCAGGGTCCTGCGCGGCGCGGGTCTCGTCATCGACGACCTCATCGAGCCGCGGCCCGACCCCGGAACAGCCAACGGCTACAACCGAACCGACCCGCCTGACTGGGCACACCGCTGGCCGGCGGAAACGCTCTGGGTGACCCACAAACCGTAGGCACCGCGCCGCACGCACCGCCGCACCGAGCCGTGAGAGTGTTCCCCCCTACCCTCCGCCGACCAGGGCCGGTGCCGCTCGTCCGCGCCCCTTCGCGGTCTTCCACGATCTTTCGCGAGGGGTTTTCCACAGGGCTGTCGGCCGTTGGTCCTGGCGTGCACAATCGCCCACATGACCTTCACCGCGGACGCGCAGCCCGCGCACAGCACACCCGCCGATCTCGCCCGCGGGCTCCTGACCGGCGGGGTGATCGGGGCGTCCCTGACCGCCTTCATCGGCGGGTGCGTCGTCGAGAAGGCGCTGCTGGTCGTCGTGGGGCTGGTCCTGCCCGCGGTGTACGGTCTGGTCCTCTTCCTCGCCACGCTGCCGCGCCGGGCCCGTGAGGCGGCCGTCGTACCGCGCACGGCGCTCGCGGTGATCGAGAGCCTGGAGGCCGTCGGCGGCGAGAGCAGCGACGTACCCGTGCGGTTCGAGCTGTCCGTGGCGCCGGACGAAGCACCCGGATACCGCGTCGAGATACGGCAGGACATCAACCTCGTCGAACTGCCCGACTACCGGCTGCGCGGCATCGTGGTGGTCGAGTATCCCCCGGACCGCCCGGCGAAGACACGGATCGTGAAGCGGCCCACCCCGGAGTGGGAGGAGCGAGCCGCCGGGGCCCAGGTGGATTCGGTGCCCGGCCCGGCCTTGAAGAGTGATCCCCCGGTGGGCTGTGTCGGCGGTCTCCTCACCCTTCTCGGCCTGTTGCTCGGCGCGGGCGCCGTGCTCCTGCTGTTCCGTGCCGACCTGTTCGGCACCGACGAGAGCGGCGCCCCCCGAAGGCCGTCCGTCTCCTCCTCGTCGTCCACGTCCTCGTCGACCTCGTCGTCCACGACCACGGTGACGTCGGCGACCGGCACGGTCACCATCGGACCGGGCCAGTCGATGCTCGACCGGGGCGAACTGCGCAAGGCTGTCGAGTCGTTGACGGAGAACACGGGAAACACAGGGAACACGGAGTACACGGACAGGCGCCGGGCACTCACCGTCGTCGTGCAGGACCGTCTGCTGACGGTCGTCTTCTCCCCCACCGGTGTGCGGAGCGCCGGGTTCGACCCGCGTTCCCTGCCCTTCGACCGCCTGCCCGGCCTGGTCGAGGAGGCCAGAACCACCCTCGGTACCGGCTCCCCGCGGAGCTGGCAGCTGACCGCCGACGGCATCACCGGCTCGCTCACGCTCAGAGTCGTGGTCACCGGCGACGGCGGCACGGCGACGCTGGAGGCGGACGGGCAGGGCACCGTACGTCGACGCAGCGGCAGTTGACCGGATCAAACGGAGGAGGGGCGCGCATGGGGTGGGACGAGTTTCTGGTGCTGTGGTGTGCGGTGTGGGGTGTACTGGCGCTGGTCGGCTGCACCATGGCGCTGGCTGGGGTGAGCGGGCCGCAGCGGACGGTCCGGCTCACGGGGCGGATCGAGCAGGTGCGGGAATCCCGGCACGGCGGCTCCCGCAAGGGCGGGATACCGGTGGTCGTCACCTACCGCGATCCGGTCTCCGGGCAGGAGGTCACCGTGACGAACGACGGTGAGCGCGGCGAGATGATCACCGCGGCATGGGAGGGCCGGGAGATCGGGGTCAGCCACCCGCGGGGCAGACCGCACGCCTACCGGTTCTCCGACCGCCCCGAGCGGCCCGGTCGCGGACTGGGCCGGCCCGGTTGCGCGCTCTTCCTGGTCTACGTCGGGCTGGTGGTCCTCGCCGCCGTCGAGCAGGGGTGGCCTTGGGCGCTGATCGGCTTCGGCGGTCCGTGCGCGCTCTACGCCGCCGCCCACCTGCCCGGGACGGTACGCGCCAGGCGCGAACGCCTCAGCGTGCTGGCCGCGATGGACACCGTGCCGGGACGGGTCGTCGCGGTCCTGAAGGACGTCAGCATCGACCAGGACGACGGCCACGCCTGGACCACCATCACCCCGGTCGTGTCGTTCACCACCCGTGAGGGCACGGCTGTCACGGCCCACTGCACCTCGCATCTGGCGGACCCCGCCGACGCGTACGGCCGTGAGGTCACGGTCCACTACACGCCCGCCGATCCGGCCGACTTCACTCTGGACCGCGCGGCCGAACAGCGCTCACAGGGGCAGGACGTGACGTTCAACGCCCTGATGGTCCTCGTGCTCGCGGCGACAGCCGTGGCGGGGGTGGTGTTCCTCTGAGGAGCGGGAGGGGTTCCGGCCGATCCCACGAGGACGCGGCGGACCGGGTGGATCGGCTCAGTCAATGAGCGACCCGTCAGTTCCATGGCGGGGGAAGGAAATACGTTGCCCGATATAAGAACCCGCTCCCGGCAGGCTCGCGGCACCGTGACCGCCGGTGTCGTCCTGGCGGTCGCCGCCGGACTGCTCACCGCGGCGCCGGTCGCGCACGCGATGTCCGGCGCACCCGCCGCCGCAGGTGACCAGGCATTCGCCGCCCGGCTCCGCATCGGCGAGGGCGACACCATGCGCGCCTGCTCCGGCGCGCTGGTGCAGCAGCAGTGGCTGCTGACGGCCACGAGCTGCTTCGCTCCCACTCCGGGTGCCGTCGTCAAGCCGGGCAAGCCTGTGCTGAAGTCCAGTGCGACCGTGGGCAAGTAGACCCTCGACGTCGTCGAGGTGGTTCCGCGTGACGACCGGGACGTGGCCATGGTCCGGCTGGCCGAGCCCGTCACCGCGGTCAAGCCGGTGGTCCTGGCCGCCGAGGCCCCCACGGCGGGTGAGACCCTGCTCGGTTCCGGATTCGGGTGGACCGCCACCGAGTGGGTCCCGGACCAGTTGCACACGGGTGACTTCCGGGTGGATTCCGTGGCCGGCACCACCGTGGCGCTGACCGGCCAGGACGGAGTCTCCGTCTGCAAGGGCGACGCCGGTGGCCCGGCCCTGCGCCGCAAGGGTGCTGAGGTCGAGCTGACCGCCGTCCACAGTCTTTCCTGGCAGGGTGGGTGCTTCGGCGAGACGGAGACCCGGACCGGTGCGGTGGACGCCAGGGTCGACGGCCTCGCGGACTGGGTGAAGGACGTCCGTAACCGCGACCGGAACTACTCGGCCGACATCGACGGCGACGGCAAGGCCGATCTGGTCGTCCTGCGCACCAACGGCGACATCGTCGTCCACCGCAACCAGGGTGACACCTTCGCCCCGGGCCAGGTCATGTCCGGCGGCTGGAACCTCTTCGTGACCTGGAAGGACCTGGGCCGACTGTACTTCGCCGACGTCGACGGCGACGGCAAGGCCGACATGATCGTGCACACCAAGGACGGCAACATCGCCATCCGCACCAACCACGGCACCTACTGGGACCAGGGCAAGGTCATGATCACTCTCTGACCCGCTGCCTCCATGGTGTGCCGGACGGCCGGCTCCTCCGCACGGAGTGATCCGTCCTGCCGCCGCCCGGCCCTCCGATAGCACAGGCTGTTCCCGGAGGGCCGGTCCACGCCCGGCCCGTCGAAGCGTCGGACCGCTTCCGCGGCCAGGCAGGCCAGCCAGGCAGGCAGGCAGGACGTGCCGACGTCGACAGGGTCTGCCGGTCGCAGAAACCCTGGTTCCGTCGACCCGGCATCAGGCAGGCGGCTTCACCGGCGGACCGCCGAGATCAGTCCGCCGGGCCGCTCCTCGCGCTGCGGCGGGGTCCTGACCGGGCGGCCGTAGGCGGCGGCGCGCTCGCGCAGGGTGTGGCCGGTCGCCTCCCAGCCGTGCCCTGCCAGCCAGGCCACCGGGTCGTCGGGCATCTCCGAGACCCACAGGGACGCCGCCGAGCCCGGCGCGGCGTCCGCGCCGAAGCGTTCGATCGTGCCGCGCGAGCCCAGGGTCAGCCCCATCCGGCTGCCCGCCGCCGACTGCGTGCCGATCCGGGCCAGCAGCAGGTCCACCGCGTCCTCGGGCAGATAGATCAGGAGGCCCTCGGCGATCCACACGGTCGGGACGGCCGGGTCGTGCCCTGCGGCTGCCAGCGCGCCCGGCCAGTCCTCACGCAGATCAGCCGCGACGGTGATCCGCTCGCAGCGCGGGACGGCCCGCTCCCGGCGCAGCACCGATGCCTTGAAGTCCAGGGGCGCGGCGGTGTCGACCTCGAACAGCCGGGTGCCCTCGGGCCAGTCGATCCGGAAGGCCCGGCTGTCCATACCGGCGCCGAGCAGCACGATCTGCCGGATACCGGACCCGGCGGCCTGCCGCACCAGGTCGTCGAGGAACTTCGTCCTGATGACGATGGAGAACGAAACGGCCAGCCGACGGCGGCGCGCGGCCTCGTCGTCGGGCGGCGGCGAGGAGGGCCACAGGCCGCCGGCGGCCGCGAAGGCCCGTGCCAGCGGGTCACGGAACAGCGCGTTCTCCCGCTCGGTCTCCAGCGCCCGGACCCTCGCCACCCCCACGGCCGTGGCCCACACTCCCGACGGCCGCACCCGCTCCTGGTCATCAGTCACCGCGCCAGCGTAGACGGCGGGCACGACGAGCGGCCCACCGGGCATCGCCCGTCGTGCCCCGGGCTGCCGGGTCCTGGTGCGTCCGGCAGCGGCGGAGCCAACGGTCTTACGGGGAGGAGGGGACCTCCCCCGGCGCAGGGTCAGCGGAGTCCGGCGAAGAGGTCGTCCTCGGGCAGGGCCGCTCCGGTGGTGTCCTGGACGCGCACGAAGGTCTCCACACCCATCAGCTCGCCGAACCGCTCCTGGCCCATCTTGAGGAAGAAGATGTTCTCGCCCTGGCTGGCGTGCGCGGCCAGCGAGTCGAACTTCTGGCCGCTGAACGCGGTGGCGTCCACCCACGTGGTGATCTCATCGTCGGGGAGACCTATCTCGGCCATCGCGGCGGCCTCGGCGGGATCCGGTTCCGGCATGTCCTCGTGGAACTCGCGCATGGCCTCCTCGAACCGCCGCATCGTCGAGTGGGGCATCGTCGTCCAGTACACCTTCGGTGTCAGATCGGTCGTCTTCAATGCCGCCATGGTGATGCGGTGGGCCTGGATGTGGTCGGGGTGGCCATAGAAACCGTTTTCGTCATAGGTGACGACCACGTCGGGCCGGTAGTGCCGCATAAGCTCCGCGAGCCGGGCGGCGCCCTCCTCCACGGGGGTCCGCCAGAAGGATCCCGGGGCATCGTTGCCCGGCCAGCCCATCATCCCGGAGTCGGCGTAGTCCAGCGTCTCCAGGTCGCTGATCTTCAGGATGTCGCAGCTCGCCTCAAGCTCTCGACGGCGCATCGCGGCGACGGTCGCCGGATCGTGTCCCGGATCGCCCGGCTTGACACCTCCCGGCCCGTCCCCGCAGCCGCCGTCGGTACACGTCACGAGAACCGTGCGGACGCCCTCCGCCGCGTACCGCGCGAGGATCCCTCCGGTTCCGGTGGCCTCGTCGTCGGGGTGGGCATGCACGGCCATGAGCGTCAAGGGCCGGTCGGTCATAAGATCCTCCTGCATACATATGTGTCGGTTCGAGTGCGCGGCGGGTGTACCACGATCCCGAGGGTACGGATTGCCGGAGACGACCCTGCGTTCTCCGTGTTCCCCGCCCGCGCGGGTCCCGGTCCCCTGTCCATGCAACAGCACCGTTCGCGCCGACTGTTCCCGGTCCGCGGAGACGCGCCCGACCAGGACTCCGACAGGCTCAGCGCCGTGATCACGGCGACGAGACGTCGCTCGGTCCGGGCCCGCCACCCGGCGAGCCCGACGAGCCCGGCGAGCCCGGCGGGACGTTCACCGATAGGGCCGACTCAGGTGGCCGGTACGCCGTGTCCGGGGCGACGGGGAACCGCCGGCTCGTGGCGGCGGTTCGCGCCTCAGGTGGACTTGGCGGCCCGGAAGGGGAGCCCGTGCGACGGGTCTTGCCCTGAGCCTCACCGCGCCTTTGGTCCAGACCTATTGACGCGCCCTGCCGCCCACCCTACGATCCCGACGGTCACCGCCGTATGACTCCACTTCACCTGAGCCGGGCGTCACGCCCCTCCACACCTTGCACGTGCCCAGGGCACGTGGCGAGAAGGGAGCACAGCATGTTCCGTCGGAGGTTGCGTCCTCTAGATCCGGCAGATCCGACCGGTGCCGGTCAGCCTCGCACCGCCCCGCGCTCGGCCGTCGGGCAGCGCGTCCTCGCAGGCGCCGCAGCGGTCGCCATGGTCGGCACCGCCCTCGCTCTGGTGAACTCCGGTTCGGCGGGCGCCGCGACCACCAACCTGGTCTCCAACCCCGGTTTCGAGAGTGGGCTTTCGGGCTGGACGTGCTCGGCCGGCTCCGGTGCGGCGGCCGTGACGAGCCCGGTGCACTCCGGTTCCGGCGCCCTCAAGGCGACGCCGTCCGGCCAGGACAACGCGCAGTGCGCCCAGACCGTCAGCGTGCAGCCCAACTCCCGGTACACGCTGAGCGCTTACGTCCAGGGTTCGTACGCCTACCTCGGGGCCACCGGCACCGGCGCGGGCAGCGACCCCTCGACCTGGGCGCCGGGCAACTCCTCATACGGCCAGCTCAGCGTCGACTTCACCACCGGTACCGGCGTCACCTCGGTGACGATCTTCCTGCACGGCTGGTACGGCCAACCGGCCTACGTCGCCGACGACGTGGTGCTCAGCGGACCCGGCGGGAACCAGAGCACTCCGCCCACGACTCCGCCGACCACACCCCCCACCACCCCGCCCACCACTCCGCCGACGACGCCCCCCACCACACCTCCGCCGACCAGTCAGCCGCCCACCAGTCCTCCGCCCACCAACCCGCCGGGCAGCACCTGCCCGACCAAGCCCAAGCCTTCGGGCAAGGTCCTCCAGGGCTACTGGGAGAACTGGGACGGCGCCGCCAACGGGGTGCACCCCGGCATGGGCTGGGTTCCCATCACCGACAGCCGGATCGCCGCGCACGGATACAACGTCATCAACGCCGCCTTCCCGGTGATCCTCTCGGACGGCACCGTCCAGTGGCAGGACGGCATGGACTCGGGCGTCAAGGTGTCGACGCCCGCCGAGATGTGCCAGGCCAAGGCCGCGGGCGCCACGATCCTCATGTCGATCGGCGGCGCGGCAGCGGGCATCGACCTGTCCTCCAGCTCGGTCGCCGACCGCTTCGTGGCGACGGTGGTGCCGATCCTCAAGCAGTACAACTTCGACGGGATCGACATCGACATCGAGACCGGCCTGTCCGGCAGCGGCAACATCAACACCCTCTCCGCCTCCCAGGCCAACCTGGAGCGCATCATCGACGGCGTGCTGTCGCAGATGCCGGCCGGTTTCGGCCTGACGATGGCGCCCGAGACCGCCTACGTCACCGGCGGCAGCGTCACGTACGGCTCGATCTGGGGCGCGTACCTGCCGATCGTGAAGAAGTACGTGGACAACGGCCGCCTGTGGTGGCTCAACATGCAGTACTACAACGGCAGCATGTACGGCTGCTCCGGTGACTCGTACGAGGCGGGCACGGTCGCGGGCTTCACCGCGCAGACCACGTGCCTGAACAACGGACTGGTCGTCCAGGGCACCACGATCAAGGTGCCGTACGACAAGCAGGTCCCGGGTCTGCCCGCCCAACCCGGCGCGGGCGGCGGCTACATGGCGCCCGGCCTGGTCAGCCAGTCGTGGAACGCCTTCAGCGGCCAGCTCAAGGGCCTCATGACGTGGTCCCTCAACTGGGACGGCTCGCGGAGCTGGACGTTCGGCGACAACGTCAGGTCCCTCCAGGGCCGTTGACGCTCGCTGCCTCCCCCCCTGCCTGAACGGATCACCTCCGCTCCCCCCCACCTCAGCCCGAGGGACTTCCATGAACTTCGCGAAATGGGCGGCCTCCGCCTCCGCGCTCGCGCTCGTGACCGCCGGTTCGGTCCTCGCCCTGGCTCCCAGCGGTGAGGCCGCGACGGCCGACGTCTACTCCGTCGCCCCCTACGTCGACATGTCGAACAGCCAGGAAGGCATGCTCGACACCGCCATCACCGGCCACCACCTCAAGGCGTACACGGCGGCCTTCGTCCTCGGCTCGGGCTGCAACCAGATCTGGGGCGACACCCTGCCGATCGGCAACGACTCCTTCACCGACCCGCTGATCGCCAAGGCGAAGTCCGAGGGCGCGTCCCTGATCATCTCCTCGGGCGGCGCGAGCGGCCTGCCGCTGGCCTGGACGTGCTCGACCCCGAGTTCGATCCAGGCCGGCTACCAGAAACTGATCGACACCTACGGCGTCACCCAGCTGGACTTCGACGTCGAGGGCGCGGCGGTGGCGGACACCGCCGCCGCGGCACGCCACATGCAGGCGATGAAGGCCCTCAAGGCGGCCAACCCGAACCTGTCGTTCTCCATGACCCTGCCGGTCCTGGCGAGCGGACTGACCAATGACGGCGTCAACATCCTCAAGGCCGCGAAGAGCGCGGGCGTCAAGATCGACGTGGTCAACATCATGACCATGGACTACTACTCGGGCACCGGGACCGAGATGGGCCAGGGCTCGATCGCCGCCGCGCAGGCGACGCTGGCCCAGATGCAGTCCGTCGACGCGAGCTACACCTATGCGAACCTCGGGATCACCCCGATGATCGGCAAGAACGACGACGGTTCGACGTTCACGCTGGCGGACGCGGCAGCCGTGGAGAAATTCGCCGAGCAACACGGCGTCGGGCGGCTGTCGTTCTGGTCGATCAACCGCGACCAGCCGTGCAGCGGCAGCGCCAACTCGCTGTCGACGTGCAGCCAGATCAGCCAGAGCAGCCTGGCGTTCACCGACGCCTTCATGGCCTACGCGGGGGGCTCCGGGTCGTCGGGCGGCACGACGTCCGGGGGCACCACGTCCGGCGGGACGGCATCGGGCGGCACGACGACCGGAGGGACGACGACCGGCGGTACCACCACGGGTGGTACGACGGACGGCGGCACCACGGACGGCGGGACCACGAGCGGTGGATCCGGTGGCGGTTCGACCTGCACGATCACCGCGTGGAACTCCTCGCAGGTCTACACCGGCGGCACCTCGGTCTCCTGGAACGGCCACGACTGGAAGGCCAAGTGGTGGACGCAGGGCGAGGAGCCCGGAACCACCGGGGACTGGGGCGTCTGGCAGGACCTCGGCTCCTGCTGAACCCCGCGCCCTCTGCACATGGCGAGGCCGGCCGGGTCCCGGAAACGGGACCCGGCCGGCCTCGGTCCGACGCACCCCGATGGTCCGCCGTCCTCCCTCTCCAGCCTCTCTAGCCTCTCCAGGAACCGGCGGCCTCCGCCAGGACGCGGGCGAGTTCGCGGGGACGGGTGATCATCGGCCAGTGGCCCGAGTCGATGTCCACGTATGCGAGATGAGCGGCGCGAGCGAGCTCAGGACTCTCACCGGAGCCGATCCACTTCTCGGCCTGGGCCGGGGTGAACTCGGGGCAGACGACCACGACGGGGACGTCGAAGCGGCGCTCGTCGGTCAGGCGTACCACTCCCCTGACGACCGCCTCGGGGACGGGGACCGCGGCGGACGCGAAGCGGTCGCGGGCCTGCTGGTCCAGGTCGGCGGCGTCCGCGCCCTCGAAGGGGCCCCAGCCCGGGAAGGGCACGGCCCCGCCCTCGATCGCGAAGTGATCGGCGTACGACCGCCCGTCGGAGGCGGGGAAGCCACCGATCAGGGCGACCTTGGCCACCTTCTCCGGCCGTGCGTCGGCGGCCAGCCAGGCCAGGGTCGATGCCGCGGAGTGCCCCACCACCAGCGGCCTTCCGGGCGCCGCGTCCACCGCCGCAACGACGGTCTCCACCTGCTCGTCGAGCGTCGCGGCGGCGGCACCGTCGCCCTGGCCCGGGAGGGTGAGCGGCACGGGACGGTGACCGAGCGCGGTGAGTTCCGGCACGACGTCGTCCCAGGCGGATCCGTCGAGCCACAAGCCGGCGATGAGCAGGATGTCCATGGCGGTTCTCCCTGGGACGAGTCGGAGCTGGTTGCCGGCACGCTATCGGGAGGCTCTGACAACGGGCTCCGGCCGAGGAGTGCGCGCGGCGGGGCCGCGCGCTCAGCCGCTGTGGGCCACCAGGGCGTCGATGAGCTGGGGCCAGAGTTCCCGGGGGCGGTCGTGGCCCATGTCGGGGACCAGCAGGAGTTCGGCGCCGGGCACCAGGTCCGCGGTGCGTTCCCCGCCGCTGGGGTCGATCAGTGTGTCGTCCAGGCCGTGGATCACCAGTGTCGGCACCCGCAGCTCACGGAGCGCGTCCGCGCGTGAACCGCTGAGGATCATCGCGCCGAGCTGTCGCCCGGTCCCCTCGGGGCAGTAGGCCCGGTCGTAGCTGTCGGCGGCCAGCTCGCGCAGCACCGCCGCGTCGCCGTAGCGCTTGGAGGCCCACACGAGTTCCTCGGCCGCCGCCGCGATGTACCCCTCGCGGTCCGGGGGCCTGGGTCTGAACAGCACCGCCTGGGCCTCCGGGGCGGCCTGGCCGTACGCGCTCTCGCCGGTCGAGGACATCATCGACGTCAGGGTCAGCACCCGCTCGGGGTGGGAAAGGGCCATCGTCTGAGCGATCATTCCGCCCATCGAGGCACCGACCACATGGGCGCGTTCGACACCCAGCGCGGTGAGCAGGCCGAAGCCGTCGTCGGCCATGTCGAGAAGCCGGTAGGGAACCATCGCGAGAGCGGCCGGAATGTCTCCGGAACTCACGGCGGCGATGAACTCGCCCATGTCGACGGGGTGTTCCTCGAACTTGGTGGACAGCCCGCAGTCGCGGTTGTCGTACCGGATGACGTGACGGCCGCGATCTGCCAGCGCCCGGCAGAAGTCCTCGTGCCAGGCGAGCATCTGCGCCCCGAAACCCATCACGAGCAGTACAGGAGGGTCCCCGGGGTCGCCGAAGGTCTCGTACGCGAGAGACACCCCGGAGGACACGTCGACGATCGGCATGCGGGGAGCCTGCCACAGCCGACGCCGGAGCGCACCGGGAATACGCGTGGGTGACCTGCGCGCACCGCGCGGCGCGGAGCCCGACACCCGACCGTCACGGGCCGGGCCGTGCCGGGCCGTGACGCCGACGACGGACGGTGGCTAGGAACGCGTCGCCCGCGCGCACTCGTCCCCCGGTCCCGCGGTCTTGCTCCGCCCGATCGGCGTGCTGCGGTCGTAGGGGTCGATCTCGGCGCCGTCCTCGTCCGTGCGGTGGTCCCTGCCGAAGGGCGGGGTGAGGTAGCCCGTGGGGGCGCCGCAGCCGCCGTTGGTCATGGCGTACTTGTACGAGACGATCGAGAACGTGCCCGGCTCGGTCTTCACTTTGGCGGGGTCGTCCCAGCTCAGGACCAGTTCGCGCCGGACGATCGTGCGGATGATCTCGTCGTCGCCGCCCGTGTCCGCGCGGGTGACCGGGTAGACGAAGGTGACGTCGGCGGTCACCAGGAGCGCGCCGCGCTCGCCCTCCCGGTAGCTGAGCCGGCCCCGGGTCTTCACGACGTCGCCGACCAGGCGGGTGCGGGTGGGCTGGAAGCGGCTGAAGAGGAGGAGGGGGTCGTTCTTCTCGCTCGGGCTTCTGAAGGCGGTTCTCAGCAGGTCCTGGACGTCCTTCTGATGCGGGTTGATCAGTGCTGTCGCCTTCTCGGGGCGCTCGCCCCGCAGCACTCCGCGGTCCAGGCCGGAAGCGACGAGGAAGTCCCGGCTGCGGGTCAGGGCCCGCCCGACCTCGGCCGCGCTCATCCAGCCGACCGCCCTGGCCTCCGGCACGGTGATGCCCGCCGCTCCGCTCGCCCAACTCGCCGCCGGCGAGCCGCGGAACGGCTCCTCCACGGTGGGCCGCAGGTCCGCCCCCCTCGGTGGTGCCTGGGCCGGGCGAGCGGTCTCGGGCGCCGACGACGGAGAGTCGGTGCCCGCGAACAGGTCCACTGTCCGCCCCGGCGCGAGCGCCACCGCGACCAGCACCAGCGCGGCCAGCAGCCCGACGACGTACCAGCCCGTACGCCGCTTGGGCCGCGGGGGTGTGTGGGCGCGCCAGCCCTCCGGCCCGCGGCCGGGCTCGGAGCGCAGCCGCGCCGTCACCTCGCGGGCCCGCGCGGACGGCTCCTTGGGCGCGCCGGGGGCGCCCGCCACCGACTCGCGCAGAAACCGCTCCCACTCCTCGTCGGACCTGGACGAGCCGTCCGGCTCCGTACCCGCGCCCATTCCCCCACCCCCAGGCAGACAGCGAACCGCGGCCCACTCCCCTGGGACGCCTCCGCATCATGGCACGGAGCACTGACAGCGAGTCCGGGCGGACGGACGGACCAGCGGGCACGCACGGGGAGAAGGCGGCGTCGCGGGCACGCACGGGTGGAAGGCTGCGCCGCGGACGAGTTGGGCGCACCGGCGCGGGGCGGCGGTGCTCATCCACGCGGCCGGCCCAGGACCGGACGCGCTGGCCCGCCCCGAACCCCGGTCATCTTCTAGGGTCGTCCGTATGATGATCGACACTGAGGCCGGCGGGCAGCTCTTCGAGTCCCTCCGGGCGGACGCCCTCACCGGCCCGGACCAGTTGCGCGAGCTCTACGCACCGCCGAACCCGAACTCGCTGCGCAAGGAGACCGACCACCTGACCGAGGAGACCCGGGCGCTGATCGGCTGTTCCTCGCTGGTGTTCATCGGCAGCGCGGACGCCGGGGGCCGGGCGGACGTGACACCGCGTGGCGGCCCTGCCGGGTTCGTCTCGGTGCTGGACGAGCAGACCTTGGCGATACCCGACGCGACCGGCAACAAACGGCTCGACACCCTGCACAACGTGCTGGAGACCGGGCGGGTCGGACTGCTCTTCCTCGTCCCCGGCCGCCCGACCACGCTGCGCGTCAACGGCCGCGCCTGCGTCTCGGCGCGACCGGACCTGCTCACCCAGCTCACTCCGGTGGGGAAGCCGCCGGTCACGGCGCTGGTGGTGCGGGTCGAACAGGTCTATCCGCACTGCCCGAAGTCGCTGATGCGCGCCGGTGCCTGGCAGCCGGAGCGGTGGGTGCCCGCTGACGCCCAGCCGACCAGCGCCGAGGTGACGCTGGCCCAGCTGGACCTGCCGGGCCTGACCGTCGGCCAGGTCGAGGAGGCCGAACAGGAGTCACTGCGCCTGCGTTACGAGTGATACGAGTGAGAGGTGAGTTCGGAGCGCGGCGCCCGGGGCTCGTGTGCACACGGGGCTCGCGTGCACACGAGTCTCCCGCGGCGTCGAGCGCGCCCGTCCGGGCTCCAGGGTTCCTCAGCCCAGTACCCGCCCGAGGAAGCCGCGCAGGTATCCCGCGACGACGTCCAGGTGGCTCTCCAGCAGGAAGTGGCCGCCGTCGATCAGGTGCACCTCCGCGTCCTTGGCGTCGCGGGCGAAGGCCAGGGCGCCCGCCGGGCCGAAGATCTCGTCGTTGCGGCCCCACACGGCGAGCACCGGGACCTCGCTGGTACGCAGGAACTCGTGCAGCAGCGGGTAGAGCGGCCGGTTGTTCCGGTAGTCGCGGAACAGCGCCAGCTGGACCGCGTCGTTGCCCTCGCGGGAGACGAGAGCGGCGTCGTGCTCCCAGGTGTCCGGGCTGACCACGCTCGGGTCGGGCACGCCGTGCACGTACTGCCACCGGATGGCGTCGATGCCCAGCGCGGCGCGGACGGCGGGTTCGGTGTCGGGGCCGGGGTTCGCCCCGTAGGCCCAGACGTCGGTCCAGAACGACTCGACGAAGCCGTCCTCGTAGCCGTTGCCGTTCTGGGTGACGAGGGCGGAGATCCGTTCGGGGTGCCGGAGCGCGAGGCGCCATCCGATGGGGGCGCCGTAGTCCTGGACGTAGAGGGCGTAGCGGTCCAGGCCCAGTCGGTCGAGCAGGTGGGCGGTGAGTTCGGCGAGGGCGTCGAAGGTGTAGGTGAAGTCCTCGGCATGGGGAGCGTCGGAGTGGCCGAAGCCCAGGTGGTCCGGGGCGATGACGTGGTAGTCGTCCGCCAGCAGCGGGATCAGTTCGCGGAACATGAACGAGCTGGTCGGGTAGCCGTGCAGCAGGACGATCGCGGGGGCGTCGGCGGGGCCGGCCTCGCGGTAGAAGATCTCGTGGCCGTCGACGGTGGCGGTCCGGTGGTGCATCGAGCGCATATCTAACCCCTTTAAATGCTTGATGTGGTTAGCCTCTCGCCATGCAAGCACGCGTGGACTAACCTGTCAAACGATTTGATCCGGTTAGATCTGGAAGGAGAGTGGCACCCGATGGACATGCTGCTGGACCTGCTCAACAGCAGGCCGCTGGTCGACGGCGAGGAGCAGGACGCGCTCGGCGACCCGGCCGGGGGCAGGCGCTGGGCCCGGGAGCACGGCGGCGACGGCACCCCGGCGGAACTGGCGCTGCTGCGCGAGGCGCGGGACATCCTGCGGGACGTGGTGCGCGGAGAACGCCCGCCCGCCGCACTGAGCCCGCTGCTCGAAGGGGTCCGGCAGGTCCCGGAGATCACTCCGGACGGACTTCGGTGGACGGTGCGGACTCCGCCGCACGCCCGGCTGGCCGTCGAGACCGTTCTCGCCTGGGCCGCCACCGAGGAGCAGTTGCCCGGCCGACTGCGCCCCTGCGCCAACGACGCGTGCCGACTGTTCCTGCTCGACCGCAGCCGCGCAGGCCGCGCCCGCTGGTGCTCGATGGCCGTCTGCGGCAACCGCGAGAAGGCGCGCCGCCACTACGAACGCCATCGCTGACCCGGCCCGCTCCCCTCGCGCGCGGTACGCGGACGGCGCCCGCACGAACACCCCGCCGTCTCCTTCGACGCCAGGAATCTACACACCGACGACAAAAATCGACGTGGTGTAGATTTTGTTGTGTGGGGGCGGTCCCGCTTCCTCGGGCCGCGCCCCTTGGAGGAGCGATGGAGAAGCAGAACTGGCTCATCACCGGTGTCAGCTCGGGTCTGGGGCGTGCCTTCGCCCAGGCCGCTCTGGACGCCGGGCACACCGTCGTCGGCACGGTCCGCTCGGCAGGCGACCTGAGGTCCTTCGAAGAGCTGGGGCCGGGCCGCGCCCACGGCCGCATCCTGGACGTGACCGACGACGACGCCGTCTCGGACGTGGTCGCGGAGGCCGAGCAGCAGGTGGGCCCGCTGGACGTCGTCGTCGCCAACGCCGGTTACGGCGTGGAGGGCACCTTCGAGGAGACCCCGTCGGCCGAGGTGCGGCGGCAGTTCGAGGTCAACGTGTTCGGGGCGGCGGCCACTCTGCGGGCGGCGCTGCCGTCCATGCGCCGACGCCGTCGCGGCCATCTGATGGCCGTCACCTCCATGGGCGGGCTCATGGCCGTGCCCGGCATGTCGGCCTACTGCGGCAGCAAGTTCGCCCTGGAGGGCATCCTCGAAGCACTGGGCAAGGAGGTGGCCCACTTCGGGATCCATGTCACGGCGATCGAGCCCGGCTCCTTCCGTACCGACTGGGCCGGGCGGTCCATGACCCGCGCCGAACGGACCGTCGACGACTACGACGAGCTGTTCGGCCCGATCCGCGAGGCGCGGCGCAGGGCCAGCGGGAACCAGCTGGGCGATCCGGCCAAGGCCGCGGCAGCCGTCGTGCACATCACGACGGTCGAGAAGCCGCCGGCCCATCTGGTCCTGGGCTCGGACGCGCTGCGGCTGGTCGGCGCCGCCCGCACGGCGGTGGACGACGAGATCCGCGCGTGGGAGACCCTCTCCCGGACGACCGACTTCCCCGAGGGGGCTCAGCTCTGATGCCGCCGGGGAGCCGGCGCAGCGCCGAACGCAAGGGCGACGTCCGGGAGCGGGCCATTCTCGACACCTGCGAGGCCCTGCTGGCCGACAAGGGGTACGAGGCCATGACCGTCGGCGACATCGCCGAGGGCGCCGGTATCACCCGGGGCGCCCTGTACTTCTACTTCGGTTCCAAGCAGGAGGTGGTGACCGGCCTGGTGGCCAGGACGGTCGAGCACCTGTGGGAACGGTCGCGGGCCACCGCGCAGGCCGACGATCCGCGCCGGGCCGTCACGGCGGCCATGCGGCGCACGGTCGAACTGTGGACCGAACACGGCCTGGTGATGCGTACGGCCATCGACCTGTCGCTGACCGTCCCCGAGATCGGCGCGCTGTGGAACCGCACGGCCGACCTGTTCGTCACGGCCATCACCGCCGTCCTGGAACGCGCCGGTGTCCGGACCGGCACCGGACCGGACGAGGCACCGGCGATGGCACGGGCCCTGTGCTGGATGATCGAGCGGACCTTCTACCACGCCTCGCAGGGGTCCCCCGGTGAGCTGGAGGTGGCATCGGCGACCTGTGAGCACATCTGGCTGACCAGCGCCGGGCTGACGGCGACGGACTGACGGCGGCCAAGTGACCGCTCAGGGTCCGGGCGCGGCGCGGGTGCGGAACGATTCTGCGTTCTCGTTCGAGGGACAAACCGACTGTCTCTCGGTCACCGGGGCATCGCTGACACTGACCGCATCCCTACCCGCCGGAGAGAGAACACCGTGATCCGACGCTCCCTCACCGCAGCCGTCGGCGCCGCCTGCGCCTTCGTCCTGCTCATGGCCGTACCCGGCTCAGCCTCCGCGGCGACCGGCCAGTTCCGCTACTCCTACACCACCGCCGAGGGATACGAGGCCGTCGGCTTCCTGAACAACCCCGCGAGCGGCGAGTGCGTCGACCTCCCCGCACCCGGCTCCGCCCCCGGGACCGTCTCCCGGGCGCCGAAGAACCACACCGACGCCACCGCCACGGTCTTCCTCGACGCCGACTGCGAAGGCGACACCTACTACACGCTGCGGCCGGGCGCCGGCGCGTCCGACCGTCTGCTCCTGCGCTCCGTCGTCTTCTCCTGAGCGGGCACCCCGGACGGCTGAGCGGGCACCCGGGGCGACACGCGCCGGACCGAGCCGTCGCGGCCCCGGCGGCACCGCTCACCGGGGGCTGACGGCTCCTTCGCACACAGGTCCCGCACGGGTCCTGTCCAGGTCCGCCGTCGGGCGGCGATGAGTTTCGGCGTGGCGCCCCGTCTGAACTCACGTACCCACTCAGCCGCACCCGAGGAGAGCACCATGGGCGCCACCTACACCTTCGACGTCTTCTCCACCCTCGACGGCTACGGGCGGCCCGGCAGTCCTGACTGGGGCGGCTACTGGGGCAAGCAGGGGCCCGAACTGCTCGACCGCCGCCTCTCCCTGTACGAGGCCGAGCAGCGGATGGTGTTCGGGGCCCGCACCTATCGCCTGTTCGCGCAGGTGCTGGCCCCGGCCTTCGAGGAGTCGGGGCGCGACCCGTGGGTCACCCGCATGCTGAACCTGCCCGCGACGGTGGTGTCGAGCACGCTGGAGGGACCTCTCGGCCTGCCGGACGCGGTCGTCGCGAGCGGTGACGCCGTCGACATCGTCGCCCGGCTCAAGGAGGAGTCCGAGGTGCCGCTGCGCTCGCACGGCAGCATGTCGCTGAACCGGGCGCTGATGGCCGCCGGTCTGGTCGACCGCGTCCAGGTGACCGTCTTCCCCGTGATCACCGGGCGGACCGGCGAGCACCCGGTCTTCCGGGGCGCGGCCGACTTCGACCTCGAACTGCTCGACAGCCGGACACTCGACGGCAGCATCCAGGAACTCACCTACCGGCCCACCCTGCACGGCTGAAACCGTCCGGTGCGATCAGGTGCTCGGGCGGACCGGGCGCCTCGTCCCGTCCGCGGATGTCGAGAACGTGTCCCCGGCTCCGACCCCGGGACAGCAGCGGCCGCCACCGGCCGCACCAGGAAGCCAGCAAGCCTGGAAGCCTGGAAGCCGAAGCCCGGAAACTCAGAAGAAGGAGAGCCGCATGGCGATTCAGCGGATGGACAATGTCGGCATCGTCGTCGAGGACCTGGATGCCGCCGTCGCGTTCTTCGTGGAACTCGGTATGGAGCTGGAGGGCAGGGCGGAGATCGAGGGCCTCTTCGCCGACCGGTGCACCGGGCTCGACGGCGTCCGCTGTGACATCGCGATGGTCAGGACGCCGGACGGTCACAGCAGGCTCGAACTGGCGAAGTACCGCAACCCCGCGCCGGTCGGCACCGAGCCGCGCGACCGGCCGCACAACACGCTGGGCATGCACCGGGTCATGTTCGCCGTCGACGACATCGAGGGCACCGTGGCCCGCCTGCGCCCGCACGGCGCCGAACTCCTCGGCGAGATCGCCCGGTTCGAGGACAGCTACCTGCTCTGCTACCTCCGCGGCCCGGACGGCATCATCGTCGCGCTGGCCGAGCAACTGCGCTGAGAGGGCGTCGTCGTCGGGGGGCGTGCCTCAGTCCGGCGTGCCGGGGGTGCCCGCCCACGCGGTCAGTGCCCGTGTGCGCTCGGCGCGCCGTCCGGCGCTGTCACCGGTCCGGCTCGCCCAGGCGACATGGCCGTCGGGGCGCACCAGGACCTCGGTCACGCCCGCGAGTTCGGGGTGGTCGTCCCGTCCGGTCACCGTCACGGCCTCCACGCGTCCGCTCCAACCGGCCGCGACGGCGGGCGGGAGCGCCTCGTCCCCGGCGAGGTCGAGCAGCAGGAAGCGGCTTCGGTCGGTCAGTTCGTAGACCCGGGTGGCGGCGGATCCCGCGGCGGTCAGGCCGATGTCCGGCATGCGCCGTCCTTCCAGCGGGTCGGCGCCGGGACCGCGGGCGGGGTAGGCGGTGCCGAGGGCGGACACCTGTTCGGCCAGGATCCGGTTGACCTCGGCCGTGCCCAGGAACCCGTCGAGCATCCCGCGCAGTGCGGCGGCGGGCCGCGCGTACTGCGGGACGAGGACCAGTTCCGCCAGCAGGGTCTGGATCCCGGTGTTCTCGACGACCGCCGCACCGACCGGCCGTCGCTCGGCGTCGTAGCCGTCCAGCAGTCCGGGCGGCGCCCAGCCGCTGATCTCGGCCGCCAGCCTCCAGCCCAGGTTCGCGGCGTCCTGCAAGCCGGTGTTGAGGCCCTGGCCGCCCGCGGGGAAGTGGATGTGGGCGGCGTCGCCCGCCAGCAGGATCCGGCCCGCGCGATACGTCTCGGCGAGGCGGGCCTCGTTGCCGAAGCGGGACAGCCAGCGCGGACGGCCGACACCGCAGTCGGATCCGCAGATGTCCGTCAGGGAGGTCCGGAACTCCTCCAGCGTCACGGGCTCGCGGGAGGGGACGCGCATCCGGGCGGGGTCGAGGCAGACGAGGCGAGTGGCGCCGTCCTCCAGCGGTGCGACCAGCACCCCGCGGGCCTGTGCGCGCCGCAGTCCCGGGTCGTCCCGGTCGACGGTCTCGAAGTCGCCGAGGACACCGGTCACCGTCTCGTCCGTCCCCGGGAAGCCGATCCCCGCGGCCGTGCGCACCAGGCTGCGTCCGCCGTCGCACCCCACCGCGTACGCCGCTCGCAGGGTCCGCCGTCCGCCGGGGCCGTGCTCGTTCCGTACGTCCACGACGTCCACCTCGACGCCGTCGGGGTCCTGGCGTACGCCGACGGTCCGGTGTCCGCGCAGGATCCCGACGCCCAGTTCGGCGGCGCGCTCCGCCAGCAGGGCCTCGGTGCGGGCCTGGGCGATGAACAGCGTGTAGGCGTGGCGGCTGTCGAGGGCGGTGAAGTCGAGCCGGGTCTCCAGGCCCGCGAAGTGCCAGCCCGGCACGGTGGTGCCGGCGGCGAGGAAGCGGGGGGCCAGCCCCCGCAGGTCCATCAGTTCGATGCTGCGCGGGTGCAGCGTGAGGGCCCGGGAGTCGCGCTGCGGCTCCGTGCGGCGCTCGACGATCAGCGGCCGGACGCCTGCCAGCGCCAGCTCGCAGGCGAGCATCAGCCCGGTCGGGCCCGCTCCGACGACGATCACCTCTGTGGTCACATCCGCCTCCGAATCAGTGAGCAATGAGCAAGTGAGCAACGAGCAGTGAGCAGTGAGCAGTGAGCAGTGGACAACGAATTAGTGAACGTCGTTCACGTGAACGCCGTTCACTATAATCACCGGCATGAGCGATCCGTCAACCTCCCGCCCGGCCCGTGGCCGTCCGCCCCGGCTCGACCAGGCCCGCACCGTCGAGACCGCCCTGGACCTGCTGAACGACTCCGGTCTCGACGCGCTGACCATGCGGCGGCTGGCGGACGCGCTGGGCGTCCAGGCCGGGGCGCTCTACCGGTACTTCCGTACCAAGGAGGATCTGCTGACCGCGATGGCCGAGCGCATGATGGCCGGCATCCGGGCCCCGGCGGGCGGTGCGGACTGGAGCGACCGCCTCTCCGGCCTGGCCAGGGCGTTGCGGCAGGCGCTGCTGGCCCACCGTGACGGTGCCCGGGTGTTCGCGGGGACGCACTCCACCGGCCCGGGAACCCTGGGCTTCGCGGAGAGCTGCACAGGCGTCCTGCGCGAGGCCGGATTCAGCGACGCGGACGCCGCTCGGGCCGCGCTGGCGGTGGTCCGCCTCACCATCGGGCACACCTTGGAGGAACAGGCCGCGCTACGGACCGAGGACGGCTCCCCGGCCGACCCGGAGGTGCTGCGCGAGGCGGTCTCCTCCGGCGGCTACCCCCACCTCACGGCCGCCCTGCCCACCCTCACCGAGGCCGACCAGGCACCCCACTTCGAATTCGGCCTCGCCCTGCTCGTGGCAGGTCTGGAGACGCTGCGTCAGCCGCGCCGGTGAGCGAGAGGGCGAGGAGCGGAGCCGGTCCGCCGTCTGCGGCGGCGCGTCATGCCGCAGAGATCCGGAACTCGAATTCGGGACGGTCCCACGGCACCGCGGGCGGGTTCGCGGGCACGGTCCCGGTACGCACCGCACCGACGCGGCGGTAGAAGTCCTCGGCGGGAACGTGCGACACCACCCTGACGCGGTCGAGCCGCGCGGCGCGGGCCTCGGACCGCATGTGCGCCACGAGCAGCCGCCCGATGCCACGTCCCTGCGCTTCGTCGGCGACGAACAGCAGATCGAGCTCCGGCGGCGCGAGGACGAGCGAGTAGAACCCGAGGACCCGCCCGCCGTCCTCCTCGGCGCCGACGGCCACGAAGACGCGGTGGGCCTCGATGTAGTCAGGGCCCACCCGGTAGCCCGCGACCGCTGCCGCGTACTGGCCCGCGTAGGCCCCTGAGCCACGCACGAGCCGCGTGAGCCGTTTGGCGTCCCGCGCGACGGCCCTCCGTATCGTGACCGGCCGGCTGAGCGGCGACGTGCGGGGAGTCATCACAGAAGTGTCCCGCACCGGGGAGTGCCTCCGCGCGGCGGGGCGACCGCGGTGGCCGGAGGCGTGCGCCGAGGAGCCCGCGCGCCGCGACGCCCGGCGCGTCCACCGGCCGTGCCGGGGCGCCCGACACCCTGTTCGGCGGCGGATGTCAGGCGACCCGTTCGGCGCCGGTCATCAGGGCGAGCAGGCTGTGGGGCGCGTGGTCGTCGATCATGGTCGTGTAGAAGCCGTCGTCGTCGGCTTCGTCGGCGCGGGCGAACATGGCCTGCTCGTGCGCGGCGAGGGCGGCCTCCGTGTCGCCGGGGTGCGCGGCGAGGGCCCGGCCGAGTTCGGCGCCGTCCTGCATGGCCAGGTTGGCGCCCTCGCCGTTCGGCGCCCGGAGGTGTGCGGCGTCGCCGAGGAGAGTCACGCCCGGTGTGCGGTCCCAGCGGTGCCCGGCGGGCAGCGAGAAGACGGGACGCAGGACCGGCGGGGTGTCGCTCTCGGTGAACAGGGCGGTGAGTTCGGGGGCCCAGCCCTCGAACTCCTTCGCGACCTGCGCGGCGAGGGCCGCGGCATCGGCGCCGAGGCCGGTGAACCATGCCCGGGGCTTTCGCAACTGGACGTAGGTGTGCAGGGTCCCGGCGCCTTCCCGGTGGGCCAGCAGTCCCCTGCCCGGTGCGAGCGCGAACAGCGATCCGGCGCCGACCGCTTCCGCGGAGGCGGGCCGACGGGTTCCCGCGTCGAAGAGGAACGTCTCCACGCCACAGACCCCGACGTACTCCGGGGTGGCCTCGGACAGCAGCGGCCGTACCCGCGACCACGCGCCGTCGGCGCCGACGAGCAGGTCCGCGACGGCGGTGGAGCCGTCCGCGAAGTCCATGTGGTGGCGGCCCTCGCCGAGGGACCGCACCGCGGTGACCTTGCGGCCCCAGCGGACGGTGCCGTCGGGCAGGGAGTCGAGCAGCAGCTGCCGCAGTGCGCCGCGCGGCACCTCGGGGCGTTCGCCGGTCCCTTCGTCGGGCAGGTCGAGCAGCACGTTCCCGGCCCGGTCCATGACCCGGTACGCCTCGCGGCCCGGCAGGACCAGCTTGCGGAAGTCCTCGAACAGCCCGGCGGCCTTCAGCGCCGCCTGTCCGTTGTGCGGGTGGATGTCGAGCAGCCCGCCCTGGCCCCGGGCGTCCGGCGCGCTCTCGGCCTCGTGGACGGTGGCCGGGATGCCGTGGACATGCAGCACACGGGCGAGTGTCAGGCCGCCCAGACCTGCTCCGACGATCGTGATGGGTGTCGTCACGTTTCCTCCCCTACCGGCAGCGGTATGACGCCCATTGGATCGTCACTCCAATGACGCTAGCACGCGATTGGATCGACGCTCCATCCATGCGATGATGGGGACCATGACGAAGAAGGCGGCGACTGGAGCCGCGCGGGCCCCGCGCCGGAAGGACAGCCTGTCGAGGGAGCGGATCATCCGCGCGGCGACCGAGATGCTGGACTCCGGCGGTGAGAGGGCGCTGACGCTGCGCGCACTGACCGTGCGCCTCGGCACCGGCTACGGCGCGATCTACCACCACGTCGCGGACAAGGGCGATCTGCTCGCGGCAGCCGCCGACGACGTCATCACCGGTGTGCTGTCCGGCGTGGTCGCCGACGCGGATCCGCGTGCCGCTCTGCGCCGCCTCGCCCTGGACCTGTTCGACGCGGTCGACGCCCACCCCTGGGTCGGGGCGGAGCTCTCCCGCCGACCGTGGCGGCCCGCGCTGCTGGACTTCTACGAGAGCATCGGCCGCCTGCTGGACGCCCTCGGCGTTCCGGAGGAGGCGCTCTTCGACGCGGCGGGCACGCTGGTCAACCACGTCCTCGGCGTCGCCGCGCAGAACGCCGCGAACGCACGGCTTCTCGCGGACGCCCGCGACACGGACCGCGAGTCCTTCCTGGAGGACGCCGCCACGCGATGGGCGCGGGTCGACCCCGAGCGGTATCCGTTCGTGCACGCGGCGGCGGCCCGGCTGGGCGAGCACGACGACCGCGAGCAGTTCGCCTTCGGCGTCGACGTCGTCCTCGCCGGCATCGCGGCCCTGGGCGGAGCCCGGCGCTGAGTGCCGCACCGGGCCTTGAGCAGGGGCGGGCCGGAGCGGGATCCGGCCTCGGCGGGGCGGTTCCGTGCCTCAACTGCTCGTGCCCGGAAAAGGGGTTGGGGCGGGCGGCGGGCCGCTGCTACGTTCGTGGCGGACCGTGAAGCCGTCGTAGGGAGGTGAGCCCCGTGAACACAGTCACCCATGGGTGCTCCCTCATCCCGTCACGGTCCGGCGGCTGACATCCGGTGTCGCCAGGAGCGCCTGAGACCGAGGCACTCCTGGAAGAGGACTCCGATGAGTACAACACCTGTCACATCCGGCCCGAGCGGGGACACGGTGGTGGTCACACGTGTCGCGGACCGGCAATGGCACGCGCTGGACGACGACCTGGTGGCCGGCCGCGGTCACGCGGAACAGCGGCCCGACGGACGCCTGTTCGTCACCATCGACGCCTGGCACGACGCCGCCTTCGACCGGCTCGCCGAGGCGATGCCGACCGACCTGCCCGCGCCGCTGTACACCCTGGTCGACGAAGCCGACACCGAGCTGACGGCCGGCTGGCGGCGGGCCGGGTTCACGGTCCGGCGCCGCGAGCGGGAGTACGTCGTGCCGACCGATCCGCGGGTCACCGGGCTCGGAGCGGTCCTGCCGCCTCCGGGCGTGACGATCGTCCCCGCCGCGGAGGCGGACGAGACACTGCTGCGCGCGGTGGACCGGGCGATCCGGGACGAGGTCGAGGCGACCGTCGGGTGGCGGTCGATACCCGCCGAGGTGAACCCCCGCCCCGAGGACGGCACCGCCGCCGGACCGTCGGTGTACGCGGTGGCCGCCGCGCCGGACCGCTACCTGGGTCTGATCCGGGTGGAGCGGGTGAAACGCCCGCGCATCGGACTGGTCGCGGTCAGGGCCGGTGAGCGGCGCCGCGGCATCGCGCGGGCGCTGCTGGCCCACGCCCTGGGGACGCTGCACCGTTCCGGAACGGCCGCTGCCTGGGCCGAGGTCCACGAGTCCGGGCGGGCGGCCTCGGCGCTGTTCGAGGGCATCGGCGCCCGGTCGGCGGGAAGCAACCTGGAGCTGGTGCGATGACGAGGAACAAGAACGTCATCGAGGTCGAGGGCAGGGTCGTCGAGTGCCTGCGCAGCGCCATGTTCACCGTGGAGCTCGAGAACGGCCACCAGGTGCTCGCGCACGTCAGCGGGAAGATCCGCAAGAACTACATCAGAATCATGCTGGAGGACCGGGTGCTGGTGGAGCTCCCGCCGTACGACCTGTCGCGCGGCCGGATCGTCTTCCGGTACCGCAACTAGGGCAGGCCGCCGGGATCAGTCGGCACCTTCCGCGACGGCTGATCCCGGCGCCCCGGTCACCGCATCTGCGTGACCGGGGCGCGGTGACGAGGGGCGGCGGGCGGGGACGAGCGTCGTAGTCGGAGGGGCGACGCCGTGCCGTACTGCCCCGGTGCCGTACTGCCCGGTCGCAGGCGGCTACCGCCTCGGTCCACCGGCCTGGGGCGGAGGGCATCCCCAGTCGTCGGCCGTAGCGTCCATCAGGGCGGTGACATAGGCGTCCAGCCGCTGTTCCACGGCGCGTTCCGTCAGCTCCGGACGTCCGGCCTCCCGCCAGGTCCGCGATACCGGACGCACCTCCTCCGAGGAGGCCAGCGCGTCCCGGACCAGCCAGTACCGCCGCTCGCTCACGGCTGCGGCCAGCACGCCCCCGGCCTCCTCGTACGCCTGGGGGAAGCGCAGGCCCCACTCCGGGCCGTGCAGCAGTGCGAGGTTGGCCGAGCAGTGCGCCACGTCGAGATCCGCCGGGCCCCAGGAGGCCGCCGCCCAGTCGACGACGGCGGTGATCCGCGCTCCCGCCGGGTCTGCGGACCCCACGTCGAACAGCACGTTGCCGGGCTGGAAGTCCCGGTGCAGGAAGCGTCCCTCATAGGGCGGCGCGGGCCCGCGGATCACGTCGATCGCCGCGGCCCATGCGGCCGTACGGGCGCCCGCCGGGGTGACGACGGAGTCGGCGGTCGTCAACGCCGCGTACTTCGGGGGACGTTCGGCGGACCGTACCGCGTGGATCGCGACGAGCTGACGGGCCAGCAGGGGCACACGTGTCTCCACCCCCGCGTCGTCCAGGACCGTCCGGCCCGTCATATGTGTCATCAAGAGCGACGGGTGTTCGGCATGCGCGGCGACCGGGTCGGCCGCGACCAGTCCGGGAACCGGCACACCGGTCCCCGCCAGCACGGTCAGGGCTCCGGCCTCCCTCCCCAGCCAGTCCTCGGCGCGCTCCCGGTGGCACGGGGCGACGAAGCTCCGCAGCACCAGATCACGGGTGCTGCCGTCCGGCGCGCCGACGGTCAGCCTCCGCATCTCGGCCGTGCTGCCACCGTGCAGCACCTCGGTCCCGACGACCCTTTCGCCGTCCTCCAGCTGCCGGTTCACCCAGGCCAGCGTCAACGGGCGGACGGCACCCGCTTCTTCGTCGTTGGTCAGCCGGCCGAAGCGCGCGGGTTCGGGCGCATATGGCATGTGGCCATTTTACCGCCGTTCCGGCGCGACGGCGGGCGCCCTACGCTCGGACTCATGCAATGGATGACGCTGATCAGTGCCGTGGTCGGCGCCCTGATCGCGACCGCTTCCGCCGCCGTGCTCGACCGCAGCCGCTGGCGACGCGAACAGGACGACCGCCTTCTCGGCGCACGGCGGGTCCTGTACAGCGACTACCTCACATGTCTCTCTCAGGCCCGGAACACGTTTCGCGGTCTGGCGCGGAACCATGACATGGAACCCGTCGAACGGGCGCGCACCGCCCGTGACAGTTTCGCCCCGTGCTACGGAGTGCGCTACCAGATGTCGATCATGGCCGCATCGCCGGTGGTCACCGCGTCCGAGGAAGTCTTTCGTCGGCTGCGTGACGTACGGGACCTCGCCGCGGCGGGCACCCTGGCCGGGGACGAGGCGTACTCAGATGGGCGCGCCGAGTACGAAGCCGCTCTCACCCGGCTGCGCGAGGCCATGCGCCTCGATCTCGGAGCCCATCGCGTGCCGTCCCGGCGCCCCTGACCGCCTCGGTGACCGGCCCCGGCCGTGCACCCGCCGCGCCGCCGCACGCACCCACACTCCTCCCCGCACATCCCGACGGCCTGAGCGGAGGCAGAACTTGGCTGGATCTGGTCCGTCCGGAACCCGTCCCGGAGCGGTGGCTGCGGTGCGTGGGGTGGTGTGGGCCGCCGTGGAGTCCTGGAAGGGGCCGTTGTGTGCGGGGGAATGCGGGGGCGGGGCGGGTGGGCGCGCACGGCGGGTGCGGATGGTCTGTGCGGGATGCCGGTTGCGCGGTATCCGGGCAGAGGTATCCGGATTCCGGGACAGGCCGTGCCGCGCGATAGCCCATGGGCCGGGCCCGCGCAAGATCTTGTCCGTGCCCGGGAGCCAGGCATAGAAATCTCCACGCCGCTCACCGGCATGGACACGCTGAGTTCCTGGGAGGGGATGGCGGAGTGCGACCGCAGGACTATGAGGCGTACTGCCGGGTCGATCCCGTCTTCTACGACGACCCCGGCCGCAGTGAGGAGTCGCGGGATCCACAGGACCCGCAGGACCCGCAGGGCCCGCGCGATCTCTTCGAGGCGGCTCGCGGGAGTGTCCCGGACGGCTGGCTCAGGAGCCGGGACGGCGTGTGGGTCTATCTGCACCCCGACGGGGTCGAACTCCCCGACCAGGGCTGGAAGATCCATGTCTCCGGCACGTTCGGCGAGGCGGAGGAGGTCATCGGCGAGGTGCTGGCGTACTGCCGTGAGCACCGGCTGTCGGTGAAGTTCCTGCGCGGTCCCGTCACCGTGCTGGCGGCGAACTCGAAGTACGCTCCCCGCGCCTCCAGCGGGAAGCTGCTCACCCTCTACCCGCGTGACGAGGCGGAACTGCGGCGCGCCCTCACCGGTCTCGCCGCCCGTCTGGACGGCCGCCGCGGACCGTACATCCTCAGCGACCTGCGCTGGCGGGACACCGTCCTGTACGTGCGCTACGGCGCGTTCCGGCAGATGTACTGCGTCAACGCGGCCGGTGAGACGGTCTCGGCGCTGCGCGACCCGGCCGGCGCGCTCGTCCCGGACCAGCGCCGGCCCGTCTTCTCGGTGCCCGACTGGGTCACGGTTCCCGGCTTCCTGGCCGAGCAGGTCGCCGCCCGCGCCTAGGGACGGCCCGAGGACTTCCCGTACGACATCGAGCGGGCCCTGCACTTCTCCAACGGCGGTGGCGTGTACAAGGCCCGCGACCGCCGTGACGGGCGCGGTGTCGTGCTGCGCGAGGCCCGGCCGCTGGCCGGTCTCGACGACCGCGGCACCGACGCGGTCACCCGGCTGCACCGGGAGCGCGACATGCTGCGCCGACTGGCGGGGCTGGACTTCGTACCACGTCTGTACGACCACGTGACGGTGTGGGAACACGAATACCTGGTCGAGGAGTTCATCGAGGGCGAGAAGCTGGAGCGGCACCTGTTCAACGGGGCCCATCCGCTGCTGTCGGCCGATCCGGACCAGGAGACGCTGGACGCGTACGTCCGCACCGCGCTCGACTTCTCGGACCAACTGGCCTCGATGATCCAGGAGTTGCACCGGCGCGGTGTGGTCTTCGGTGATCTGCATCCGGGCAATGTGATGGTGCGGCCCGACGGGCGCCTGGCCCTGGTCGACTTCGAGCTGGCCTTCGACGCGGAGAGCGGGTCCGCCTGCGGTCTGGGGGCGCCGGGGTTCGTCTGCGCCACCGCCCGCGAGGGCACGTCCGTGGACGACTACGCGCTGGCCTGTATGCGGCTGTTCTTCTTCCTGCCGCTGACGTTCCTGATCGAACTCGACTCCCGCAAGGCCCAACAGCTCGCGCGGGCCGCGGCCGAACGGTTCGGTCTCGGCACCGGTTTCGCCGACGCCCTCGTACACGATCTGCGGCAGGCCGCGGGCGGCACGCTGCCGCCCGGACGGATCGAACGCGCCGCCGCGCCGCCGACAGCCGCCCGGACACCGGCCGCCGGGGCACGGGGGACCACCGGCGGGGACGGCCCGGAGGACACGGACAGTACGGAGAGTACGGAGGACACCTGGGAACCGGGCCGCCTCACCGGCCCCGAGGAACTGCGGCAGGTCATGGACTCACTGGCCGCCGGTATCGTCGCCGCGGCCACGCCCGAGCGCACCGACCGCCTCTTCCCGGGCGACCCCGAGCAGTTCCACCGCCCGGCCGGACCGGACGTGGCGCACGGTGCCGCCGGTGTGCTGTACGCGCTGGCCACCGCCGGATACCCGGTCCCCGCCGAGCACGTCGCCTGGCTGGTCCGGGCCACCGAGGCGCCGGGTGCCACCCGCGCCGGGCTCTACGACGGCCTGTACGGTGCCGCGGTCGTGCTGGACCGCCTCGGCGAGGCGGACGCGGCCCGGCGCGCCCTGGCCAGGGCCGGACAGGTGGCCGGTGAACGCGCCGGACGCGGCATCCTCACCACGGACCTGTCCGGTGGCACCGCGGGTGCCGGTCTGGCCCTGCTGCACTTCGGCCTGGTCGACGAGGCGGCGGACCTCGGCGGCTCGCTGGCCGAGCGGCTGGGCGCCGCGGGCCGCCCGCCCGGCCGGCGGCCCGGTCTGCTGTACGGGGCCTCGGGAGCCGCCCTGTTCCTGGTGCGGCTCCATGAGCACACCGGTGAGGACCGCTGGCTCGACCTGGCGGGCGCGGCGCTGGCCGAGGACCTCACCCATGCCTCGGTCGACACCAAGGGCATGCTGTTCCGCAACGGCGGGCACCTCACCCCGTACCTGGCCAACGGCAGCGCCGGTGTGGCGCTCGCGGCCCGCGCGCTGCTGCGCCACCGCGACGACGCCGGGCTGCGCCGGGCGGTCGGGCACATGGAGCGCGCGTGCGCCGCCGAGTTCACGCTGATGCCGGGGCTGTTCGAGGGCCGCGCCGGGCTCATCTGCTCCCTGGCCGCAGCGCCCGCGCCGCGGTCCGGGGCCGCGGCCGGGACCGGAACCAGGCCGGACGGTTCCCCGGCCGCCGCGGCACGGGCCCAGGCGCTGCGGCTCGACTGGCATCTGCTGCGCCACGGCGGCCACGCGGCCGTCCCCGGGCAGCACCTGTTCCGGCTCTCCGCGGACCTCGCCACCGGAGCGGCCGGTGTGCTGCTGGCCCTGCGGGCGGCGCTGGACGGAACGGGTACGGCGCTGCCCCTGCTCGACCCCTTCCCCGCCGAGGCGGCCCGCCGCTGACGGGAGCCGCGCCTCCCGTCACCCCGAGATGTCCCCGGCCGACCGGTCCGGGGCGGAACCCATCACGAAGGAGGTACGCCCATGTCGTTCATCCTGGACCTGCAGGCGATGCAGGAGGAGTCCGAGTCGATCGTCGAGTCGCTGTGGTGCAGCCACTGGTCCACTCGGGCCTGTATGTGACAGCCCGGCTGCCCGCCCGGCGCCGTGGCGCCGGGCGGGCAGCCGCCTGCCGTGTGACCGGACTCAGCAGGTGGGCACTCCGGGCAGCCACTCCGGGCCCTTGATGTAGATGTTGGTCATCCACGAGCCGTCGGTGAGCCTGGACCAGGCGTCGTTGGTGTAGCCGTCGGCGGTGACCGTCTGGGCGTGGGCCTGGCAGGTCACGTTGACGGTGGTGGGCTGCGGGAAGTAGTCCACGACGGCGGCGTTCACGTTGGCATCGGAGTGGGTGCGCACGCCGGTGCCCCAGGTCTGGAAGGGCTTGCTGCCTCCGCTGGGCGGCGGGGTGGAGGTGCCGCCGCAGTCCGGGATGCCGGGCAGGGACGCCGGGCCCTTGATGTAGATGTTCGTCAGCCAGGAGCCGTTCGACAGCTTGGCCCAGATGTCGTTGGTGTAGCCGTCGGCGGTGACCTTCTCGGCGTGCTGCTGGCACATCACCGACACCTGGGTGGGGCCGGGGAAGGTGTCCACGACGGACGCCTTGACGCTGGGCGCGGAGTGGGTGCGCACCTGGGTGCCCCAGGTCTCGAAGGTGGTGCCGCCGTTGGCCGGCGGGGGCGGCACCGTGCCGGAGCCGTCGATGCGGACGGCGCCCGCGTAGTCGCCGCCGGTGCGCACCGGCGCCACCCGGATGTGGGTGCCCGACTCGTACGCCTCCACCATCTGTCCGGCGCCGAGGTAGACGGCGACATGGTGGATGTGCCCGCTGCCCCAGAACATCAGGTCGCCGGGGAGGAGGGGTGCCGTGCCCTGTCCCGCGGAGAACCTGGCCGCCGCGTGCGAGGTGTGGAACTGGTCGTCGGCCGTGCCGTTGATCAGGTCGCGGCCGGTCGCCTGGGCGTAGGCGTAGCGGGCCAGTCCGGAGCAGTCGAAGCCCTTGCGCTCGTTGTCGTGGAGGCTGTCGGGGTCGGAGCCGTCGTAGTAGCCGTAGGTCGCGCCCGGGGTGGCGCCGTGGCCGCCGCCCCAGCTGTACCAGACGCCGATCTGGGTGCACGCGGCGCGGACGGCGGCCTCGGCGGTGGCCGAGGCGCCCGGGGCGAGCACGTCGCAGGCGGCCTGCGCGGACGCGGGGGCGGCCGACACCGCGTGCGCCGTCGCGGGCAGGGCGGCGGAGAGGGCGAGGGCCGCGACGGCGGCCAGCGAGCGGCCGGCGATCTGGCGCGTCCTGATGGTGGGGTTCACGGTGCACATCCTCCGTTGACGGTCTGTCGTTGCCAGGACCGCGCCGGGCGTGCGGCGATATGCCTCAACTGGGGTGACCTACATCACACTTCATGGCGGGCGGGCTGCTCATACCCGCTCCGTGCCGCCGCCGTCCCCCCGATGACCCGCCGAGCGCGGCGCCTGCCGAGCGCGCCCCTGCGGCGGGCGGCTCCCTGCCCGCCGACCGAGGGACACCCCATGGCCTCCTCCGGACCGCCGACGACCGTCCCGGCCCGATCCCGTTCCGTCCTGCGTCGGCGGCTGGCCGCCTGTGTGCCCGTCGCGGCCGCGCTGGCCGGTACGCTGCTCACCGGGCCCGCCGCCGCGGCACCCACCGCGCCGTCCGCATCGTCTGTGCCGCCTGTGCCGCCTGCGCCGTCCGTGCCGTCCGCCGCTTCCGGCAACGACGTGTACGTCTGGGCGACCGGCGTCAACCTGCGCCCGTGCCCCCGGGTGTCCACCACCTGCCGCCCCACCGGTGTCCGGCTGGGCCGCGAGTACGCCGCCGCGTACTGCCAGGCCGTCGGCGACCGCGTCGCCGACGGGCCCTACGAGAACACCTACTGGGTCCAGGTCGCCGCGCACGGCCAGGTCGGCTGGATCAGCGCCGTGTATGTGCGCGGCGGCGACAACAACCAGCCCGTCCCCGGTGTCCCGGGCCCCGACAGCTGCGTCTGACCCCTCCGCATCCGCCTTCCATGTCAGGAGACCCCGTGCGTCCAGACCCCGTGCGTCTGCCGTCCTTCCGTCGCTCCCTCGCCGCATCCGCCGCCCTCGCCGTCACCACCGCCGCCGTCCTGCTGTCCACCGCACCGACCGCCGGGGCCCGGACGGCGGACCCCACCGTCCAGGCCGGCCGGTCCCACCACACCTGGGCCAGCGACGTGAACGTCCGCGTCAGCGCGGCCGATCCGAACGCCTGCGGACGCCACCCGTCCGTCGCCGACTGCCCCGGCACGAGCGGGCCGAAGGGGGGCGCGGCGCCGGTCGCGGCCAAGAGCGCGCGCCCGTACGGCCCTTACAGCGTCACCGCGTACGAGACCGTCAACATCCGCAGCAAGCCCAACACTTCGGCCCGTGCCTTCGACCAGATCCAGGCCGGTGAGACCCGTACGGACGCCCTGTGCTGGACGCACGGCGAGACCGTCCGGGACCACGGATACACCAACGACGTGTGGATCGGCTTCACCGAGGGGTGGGCCAGCGCGGTCTATCTGAAGGGGAACGAGTACGCGGGGCTGCCGGTCGGCGCGAAGTGCTGAGACGGCGTACGGAATGAGGGGGCGGGGCCGCGTGCCCCGCCCCCTCGGTCTTCGGACGCTCCGTCAGCAGGGCCGGGCGTCGGCCAGCGCGGCCCGCATCTTGGCGAGGCCGCGCATCCGGTTGCGCTGCACGGTCCCCCGGTGCGCGCCCAGCCACTCCCCCGCCGCGTCGTGGCTGAGCCCCTCCAGGTCCACCAGGATCACCGCGGCGGCCTCCTTCGGCGACAGCAGGGCGAGCAGGGCCAGCGCCGCACACCGGGCCTCGCAGCGCTCGACTCCCCCGTCCCAGCCGGGCTCGGGCAGCCGCTCGGTGGCCGTCTCCCGGCGGGACGGCCGCTGCCAGGAGTCGCGCAGCAGGTTGAGCGCGGTCGCCGAGGCGTAGGCGTACGGATGCTGCTGGGAGGCCAGGGTGCGCCCCCTGGCCCGGCGGGAGAGCCTCATGTAGGTGTCCTGGAGCAGGTCGTCGGCGTCGTGCGGATTTCCGGTCAGGGTCAGCAGCCGTCGGCGCAGCCGGGGCATGACCTCGGTGAAGACGGCGTCGAACTCGGCCGAGTTCATGCCGTCGAGTGGACGGTCTACGGCGGTGTCGCAGGGCTCGGTGAAGCTCATCGGATGTTCCCCCATGTGCCCGTGGTCCCACTGGTCAGGTGGTACGGGCTGCTGCTGTGTCCGGCGGGGCCTGCTGCTCCGGCCGGTGGTGGGTGGTGCGGTGCGGACGAACTCGGTACGGACGGGGCGCCCCTGTGCGGACGGGGCGGCCCGGTGCGGACCGGCTCAGGCCGGTGCGGTGGCGTGCTGTGTCCCGTCCGGCAGTTCCACGGGGCCGTAGCGGGCGGCCCGCTGCCCGGACAGCAGCGCCCAGTACCGGTCCCCGTAGGACCAGTGCCACCACTCCGTGGGGTAGTTGACGAAACCGGCGGACGTCAGCGCCCGCCGCATGACCTCGCGGTGGGCACGGGCGGTGGCGTCGATGTTCGGCGCGTCCGTGCGGCACGCGTTGCCGCTCTCCTCCGGGGTCGCGTTCACCTCGGTGCCCAGGGCCAGTTCGGTGCCCTCCTCGGTGCACAGGGTCAGGTCGATCGCGCCGCCGCTGACGTGCGGGGCGACCTCGGGCGGCGAGATGTAGGCGCTGGCCAGCTCCCGGATCCGGGCCGGGGACGCCTCGGGGTGCGCGGCCCGCAGGTCCGCCGAGTACCCCTCGAAGTAGACCCGTTGGAGTTCCGGCGGCCGGTACCCCTCGACCACCAGGAACCGCGTCCCCGAGGGGAGCGCGCGCTGTGCCCGCAGAAGCCTGCCGAGGACACCGGACCGGGTCCGGGCGTAGGCGCCGAGGCCGTCGGCCTGCCGGCCGTCGAGCAGCAGCTCCGGTACGTCCCGGAGGTCGACGAGCGGTTCGTCGCAGTCGTCCAGCGGGACGGCCGCCACGCGCGGGTCGGAGAGAGTGATGATGTCGGTCACCCGCCGATGGTCCCGGGCACCTCTGCAAAACCTCTGCAGATGCTCTGCAAGCGTGCTCTGCAAGCGCCCGGCAGGTCCGGCTGCCGCCGACCGGGGCGGCCCGGCTCGCTGCCGGTGAGCAGGACGGACCTCGGTACGGCGGGGCCGGGTGCCGCGTGGGACGTCCGGCCCTGCGCCGTTCAGCCGCGTTCCTCCCACGCCTCCCGGCCACCGAGCGCGCGGAAGGCCGCGTGCGCCTGGCGGCGGGCCTCCTCGGCGGCCGCGCGGTCGCCGTGCGCCGCGTGCACCTCGGCCAGATCGCGCAGGGTGCGGGCGCGCCAGAGCGGCAGGGCGAGCCGTTCCCAGAGGGCGAGCGCCTCCCGCAGCGGGGCTTCCGCGCCGTCCGGGTCTCCCGCCGCGAGGTGCCACTCGCCCCGGGTGCGCAGCACGAGCGCCTGGCCGAAGCGGTCCTGCCGCTCCCGGGCCACCTCCAGGCAGCGGCCCAGCCGTTCCTCCGCCCGGTCCAGCAGTCCTTGCCGCAACTCCACTTTGGCAAGGGCCTGTTCGGTGTACATGAGGCCGAACGAGTCGCCGAGGGAGGTGAAGACGCGCAGCGCCTCGGCGAGCACGCCGGTGGCTTCGGGCAGCGCGCCGCGCGCCCGGTCGCACAGGGCGATCGAGCGCAGGGTGAGCGCCTCGCCCTGGCGGTCGCCGACCCGCCGGAACAGCGCGAGGGACCGGGTCAGCGCCTCCCGGGCCTGGTCGTCGCGCCCCTGCTCGCGGTGGACGTAGCCGATCCCGTAGAGGGTGCGGGCAAGGCCCGCGTCGTCGCCGAGCGCGGCGTACCGCTCCAGGGCGGCGCCGAGCGCTTCGGACGCTTCGCCGAACCGGGCCTGTTCGCGGCGGATGGTGCCGATGCCTACCAGGGCGGTGGCACTGCCCCGCAGCGCGTCGCGCGCGGTGTCGGCCGCCGTTCCCCCCGCGTCGCCCGCGTCACCCACATCACGCACGTCACCCACATCACCCGCATCACCCACGTCGCCTGCGTCGCCCGCGTCACGGGCCGTCGGTGTCTGCTCGTCGAACAGGCGCCGCGCCCGGTCCAGGCAGGCGTACGCCTCCTCGAACCTGTCCTGCTCGTAGCGGAGTTGGCCGAGTCCGACCATGAGCCACGCCTCGCCCTCCCCGTCCCCCTCGCGGCGCACCGCGTCCAGGGCGACGGTGTGGGTCTGCGCCCAGACGTCGAACTGGTTGTACAGGGCGGCGGAACTGGCGATCAGGGCGCCCGCCAGGGCGCGCGCGGCCCGGGTCATGCCCTGGGCCGCGCAGTGGTGAACGGCCGAGACCAGGCAGTTCTGTTCGGCGGCGAACCAGGCGGCGGGCCGGGACAGCAGCCGGTCCTGGACCTCGGGGCCGAGGCGGCACTCCGGGTCGGGCTGCGGCAGCAGCCAGGAGGCACCGCCGGGGCCCTGGACGGCCGCGCGGTCGGAGAGCGTGAGCCAGCAGGCGACCAACCGCTCCACGGCGCCGCCGCGTTCGTCGGCGCTCTCCTCGGCGAGGCAGCGCTCGCGGGCGTGTTCCCTGACGAGGTCGTGGATGCGGTACCGGTTCTCGCCGGTGCCGTCGATGCCGAGCACCTCGATGAGGTGGCAGTCGACGAGCCGCTCGACGGCCTCCTCCGCCTCCTCGGTGCCGATGTCGAGGAGCGGCGCGGCGATCCAGGCGGCGAAGTCGGGCAGATCCATCAGCGCGAGGCGGCGCAGCGCCCGGCGCTCGGGCGGGTCCAGTTCCGCGTAGCCCAGTTCGAGGCTGGTGCGCACCTCCAGGTCGCCGACGCGGAGTTCGTTGAGGCGGCGGCGTTCGTCGAGGAGCCGTCCGACGAGCTGCCCGGGGCTCCAGTGCGGTCGTGCGGCGAGCCGGGCGCCCGCGATCCGCAGGGCGAGCGGGAGCTGACCGCACAGGGCGACGATCTCGGCGAGGTCGTCCGGCTCCGGGCGGGCCCCGGTGCGGCCCGCGACCGTGGTCAGCAGATGCAGTGCCTCGGCGGGGTCGGGCACCGGCAGGTCGAGGCGGACCGCGCCCTCCAGCGCGGTCAGCCGACGTCGGCTGGTGATCAGCACGGCCGAGCCGGGTCCGGGCGGCACCAGGGGCCGCAGCCCGGCCTCGTTGGGGGCGTTGTCCAGGATCAACAGGATGCGGCGGCCCGCGAGTTGGGTGCGGTAGAGGCCGATCAGATCGTCGGTTCCGGAGACGGTCTCGGGGTCGACGCCGAGCGCCCGCAGCAGCCTGGCGAGGGCATCGGCGGTGGTCAGCGGGGTGGTGTCGGAGGCGCGCAGGTCGAGGAAGAGGCGGCCGTCGGGGAAGAGGTGCGCCGCGCGGTGGGCGGCGTGGACGGCGAGCGCGGTCTTGCCCATCCCGGGGCGGCCGGAGATGACCGCGACGGGCGGGGCGGTCCTGCCGGGGTCCCGGGCCTGGTCGAGGAGGGCGGTGACCCAGGCGATCTGAGGGGTGCGGCCCACGAAGTCCGCGACGTCCGGGGGGAGATGGGAGGGTGGACGGGCCGTCGTCCGGTCACCGGCCGTGGACGCGTCGGGGCCCGCGGAGGCCGCCGGGGCAGCCGGGGAGACCGGGGCCGCCGGGGGCGCGGGCGTCGCCGGGGGCGCGGGCGTCGCCGGGGGCGCGGGCGTCGCCGGGGCGGCCGGGGAGGCCGGGTCGGTGGGCAGGGGAGCCTGCGGGCCGGTGGGCGCGCGGCCCGGCACCTGGCCGGGCGTACGGCTGGACGGACGGCTGGAGGTACGGCTGGGCGCACCGCCGGATGTGCCCGGTATGGGGCCGGAGGTGCCGCCGGATGTGCCGGGTATACGGCCGGGTCCGCCGGACGCGGGCGCTTCCGCCGTCCCGGGGTGACCGGCGGCGAGCGCGGGGTCGTTGTGCAGCGCGGCGAGGTGGACCGCGTGCAGTTCGGGTCCCGGGTCGAGGCCGAGGTCGGCGCGGAGTATGTCGCGGCCCTCCTGGTAGACCCGCAGCGCGTCGGGCGCCCGGCCGATCCGGAGCAGTGCGGTCATCAGCTGGGCGCGCGGCCGTTCGCGCAGCGGATGGGCGGCGACATGGGAGAGCAGCGGCGCGACGACCTCGCCGTCGTGCCCCATCTTCAGCCGCAGTGCGAAGAGTTGCTCCTGTGCGACGAGCCGCAGTTCCTTCAGCCGGGCCGCCTCGATCCGGGCGAAGGACTGGGTGACGCCTTCCAGGGCGTCCTGGCCGCGCCACAGGGCGAGGGCCTCGGTGAGCAGGTCCACCGCCTCGGTGTCGCGCCCCGCGTCCGCGGCACGGCGGCCGGCCGACAGCAGCCGCTCGAACCGGCGGGCGTCAACCTGGTCGGGGGTGAGGTCGACGACGTATCCGGGGGCGCGGGTGCGGATCGCGGAGGCGGCACCGGCCGGTGCCAGGGCGCGGCGCGCGGCGGCGACGTGCGAGGCGACCAGCGCGGCCGCGGTCGCGGGGGCGCGTTCCTCCCAGACGAGGTCCACCAGCCGTGCGGTGGACAGGACTTCACCCAGATGCACGACGAGCGCGGACAGCAGCGCCACCGGTCTCGAACCGCCCAGCGGCAGATTCCGGGACCCGTCCTCCCACACCTCGACGGGACCCAGCAGGCGCACTTCGATCATCGTCCCCCGGCAAGCATCGATCCGCGCACATGTCCAGACAACGATATCGGCAGGCCGGGCGGGGTGGTCACAGATTTCGGGCCACTGGCCGGTTCCGGCCCGTGCGCTGGTGAGAGACCCGGGCCAAGCCCCGACAGGAGCGCTCCCAGCTCGATTTCGGCGCCGACGGGTATTGGCTGGTTCCCGTGGCGTGTCCCACCGGACGCGCCCGGCCCACGGCGCGGGCACCGGTCGGGGGCGCGTATGAGCGCATACGCGCTGCGGCGCTCATACGGGACGAGAGCGTGCCCCGTCCGCCCTGTGACAACAAGTCACCGAGCGAGGAGACGACCATGACGAACATCCTCCGCACAGCGGCGCGTTCGCTGCGGCACGCGGTCCCGGCCGGTGCCGTCGCGGCGGCCGCGGCGCTTCCCCTGCTGCTCCCCACACCGGCCCAGGCGACCACGTCGGACGCCCAGTTGTACGTGTGGGCGACCGGTGTGAACGTACGGGAGTGCGCGGGAACCTCCGCGAGCTGCCCGCCGATCAAGTACGCGCAGATCGGCAAGCGGTGGGTGACGGCGTACTGCCAGCGGCAGAGCAGCGAGGTGGTGGACGGCCCCTACCGCAACAACTGGTGGGTGCAGGTGAACGCCGGGGGTCCGATCGGGTGGATCAGCGCGGTGTACGTGCGCGGCGGCGACAACGACCAGCCGGTGCCCGGCCTGTCCACCGATTCCGACTGCCACTGACATCGCCTGTCACTGACATCCGCCTGTCGCTGGCATCCGGCTGTTGCTGACATCCGGCTGTTGCTGACATCCGGCTGTCACTGACACCGGACAGGGGCGGCAGACGACGGTGCCGAAGGACGGCGGCGCGGACGCTCATACGAAGGGCCCGTGGGCGCCGTCTCCCGGACGACGCGTCAGTCACCATCCTTCACCGACACCGAGAGGGGCACCCGCTGTGTCCTCGAAGTTCATGACCCGCCGGTTCTCCTGGCGGGCGCTGTGCACCACCGTGCTCGGCCTCACGGCCGTGCTGGGTCTGATGTCGGCTCCCGCGCAGGCCGACATCTCGACGAGGCCCGTCCACATCTGGGCCAGCCAGGTGCGCGTGCGTGAATGTGCCAGCAGCACCTCCTGCGGACTGGCCACGCAGGAGCGGCTCACCAACGTCACCGTGCAGGCGTTCTGCCAGCGGTGGGGCGACCGCGTCAGCGACGGCTCGTACTACAACCACTACTGGGTCGAGATCATCACGCCGGGCGGCTGGCTGGGCTGGGTGAGCGCCGTGTACGTCAGCGGCGGGTCCAACGACGGACCGGTGCCCAACGTGCCCGTCGAGACCAACACCAGCCCCGTGTACTGCGAGTACCCGTAAGCCGCGAGGTACGGGTCGTCGACCGCACCACAGGAAAGGGAACATCATGAACGTGCAGGACCCGACGTCCGGACACCGGCTGCGCCGGGCGGTCGTCGTCCTCGCCTCCGCCGCCTGTCTGAGCACGGGCGTGGCCGGTGTCGCCGGCGCCGACGCTCCGGCGCGTGACGGCAGCCGGACCGTCTCGACCCGCACTGTCTCGGCGGGCACCGTCTCGGCGGCGGCGGTCGAGCACTACGGCAACATGGCGACCGGCGGCTGCCTCGACGACAGCGAGTACGGCTTCCGGGGCTACCAGTGCAACAACAGCAACTACCAGAACTGGAGCGTGCGGATCTGGCAGGAGGACGGCACCCGCCAGTTCCGTAACGTCTTCACCGGCCGTTGCATGTACGGCGGTGTCGGTGCCGGGGCCAGGCCGGAGACCCGGGCCTGCGACTCGTCCAAGCAGCAGAGCTGGTGGGTGTACGCGCGGGGCGATCAGGTGAGCTTCGAGAACCAGGCCACCGGTCTCTGTCTCGACGACAGCGAGTACGGCCTGCGCATGATGGTCTGCACCCACAACCGCTACCAGACCTGGCGCTGACGACACGCCGGGCGGGCGGTGCCGGAGGGACGAGCGGGTGGTCCCTCCGGCACCGGCAATTTCACGACCCCGTGACCCCATGGCCCCGTGACGCCCATGGCCAGGCGCGCGCGGTGTCAGGCGCGCGCGGTGTCAGGACTTCATCGCCGGGGAGCTGTAGACCGACCCCACGCGGAATCCGTCGAGCCAGGCGGTGAGGCGTTGCGCCTGTTCGTCGAGCAGGCGCTGTTCGGTGGGGGTGACGCGTTCCAGCAGGCGCAGGCTCACCAGACCGGCGGGATCCTGCACCCAGCAGCCCACCACACGGCCGTTGACCCAGGCGGTCGTGCCCGCGTTGCCGCGACGGTCGAACAACTGGTCACGGTGGGGGCCGAGATAGAAGTCGCGGTCGCGCCAGCCCATCACCGTCGCGTCGAGGACGGGCAGCAGCGCCGCCCACGGGCCGGGATCGGTGACCTCGTCGAGGTCGTCGGGCAGCAGCCACCCGGTCGTCCCGCCGTCCAGGGTGACGGGGAGCGCGCCGAGGCCGGCGAGGGCGGCGCGGACGATGGTCCTGGTGGCTCCGAGCCACCACAGGAGGTCGTCCTCGGTGCCGGGGCCGAAGGTGTACAGCCAGCGGCGGACGATCTCCCGGTAGCCGTCCGCGGGGGCGAGGGCGGCGGGCGGGTCGCCCAGCCAGTGGCGCATCAGGGTCCAGCGGGGGCGGGAGGTGTACCAGCCGGCGCCGTTGACACCGCGGACGATGTCCCCGGTGGCGCCCAGTTGGGTCAGTACGCGCGAGGCGGCCCACGGGACGCCGGATGCGGCCGACACCTTCACGTCTATCAGCGGCAGGGCCCGGCGGATCTCCTGGGCCGTACGGCCGTCCGCGGCCGTGGCGAGCAGGTCGACCACCTCGGCGCGGGCGCGGTCGAGCCAGGCGTGGCCGTCGGCCGCGAGACCGGCCTTGACCGTGTCGGCCACGATGCGGGCGCGCTCGGTGGCGGCGACCCGCGCGGACGGCCCGGCCCAGGCGGCGGGGAGCAGGTCGCGGGGGAAGACGAACAGGGTACGGCGCATGGCGAGCTGTTTGACCAGGCCGCGGTCGGTGTGGAGGGCGTGGTCCACGTCGGCGGTCGTCAGCGCGGTCGTGCGGGCGTGGCAGGAGAGGTGGACCGTGGCCGGTTCGGTGGCGTGCAGGACGGTCATCGCCTCGGTGACGGCCCGGGGAGAACCGGCACGGAACGCCGGGGCCAGCGCGTGCCGGACGGCGAGCCGGGCGCGCCGTTCCCTGTCGGTGACGTGACGCACGGGCGGACCGGCGCTCTCCGGTGCGGTGCGCGGGGAAGTTTTCGCCATGGGATCCATCGTCCTCGATATCGAGGTCAGTTCCTGTCCTCAATTACGGCGAAGACCTCTGTTCCTGCTCCTGCTCCTGCTCCTGCTCCTGCGGACGTTCCCGCTGCGCGAGAGCCGCGCCGGGGCGGTCTCCGGGCAGGGGCGGTGCGGTCTCGGCTCGTACGGCGGGCGTCAGCTCTGCCGGTCGGCGGAGGCGGGGCTGCCGGTGGGCGGGGACGCCTCTTCGGTGGCGGCCCAGGCGGCAAGGAGCTGGAGCCGGTCGTGGTCGGGGGTGCCGGGCGCGACGCTGAGGGCGGTGAGGGAGAGACCGGGCTGGGCGGGCAGCTCCATGGAGTCGAAGTCGAGGGTGATGTCACCGACGACGGGATGGCGAAAGGCTTTGCGGCCGGTGTAGTGCAGGCGCACATTGTGCTTGGCCCAGGCGGTGCGGAAGGCGTCACTGCGGGTGACCAGCTCGCCGATCAGGCCGGTCAGCTCGGTGTCACCGGGGGCCCGGCCTGCTTCGGTGCGCAGCAGGGCGACGGTCGTGTTCACCGCTTCCTCCCGGTGGGGGAAGAAGTCGCCTCCGGCCGGGTCGAGGAACTGGAAGCGGGCGATGTTGACCGGCTGCCCGCCGCCGCTGGTGTACAGCGGGCTGTACAGGGCGCGGCAGAGAGGGTTGGCCGCGAGGATGTCCAGGCGGCCGTTGCTGATGAAGGCAGGGCAGTCACTCATGGAGTTCAGGACGCGCAGCACGCTGTCCGGCAGCGGTCCGCGCGGGCGCCTGGCACGGCGGGCGGGGCGTCTGGCGGCGGCGCGGGCCAGGTCGTAGAGGTGGGCGCGCTCGGCCTCGTCGAGTTGGAGGGCGCCCGCGACGGCGTCGAGAACCTCCTCGGACGCGCCGGCGAGGCGGCCGCGCTCAAGGCGGACGTAGTAGTCGATGCTGACGCCGGCGAGGAGGGCGACTTCCTCGCGGCGGAGGCCGGGCACGCGCCGGTTGCCGCCGTAGGCGGGCAGTCCCGCCTGCTGCGGGCTGATCTTGGCGCGGCGGGAGGCCAGGAACTCGCGAATGTCACTCTCGGTACTCACCTCTCCAGGCTAGGACGGCTTCGCCGTGCGCGGGGGGTTCTGTCAGTACCCGTAACGGCAGGCCCTTCTCCAGCTCCGTGACCTGCTGTTTCCTCGATATTGGCACCGGCTGGGGGCCGGATCGGGCCCCGGGAGCGGTTGCCGCCCGGGACCCCGCACGACCCACTGGAAGAACAAGGAACCAAGGAACAAGGGACAAGGAACCAAGGAACATGGAATCAAGGAACATGGAACCCACCGCTTTCCCCAACGGCTCGCTCACCATGGCGGGCAACCTCTACCTGCCCGAAGGCTCCGCCCCCGGCACCCGGCACGCGGCGGTCGTCGTCGTCCACCCCGGCGGCGGCGTCAAGGAGCAGGCCGCCGGTCTGTACGCCGCCAGGCTGGCCGAGCAGGGCTTCGTGGCCCTCGCCTTCGACGCCTCCTTCCAGGGCGACAGCGGCGGCGAGCCGCACCACCTGGAGGACCCCTACGCCCGCGTCGAGGACGTCCGCGCGGCGGTCGACCACCTCCAGACGCTCCCCTTCGTCGACCCGGAGCGCATCGGTGCCCTCGGTATCTGCGCCGGTGGCGGCTATGCCGTCAACGCCGCGATGACCGACCACCGGATCAAGGCGCTCACCACCGCCAGCGCCGTCAACATCGGCACCAGCTTCCGCCGCGGCTGGTACGGCACCGACTCCGACGCCGCCGCCGTACCCACCCTGAAGGCCCTCGCCGGACAGCGCACCGCCGAGGCCGCCCAGGGGGCCGAGCCCGCGTACCTGCCCTACGTCCCCGCCGAACCGGACGACAGCACCCCCCGCGACCTGGTCGAGGCGGCCGACTACTACCTCACTCCGCGCGCCCAGCACCCCAACGCCGCGAACAAGTTCCTCTTCACCAAGAGCGTCTCGCGGATCTTCACCTTCGACGCCTTCCACCTGGTCGAGGACCTGCTCGTGCAGCCGGTCCTGATCGTCGCGGGCAGCGAGGCGGGTTCGCTGTGGATGTCCACCGAACTGCACGGCCGCGCCCGCGGGCCCAAGCGGCTCCTGGTCGTCGAGGGCGGCACGCACATGGACTTCTACGACGTCCCCGAGTACGTCGACCGCGCCATCGCCGAGGCCGTGCCGTTCTTCACCGGGCACCTCGCGGCCGAGCCCGCGGACCAGGGCTGAACAGCCTGAACAACCTGCACGGACCGAAACGGCCGCACCGCACCGGCCCTGCACAGAGCGGCCGTCCGGCACTGCTTCGGTCCCCCTCCACTCACCACCAAGGAATTCCACCCATGGCCGACACCATCGAGCATGTGGCCGTCAAGGCCCTCGCCTGGGACATCGCCGCCGACCTCCACCTCCCCCCGGAGTTCGACGCGACCCGGCACTATCCCGCGATCGTCAGCGTCCACCCCATCGGCTCGTGCAAGGAACAGACATCCGGCAACGTCTACGCGAGGGCGCTGGCCGCCGAAGGGCTCGTCGTCATCGCCTTCGACGCCAGCTTCCAGGGCGCGAGCGGCGGGACCCCGCGCTCGGTCGAGGATCCGTACGTCCGGGTCCAGGACATCAGCCATGTCATCGACCACCTGGTGACGCTGCCGTACGTCGATGCCGACCGCATCGGTGTGATCGGTGTCTGCGGGGGCGGCGCCTACGCCGTCAACGCCACCATGACCGACCGCCGGATCAAGGCAGTCGGAAGCGTCACCGGCGTGAACTTCGGACGGCTCATGCACGAGGCGTTCACCGGCTACGACCCCATCGCCGCCCTCGACGCCATCGCCGAGCAGCGCACGGCGGAGGCCCGCGGAGCCGAGCCCCGGGTGAACCAGTACCTCCCGGACTCTCCCGAGGCGGCCGAGGCACAGGGCCTCACCGAACTCGACCTGGTCGAGGCCACCGACTACTACCGCACCGACCGCGGGCAGGCACCCGGCGGCCGTACCGAGGCACTGTTCTCCCGGCAGGCCACGGCGGTGGGCTGGGACGCCTTCCACCGCGCCGAAATCCTCCTCACGCGTCCGCTGTGCGTCGTCGTCGGGGACAGGCCCGGGGCGTTCGGCGCGTACCGGGACGGCCTGGAGATCTACCGCCGCGCGGCATCGAAGGACAAGGAACTCGTCGTCGCGGAAGGCTTCTCCCACTACGACCTCTACGACCGGCCCGAGGCGGTCGGGATCGCGCTGGAGCGGCTGATCCCCTTCTACCGCAAGTACCTCCAGGAGGACCCCCGCACCCACGCCTGACACCGGCACCACCGGCACCACCGGCACACCCTCGTGCCACCCAAGCCCCCCCCCCGGCGCCACGGCCGGACGGTCGCCCGTCGGCCGTGGTCCACGTCCTCCGACAGCGGGCGGGGGATGATAAGTTGCATGCACTGGCCCGTGACGCCGCCCGAGGAGGTGAGACCCATGAACGCTGTATCGATGTGGGTGCTCCCCCTGTCCCGTCACGGTCGGCGGCTGACCTAGGTGTCGCCGGGAGCGCCTGGCCAACAAGGCACTCCCGAAGGGCAACACCTATGCAACCCAAGCATTCTTCGCAGACCGCCGTCGACCTGTCGCCGGATGGCGCGTTCGATGTGATCATCGCCGGGTGCGGACCGACCGGCGCGATGCTGGCCGCCGAACTGCGGCTGCACGACGTGCGGGTGCTCGTCCTGGAGAAGGAGACCGAGCCCACGTCGTTCGTCCGCGTGGTCGGTCTGCACATCCGCAGTATCGAACTGATGGCCATGCGCGGACTGCTGGACCGCATCCTGCCGCACGGAAGGCAGCGTCCTGCGGGCGGCTTCTTCGCCTCCATCGACAAACCCGCGCCCAAGGACCTGGATTCCGCGCACGCCTATCTGCTGGGCATCCCGCAACCGGTCGTCGTGGACCTCCTTGAGCAACACGCGATCGGGCTGGGCGCACAGGTCCGGCGCGGCTGCGCGGTGGCCGGAGTCACGCAGGACGACGAGGGCGTGACCGTCGAACTGGCCGACGGCGAACAGCTGCGCTCACGCTGGCTCGTCGGCTGCGACGGCGGCCGCAGCACGGTGCGCAAACTCCTCGGCGTCGGCTTCCCCGGTGAGCCCTCGCGCACCGAGACGCTGATGGGCGAGATGGAGGTGGGGGTACCGCAGGAGCAGATCGCCGCCAAGGTGACCGAGATCTCCCGGACCGAGAAGTCCTTCAGTCTCCGGCCCTTCGGCGGAGGGGCCTATCGCGTCGTGGTGCCCGCCGCGGGCGTCAGCGACCGCGCGGAACCGCCCACCCTCGATGACTTCAGGCAGCAGCTGCGCGCCGTCGCCGGAACCGATTTCGGCGTGCACTCCCCGCGCTGGCTGTCCCGCTTCGGGGACGCCACCCGGCTCGCCGAACGCTATCGGGTCGGGCGGGTGCTGCTGGCCGGCGACGCGGCACACATCCATCCGCCCGTGGGCGGGCAGGGCCTCAACCTCGGCGTCCAGGACGCCTTCAACCTCGGCTGGAAACTGGCCGCACACGTGCGCGGCTGGGCACCGGAAACACTGCTGGACACCTATCAGGCCGAACGCCGTCCGGTCGCCGAGGAGGTGCTCGACAACACCCGCGCCCAGATGGAACTGCGCTCCACCGAACCGGGTCCGCAGGCCGTGCGCAGGCTGCTCACCGAACTGATGGACCTCGACGAGGTGAACCGCCGTCTGATCGAGAAGATCACCGGCATCGGCATCCGCTACGACTTCGGCGAAGGCCCGGAACTCCTCGGCCGCCGCCTGCGCGACATCGACGTACGGCAGGGCAGCCTCTACGGTCTGCTGCACCGCGGCCGCGGCCTGCTGCTGGACCGCACCACGCGCCTGACGACCGGCAGTTGGTCGGACCGGGTGGACCACCTCGCTGACCCCACCGCGGCGCTGGACGCTCCGTGCGTCCTGCTGCGCCCCGACGGCCATGTGGCCTGGATCGGCGACGACCAGCGGGACCTGGACACCCACCTCGCCCGCTGGTTCGGCAACCCCGCTGCCTGAACCCCTGATGCCCCCGCCCGGACCCGAAAGGTCCGGGCGGAGCGGCACACCGACCCGAATATCGTCCGCCCTGCCCACCCGGCAGAGCGCCACGCGAAGAAGGCGGAACCACGTGAACGACCACGACATCCTCCAGGAGCCTCCCGAGCACCTGCGCTTCGCGGCCTACCTCGTCGAGTTGCGGCAGGTCGCCGACGCGGACGAGATCAGCCTGGTCAGCCGCGTCCTCACCGACCCGGATCGGACGATGGCCCGATCCGCCGTGCTGCGGCACCTGGACGACCGGGCCGAAGTCCTCCACCTCCGCTCCGCCTACGAAGCGTGGGCCGAGGCGCTGACCCGGGCCGTGTCCGGCCACCCCCTGCTGACCCGGCGGCTGCGGGAGTGGTCGCTCTTCCGCGCCGTCGTGCTGGAACTGCCCTGGCACCCCGACGCTCTCCTCGCGGCCTCCGACTGGCTCCAGCTCAGGACCGCCGCCGGACCAGGCTCGCGCGCCGCCGAGATCCTCGCCGTGGGTGGCCGCACCAGGCGGATCCGCAACACCGCCGCGGCCACCCTCAAGCAGCAGAGCCGGGCCTGAACAATTCAGTCCCGCATCAGCCCCGCACCAGTACCGCACCTCTGGCTCCGTACAACGTCTCGCACAGCGGTGCGGTACACATTTCGGCACTAAGAGACAACAAATACCGTACTTGTCGGTGTCCCGCCCCCGCGACAAACTCCGTTTGTGCCTGAAAATTCTCCTGGTCTCTCGCGACGCATCAGTTCCTGGTCGAGTGGGCTGCGCTGGTCGGACGTGCCCGAAGCCGTACGGGGCAGGGCGGTCGACGCGCTGCGGGACGTGGTGGCCGTCATGTTCGGCGGAGCGGCGACGACGGCCGCCCGACACGCCTCGGCCTACGCCCATACCGCTCCCGGCGACTCCCCCTTGGCCGGAGGCGGATTCGCCGATCCGGCCAGGGCGGCCTTCGCCAACGCCACCGCGGCGACGGCGCTGGACTTCGAGGACGGCCACTACCTCGGTGGCGGCATCCATCCCGGCTCGGTCGTGGTCGCCGCGGGGCTCGCGGCCGCGCCGCCCGGCACGACGGTCGGCGACTTCCTGACCGCCCAGGTCGCGGGGTACGAGGTGGGGCTGCGCGCGGGGGCTCTGCTCTGGCCGCGGCACGCCGACGACTGGTACCACTGCACCGGCACCGCCGGAACCCTGGGCGCCGCCGCGGCCGTGGCCCGGCTGTACGGACTGGACGCCGACGCGACCGCGCGGGCGGTCACCCTGGCGTGGCAGCACGCGCCGATGGCGACATTCGTCCTGCCGATGGCGAAGGAGTCCATCGGCTGGGGCGCGCTCACCGGTGTGACGGCGGCCGATCTGGCCCGCGGTGGATTCCTCGGCCTTTCGGAGGGCTGTCCCCCGCCCGCGTTGCCGGGTTTCGCCGCGACCCCTTTCGATGTTCCCGGAGCCGAGGACAACGACCTGGTCATGAGTTTCGGTGAGACCTTCGAGAGCGGGCGCACCTATTTCAAGAAGTACGCGTGCTGCCGCTACATCCACGCGGCCGCCCACGGTCTCGCATCACTGCTGCGGGAACTGGGGGCGGTCGCGGCGGAGATCGAGGAGATCGAGGTGCGGACACACCACGGTGCCCTCTTCCTCGACGAGATCTCGCCGCGCACACTCGAACAGGCGCAATACAGCTTTCCGCATGTGCTCGCCGCGGTGGCGCTCGACGGTGCCGCGGGGGCCCGGCAGATCGACGAAGAACATCTGGGCGATCCCCGTCGCGACGCGCTCGCCGCCCGGGTGCGGCTCGTCCACGCGCCCGAGCTCGACAGTGCTCCTCCCTCCTCCTATCCCTCACATGTGCGCGTACGGACCGTCGACGGCCGGGAGGCCGAAAGGCTCTGCACCGAGGCGCCCGGCGATCCCGGACTCCCCCTGTCGGACGATGAGTTGCGGCACAAGTGGCTGGATGTCATGACGCTCGCGGTGCCCGGTGAGGTGACCGAGAGCGTGCTCGACGGGCTCGGGGACCCCGAGCGGATCCTGTCCGATGTGCTGTCACCGGCATGGAAGGCGGTGCCCCCGCCGGAGCCGGCCACTGCTCCCGGCGCGTCGACGCGGATTCGGTGACGCATCTCACAGAACCCTTGTGCAGAGAAGGCGACTTGACCGATCGCGACATCAGGGGTGCCGCGGGTAAGCAATGAACCCGCAACATGCTACTGGCATGGACCTGCTCACTATCAGTCCTGTCCCCAGTCGCCGGGGCCCGGACGCCGGGTCCCGAGGCCGCCGCCGGGAGGCCCCGGGCCTTACGTTCCCGACACATCAGCGCAGTTGACAGGCGTTGCGCAGCTCTGTGTATCTTCCAAACAAGCTGACGCTTTGGAGGATGCGATGCCTGCCGAATCAGAGGCCAGGTGCGTCACAACCATCGTTCGCGCCCGCTCGCGACCCGCTTCATCGAAACGGAGGCCGTCCTGCCGCCCCGGAAGGTTCTGAGCCATGGGCGAGCCGACCACAACCGCGCCGACCATGATCGCACCGACCACAACCGCTGTGACGGACCCGCGCGGTGCGGAATCCGGCCGTGAGCCGCTCCCTCCGCTGACGCCCGTCACCCATGTGCCGATCAGTGCCCTGACAACCGGGGAATCGCCCCGGTCGAACGGCACCGACATCGAAAGATGCCGCGAACTCGCCGAGACCGAAGGTGAGTTGCCCGCCATAGTGGTCCACCGCGAGACGATGCGCGTGGTGGACGGGGCACACCGGCTGCGTGCCGCCGAACTGCGCGGCGACGAGCTCATCGCGGTGCGATTCTTCGACGGACCCGCACGCGACGCGTATGTGCTGTCCGTCGAGGCGAACACACGGCACGGCACACCCCTGTCGAGAGCTGAGCGCACGGCCGCCGCGACCCGCATCATCGGTTCCCACCCCCAGTGGTCCGACCGGGCGATCGCGCAGGTGGCGGGGTTGTCCGCGCATACGGTCGCCGCGCTGCGGCAGCGTTCGAGGGAGCGGACCGCTCAGTCGAACAGCAGGATCGGGCGGGACGGACGCGTACGACCGGTCAGCAGTGCCGAAAGCCGCAGACTGGCGGGCAAGTTGATGCGCAGCGATCCCAAGGCGTCGCTGCGCCAGATCGCCGACCGCGTCGGCCTCTCGCCCGCCACCGTGCTCGATGTGCGCCGCCGGCTCGACCGGGGCGACGACCCCGTGCCGACGGGCCGCCGCACCCGGGCGGCCGGACCGGCGAGGCCGCCGGTCCGCGAGGAACGGGATGCCCGGGACAGCCTCGACGCGCTGCTGCACAACCTGGCCAAGGACCCGGCGCTCCGCTTCACCGACGCCGGGCGGCTGCTCCTGCGCCGACTGCACCGGCAGGCGGTGAGCACGGAGGAGCAGGCCAGTCTCCTCGACGACGTGCCCGCGCACTGCGCGGTCCCGGTCGCCGTGTTCGTACGCCGCTGCGCCGAACGCTGGCTGGAAGTGGCGGAGGAATTGGAACGACGCAGGTGTCAGCCGGCCTGAGGCCCGGAATTCCGGCCGGTCGCGTTCTCCTTTCCGACCACTCCGACAGCGACACCGGCACCATCGACATCAACGTCGAATTCGACTTCGACTTCGTTTTGGTGCTTGCACAGAACAGAAACACTTTTATGTCCGCCACCGTTCCATGACGGTCGGCGACGGCCCATGACGTGCGGCTCGGCAGATGCTTCGGAGCACCTGCCGAGCCGCACGTCTTCGTGTGCCCGAGAACATCCCCCACCTGTAACGCGATGGTCTTCCGGCTGTTGCGCGCAGGCCATTCTCCGCGCGCGGCGCGCTGTGCGTTCACCCCTGCGCCCTTCCCTTCTGTTGAACCTCGGCACGCCTCGTTAGCATCGCTTCCCGGGCCACGCCGAGGAGCGTCGGCCAACTCCCCTTTCTCACCTGTCCGGCAGGCATTCCGTGCGCCTGCCGGAATTTCTCCCACCGGCACGTCCAGCCTTTCGACGAGAGGAATTCCATGACCATTTCCAGTGACCCGGCGGCCTTCGACGAGGCCGGGCCCGGCCTCGATCCCACCCAGGCGTGGGGCTTCGAGACCCGGCAGATCCACGCGGGCCACTCACCCGACCCGGCGAGCGCCGCCAGGGCCCTGCCGATCTACCAGACCACTTCCTACGCCTTCGAGAGCACCGAGCACGCCCGCGCGCTGTTCTCCCTGGAGGACACCGGCAACGTCTACGGCCGGATCATGAATCCGACCCAGGACGCCATCGAGCAGCGGATCGCGGCCCTGGAGGGCGGTGTCGCGGCCCTGCTGCTCTCCTCCGGGCAGGCGGCGGTGGCCACGTCGATCCTGAACCTGGCCGCCGCGGGCGACCACATCGTGACCAGCCCCCGGCTCTACGGCGGCAGTTACACCCTCTTCCGGCACACCCTGGCCCGCTACGGCATCACGGTGTCCTTCGTCGAGGACCCGGACGACCCCGACCAGTGGCGGGCCGCCGTCCGGCCCGAGACCAAGGCGTTCTTCGGGGAGAGCATCTCCAATCCCCGCAACGACGTGTTCGACATCGAGGGGGTCGCCGCGGTGGCCCACGAGCACGGCGTGCCGCTCGTCATCGACAACACGGTGGCCACGCCCTACCTCGTCCGGCCGCTGCTGCACGGCGCCGACATCGTGGTGCACTCGGCCACGAAGTACCTCGGCGGGCACGGCACCACCATCGCCGGTGTGCTGGTGGACGGCGGGACCTTCGACTGGTTCTCCGGGCGCTTCGCCAACTTCACCGACCCGGACCCCAGTTACCACGGTCTGGTCTACGCCGAGCTGGGCCCGCCCGCGTACGCGGTCAAGGCCCGGGTCTCGCTGCTGCGCGATCTCGGCCCGGCCATCTCGCCGTTCAGCGCCTTCCTCCTCGGCCAGGGCATCGAGACCCTGAGCCTGCGGGTGGAGCGCCATGTGCAGAACGCCACGGCGGTCGCCGAGTTCCTGGAGGCGCGGCCCGAGGTGTCCTCGGTGGCCTATGCCGGGCTGCCGTCCTCCCCCTGGTTCGAGCGCGGCCGGAAGCTCGCGCCCCGGGGCACGGGCGCCGTCGTCAGCTTCGAGCTGGCGGACGGGGAGAAGGCGGCCACCGCCTTCATCGACGCGCTGACCCTGCACAGCCATGTGGCCAACATCGGGGACGTGCGCTCCCTGGTGCTGCACCCGGCGACCACCAGTCACGCGCAGCTCAGCACGGAGGAGCGGCTCACGGCGGGCGTCACGCCCGCGACCGTGCGGCTGTCGGTCGGCATCGAGTCGATCGACGACCTCCTCGCGGATCTGCGCGCCGGCTTCGCCGCGGTGGCGCGGTGACGGTCGGTGTGCTGCGGTCGGTGCCCCGGGCGGCCTTCCCGCCGCCCGACGGCCGGCCGTGCCTCGTCGAGGTGGGGCCGCTGGCCCTGGAGTCCGGGGCGGTACTGCCCGGGGTGCGGCTCGCCGTGCAGTGCTGGGGCCGTCCCTCCGCCCTGCGGGACAACGTCGTCCTGGTGCTGCACGCGCTGACCGGCGACGCGCACGTGGCCGGGCCCCCCGGGCCCGGCCGGCCCACCCCCGGCTGGTGGGACGGCGTCATCGGGGAGGGCCGCGCGGTGGACACCGGGCGCTGGTGCGTCCTCGCGGCCAATGTGCTCGGCGGCTGCCGCGGCAGTACGGGACCCGCGTCGCCGCACCCCTCGGGCGGAGCGTGGGGTGGCCGGTTCCCGGAGGTGAGCATCCGCGACCAGGTCGCCGCCGAGGCCGCGCTGGCCGACGCGCTCGGCATCGGCCGGTTCGCCGCCGTGGCCGGTGGGTCGATGGGCGGGGCGCGGGCGCTGGAGTGGGCGGTCGGCCACCCGGAGCGGGTCGGTGCGGCGCTGGTCCTCGCCGTGGGCGCGCGGGCGACCGCCGACCAGATCGGCACCCAGAGCACCCAGATCGAGGCCATCACCCGCGATCCGCACTGGCAGGGCGGGGACTACCACGGCAGCGGACGGCTGCCGACCGGCGGCCTCGCCCTGGCCCGGCGCATCGCCCATCTCACGTACCGCACCGAACTCGACCTCGACGCGCGGTTCGCGAACCGCCCGCAGGAGGCGGGCCGTCCGCTGCCCGCCGTGGAGAGCTATCTGCGCCATCAGGCGCGCAAACTCGTCGACCGCTTCGACCCGGGCAGCTATGTGGCGCTCACCCGCGCGCTCAACGGCCACGACGTGGGCCGGGACCGGGGCGGGGTGGACGCCGCGCTCACCGGCTGTCCGGTGCCGGTGGTCGTCGCCGGGATCGACAGCGACCGCCTGTACCCGCTGCGGCTGCAACGCGAGCTGGCCGAGAAGCTGCCCGGCTGCACCGGCCTGGAGGTCATCAGCTCCCGCCAGGGGCACGACGGGTTCCTGACCGAGACCGCGGCCGTCGCCGACCTCCTGACCACCACCCTGCGGCGCGCCTCCGGCTGAGGCGCGCCGCGTACCGCACGAGAGGAGCCCCCGTGGCCCGCATCCCCTATCCGGAGTTCGCCCCGGACTTCGACATGCCCACACCGATCTACGGCAGCCCGCACGACGCGACGCTGCTCAACGTCTTCCGGGTCCTCGGGCACAGCCCCGCCCTGCTGACCGCGGTGGCGAACATCGGGCACACCCAGCTCACCGAGGGCCGACTGTCCGATCCCGACCGCGAGTTGGTGATCCTGGCCGCCGGCCGGTGCTTCGGGGCGGACTACGTGTGGGCGCAGCACGAGCAGCTCGCCGCCGAGTTCGGCCTCCGCGCCGATCAGCTCACCGCGCTGCGCGAACGGCGTCTCACCGCCGACTGCTTCGACGGCCCCCAGCGCGATCTGCTGGCCTTCGTCTCGGCGGTGGCCGCGACCGCCCGCGTCGAGGACACCCTGTTCCAGCGCGTCCGGGAGCGGCACGGTGACCGCGGCGTCGTCGAGATCATCGCCCTGACCGGGGTGTACTTCCTGGTCTCCCGGATCACCACGACCCTCGACGTCGACATCGACAGCCGCGAACTGGACAGCGCCCTGTCGGCGGCCGGCCGCCCCCAGGACTGAACCGCCCCCGGCTCGCCCCACGCGCCGTCGCCGCACACCTCCCCGCCCTCCGCTCGCCCCACGTACCGCCGCCGCTCGCCCCGCACCGGCGCCGCGTGCCACCCCCGCACGGCGCGGTCCCGCGCGCCCGCACGCGGCGCCCGAGAAGGAGAAGCCCATGATGAGCAAGCCCACCGGAGCCGAGGTCCCCCCGCACCCGGCCGAAGCCGTCGCCGTCGTCGGCATGTCCTGCCGGTTCGCACAGGCGCCGACGCCCGACGCGCTGTGGTCGCTCCTGCGCGACGGCCGCGACGCCATCGGGGAGGTGCCACCGGATCGCTGGGACGCGACGGCGTTCCACGATCCCGACCGGGCGGCACCCGGCCGGATGAACTCCCGCTGGGGCTCGTTCCTCGATGATGTCGACCGCTTCGACCCGGCCTTCTTCCGGCTGTCGCCGCGCGAGGCCGCGATGACGGACCCGCAGCAGCGGCTCATGCTGGAGCTGGGCTGGGAGGCCCTGGAGGACGCCCGGGTGCGGCCCGGCGCGCTGCGCGGCCGCCGGGTCGGGGTCTTCGTCGGTTCGATCTGGGACGACTTCGCGCACCTGGTCTACCGGGACGCGCTGGCCGCCGGGACCCAGCACACCATGCCCGGCGTGCACCGCGGCATGATCGCCAACCGGCTCTCGCACTTCCTCGGCGTCACCGGCCCGAGCCTGGTCGTGGACACCGGGCAGTCCTCGTCCCTGGTCGCCCTGCACCTGGCCTGCCAGAGCCTGCGCAGCGGCGAGTCCGATACGGCCGTCGCGAGCGGCGTCAACCTGAGCCTGCTGCCGGAGACTTCGGTCATCTCCACCAAGTGGGGCGGTCTGTCGCCCGATGGCCGCTGCTACACCTTCGACGCGCGCGCCGGGGGCTATGTCAGGGGTGAGGGCGGCGGCGCCGTCGTGCTCAAGCCGCTGGCCCGCGCGCTGGCCGACGGCGACCGGATCTACTGCGTCGTACGGGGCGGCGCCGTCAACCACGGCAGCGGCGCCGGGCTGACGGTCCCCGAGGAGCGGGCCCAGCGCGACGTGCTGCGCCTCGCGTACGAGAACGCCGGTGTCGACCCGGGCGCGGTGCAGTACGTGGAACTCCACGGCACCGGGACGAAGGTAGGCGATCCGATCGAGGCGGCTGCGCTGGGTGCGGTGGTCGGCACCGCGGGCACGGACCGCACCCTGCGCGTCGGTTCCGTGAAGACCAACCTCGGGCACCTGGAGGGCGCGGCCGGGATCGCCGGGTTCCTCAAGGTGGCCCTCAGCGTGTGGCACCGGCAGCTCCCGGCCAGCCTCAACTACCGTACGCCGAACCCGCGGATCCCCTTCGACGAGCTGCGCCTCGCGGTGCAGAGCGAGCCCGGCGACTGGCCCCTGCGGGACACTCCGCTGCTCGCGGGCGTCAGTTCCTTCGGCATGGGCGGCGCGAACTGCCATGTGGTGGTGTCCGAGGCGCCACGGCCCGCCGCGGACGAGCCGCGGGACATGAGTGGCGTGAGCGGGCCCCCGGTCACCGCGTGGGTCCTGTCGGGCCGTACCCCGCAAGCGCTCCAGGACCAGGCCGAACGCCTCCACGACCATCTCACCCGCACCCCCGGCTGGCGCCCCGCCGACATCGGACTCTCCCTCGCCGCCACCCGCACCCACTTCGAACACCGCGCCGTCATCACCGCCACCCACCCCGACACCCTCCTCGACCACCTCACCCGGGTCGAGCACACCGAGCCGGTCTCCGGCTCCCTCGCCTTCCTGTTCACCGGCCAGGGCTCCCAGCGCGCGGGCATGGGCGGTGAACTCCACGCCCACCAGCCGGTGTTCGCCCGCGCCTTCGACGAGGTCTGCGAGCACTTCCCCGGGCTGCCCCTGCGCGAGGCGGTCACCACCGGCGAGGGCCTCGGCCGGACCGCCCTCACGCAACCCGCCCTGTTCGCCCTCGAAGTCGCCCTGCACCGGCTCGTCACGGCGTACGGCGTCACCCCGGGCCACCTCGTCGGGCACTCCGTCGGGGAGATCGCGGCCGCCCATGCCGCCGGTGTCCTGAGCCTGCCGGACGCCGCAACGCTCGTCGAGGCCCGCGGGCGCCTGATGCAGGAACTCCCGGCCGGCGGCGCCATGATCGCGGTCGACGCCCCGGAGGAGACCGTCGCGCCGCTGCTCACCTCCCAGGTCACCGTCGCGGCGGTCAACGGTCCCGCGGCCGTCGTCATCGCGGGCGACCACGACGAGGCGCACCGGATCGCCGATGAGCTCACCGGACGCGGCCACACGTGCGTCCCGCTGGCGGTGAGCCACGCCTTCCACTCGCCGCGCATGGACCCCATGCTCGACGCCTTCCGCGCGACCCTGGCCACTCTCACCTTCAACGAACCGGCCGTCCCGGTCGTCTCCACCGTCACCGGCCGGCTCGCCACCCCCGGGCTGCTCGCCACACCGGCCCACTGGATCGCCCACGCCCGCGGCACCGTCCGCTTCCACGACGCCGTCCTGACCGCCGAACAGCTCGGTGCCCGCACCTTCCTGGAGCTCGGCCCCGACGCCACCCTCGCCTCCCTCGTCCCGCGCAGCGCCCGGCACCCCGGCACGACGGCCACGTCGCTCCTGCGCAGGAACCGGCCGGAGCCCGAGACCTTCCTGCGCGCCCTCGCCCACCTGTTCACCCGCGGCACACCCGTCGACTGGGAGCAGACGTACGCCCACACGGATGCCCGGGTCGTGAGCCTGCCCACCTACGCCTTCCAGCGCGAACGGCACTGGCTCGACACCCTGGACACCGCTCCCCGGCCCGCGCAGGCCGCACAGGCCGCACAGGCCGTGCGGTCCGTGCGGTCCGCGTCTCCGGCCGAAGCCGAGGCGGTCGAGGCGGTCGAGGCGGTCGAGGCGACTGAACCGGCCGACCCGGCCGAGGCAGGGCGTGAGGAGGCCCCCGCCGCCTCGCCGTCGGCCGATCCCCGCGCGCTGCGCGCCCTGGTGCTCTCGCATGCCGCGGCGGTCCTCGGCTACGGCGACCCGGGCGACATCAACCCACGGCACACCTTCAGCGATCTGGGCTTCGACTCGTTCGCCGCCGTCGAGTTCCGTACGCGGCTCGGTGCGGCCGTGGGGCTCTCGCTGCCCACGGGCCTCGTCTTCGAGTACCCGACCCCGGGTGACGTGATCGCCCATCTCGGCGAGCGGCTGGCGGCCACGAGCGGACCGGACGCTCCGGCGGACACAGGTGGTGAACCGCCCGTCGAGGACGATCCGTTGGTGATCGTCGGCATGGCCTGCCGCTACCCCGGCGGCGTCACCTCACCCGACGACCTCTGGAACCTCCTCACCACCGAGACCGACGCCATCACCGGCTTCCCCACCAACCGCGGCTGGAACCCGAACCTCCACCACTCCGACCCCGACACCCCGAACACCACCTACACCCGAGGCGGCGGCTTCCTCCACGACGCCGACCACTTCGACGCCCCCTTCTTCGGCATCTCACCCCGCGAAGCCGTCGCCATGGACCCCCAACAACGCCTCCTCCTCGAAACCGCCTGGCACACCATCGAACACGCCCACATCGACCCCCACACCCTCCGCGGCACCGACACCGCCGTCTACATCGGCGCGACCGCCGGGGACTACGGCCCCCGGATGCATGCCGCCCCCGGCACCGTGGAGGGGCATCTGCTCACCGGGACCACGGCCAGTGTCCTGGCCGGCCGGATCGCCTACACCCTCGGGGTCGTCGGCCCCGCGATGACGGTGGACACGGCGTGCTCGTCCTCGCTGGTGGCACTGCATCTGGCGGCCAGGGCGCTGCGTTCGGGCGAGGCGTCGCTCGCCCTCGCGGGCGGGGTGACGGTGATGTCCACGCCGGGCATGTTCGTGGAGTTCGGCCGACAGCGGGGTCTCGCGCCGGACGGCCGCTCCAAGTCGTTCTCGCGTGACGCGGACGGAACGAGCTGGGCCGAGGGCGTCGGACTCGTCGTCCTGGAGCGGCTGTCCGACGCGCGGCGCAACGGCCACCCCGTCCGCGCCGTCCTGCGCGGCACCGCCGTCAACCAGGACGGCGCCTCCAACGGACTCACCGCACCCAACGGCCGCTCACAAGAAGCCGTCATCCGCCAAGCCCTCACCGACGCCCACCTCACCCCCCACGACATCGACGCCGTCGAAGCCCACGGCACCGGCACCCGACTCGGCGACCCCATCGAAGCCCAAGCCCTCATCAACACCTACGGAACCGCACACACCACCGAACAACCCCTGTACCTCGGGTCATTGAAGTCCAACATCGGGCACGCCCAGGCGGCGGCCGGGATCGGCGGACTCATCAAGATGACCGAGGCGATACGGCACGGCATGCTGCCGAGAACCCTTCACGTCACCGACCCCACGCCGCACGTCGACTGGAACGACGGCACCGTCGAACTCCTCACCGAAACCCGCCCCTGGCCCCACACCGGCCACCCCCGCCGCGCCGCCGTCTCCTCCTTCGGCATCAGCGGCACCAACGCCCACATCATCATCGAGCAGGCGCCCGAGGAACGGGACGGCACCGCGCGCACCGGCGAGGCACCGGCCGTCGGCGGGCGTGCCCTGTGGGCGCTGTCCGCACGCGACGAGACCGCGCTGCGGGCGCGGGCCGGGGCTCTGCACCGGCAGTTGACCGCCCGGCCCGGATGGCACCGCGCCGAGGTGGCCCGCTCGCTGGCCGAGACACGCTCGCTGTGGGAGCAGCGGGCCGTGGTCCTCGGCGACTCCGACGACGAACTCCTCGCCGCGCTGGCCGCGTTCGGCCGTGGCGAGACGTCCCCCGCCGTGGTGGCGGGCAGCGCGGCGCGCGCGGGAGGCACCGCGTTCCTGTTCACCGGGCAGGGCGCCCAGCGGGCCGGGACGGGCCGCGAACTGTACGCGGCCAGCCCCGTGTTCGCGGCGGCACTCGACGAGGTGTGCGCCGCCCTGGACCCGTATCTGGACCGCCCGCTGCGGGATGTCATGTTCGCCGAGGAGGAGCCGCTTCTCCACGAGCTCCACGAGACCCGTTACACCCAGCCCGCGCTCTTCGCCCTGGAGACCGCCCTGCACCGGCTGCTGGCTCAGCACGGTCTGGTCCCGGACGCGGTCGCCGGACACTCCGTCGGCGAACTCGCCGCCGCCCATGCGGCAGGAGTGCTGAGCCTCGCGGACGCGGCCGCGCTCGTCGCCGCCCGCGGCCGCCTCATGCAGGCCGCGCGGCCCGGCGGTGCCATGATCGCCGTACAGGCCGCCGAGGCGGAGATCGCGGCCGATCTGCGGCCCTACGCCGACCGGCTCGCCCTGGCGGCCGTCAACGGGCCGTCCTCCGTGGTGATCTCGGGGGACGCGGAAGCGGCCGAGGCCGTCGCCGCCCGGTGGCGGGAGCGCGGGGCGATGACCCGGCGCCTGCGCGTCAGCCACGCCTTCCACTCCCCCCACATGTCCGGGATCCTCGACGCATTCCGGTCCGTGGCGGAGAAGTTGACCTACCGGGCGCCGCGCATACCCGTCGTCTCCACCCTCACCGGGCGGCTCGCCGCCGGTGACGATCTGGTCACCGCCGACTACTGGGTGCGCCAGCTCCGCCACGCCGTCCGCTTCGCGGACGCCACCCGGACCCTGGAACGGGACGAGGGCGTCACCGTGTTCGTGGAGGTGGGCCCGGACGCCGTCCTGACCGCCATGGCGGGCGCCTGCCTCACCTCGGACGCCTCGGCCGCCGTCGCCCTGCTGCGCGCGGGCCGTCCCGAGGTCACCGCCCTGACGGCGGGTCTCGCCCGCGCCCACACCGCCGGGGCACCCCTCGATCTGGCGTCGCTCCACCCCGGCACCGGGCACATCGACCTGCCGACGTATCCGTTCCAGCGCTCGCGCCACTGGCTGGCGCCGTCGACCGCGGACGGGGAGCGGGCCGCGGCCGGGGTCACCGTGCTCGGGCATCCGCTGCTCGGCGGCGCGGTCGAACAGGCCACCGGCGGCGTCACGTTCGTCGGGGAGCTGTCCCTGGCCACGCACCCCTGGCTCGCCGACCACGCGATCCGGGGCACGGTCGTGCTCCCGGCCACCGCGTACATCGAGATGGCGTTGTACGCGGCGGACTTCACCGGCTGTGCGGAGGTCGAGGAGCTGACTCTCACCCAGCCGCTCATGCTGGAGCCGGACGACTCGGTGCGGGTGCAGCTCACGGTCGGTGCCCCCGATCCGGCGGGGAGGCGCGCCCTCGACGTGCACACCCGGCGGGACGGCGACTGGGTCCTGCACGCCACCGGCGGCCTCGCCGAGGCCGCGACCGACGGTGCACCGGCCGATGCACCGGCCGCGGGTCGTGCGTGGCCGCCCGCAGGCGCCGAGCCGGTGGATCTCCACGAGCTCTACGAGCGCGTGGCCGAGCGAGGCTACCGGTACGGTCCCGCCTTCCAGGGGCTGCGGGCGGCCTGGACGCACGGCGACAGCGTGTTCGCGGAGGTAGGCGCCGAGCCGGACGCCCCGGACGGCACGTTCCTGCTCGACCCGGCGTCACTGGACGCGGCCCTGCACGTGCTGCTGCCGGGTGTGCTCGACGAGTCGGCGGCGACCCGGCTGCCGTTCTCGTGGTCGGGGGTCCGCCTGCACACGGCCGGAGCGGGCGGACTGCGCGTGGAGTTCCGGCGGTCCGGCGACGCGACCATGTCGCTCGCCGTGGCCGACGCCTCGGGCGTCCCGGTGGCCGGCGTACGGGAGTTGAGGTGGCGCGAGCTGCCCGCCGACGCGCTCGGCGGCGCCGTCGAGGAGCCGTCCCTGTTCGCGCTGCGCCGACGCGTACTGTCGCTGGGAAACGCCGCCGCGACCGCCGGAGCACCCTTGGTCCTGGACTCGCTCGACGCCGCCGGGGCGGACGGCCTGCCGCCCGTGGTCGTGCTGCCCGTGGCGGGCCCGACCGCTGCACAGGCGGTGACACCGGTGCTGGAGGCCGTACGCGCGTGGCTGACGGAGGACCGCTTCTCGGCGAGCACGCTGGTGGTGCTGACCCGCGACGGCGACACGGATCCGGCGAGCGGTGCGGCCTGGGGGCTGGTCCGTTCCGCGCAGACGGAGCACCCCGGCCGGGTGGTGCTCGTGGACACCGACGGGTCCCCCGAGTCGGAGCGGCTGCTCGCGGCGGCCGTCGCCACCGGTGAGCCGGAGCTGACCCTGCGGGCGGGTGTCGCCTCCGTACCGGAGCTGGCGCCGCTGCCCGGTGCGCACGGCGCACCGGCCGTCCCGGGCGCCGGGGCCCCGGCGCGGGCCGCCTTCGGATCCGAGGGCACCGTTCTGGTCACCGGCGCCACCGGCACGCTCGGCGGTCTGCTGGCCCGCCACCTGGTGACCCGGTACGGCGTCCGGCATCTGCTGCTCATCAGCCGCAGCGGTGAACGCGCGCCCGGTGCGGCCGAGTTGGTGGCCGAGCTGACCGGGCTGGGCGCCGAAGTGCGGCTCACGGCGTGCGACGCGGCCGACCGGGACGCGCTCGCGGAGGTGCTCGGCTCGGTCCCCGCCGACCGGCCGCTGTCCGCCGTCGTGCACACGGCGGGCGTGCTCGACGACGGTGTCGTCACGGCGCTCACACCCGAGCGGCTGCACGGTGTGCTGCGCCCCAAGGCCGACGCGGCCCGCAACCTGCACGAGCTGACCCGTCACCTCGACCTGTCCGCGTTCGTGCTGTACTCGTCCGTCTCGGGTCTGATCGGCGCGGCCGGGCAGGCGAACTACGCCGCGGCGAACACCTCCCTGGACGCGCTGGCCCGGCACCGCAGGTCGCTGGGCCTGGCCGCCACGTCGGTGGCCTGGGGCCTGTGGGAGCAGCGCGGCGGCGGCATGGCCGAGTCGCTGGCGGACCGCGACATCCGGCGCATGGCACGCGCGGGCGTGGGTGTGCTCTCGCACGCCGAGGGGCTGGCGCTGTTCGACAGTGCCCTCGCCACCGACGAGGCCGCGGTCGCCGCGCTGCGGCTCGACACCGCGGCGCTGCGGTCCGCGGCGGACCGGGCGCCCGCGCTGCTGCGGCGGCCGGCGGGCGGCGCGGCGGCGCCCCGGCGCCGTGAGCGGCGGCGCGCGCCCGAGTCACCGCAGGGCGTGCGGCTTTCGGGGCTCTCCGACACGGAACGGCACGAGCGGCTCACCGAGGTGGTGCTGTCCGAGGCGGCTTCGGTGCTCGGGCACGCCGACGCGTCCGGGATCCGCTCCTCGGACCGCTTCAACGCCATCGGGTTCGACTCGTTGATGTCCGTGGAGTTCCGCAACAGGCTGGGCGCGGCCATCGGGCTCTCGCTGCCGACCGGTCTCGTCTTCGACCGTCCGACTCCGGACGACGTCGTGACGTATCTCGACGAGCGGCTGGCCGGACCGGCGGCCGAGACCACCGTCCCGGACGACGCTCCGGCGGTGCCGCCTGCCGAACTGCCAGCAGAAGGTGATCCGTTGGTGATCGTCGGTATGGCCTGCCGCTACCCCGGCGGCGTCACCTCACCCGACGACCTCTGGAACCTCCTCACCACCGAGACCGACGCCATCACCGACTTCCCCACCAACCGCGGCTGGAACCCCAACCTCCACCACCCCGACCCCGACACACCGAACACCACCTACACCCGAGGCGGCGGCTTCCTCCACGACGCCGACCACTTCGACGCCCCCTTCTTCGGCATCTCACCCCGCGAAGCCGTCGCCATGGACCCCCAACAACGCCTCCTCCTCGAAACCGCCTGGCACACCATCGAACACGCCCACATCGACCCCCACACCCTCCGCGGCACCGACACCGCCGTCTACATCGGCGCGATGTACCACGACTACGCGCCGCCGGTGCACCAGATGCCCGAGGAGCTGGAAGGGGTGCTGCTGACCGGCAACACGGCGAGTGTCCTCTCCGGGCGGGTGTCGTACCTGTTCGACCTGACCGGGCCCACGGTGACCATCGACACCGCGTGCTCGTCGTCGCTGGTCGCGCTGCATCTGGCGGCCAAGGCGCTGCGCGCCGGTGAGTGCTCGATGGCGCTGGTGGGCGGGGTCACGGTGATGTCCACGCCGGGTACGTTCGTCGAGTTCGCCCGGCAGCGGGGGCTGTCCCCGGACGGCCGCTCCAAGTCGTTCTCCGACGACGCCGACGGCACGGGCTGGGCGGAGGGCATCGGTCTCGTGCTGGTCGAGCGGCTGTCCGACGCGCGGCGCAACGGCCACCCCGTCCGCGCCGTCCTGCGCGGCACCGCCGTCAACCAGGACGGCGCCTCCAACGGACTCACCGCACCCAACGGCCGCTCACAAGAAGCCGTCATCCGCCAAGCACTCGACAACGCCCACCTCACCCCCCACGACATCGACGCCGTCGAAGCCCACGGCACCGGCACCCGACTCGGCGACCCCATCGAAGCCCAAGCCCTCATCAACACCTACGGAACCGCACATTCTGCTGAACAACCCCTGTACCTCGGCTCACTGAAATCCAACATCGGACACTCACAAGCGGCAGCCGGGATCGGCGGACTCATCAAGATGACCGAGGCCATGCGCCACGGCATCCTCCCCCGAACCCTGCACGTCACCGAACCCACCACACACGTCGACTGGAACAACGGCACCGTCGAACTCCTCACCGAAACCCGCCCCTGGCCCCACACCGGCCACCCCCGCCGCGCCGCCATCTCCTCCTTCGGCATCAGCGGCACCAACGCCCACATCATCATCGAGGAGCCGCCCGCGCCCGGCCCCCGTCCGGCCCCCGAGTCCCTGCCGGTCACCCCCTGGGTCCTGTCGGGCCGTACCCCGCAGGCGCTCCAGGACCAGGCCGAACGCCTCCACGACCACCTCACCCGCACCCCCGGCTGGCACCCCACCGACATCGGACTCTCCCTCGCCACCACCCGCACCCACTTCGAGCACCGCGCCGTCATCACCGCCACCCACCCCGACACCCTCCTCGACCACCTCACCCGGGTGCAGGCCGACGAGGCCGCCCCGGCCCCGGCGGGGCGCGGCCGGGACAAGGTCGTCCTCGTCTTCCCCGGGCAGGGATCGCAGTGGGCGGGCATGGCGTCCGAACTCCTGGACCAGTCACCGCGGTTCGCGGCGGCGATGGCCCGGTGCGAGCGGGCCCTCGCCGCGCACACCGACTGGAACCTGACCGATGTGGTGCGGGGCGCGCCCGGCGCGCCGGGTCTGGACCGGGTCGACGTCGTCCAGCCCGTCCTGTTCGCGGTGATGGTCTCGCTCGCCGAGACATGGCAGGCGCTCGGTGTCACGCCGTCGGCGGTGGTGGGCCACTCGCAGGGCGAGATCGCCGCCGCGCACGTGGCGGGTGCGCTCTCCCTCGACGACGCCGCGCGCATCGTGGCGCTGCGCAGCCGGGCCCTGCACTCGATCACCGGGCGCGGCGGCATGCTGTCCGTACCGCTCCCGCGGGACCGGGTGGACACGCTCCTGAAGCCGTGGGCCGGCCAGCTGTCGGTGGCGGCGGTCAACGGACCGGCCGCGACCGTGCTGTCCGGTGACGCCGACGCGATCGAGGAGGCGCGCGCGCAACTGGTCGCCGACGGGGTGCGCGCCCGGACGGTGCCGGTCGACTTCGCCTCGCACTCGTCCCATGTGGAGGCGGTGCGCGAGGAGTTGACGTCCCGGCTGGCCGGAGTACGGCCGCGGGCCTCGCGGATCCCGTTCTATTCGACGGTCACCGCGCAGCGCCTCGACACCCGGGAGCTCGACGAGGAGTACTGGTACCGCAACCTGCGCGGCACCGTCCGTTTCGAGGAGACCACGCGGGCGCTGCTGGAGAGCAGGCACACGGTGTTCGTCGAGGTGAGTCCGCATCCGGTGCTGACCATCGGCATCCAGGACACGGTGGACGCCGCGGATGCCACGGCCGTCGTCTCGGGCACCCTGCGCAGGGACAAGGGTGACCTGGCCCAGCTGTTCGCCTCCGCCGGGCGGTTGTTCGCCGCCGGTGTGCACATCGACTGGGCCGGGGTGTTCGCCGGGACCGGGGCCGCCCCGGTCGAGCTGCCGCCGTACGTCTTCCAGCGTGAGCGCTACTGGCTGGACCGCGACGGCGTCCACGTCCCCTCGGGCGCACCGCGGGGTGCCGGGGCGGCGCGGCGGTTCGCGGAGCTTTCCGGCGCCGAGCGGGCCGAGCTGATCTCCGAGGTGATCACCGAGGAACTGGCGCTGGCGCTCGGCCGGGGCGAGAGCGGCTCCGTGGCGCCGACGGAGACGTTCACCGAGCTGGGGCTCAACTCGCTGTCGGCCATGGAACTGCGCGGCCGGCTCGCGTCGGTGACGGGTGTCAGGCTCCCGGTGACCGTCCTGTTCGACCACCCGACGGTCGAGCAACTGACCAAGGTCGTGGACGAGTTGATGGAGGAGGCGGAGACGAAGGCGGAGGCGGAGACGGAGGCGGGGCAGGGCGGAGTGGTCTCGGCCGGTGCCGCCGTGCGGAACGTCCCGGTGCCCGCGGCCGCAGCCGCCGCCCCGGCGGCCGCCGCGCCGACACCGCTGATGGCGCTGTTCCGCTCGGCCTGCGCGTCCGGCCGGATCAGCGAGGGGCTGCGTCTCCTGGGCGCCGCCGCCCACTTGCGCGAGGAAGCGGCTTCCCCCGCCGCGCCCCGGCCGCCGATCCGCTTCGCGCGCGGCGCCGGGCAGGCCGCCCTCGTGTGCCTGCCGTCGTTCGTGGCCCCGGCGAGCCCGTACCAGTTCGCCCGGTTCGCCTCGGTCTTCCGCGGCGAGCGGGACGTGTACGCGCTGACCGCCGCCGGATACGCCGACGGCGAGCCGCTGCCCGGGACCGTCGCGTCCCTCGTACGCGCCCAGGCGGACGCCGTACGCGCCTGCGCGGACGGCCGGCCGTTCGTCCTGGTCGGCTACTCCTCGGGCGGCTGGCTCGCCCAGGCGGTGGCGGAGGAGCTGGCCGCGGGCGACCAGCCCGAGCGCGTCGTGCTCCTGGACAGCTATCTGCCCGACGACCCGGAGATCCTGCGGATCCAGTCGACGCTCTTCGACGAGCTGGCCACCAAGCCGGAGGTCGCCGACCTGGTCGACGACGCCAATCTGACCGCCATGGGCCGCCATCTCGACCTGTTCCGGGGCTGGACGCCCCGGCGGGCCGCCGCCCCGACGCTGATGGTCCGGGCCGAGGAGCTGCCCGGCGGCGACGACGGCGCGCGGTCGCGCTGGCCGCTGGCGCACGCCGAGGTCTCCGTGCCGGGCAGTCATGTCTCGATGATCGACGCGTTCGCCGACACGACGGCGCGGGCGGTCGCGTCCTGGCTCCGCCCGTCGCGCTGATCCGGTGCGCCGTGCCTCGCCGCCCTTACGGACGGCGGGGCACGGCGCGCGCTGCGAACACCGGCGTACGGAGGGCGCGTCGGCCCGTTCCCGTACGCGGCGGCACACGATTCCCGATGCTCACGATGCCGGAAGGAGCAGATGCATGCTGATCGTCCAGAAGTACGGCGGGTCCTCGTTGCAGGACGCGGACCGGATCAGGCAGATCGCCGCACGTGTCCTCAAGACCCAGCGCAGCGGTCACGAAGTCGTCGTCGTCTGTTCGGCGATGGGGGACAGCAGCGACGAACTGATCGACCTGGCCGAGGAGGTGAGCGGCAACCGTCCGGCGCGGGAGATGGACATGCTGCTGACCTCGGGGGAACGGGTGTCCAACGCGCTGATGGCGATGGCCGTCCACGACCTGGGCGGCAGCGCCCGCTCGCTGTCCGGCGCCCAGGCGGGCATCTTCACGGACGCCGACCACGGCGCGGCCGGAATCATCGAGGTGGCGCCGGTCCGGGTGCGGGAGGTGCTGGCGCGGGGCGCGGTGGCGCTGGTCGCCGGGTTCCAGGGGCTGTGCAGGGAGACCGGTGACATCACGACGCTGGGCCGCGGCGGCTCGGACGTGACGGCGGTGGCGCTGGCCGCCGCGCTCGACGCCGATGTGTGCGAGATCTACACGGACGTCGACGGGGTGTTCTCGGCCGACCCCCGGGTCGTGGCCGGGGCGCGGCTGCTGGAGACCGTCAGCTCCACCGACATGCTCGAAATGGCGGCCACCGGCGCGAAGGTGCTGATGCCGCGCTGTGTGGAGTACGCCCGGCGGCACGGGGTGGAGATATGTGTCCGTTCCTCGTTCACGGACGGCCCCGGGACACTCGTCTCGCGGACGCCGCCGCCCGCCGGGACGGGGCCTCGTGTCACAGGTGTGACCCACACCGGGGCGATGGAGCTGGTCACGGTGGCGGACCCGGCCGCCGGTCCCGCGGCCGGAACCCGTTTCTCCGTGCTGCTCGCCGAGGTGTCCACGCTGCTCGCCGACGCCCGGACACCGGCCGACATGGTGCAGGCCGTCGCGACCCCGGCAGGGGGCGAGGTCGCCTTCACGGTGCCCGCGGCGGACGCCCCGCGCACCGTCGGTCTCCTGGAGCGCCATCGTGACCGCCTCGGGTACGGGCCGGTGCGCCGCCTGTCCGGCTTCGGCCGGGTCTCCGTGGTGGGCGCCGGGCACCCCGGTGCCGCCGGGGTGGCGGCGGCGCTGGCCGGGGCGGGCATCGGCGTCCGGCTGACCGCCGCCTCCGGGCTGCGCGTCTCGGCGCTGTGCGCCGCCGACCGGCTTCACGACGCGGTGCGCGCCCTGCACAGCGCCTGTGACCTCGACACCGCCACCGAGGCCGTCGTCCACGCCGGGACGGGACGTTGAGCGCGCCGCGCTCCCCGGCGACCGCGAAGAAGGCGACCGCCAAGAACCACCGAGAACCACCGAGAACCGCTGGAAACCGCCCGAAACAGCCCGGAACCGCCGGGAACCACGAAGACCACGGAGAACCCCGGAAATGAGGCCCTGATGAACACCGCCCCCCTGAAGGTGGCCGTGCTCGGCTGCGGAGTGGTGGGAACCGAAGTCGTACGGCGTCTGCACAGCTCGGCGCCGGACCTGACCGCACGGATCGGCGCCCCCGTCGAACTGGCCGGTGTCGCGGTGCGCGACACCCGGCGGCCCCGCGGTCTCGGCCTGGACCCCGGCCTGTGGACCGACGACCCGCTGGCGCTCGTCAAGCGCGGCGACATCGACATCGTCGTCGAACTCCTCGGCGGCACCGAACCGGCGCGCTCGCTCGCCGTCGCCGCCATGGAGCAGGGCGCCTCGGTGGTGAGCGCCAACAAGGCGCTGCTGGCCGAGCACGGGCCGCTGCTGCACGAGAGTGCCGCCCGCCACGGCGTGGACCTGCTGTACGAGGCGTCCGTGGCCGGGGCGGTCCCGCTGCTGCGGCCGCTGCGCGACTCGCTCGGCGGTGACCGGATCACCCGGATCACCGGTGTCGTCAACGGTACGACCAACTACATCCTGGACCGGATGACCGAGACGGGCGGCGGCTTCGCGGCGGCGCTGCGCGAGGCCGTCGACCACGGGTACGCCGAGGCCGACCCGACCGCCGACGTGGAGGGGCTGGACGCGGCGGCCAAGGCCGTCGTCCTCGCCGCGCTCGCCTTCGGCGTCCGGGTGCTCCCGGCGGACGTGCGCCGCGAGGGCATCACCGGGGTGACCGCGGCGGACGTGGCCGACGCCCGCGCCCTCGGCCGGGTCGTCAAACCGGTCACCGTGCTGGAGCGGCCCGGCCGGGACGGCGTGCTGCTGCGGGTCCATCCCGCGATGGTGGCCCGTGCGCATCCTCTCGCCGAGGTGCGCGGCGCCGACAACGCGGTGCTCGTGGAGGCCGCCGACGCCGGGCCGCTGCTGTTCCGCGGCGCCGGGGCCGGCGGTGTGCCCACCGCGGGCGCGGTCCTCGGCGATGTGGTGGCGGCGGCCCGCAGGAGGGTGCTCGGGCACCGCGGCGCCGCGCCCCAGACCCTGGTGGCGCGGAGCGGCGCCGTCCCGGGCGCCCGCTCCCGCCACCACCTGCGCGTCCCGGTGACCGACACCGCGGCGGCGCTCGCCGACGTGGCCGCCGCGCTGCGGGACGGGGGCGTGCGCGTCGGCGGCGCCCACCGGCGGCGCGCGGCGGGGCGGGAGGCGCTCGTCCTGCTCACGGAGGACACCGACGACGCGGCGCTGAGCTCCGCGCTCGCGGCCGTCGCCGCGCTGCCGTGTGTGAGCGGCGCACCGCGCGGCATGCGGCTGCTCGACGCGGAGGAACACCGGTGACCGCCGGGCCCGCGTCGGCGGTCGTGGACTCCTTCGCCCTGTACCGGATCGTCACCGGTCATGGTCCGGAGGCCGCCGCCGTCCGGGTCGCGGCGCTGACCGGAAGGCTGAAGCTGCTCGCGCCGTCCGTCGCGGTGGCGGTCACCGCGGGGATGCGCGACTGCTGGGACGAGACATGTGTGCAGCGGCACGGCTTCCTCGGCGGCAAACTGACGGCCTTCTGCCGCCGCAGCTCGCTGGACAGCGCCCCGCACGACGCCTCGGCGGCCGTCGAGGCGGGCCGGCTGTACGCGGCGTCCACCACGCTGCGTATCGACGGGCCCGAGGTGCTGGCCGCCTGCCACGCCGCCCGGCTGGCCGATCGCAGCGGCTGCGAACTGCTGACGGCGGCGCGGGCGTCGTACTGCTACCGGGCGGCGCGGGAGGCCGGACTGCGGGTGTCCCTTCGCACGGTCTGAAGCGGTCGGCGCGGTCCGGTGCGACGGCCGGTCCCCGGGTGTTCGAATTTCCGGGCAAGAGGCTCTCAGCAGCCGGTCAGAGGCAGTACACATTTTGTCCCCAGGGACAAGAAATACCGTACTTGTCCTGCCCCGTCGGCGATCTGCACGATGAACTCATGACAGAAGATAAGTCGGACCCCCGCCGCTGGGCAGTGCTTGTCGTCCTGCTGGCCGGAATGCTCATGGGAGGCATGGACCTCACCATCCTCAATGTCGCGCTGCCCACCGTGGGCCGGGAATTACTGCCGTCCAGCTCCGAACTGCTCTGGATCACGGACGGTTACGCGCTCACCGTGGCGGCGACGCTGGTGGTCTGCTCCACCCTGGGAGACCGGCTGGGGCGCAAGCGGATCCTGATGGCGGGGCTGGCCGTCTTCGCGCTCTCCTCGCTCGCGGCGGCCGCGTCCTCGGCGCCCGGTCAGCTCATCGCGGCCAGGGCCGTGCAGGGCCTCGGCTACTCGATGATGCTGTCGAGCACCGTGGTCATCATCCGCGTCGTCTTCCCCGTCGCCCGCGAGCGGTCGCTGGCGTACGGGCTGTGGGTGGCCAGTTCCAGCACCGGCGCCGCGCTCGGGCCGGTGCTCGGCGGCGTCCTGGTGGAGCGGTTCTCGTGGGGGGCGGTGTTCCTGGTCAACGTGCCGATCGCGGCGCTCGCCCTGCTGGCGGGCGGGGTGCTGGTCCCCGAGTCGCGCAATCCGGCGCCGCGCCGCTTCGACGGCGTCAGCGCGCTCATCTCGATCCTCGGCCTCGCGGGGGCCGTGTACGCGCTCCAGCACATCGGGCAGCCCGGGGCCGTCTCGCCGGTCACCGTGGCGGCCGGTGTTCTGGGCGCGGCGCTGCTGGTCGCCTTCACCCTGCGCCAGCGCCGCATCCCGAACCCGCTGCTCGACATGCGGCTCTTCGCCGACCGCCGGTTCTCGGTCTCCACGGTGTCGATCCTGCTGTGCTACGGCGCCTACACCGGGCTGCTGTTCCTGCTGACCCAGCAGCTCCAGCTGGTCGACGGCTACTCGCCGCTGAGAGCGGGCCTGTCGCTGGTGCCGGTGGCGGTGGCCAGCGCGATCGGCGGGGTGCTGGCCCCGCGGCTGGCCGCGGCCGTCGGCAACCGGTGGGGGGTGACGGCGGGCGTGTGCCTGCTCGCCCTGGCGCTGCTCGCGCTCTCGCTGTTCGGGGCGGCCGGGAACCTCGCGGCGCTGATCGCGGTGGGCCTCGGCGCGGGCACCGTCATGACGCTGGGCGCGGACTCGATGATGAGTGCGGCGCCGCCCGAGCGGGCCGCGGAGGCCGGCGCGGTCCAGGAGGTCGGGTTCTCGCTCGGCGCCGGGCTCGGCGTCGCGGCCATGGGCATCATCACAACGGTGGCGTACGGCGCGTACATCGAGCCCGTCGACGGGCTGACGCCCCCTCAGTCGGACGCGGTCTCGGGGTCGTTGAGCGCCGCGACGGACCTGGCGGCCCAACTGCCGGGCCGGACGGGCGAGGCGTTGCGCGACAGCGCGCAGCATGCCTTCGAGCGGGGCTTCTCCGTCAGTACGGCGACGGTGGCGGCGGTCCTGCTCGTCCTCGCCGGACTGACCGCCCTGCTCCTGCGCCCCGGCAAGGCGCGGCCCGCGGCGGACACCCCGCGGCACGCCCCGGCGGAGAACGAGCCGTCGGTCTGAGGCCGTGGCCGCGCGGGCGTCCGTGGCAGGCGGACGTCCGGGAACCGGCCGTCTCGTGGAGCGGCGTACGCCCCTACGAGACGGCCTTCACGCGTCGGTCCGGCGGCTCGCAGGCCGCCACGGTGTCGGGGACGGTGCTGCGGATCTGCTCCCGGTAGTAGTTGCCCCACTCCTCCAGCTGGGTCACCAGGCCCCGCAGGCTCATGCCGATCTCGGTCAGCGAGTACTCCACGCGCGGCGGGATCTCCTGGTAGACGGTGCGCCGTACGAGGCCGTCCTCCTCCAGGTCGCGCAACTGACGGGTGAGCATCCGCGGAGTGATATCGGGCATCGCCCGGTTCAATTCACCAAAACGTAACGTTCCACCGAAGAGGTATTTGAGAATGCTGAGCTTCCACACACCCCCACAGACGGTCATCGCGACCTCAAGAGTGCAGTAGTCGAGCATCTCATCCACGCGCGGCCGCATGTTCCTCCTACTATTCGCCCGCCGGTCTCTGCTCGGCATCCTAATATCCCCATGCTAACCACACCTGTCTGAACGGGCATTGACCGAATCAGACATCTTGTCGCACCGTGAAAAGCTGTCCGCCGGGGCCGACGGGTCACGCCGAGGCGGTCGTGGCGCGCGGGAGGAGGACGGTGCGGTCGAACGGGCCGCTGTGTACGGCGGCGTACGCGACGGCGTCGTTGACTGCGTCGAGGCCGAACGACCGGACGCGTTCGGGGGCGAGGTCCAGCGTGCCCGCGGCGAGCAGCCGGATCAGGCCGGTGTTCGCGGTGCGCGGGTACATCCACTGGCCGCGCACGGTCACCGAGTTGCGCATGATCCAGCGGTACGGGAGTGCGAGCGCGGCGCCGTCCGGCATGCCGACGCCGCCCATGAGGACGACGCGTCCGTACTCGCGCACGGTCATGGCCGCGACCCGTACCGCGGAGACGGGCGCGCTCGGCGGGAGCAGGTCGATCACCATGTCGATCGGGCCGTCGGCCGCCGCGCACATCGCCGCGGCGTCGGCCTCCTCGTCGCCGGTCAGCGGCACCGGGCGCACCCGTGGGCCGAACCGGTCGGCGAGCAGGCCGAGCGCCGCCCGGTTGCGGCCCGGCGCGACCACGCGGCCCGCTCCCAGCGCGAGCGCGACGGCGACGGCGCTGCTGCCGAGGTTGCCGGTGGCCCCGCTGACGAGCAGCGTCTCACCGGCCGCGAGTCCACCGGCGAGCAGTCCGCCGTAGGCGATGGTGTGCACGGAGAGCGCGGACCAGCGGGCCGGGTCGTCCCCGGCGGCGGCCGGGAGCGGGAAGACGTTCTCCGTGGGCACCCGCATGAGTTCGGCGAACGCCCCGTCGTGCAGGTGCCGGGCGAGCTTCGCGCCGCCCTCGCCGCGGGAGCTCCAGCCCTGGAGGGCGATGTCGGGCGTCAGCGCGTCGTCGCGCGAGCGCACCGTGCAGTCGCACCACACCAGGTCCCCGGCGCGCAGCCGGGTGGCGTCCGGGCCGACGTGGACGATCCGGCCCACCGCGCCGACCCCGGGCACGACGGGCGGGACGAGGGGGTAGTTCCGGGTGCCGCCGAAGACCTCGGCCGCGTACGGGGCGACGCAGGTGGCCAGGACCTCGACCAGCACCTCACCGCCGCCCGCCTCGGGGTCGGGCAGCTCGCGCACCGTGAGCGGGGCGCCGAACCGGGTCAGTACCGCTGCTCGCATATGAGGGCCTCCAGGGTCGTCGGGACCGGTCGGCATCGACACTAGGAGTGCGCGCGGTCATGCGGGAAGCGACGATCAGGCATGTGTGGTATGCGTAGGCCGCATGGACATCTCCAGTACGGGTCTGCGGGTCCTCCGGCAGATCGCGGAATCCGGCAGCTTCACCGCGGCCGCCGCCCGGCTCGGCTACACGCAGTCGGCGGTCTCGCGGCAGGCGCTCTCGCTCGAACGGAGCGCGGGCGCCACGCTGTTCGACCGGCGTCCCGACGGGGTGCGGCTCACCCCCGCCGGGCTGACCCTGCTGCGCCACGCCCGCACCATGCTGGACTGCCTGGCGGCGGCCGAGGCCGACCTCACCGGCGCGGTCCCCCGGTCCACGACGGTGCGGCTCGGGCTGTTCCTGAGCGCGGGCGCGGTCGTCCTGCCCGCGGCGCTCACCCGGCTCGCGGCGACCGACCCGCAGATCACGGTCACCACGACCGAGGGCACCTCACCGGCCCTGGTCCGGGCGCTGCGGGCGGGCTCGATCGATCTGGCCGTGCTGAGTTCCCGGCCGCCGCACCGGCCGTTGGACGGCGAGTCACCGCGCCTGCACGTGGAGACCGCCGTGGACACCGAACTGGTCCTGGCGACGGCTTCGGCCGGGACGTTCGCCGGGCGCATGGCGGTGCATGTCGACGAACTGGTCGACGCCGCGTGGATCGCCGCCCCGTCGTCGCACTCCGAACCGCTGCTGGGTGTCTGGCCCGGCCTGCCCGGACGGCCGCGTATCGCCCACCGGGCACGCGACTGGCTCACGAAGCTCCACCTGGTCGCGGGCGGCTTCGGGGTGACGACGGTACCGTCCCGGCTCGCGCCGGTGCTCCCGCCCGGGGTGAGTCTGCTCCGCGTCGAAGGCGCGCCCGCGGAGCTCCGCCGTGTGCTCGTGGCGCGCCTTCCCGGCCGCTCCTCCCCGGCGGTCACGGCCGTCACCCGGGCGATCACCTCGTCCGTCTGACCTGTTCGATGCTGATGCCGCTCCGCGTGGGCGGCGTGGTCGGAGCCGACGAGCGTGGGCGACCGCCGTGTCCAGCACAGAGATCACCGACCCTGGGACGACCCAGCTGACCCCGTTGACCCCACTGCGGCTCAGGGAGGTCACGGTCCCCGATCGGCTGTGGATATCCCCCATGGCCCAGTACGCCGCAGGTCAGGACGGCAGACCGACCGACTGGCACCTCGTGCGCTACGGGGCGCGCGGTCGGCGGGGTGGGGCTCGTCATGGTCGAGTCCAACGCCATGGGTCCGCTGCACCAGACCACTTCGGCCGACCTCGGCATCTGGAACGAGGACCAGGCCGCCGCGCACCGGAGGCTGACCTCGTTCATCACCGGGCGCGGCGCGGTCCCCGCGGTCCAGCTGCCGGCCGCGGGCCGGAGGGGCTCGCACCAGCTGCCCTGGCACGGCGCGGGGGCAGAACGGTCCGGTGGACGTGGCCGACGGCGGCTGGGAGCTGATCGGGCCGTCGGCGGTCCCGTTCGGCGGCCCGAGTGTGCTCCGGGAAGCCACGCGCGCCGACCTCGACGAGGTGGTAGAGGCGTTCGCACACGCGGGGCCTCGGCCGGCACCACGCGGGCTCCAACTTCTTCTGGTACCTCAAGGACCCGGCGGGCAACTTCAGCGAGTACTACGCCGACATGGACTGCATCCCGGAGGACGAGCTCTGGCCCCCGGAAGTCTTCGAGGGCGCCCAGGGCCTGTTCAGCTGGGGCCCGCCCCCACCGCCGTCCTTCCTGGAACCGGACGAGCTGGCCGCCCTCATGACCGGACAGCACGCGCCGTCCCGGTGACCGTCGTCGAGTCCGGGCGCGCCGTCCCGCGCTCCTCCTGGAGAGGTGCGGGACGGCGGGGCGGACTCCCGGGCCGGATCCGGCCCACCGCGCCCCTTCCGGGGAAGCGGACGACGGCTCAGAGCTTCCGGCCGGCGATGAGGTCGGCCGCCCGCTCGGCGATGGCGAGCACGGTGGCGTTGGTGTTGGCGGAGGGAATGGCGGGGATGACGGAGGCATCGGCCACGCGCAGACCGCTGATGCCCCGGACCCGGAGATCGGTGTCGACCACGGCGGTGTCGTCGCCGCCCATGCGGCAGGTTCCGGCGTAGTGGAAATACGATTCCAGGCTCGCCTGGAGGAAGGCGCCGATCGTCGCGTCGTCAGCGACGGCCGCGCCCGGCGCGGCCTCCCCGGCGCGCCAGGGCTCCAGAGCATCGGCCTGCCCGATGTCACGGGCCATGGACAGCCCCGTGATCAGGGCGTCCAGGTCGCGCTTGTCACTGAGGTAGCCGGGGTCGAGGAGGGGCGCCCCGGCAGGGTCCCGGACGTCGAGACGAAGGTGGCCCCGGCTGCGGGGAGCGACCAGCGAGAAACATATCAGGAAGCCGCTGCCGACCTCGGGCGGCGCTGGTGCGACGAAGAAGACCTGGAGATCCGGCCCGTCGAGAGCGGGATCGCTGCGCATCAGGCCGATGGCCTCGATGTGGTTGTTGGGACCGACGTTGACAGCCTGGGGGGCTGTGTAGGCGACGAAGCTGTGGGGGTGGTCGTGCAGGTTGGAGCCCACGCCGGGGAGATCGAGGACGACATCGACGCCGGCCTCCCGCAAGTGCTCGGCCGGTCCGATCCCGGACAGCAGAAGCAGGTGCGCGGAACCGACCGTCCCGGCGCAGAGGACGACTTCCCGAAGTGCCTCGGCGTGCGCGTGCTCCTCGCCCCGGGTGTAGGCGACTCCGGTGCAGTGGCCGTCCCGGACCCGCAGCCGGGTGACCCGTGCATCGGTGATCACGGTGAGGTTGGGACGGTCGAGAACCGGCCGGAGGTAGGCGTCGGCGGCGCTCTGCCGTGCCCCGCCGGCGATGTTCAGGTCGACCCAGCCGAAGCCTTCTTCCAGGCCACCGCTGATGTCGGAAGCCCGTGCGTGTCCCACCTCGGCCGCGGCCTCCAGCGCGGCGGCGGCCACGGGATGCCGCTGGGTGGCGGCAGCGACGTCGAGCGCACCGTCCGTTCCGCGCAGCGCCGGGTCCCGGTGCACGCCCACCGCGTTCTCGCTGCGGCGGAAGTAGGGGAGCAGGGCGTCGAAGCCCCAGCCTTTCGCTCCTGCCGTCTCCCACGCGTCGTAGCTGGAGCGATGTCCTCGCGCCCAGACCATGCCATTGATGCTCGACGAGCCACCCAGCCCGCGGCCGCGGGGCCAGCCGACCTGCTTGCCGTTCAGCGCGGCCTGCGGGACGGTGGTGTTCGCCCAGTCCGCGTCGCTCCCGCGCAGGGTCAGCCAGGCGGGCGGGACGGCCATCGCCTCCAGCGGTTCACCGCTGCCGGCTTCGAGCAGGAGGACCCGGGCGTCCGCGTCCTCGGACAGCCGCGCAGCGAGCACACTGCCGGCCGACCCGCCACCGACGACTATGTAGTCGTATTCATTCATCACGAAACCCCTGGGAACAGTGAGGATATGAGCACTTCAGCTGACGTCTCACCCTACTCTCAATGTGTGAGTAGGTGTGTGCGAACCAAGCCTGCATGTGTGCACACGTGTTATTCGGTCGAGGAGGCGGCTCACCCGTGATCTCGCCCGCCGTCGAGGATGTCCGGCGTGCCGGGGCGCCTCAGCGGGTCGGCTGGCGGAGGATGCAGGGGGCGGGAACCGTCGGCGGACGGGAACAGCCCTCGCGCCGGACGGACGGCGAACGAAAATGCGAGAAAGGACCCTCATGCAGGAACGCAGTCTGCGGGACCTCACGGTATCGGCCATCGGGCTCGGATGCATGGGGATGTCCGCCTTCTACGGCACCACCGACCAGGACGAGGGCGTCGCGACCATCCGGCGGGCCCTCGACCTGGGCATCACGTTCCTCGACACCGCCCAGATGTACGGCCCGCTCACCAACGAGTCGCTGGTCGGCGAGGCGATCAGGGGGCATCGCGACGAGTACGTCATCGCGACCAAGTTCAACTACCGGATGGACGACGCCGTACCGGGCGACATGGACAGCATCGGCCGCCAGGACGGCTCGGCCGAGCATGTGCGCAGCTCCGTCCACGGCTCGCTGGAGCGGCTGGGCACCGACCACATCGACCTCTACTACCAGCACCGGGTCGACCCGGACGTCCCCATCGAGGAGACGGTCGGCGCGCTCGGCGAGCTGGTCGCCGAGGGCAAGGTGCGGCACATCGGGCTGAGCGAGGCGAGCGCGGCCACGATCCGGCGGGCCCATGCCGTGCACCCGGTCACCGCCGTGCAGAGCGAGTACTCGCTGTGGTCGCGGGACGTGGAGGCCGAGGTGCTGCCGGCCTGCCGGGAGCTGGGCATCGGCTTCGTGCCGTACTCGCCGCTGGGCCGCGGCTTCCTGGCGGGCCGCTTCAGCTCCCCCGACGAGCTGGACGAGAACGACTTCCGCCGCGGCAACCCCCGCTTCGCGGACGCCAATCTGGAGGCGAACCTGCGGCTGGCGGCGAAGGTCAAGGAGATCGCCGCCGAGAAGGACGTCACCCCGGCCCAGCTCGCCATCTCCTGGGTGCTGGCGCAGGGCGAGCACCTGGTGCCGATCCCCGGCACCAAGCGCCGTACCTATCTGGAGCAGAACGCCGCCGCGGTCGGCATCGAGCTGACCACCGAGGACCTGAGCCGTATCGACGCGGAGCTGCCGAAGGTGGCGGGCGAGCGGTACGACGAGGCGGGGATGCGGTCGGTCAACCGCTAGGCCGGTCAGCCGCTGGGCGGATCCCCGAGCGGGAGGCCGGGGGGGGTGGTCCGGCCGGTCAGCGGGGCCACTCCCAGAACATGCCGTGGACACCGGGCGGGCACTTGTGCAGCAGGATGTGCGCGGCGTGCGACACGTCCAGGGCGATACCGCGCTCGTAGCGCATGGGTGCGTCGATCCGCTCCTTGAAGAAGCGGTGGCAGCTCGTCGGCAGCGCGTCGGGGTGAAAGCAGATGTGGAGCAGGTACTCGTGCGGGCTGGTGCGCATCCGCCGCTCGTAGTGGGGGCACTGGGCCGGTTCGGGGCCGTACTCCAGTGTGTAGGCGATCAGCGCCGTCTCGTCGCGGGCGAGCGGCCGTCCGAACTCCACCTCGGCCACGACGGTGCGCAGTTCGGGGAGGCGGCGGACCGTGCCCAGGCGGCCGAAGTGGGGGACGACGGTGGCGTGCTCGGCCGATATCTCGTCGTGCACCACCGTGATGTGGCGCGCTCCGTCCCGGGTCGCCCGCATCACCTGCTTCACGGCGACGGCCCGGCAGCGGCGGCGCGCGTCGATGCGTACCGTCTCGTGGATGCTCAGCGCGACGAGGTCGTTGTTGAACTGGGCGAAGTCCGTGCCCAGGGCGAGTTCGACGTGGGAGCGTTCGCCGAACACCTGCCGTGAGTCGTCGAGTCCGGGGCCCTCGCTGGTGATCCGGCCGCGCGGGCGGCTCGGTCCGATGAGCGAGCGCAGGGCGCCGGTCGGGAGGTCGAGGATGCTTTCGAGGGCGTCCACGGCGCGCAGGGAACGCGCCTGTTCCGGCTGGCTGCGTCCACGCTGCCAGTAGCTCAGGGTGGCGAGGCTGACGCCGATGCCCTGGGCGGCCAGCCGCTCGCGCACCCGGTCCAGGGAGAGTCCGCGGCGCTGGACGGCGTCCCGGAAGACGGCGGCGAAGGGCCCGGTCGTGTCCGGCGCCGCGGTGCGCCGGGAGGAGGGGCGGGCGTCGTCGTCGGGTTCGGCCCGGTGCGGTCCTCCCATGGCTCCTCCTCGTCGCTGCCGGGCGGCCGGGGACGCGGGTGCGTACGCCCGGCGGGGCGGGCCCGCCGTCGGCGGACCCGCCCTCTTGGTCCAGGACCCGGTGGTCAGTTGGTGTTCAGGGTCAGACCGTAGTACGACAGAGCGTCGTCGAGGGGCTGGAAGTACGAAGAGCCGGAGGAGTTGGTGCCCGAGCACTGCTGGCCGATGGGACCGCCCGAGGTCATGCCCTGCGCCTGGTTGCCGGAGATGTACGCGCCGCCGCTGTCTCCGCCTTCCGTGCACACCGACGAGGTGGCCAGACCGGTGACCACCGTGTCGGGACCGCCGTGCTCGTCCTTGTAGGTGACGGAGACGTTGTACGACTTCACCGCGCCGCAGGTCCACCCGGTGGTCTGGCCCGACTTGCACAGCGAGGCGCCGGAGGCCGCGCGCTTGCTGCCCTTGACGGCGACGTTCGAACCCTGGCCCCAGGTGCCGACCTGAGTGGCGACCGAGTCGTCCGAGTCGACCTGGGCGATGCCCATGTCGACGCTCTGGCGGCCCAGGGCGTAGCGGCTGTGGACGCCCTTGGCGAAGTGCGACTTGTTGACGTACAGATCGGTGAGGTCGGCCACGCAGTGGCCCGCGCTCACCAGGTACTGACGGCCCGAGGAGTCATGGGCGCCGTAGCCGACGGAACAGACCCAGCTGCCCGAGTTGTTGGTCCAGGACATGCTGCTGCCCGGGTACACGGTCGCCTGCGGGGTGAGGCGCCGGCCGTCCCGGACGATGCGCACGGCGCCGCCGTGCGAGGCGGCCGACTTGAGGAACGACTTCGCCGCGGCGGAGGTGCGGTCCGGGTCGACGTGCACGGTGACGGTGTCGCTCGGCAGGTCCACCGACCACGAGGTGACGCCGTCGGGGGCCTCACGGAGGGCCTGGGCGTCGAGCGACGCCTTGACGCGGTCCAGGGCGTGCTCGCCGCGCTGCGGTACGCGGGCCGCCAGGCCGTGCTGTCTGACCTGCGCGGCGGCGGCAGCGGAGGAGACGTTCACCGTCAGCCTGCCGTCCGCGGTGAAGTAGGCGCCGTCCGTCGCCACGCCCGCGCGGCCGAGGTCGGACAGCTCGCCTTCCTGGGCGGCCTGCCGGTCGAGCCGGGCCACGGCGGCGTCCTCGCTGACGCCGAGGGAGTGGGCCAGCGCCGTGACCATCTCCGGCTGGTACCGGGCCGCGGTGGGGGCGGCGGTGGCCTGGGCGGCGCCCGTGACGACCGCGGCCGAGAGCAGCGTGCCGACGGCGGTGGCCACCATGGATATACGGGAAACGCGCACAGCTTTCCTTTCTGCATGGGCATGACACATACGCGGCTGGGGAATCCGGCGGATCTCCTCAAGGCAGGAGACAGCCGTCCGCGGTATGGGGAATGCCGGTCCAGCGGCGTATTGGGGGGTGCGCCGCTGCCCGAACTCTGGCCCGGCCCGGCCGGGTTGTTCAAGGTGCGTTCACCGTTCCGTTTTCCACAGAGGTACGCATAACTGTTGACCTCGGCGGGCGGACGCCCGTGCCGCCACCGGGTTCCGGTCCGACTGCCGGAAGCGGGCGGGGCGGGAGGGCCGGCGTCGGCTCGCGCGGCGGGGCCGGGGCAGGACGCGGGCGGGGCCGGGACAGGCGCGGCGGGGGGCGGACCTCAAGCGCGGCCTTGGGCGGGCGCGAGATCACCAATGTCCCGCATCGACGGCGGGACTCCGCGAGCGGCGGTCGCCGTCCGGCGGCGCGCCGCTGTGACCGGGCGGAGCATCGGGTCCGCCAGGGGCATGGCGCCGGGTCACGGCGCCGGGTCATGGCGTCGTGTAAGGCGCCGTGTCATGGCGCCTTATCACGCCGTCGCCCTGCTCCCCCCGAGGGGAAGTCCCAGACGTGCCGAAGGGTGGTCAGGTGCGGGTCGGCACCGGGCCGCAGAGCTGGTTGCCCGGGTCGGACGGGTCGGCGCTGGTCCAGAACTGGATCCAGAGGACGGTGAACTCCGCGCGGCTCAGCCAGCCGTCGCCGTCCTGGTCGAGGCGGTCGAAGACACCGGCGGTGTCGACACTCTCACCGTGCCACGTGTCGACCAGCCGCCGGTGCTCGGCGGGGGAGATACGCCCGTCGCCGTTCTCGTCGACGGCGTCGAAGACGGTCTCGGCGGTCGCGGCGACGACCTCGCGCATCGTGGGCAGCAGGTCCACCATGGCGAGGACCCCGTCCAGATCGACCTTGCCGTCGTGGTCCGTGTCCACGTGGGCCGCGAGCAGGTCCCACCAGCCCCGGACGACCGTGTCCACGCGCATGGCCAGTTCGGACCCCTCCCGCACCCGGGGCAGCTCCTTCCAGCGTTCCGCGAGGGCCTGGAAGTCGCGCTCGTCGAGGTAGCCGTTGTCGTCGGCGTCGAACGCGCGGAACACGTTGGCGAGCTTGTCGCGCTGGAACTCGGTAGCCACGGCCGGCCCTTTCTGCCAGTGGTCGGGGACCCACGGCGATCCTGCCCACGGCCGGGCACGCCCCAACGGCGCCTGGTGGCTCGGGACGGCGCGCCCCGAGCCCCCTCGCACTCCCCGTGCTTCGCGCGCCCCGCCTGTTCCCGATCGACCGATTGTCGCGGACACAGAAAGCGGTTCCCGTGGCACACTGGCTGTGGCGCCCGCCTCGCATCCCCCGTCGAGGCGGGCGCTGCCGATCGTGGACGCACGGGTTCCGGAAGACGGGAGGGACCCGGGAAGAGCCGACGCGGTCGACGCTCCCCTACCGAGTCGGCCCTCTCAGCGGCGTCCGCTCACCTTGTTCCGCTTCCTCGCCTCGCCGAGGATCCGGCCGCGCTCCAGGAAACCCGTCCCGCGCTCCCGGAGCATCCGGTCGGCCGCGCCCTGTCCACGGCCCGCGGCGAGCAGCCGCGCCGCCTCCGCCACCAGCTCCTCCGGCGGGGGTGGGGGCGGCGCGGACGGGCCGCCGGTGCGGTTCGAGGGCGTATGGTCCCGGGCAAGGCGTACCCGCACGGGACCGGTGCTCACCCGGACGCGCCTGCCGCCCCGGGTGGCCAGCAGATACGCGCCCACCAGCCAGCAGGCGGCCAGGATGCCGCCGAACTTGAGCACGTCCAGGGCGGGCGGCCCGGTGTACGTCTCCTCGTCACCGATCGAGCCCAGCGGGGCCATCAGCAGCAGGACCCCGGCGACCACCCGCCGGTTGCGCCGCCAGAAGCCCCGGTCCGGGGCCGGGGCCCGCCCGGAGCGCCCGGCGGCCGGTGGGGCGGCGGCCGGGCCGGGGACACGGGCGGCGGCGGTCCGGCGGTGGACGCGGCGGGCGGTGTCGTTGGCCGGGGTCATCGTGCCGTCGAGCCGGTAGCGGAACAGGGCGATGTCCCACTCCCGCGCGTAGGCGAGGGCGGTCGTCGTGTAGTCGCTGCCCGTGAAGAAGATCAACTGGGCCGTCGACCCCTTCGGCCGCGCGCCGACGAACCGTTGCAGCTCCGGCCGTCCGGCCTGGGCGGCCTGGTACTTCACCTGGCCCAGCGCATCTCGTGCCCGGATGTCGATGCCCGCGTCGGGGCCGCCGGGACGCGCGACGGCGTCGGCGTACCCCCAGTGCCGCATCCAGCGGGCCGCGTTGTGCTCCGCCTGCTGCCACGACGAGATCCGCATCGGCCGGGGCGTCCCGGCCCCGCGCTCCGCCCCGCTCACTTCGTCCCCCTGTTGCCCGTACCCGCCGCCTCATCGTATGCCGCGCCCGAGGCCGTACGGACTCCTCGGCCGGCCCGCACCGCGTCACGGGCGGCCGGACGGCGCGTGCGGGGCGCGGCGGCGCCGGGCCGGGGCCGGGGCGTCCTCGGGACCGGAGGACAGGGCGGTGCGGGTCCAGGCGGTGATCTGCTCGAGCAGGATCTGCCAGCGGTTCGGCCCGTCGGGCGTGAACGACGTCACCAGCAGAGCCGGCAGGCTGGCCAGCACGACCGGCGCGATGAGCAGCGCGCCCAGCACGGCGACGAGGCTCCGGGCCGGCAGGGCGGCCAGGCGGAGGACAGTGGTCATCGGCTCGTCCCATCAGTATCCGTGGAAGGGGCAGCCCCGGTGGGGGCCTGCCGATACCGTGGTCCGCGCTCGAACTCTTCCCTCCCGGGCACAACGTGTTTCGGGGCGGGGAACTTCTCGGTCGATGTGTGATGCCTTGGGGGAACAGTGGCTGAGCTGGGCGGGGACGCGAACACACCGGAGAGCGGGCGGCGCCGGGGGCCGGGTGTGCCGGCCAGGGCGTCGGCACCCCGGGAGGCGCCGGACGGCTCTCCCGAGGCGGCGGCGCTGCTGGGCGAGCAGTTACGGGCCCTGCGGGAGCGCACCGGTCTGGTGATGCGGGCGTTCGTCTCCAAGTACGGGTACAGCCAGACGACCATCTCCCGCTACGAACGGGGAGGCCGGCTTCCGCGCAAGGCCTATCTGGACTGCCTCCTCGGGGAGGTCTCCCGGCGCGGGAATCCGCCGCTGGCACCGGAGGACGTCCAGGCGACGTACGACTTGTACCGCAAGGCCCTGGGCCCCGCGGGGGGACGCAACGCCCTCCTGCGCGAAGTCTTCGAACTGGAGCTGCGCAACGAGCAGTTGTCCGTCCAGACGACCGGGCTGTACACGGAGGCCGCCGCCTACAAGGCCCGCGTCCAGGAGTTGGAGGCGCGCCTCGCGGCCGGTGGTGCCGCGCGGCCGGGCGAGGAGGAGCAACTGCGCCGCGAGGGCGCGGAGCTGGCGCGGCGTCGGACGGAACTGGAGGCCGAACAGCGCACCGTCCAGCAGCGGATCAACCGGCTGGAGCAGCTCTTGCCCCTCGACGACGAGGACACGGCGCTCGTCCCACCGCCGCCGCCCGTGGTCCCGCCCTTCGTTCCCCCGGGGGAACACGGCGGCCGCCGGGGGCGCCGGGTCAGCGTCACGCAGTGGATCCTCGGCGCCGGACTGGCCGTCGCGCTCGCGCTGCTCACCGTGATCGCCGTCCACCTCTGGTCCCCGGGCTCCGCCGATTCGCCCGTCTCCTCCGCTTCCTCGGATTCCTCTGATCCCGCTGATCTCGCTGGTTCCTCCGGCGGAGACGGGCGGACCGCCCCGTCCTCCGACTCCGCCACGGACGCCGCCTCCGACCCCGCCGCCGGTGCGGATGGCGGTGGCGACGGCGGTGGCGACGGAGACGGGGCCTCGACCGCGCCGTCCGCGAGCGCCACCAGCTGGACCAGGCAGTACCACGACACCTCCATCACGCTGCCCCCGGTGGAGGACGTCGGCTGCCAGCTCGCCTCGATGGACTTCGACCCGCCACGGGGCTACGAGGGTTCGGCCGACGCCGTCAGCGGCACCCCCGACGACCTCACCGTGCAGACCGCGTGCGTCGGCATGCCCACCAACATCACCCTCTACGCCGTCGCCTGGGGGACGTCATCCGCCCGTGAACCCGGCCCCGCCCAGTGCCTCGACGACGCGAACCGGAACGCCCTTCCCCGCAAACAGGCCCTCTCCAAGATCACCGTCGGGTCGGCGTACTGCCTTGTCACCCGCAAGCAGTCACTGGCCTGGTTCAAGGTGACCGCGAAGCCCGGCAGCCAGCAGCAGGGGCTCACCGTCGTCGCCACGCTGTGGACCCCGCCGGAAGGAAGCTGAACGCGAGCGCGCCGCCCGAATTACTGGCCCGATCATTGGTCCAGTCCACTACCGGCCAGAGGTTGGCGGGTTACGGGCGCGTCTTTCACAGGGTGGCCACAGGCGGCGTTTCTAGTGTCGCGTACATGCCTACTTTCGCTGGTGAAGCGCCAGAAGGACCAGAAGAGCCCGACAACGCCGCCGTCTCCCGGCTCCTGTCCCGCCGCCGCATGCTGGTCCTGGGCGGCGCGGTCGGAGCCGCCGCCCTCGCCGGGGCGGGCGCCGTCGCACACGCCGCCGACCGGCAGTCCGCCACGGGCGCCGGAGCGCTCGACGCCGTCAAGGCCGCCGCCTCGGCGTCCGACGCGTGCATGCGGCTGACCACCGAGCAGATCGAAGGCCCCTACTACATCGACCACGCGCTCTTCCGCACGGACGTGACCGAGGACCGTACCGGCATCCCGCTCGTCCTCGTCCTGCGCGCGATCGACAGCGCCACCTGCAAGCCCCTCCGCGACTCGGCCGTCGAGATCTGGCACTGCGACGCGTCCGGCGTCTACTCCGGCTACACGCAGACCGGCAACGGAGGCGGGGGCGGTACGCCTCCGGGGCCGCCGCCGTCCGGGCCGCCGACGCCTCCGCCGGGCGGCGGCGGGGGCGGGGGCGGTCACCAGACCCCGACGGACGACCTCACCTGGCTGCGCGGCATCCAGATGACCGACCACCAGGGGTTCGTCACCTTCCGGACGGTCTTCCCCGGCTGGTACACCGGACGCGCCGTCCATGTCCACACCAAGGTGCACACCGGCGGGGCACGGACCCGCGACGGCTACTCGGGCGGACACACCTGCCACACCGGCCAGTTCTACTTCGCCGAGGACGCGGTGCGGGCCACCGAGGGCATCGCACCGTACTCGGCGAACACCACGGCACGGGTCACCCTCGACAAGGACATGCTCTATCCCGGAACCGGCACGCAGGGTGGGCTGCTCAAGCTCGTCCACGACCGCCGGCACATCGAGCGCGGTGTCATCGGCTACCTCACGATGGCCGTCGACCCCGCCGCCACCCACGACGGCGACGGCCCGCCGCCCGGCGGCCCCGCGCCCTCCGCCCCACCCTCCGCCCCGCCCTCCCCCGTCGCCTGACGGTGCCGCGGCCGCCGGTCAGGTGCCGAGCAGCCGGGCGCGCAGTGCGGCGACCGTGCCGGGCCCGGCGAGCCAGTCCGCCAGGGTACGCAGTCCGGGATGGACGACCCGCAGCACTTCGATGTCGGCGCGCCAGCGCGAGCCGGAGATCCACTGCTGCCGGATCCCGGCGATCTGCGGGCCCAGCGCGGCCGCCTCGTCGTGGGTGAGCTGTTCGTAGCGCACCGCGATGCCGGTCGCGGCGCCGATGGCGGCGGCGGCCTCGGCCGGGGTGGGGTCGTCACCGGCCAGTTCCAGGGTCCGGCCGGCGAAACGGTCCGGCTGCTCGAAGGCCAGGGCGGCGAACTCGGCGATGTCCTCCAGGGTGATGATCTGGAGGGGCTCGTCCGGCGGGAAGATGTGCCGGTGGACACCGTCGGCGAGCCCGTCCAGGCCGATGCCGGGCGCGACCCCGAGGTAGTTCGTCATGAACCGCACCGGGCGCAGCACGGTCACCAGGGGGATGCGTTCGCGCAGGTACTGCTCGACGCGGCGCTTGGCCGGGGCCGCGAACGCGCTGCCGGTGGTCGACGCGACGCCGGTGAACACCACTTGGCGGACTCCCGTGGCCGCTGCCGCGTCGGCCAGGGCCCGGCCGCGGGTGAACTCCGGTTCCGGGTCGCCGCCGGCCGGGCCGTAGGTGACCGGTGGCACCGCGAACAGAGCGGTGGCGCCCTCCAGGGCCGGTGCCAGGCCGGCCGGTTCGTCGAGGTCCGCGAGGGCCAGTTCGGCTCCCGCGTGCGCGAGTGCGACGGCGGCGGGCGCCGCGGTGTCCCGCACCAGCGCGCGTACCGGACGTCCGGCGGCCAGCAGGCGGCGCGCGGTGGCGCCGCCCTGCTTGCCGGTCGCCCCGGTCACGGCGACGAGGCCGTCGGCGGGGGGCCGGGCCGGACCGGCGATGGAACGGACGGGTTCGGCGGTCATGTCGTTCTCCTCCTTCTTCCCCGGGCGCCGGTTGCCGCGGACAGGTGCGGCAGACTCGACAGGTGCGGCAGGTCCAATGGGTCCATGGGGCCATGGGTCCAACGGGTTCATGGGTTCGACAGGTTCAAGTGATGTGACACGTATGACAGATGTGACACGTATGACAGGTGTGGCGGATCAGGAGCGTCAGGGACGAGCCTGGTCCGACAGGTGAGCGCACCGGGGAGCATCTGGAAAACTCCAACCCGTTTGGGGCGGGCGCACAAGGGGTTTCGTGACATGACCACAGTGATCAGCGGCGGTGACCGGGCCGATGCCCGACGCAACCGGGCCAGGGTGCTGGCCGCCGCGGGGAAGGCGTTCGCCGAGCGCGGGCTCGACGTCCCGCTCGGCGAGATCGCGCGCCGGGCGGGCGTCGGCGCGGGCACGGTCTACCGGCACTTCCCGAGCAAACAGGCCCTGCTGGAGGCGGTGTTCGTACAGCATCTGAACGACCTGGTCGCCTCCGGTGAACGGCGGATGGCCCGGCTCGCGCCCACCGAGGCGTTCTTCACGTTTCTGCTGGACGTGGTCGAGAGGACGCACGGGCGTGGGCACCTGTGCGATGTGGTGGCCGCCGACGCGAGCTGGCCCCGCCCGGTGCTCGCGGCGTCCGCGCTGCGCTTCCGGCAGGTGCTGACCGCGCTGCTCCACGCCGCGCAGCGGGCCGGTGGTGTCCGGGCCGGGATCGCTCCCGACGATGTCGTCTCCCTCACCGTGGGGTGCGCCGCGATGCTCGCGGCCCGCCGGGACCGGCCGGCCGGTCTCGTGCTCGTCCGGCTGACCCTGGACGGTCTGCGGCCGTCCTCCGACGTCACGGAACCGGCCGAGTTCCGTGACGCCTCCGGGGTCCGCCGGGCGGCCGCCGCGTCCTGCGAGGAGTGCGGCGCCGCGCTCACGGTCCGGCCCACCGGCCGCCCGGTCCGCTACTGCGGCGCCACGTGCCGTCAGCGGGCCCGGCGCCGACGCCTCGCGGACTGAGCACCGATCGCCGGGCCAGGGCCCGAACGGAGCGAACAGACTGAACGGAGCTGCTCGGCGGACGAGTTGGCGCGGCCGGACGCGGGACCCGTCCCGTGTCCGGCCGGACCGGGATGGCTATGCTCTTACGGGGGGTTCGATGCGAGCATGGTTCGACACCGAGGGTGTGCCGCCCGCGGATCGTCTGGCGGCCCTGGACGAGTTGTTCGTCGGCAGCGACCATCCGATGAGTGTGCGCAGTCCGGACGCGGCGGGGTTCCGCGCCTCGATCAGGGCAGTCGATCTCGCCGCGGTGAACGTGGTCGACATGGCGATCTCGTCGTCGGAGGTCCTGCGGACCGCCCGGATGGTCCGGCAGGCCGATCCCGGGCTGCTGTGCGTCGTGATGGGGACGACGGGTCGGCTGGTGCTCCACCAGGGCGGACGGGAAGCGGTTCTCGGGGCGTCCGACCTCGCGCTCTACGACAGCTCGCGCCCCTTCGGCCTGCGCATCGGCGCGGACGGCGGACAGGCCGCACTGATCCGGGCGCACATCCCCACGGCGCTGCTGGGCAAGTCGGCCGGAAAACTCGGTGAGCTGACCGCCCGGCCCCTCTCCGGGCGCGGCGGATTCGCCGGGCTGCTCGGGCACTTCCTCACCGGGCTCCGTGATGATTCCGCCGTGCACGGCCCCAACGACCTCGCCCGGCTCGCCGTGATCGCCGAGGACCTGCTGCGGGCGCTGGTCGCTCATCACCTCGACGCGGACGCGGGTCTGCTCGAAGAGCCCCGGCAGGGAGGGCTGCTGCCGCGGGTCGAGGCGTTCGTCCAGCGGAACCTGCACGACCCGGAGCTGTCGCCGCGCGTCATCGCCGACGCCCTCCACCTCTCGGTGGGCTATCTGCACCGCCTGTTCAGCGACCGCGAGACCACTGTCGCCGCCTGGGTCCGCCAGTTGCGCCTCGAACGCGCCCGCCGCGATCTGCGCGACGCGGACCTGCGGGACGTGCCGGTCCGCCAGATCGCGGAGCGCTGGGGGTTCAAGGACCACTCGACGTTCACCCGGAGCTTCCGCGCCGCCTACGGCATGCCACCGCGGGACTACCGGCACGGCCTCCCGACCGCCGCCTCCTGAGAGGTGGACGGCCATCGCCCCGGCCCCTCCCGGGACATGGACGGCCACCGCCCCGGGCCCTCCCGGGACGTACGGAACCGGCCGCGGGCCGGGGGGAGCCGGACCGCGGCCGCTGCCGTGCCGTACGGGGTGCGCGTGCGGACGAACGTCAGCGCACCGGCTGCAACTTGTAGGTGAAGGTGCTGATGCCCCCGCAGTCGGCCGGGCCTCCGGTGCGGCCGAGGCTGAAGTAGGACCAGAAGGTGATGGAGGACTTGCCGTCCAGCGGCACCGTCTTGTTGATCGCGTACGTCTCGCTGCGGTCGTGGGTGTCGCCGGGCACGTCACCCGAAGCCGCCTTCGCCCACACCGACTTGTTGTTGCCCCGCAGCAGGTACTGCTCGCCCACGTACGAGGTGACGCCCGCCCGGTAGTACACCTGGATGCTCTTGACCACGATGCTGGTCGCCGTGACGTTGCCGAGCGTCCAGGTCGCGTGCCCCTGGATCCAGGCGTTGTCGAGGCAGCCCTTCAGCTCGGTCTGGTCCAGTTCGGTGTGGCCGGTGTACACCGTTCGCGTACCGCTGCCGATCTTCACCTTGTTGACGAACCCCGGGATGTCCTCGGCGTGTGCCGTGCCGGTGCTCATCATCATGACGAGGACCGCGGTGCCCGCGGCCAGCGCCGCCGACGTGGCCCGCTTCTTCATCATCCGTTCCCCCGTACTCGGTTCGGGCGCCCGCCGGGTGCGGGCCGCCTCCACCGCCGACGCTACGACCGGCCCCCGGGCGTCCGCCTTGACCTCGGGTGTCCTGCCCTTGCCGCTGCGTGCTACGCCGACTCCCGTACGCCGATGGTGTGTTCGCGGGAGGCCAGCAGGCCGGCGGCGAGCTGGACGGCCAGTACGGCTCCCAGGGCGAGCAGGGGTGTCGTCCAGCCGCCGGTGAGGCTGTGGACCGCGCCGAGGCCGAAGGGACCCAGCGCGGCGACGAGGTAACCCGTGCCCTGGGCGAGGGTGGACAGCGCGGAGGCGTGCGCGGCGTCGGGTGTGCACCAGACGATGAGGCTGAGCGCCAGGCTGATCGCGGCGCCCTGGCCGAGGCCGAGCAGGGTCATCCACAGATAGGCCAGGGAGACCGGGGCGGTGGCGAGGCCCGCGTAGGCCACCGCGCACACGACGACCGTGGCGACCACGGCCGGGGCGCGGCCCGCGGGGCGCCTGCCGAGCGCGGGGGTGAGCAGGGAGGCGACGATGCCCGGGAAGGTGGAGAAGGAGAGCATCCAGCCGGACCGGCCGTCGGACATGCCCGAGTCCTGGAGCAGGGACGGTATCCAGGACAGCAGCGCGTAGTAGCCGAGGCTCTGGGTGCCCATGAAGACGGTCACGGCCCAGGCGGTCCGGTCGTGGACCAGTGCGCGCAGGCCGGGCCCGCGCAGGCCCGTCGCGCCCGTGGCGGGCGCCCCTGCCCCGGCGGGCGCGTCGCCGCCGGGGGCGAGCCGGTGATCGGCGGCCTGGGCGGCGCGGCGGCTGCCGGTCTGCGGCAGCCAGAGCAGGAACGCGGCGAGGGCCGGCAGCGCCCACAGCGCGAGTGTGTGGCGCCAGCCGGTCCCCAGGGCGTTCTCCAGCGGGACGGTCAGTCCGGAGGCCGCCGCCGCGCCGACGAACAGGGCGGTCGTGTAGAGGCCCATCATCAGGCCCGAGCGGTGGGCGAAGTCGTGCTTGATCAGACCGGGCATCAGCACGTTGGCGACGGCGATCGAGGCTCCGGCGACCACGGTCCCGGTGAACAGCGCGGCGGTGGACGGCTGGAGCCGGACCAGTACGCCCGCCGTGAGCAGCAGCATCGTCGCGCCCAGCAGCCGGTGCATGCCCCACCGGCGGACCAGCGCGGGGGTGGCGAAGGCGAAGCCGCCGAAGCACAGGACCGGGATGGTGGTGAGCGCGCCGGCGGCCGTGGACGACAGCGGCTGGCCGTGCTCGATGCCGTCCAGGACGGGGCCGACGCTCGCAATGGCGATCCGCAGATTGAGCGCGGCCAGCAGCAGTCCCGCCGCCAGCAGCACCGGGCCGCCACGACGGACGCGGCCGTCCGGGGCGGCGGCCGGGGCGGCGGGCGCAGCGGTCCTTACGGCCGGGGCGGTCGCGGTCGCGGTCACAGCGGCGGCCGGTGCGGCGGGCCGGGACGCGGATCCGGGTGCGGGTGCGGATCCGGAGGTGATTCCGGGGTCGGGGTTCGAGGGCTGTTCGTGCATGGGACCAGTTCACCCGCGACCGCGATCAGCGGTCGACCGTTATTCTGCTTCATTATGCCGATTTTCCGCCAAGACGCCGGGGGGCAGACCCACGACGGAGAGCAGACCCACGACCTGGAGCACCGGGAGCGCACCCCGGTCCACCGTCACGCCCAGGGCCACCTGATCTACCCGGCGCGCGGAGTGCTGTCCGCCTCCGTGTCCGGGCAGACCTGGATCATCCCGGCCAACCGCACCGCCTGGATCCCCGCGCACGTCGACCACTACCACCGGGCGCACGGCCGTACCGACATGCGGGTCGTCTTCGTCACCGCGTCGCTCGCGGTGCAGCTCCCGGACCGGGCGGCCGTCCTGTCGACCACGGCGCTGGCCCGCGAGGCGCTGCTGGCGCTCACCGGTCCGGACGCCGTACCGCGTTCCCGGGAGGCACGGGACCGGCTGCGGCATGTGGTGGTGGACGAACTGGGTCCGGCGCCCGAGGAGCCGCTGCATCTGCCCGAGCCGCAGGACCCGCGCCTGCGCGAACTGGCGCGGATCATGGAGGAGGACCCGGCGACCACGGCCACGCTCGCCGAACTGGGGCGGCTCATCGGGGTCGGTGAGCGGACCCTGAGCCGGCTCTTCCGCGAGGAGATGAGCACCGGGTTCACCCGCTGGCGCACCCAACTCCGCGTCCACCGCGCCCTGGTGATGCTCACCGGGGGCGCGGGCGTGCTGGAGACCGCGCATGCCTGCGGCTGGTCCAACCCGAGCACGTTCATCAACAGCTTCACCGCCCTGGTGGGCCAGACCCCGGGCCGGTACCGCCGCAACCTGCCCCAGGCGTGAGGGGGTGCGCCGCTCCCGCGCGCGGGGTCACGGGTGCAGCACGAGCCGTCCGCGGAGCCCGCCGCTCTCCAGCCGCCGGTGCGCCTCCGCGGCCCGGGACAGCGGCAGGCGGTCCGCGATGCGCGGGCGCCAGGCGGTGCCGGTGAGCAGCCGGACGACGCCGTCCGCGGCGGCGGCGAGGTCGGTGGTGGAGGCGTTGCTGAGGGCGAAGCCGACGATGCTCGCGTCCCGGGTGTAGAGCCGGCCGACCGGCAGCGCCGGTGTCCGGTCCATACCGGCCATCGCCACCAGACGTCCGCCGTGCGCGAGCAGGCCGACGGCGTCGGCGAGTCCGCCGCGCCCGGAGGTGTCGAGGTGGACGTCGAAGCCGCCGGGCGCGGCCCGGCGCAGCCGGTCGGCGAGGTCCGGGGCCCGGTGGTCGACGACCTCGGCGGCGCCGAGGTCCCTCAGCCGGTCGTGGTCGCCGGGCCGGGCGGTGCTCACCACCCGCGCCCCGGCCCCGGCAGCGAGGGCCACGGCGGCGGATCCGACGTTGCCGCCCCCGCCGCCGACGTACACGTGCTGCCCGGCGCTCAGCCGCCCGTGCCGGAACAGGGCGAGCCAGGCGGTGGCCGCCGGGTGGGCCGCCGCCACCAGGTCGTCCGGGGCGATGCCGTCCGGTGCCGGGTAGAGGCGGTCGGCGGCGACCACAGCGTACTCCGCGAAGGACCCCTGACGGCCCGCGTGCCCGAGGCTGTTGCACCACACCGCCTGCCCGGGGGTGTGTCCGGCCGCGCCGGGGCCGATGGCGGCGACCTCGCCGACCAGGTCGCGGCCGATCACGAAGGGCGTCGGCATCGGGGTCGGGTAGGCCCCGGACCGTACGAAGGTGTCCACCGGGTCGGCGGCCACGGCACGGACGCGTACCAGGACGTCGGTGGGTCCGGGGACCGGCACGGGCAGGGTGCCCCAGCGGATGGAACCGGCGGGGCCGGGGCCCGGCACATGGGCCGCGCGCATGGCGTCGGGCAGGGCCATTGAGGGGGCAACTCCCTTGCACTGATGGGTTGTCGGGGCCGGATTCCGGCCGGGGCCGTCCGCGGCCGGGGACGCACCGTCAGGGTGCGGGCAGGGCGGACGGCGAGTGCTGCCCGGCGGGGCGCGGCAGCGGCGTTCCGTCCACGTACAGGTCGACGTGCTCGTTGTAGAACGCCACCAGACCGGCGATGCGGTGCACCTGGACCGTGGGGAAGTCGTAGGCCCAGGCGATGTCCTCGCGGGTCCCGGCGGGGCCGTCGAAGGACCAGTAGCCGCTCGTCGTGCCCTTGTAGGGGCAGGCGGTCACCGTGCCGGAGGCACGCAGCCGGGTCCAGTCGATGTGCGTGCGGTCGAGGTAGTACCGGGTCGGCAGGCCCGTCTCGAAGAGCTTCACGCACTGCGGCGCGTCGGCCAGCAGCACCCCGTCCCGTGCCACCCGCACGGCGCTGGACGAACGCAGCGCGTCCACACGGGAGTAGGGGCTGCGCGGATGGACGAAGACGGGCTCGTCCTCCTCGAACCACGCGTCCAGCGCGTCCCACTCGAAGCGTACGGTGCCGTGCAGCGCCCCGGGTGCGCCGTCCTGCCACACCCATGCCGCGCCGTCGCGCACCTCGGAGCCGACCCGCAGCGCATGGCGCCGCGCGGGACCGGCGCCCAGGGTCTCGGTGCGGTGCTCGTCGATCAGCACCCCGTCGGCCAGATCCTCGACGGGGATGCTGAACTGCGGGTATGCGGGCCACTCCCACACGTACACGGCGCGCCGGGTGTCGAAGACGGTGCGGCCGCCGACCAGGGCCCGGACCCGCCGGGGCACGGGTTCGACATGCCCGGCCGGCACGATCAGGGCGGGATACGACACGCTTTCCTCTGCCATGGGACACCTCTGTCGACTCGTTCCGCACGCCTTAAGCGGCCGCGGGTCCGGCGCCGGGCGCGGGTGCGGGAGCGCCGGGCCGGGCCGGGGTTCCGGTCTGCCGTCCGCATGCTACCGACCCTGACCGGACATACCATCCCGGAACGGTCTCGCGTCCTGCCCCCTTGCCCCAAGTGGCGCGGGTCCGGCCGACCGTATTCCGGCGGCCGGACCCGCGCTCCTGGGCTTCCCGGCGCCGGGCCGGGACGTGTCAGCCGAGGCCCAGCGAGAAGACGTGCAGGTTGCCGTCCTTCGGCAGGGTCACCGACTTGAGCTGCTTGCCGTCGGGGATCTCGTAGGGGCGGGTGGCGAAGACGTACACCGGCTCGCCCTTGCCGTGCGGGGTGTTGCGGTACTCCGTCCTGGCCACCACCGTGTTGCCGTACACGGGGTCGGAGCCGCCGCCCGGCTTGGTCCAGTCGCCGAAGGCGAGGCCGGTCTGCGCCGTGGTGCCGTCGGTGAAGGTGAGCGTGGCGGTGCCCTGGTGGTCGCCGTTGGTGGCCGAGCCGACGAAGACGAGCCGCCGGGCGCCGCCGGTGTCGGCGGCGATGTCGAGCGTCTGGCCGTCCGCCACCGCGTTGTCGGGGCGCCCGGCGGGCGGGCCGGGCCACACGAAGCGGGTCCCGGACGCCTCCACCCGCTGCCCTCCGACGAGTCCGGCGGCGGCCAGCGCCTCACGGGAGTAACTGTTGCCCGCGCCGTCGAAGTCGCCTTCGGCCGGGTTGCCGTCGGCTGCGACGCCGGTGCCCGTGTACGCACCGGCGAGCGCCGCGCTCACACCGCCCTCCGGGGCGACGAGGACGATCGCGGTGCTGCGCACCGGCTCCGTGCCGCGGCCGCCGGTGACGGTCAACGGCACGGCGTAGTAGCCCTGTTGTGTGCCCGCCGCGGCCTTGACCGTGAGCTGTGCGGTGCCCGAGCCGGTGCCGGGGGCGAGCCGGATCCGCCGGTCGCCGGAGACCGTCAGCCCGGCCGGGGCCTTCGCCGTGACGGTCAGGGTGCGGTCGGTGCCGCCCAGCCGCTGTCCGTGCACGGTGAGCGTGCCGCCCTTGCCGCCCGGCGCGACGACGGCCTGGGTGGGCGTCGCGGAGGCCAGGAAGGCGTGTTCGCCGGTGCGGTAGGACGGCGGCGCCGCGTTCGCGCCGGTCGCCCAGGAGGTGTCGGGCTTCGCGGCCAGCGTGAAGTCCAGGCGGCCGCCCTCGCGCACCACCGAGCGCGGCAGGTAGGTGCGGTCCCAGGTGCGTCCGTCCAGCCGCAGCCCGTGCACGTAGGGGGTGCCCGCGGCGGCCCGGGGCGCGCGGATGTCCAGGTCGCGGCCGGTGCCGGGCAGGTCGAGCAGCACCCGCGGGAACAGCGGGCTGTGCACGGTCAGGTCGGCGGTGCCCGGGGTGGCCGGGTAGAGGCCGAGCGCGGCCCAGACGTACCAGGAGGACTGGGCGCCGAGGTCGTCGTTGCCGGGTTCGCCGTCCGGGGTGGGGCTGAAGAGGGTGGTGGCGATCTCGCGCACGTGCTGCTGGGTCTTCCAGGGCTGCCCGAGGTGGTTGTAGACCCAGGGGACGCCGAAGTCGACCTCGTTGCCCGCCCACATGTACGGCTGGTTCGGTCCCGCGTTGAGCTGGGTGAAGAAGGTGTCCAGGCGGGCGGCGGCGGCCGTGCGTCCGCCCATCGCCTCGATCAGGCCCGCGGTGTTCTGCGGCACCAGCCAGTTGTACTGGGCGGCGTTGCCCTCGTCGAAGCCGTCCTGCCCGAACGTGCCCTGCGGCGGCGGCCGGTAGCCCGGCCCGTCCTGGAAGCGGCCGTCGGCGCCGCGCGGCGACAGATAGCCGGTGGCGGGGTTGAGGATGTTCTGCCAGTTCTGGCCGCGCCGGGTGAAGGTGCGGGCCGTGGCCTTGTCGCCCGCGGCGGCGGCGAGCTGGGCGATGGCGAAGTCGTCGATCGCCCATTCCAGGGTGACCGAGGCGCCGACGCGCGAGTGGTCGCCGCGCACCGCGTCGTTGTCGGCGTAGCCGCGCTCCATGTACGCCTCGACGCCCGGCCGTTCCTGGTAGGCGCCCGGGGTGTGGTCCACCGAGGTCGCGCCCTTGACCAGGTACGTGAGCGCGCTCTTGAGGTCGAAGTCGCGGGCCCCGTAGGCGTAGAGGCTGGCGATGAACGGGACGGAGCTGTCGCCGGTCATCTGCCCGGTGTAGCCGTTGGCGACGGGCCAGCGCGGCCACCAGCCGCCCTGTTCGGCGTCGTGCACGAGGGACTGCGCCATGTCACCGGCCTGCCGGGGGAACAGCATGGCCTGGAGCGGGGCGAGGCTGCGGTAGGTGTCCCAGTCGGAGAAGTTGGCGTACTGGGTGTGTCCTGACGGCAGGGTGCGGATCTCGTCGTCGAAGCCGATGTAGCGGCCGTCGGCGTCGTTGAAGGTGTTGGGGTGCAGCAGTGAGTGGTAGAGGAAGGTGTAGAACATCTTCCGCTCGTCCGTGGTGCCGCCGCCGACGCGGATCTTGCGCAGGGCCTGCGTCCACTGGTCCCGGGTGCGGGCGCGGACGTCGCTCAGGCTCCAACCGGGCATCTCGGCGGCCATGTTGGCCTGCGCTCCGGCGACCGAGACGTAGGACATGGAGACCTTGGCGCGGACCGTGCGCCCCTGGCTGGTGTCGAAGGTCAGGTAGGCCCCGGCCTTGGGGGCGTTCGCCGTGTCGGCGCCGGCGGTCACCGAGGTGCCGTCCCAGGTGCCGTGGGCGACGAAGGGGCGGTCGAAGGTGATGGCGTAGTGCAGGGTGTACTCGTTGCCCTTGCCGCAGAAGTTGCCGGTGGTCACCGAACCGCTGACCTGCCGGTCGCCGGTGACCGCGAGGTCGGCCTTCCTGGCGCCGGCCAGGCTGCCGCCGCCCTTGACCAGCACCTGGGCCTGGGTGCTGCCGCCGGTGGCGGCGGGGAAGGTGAAGGCGGCGAGGCCGGTGCGGGTGGTGGCGGTGAGTTCGGTGCGCACCGGTGCGTCGCCGCCGGTGGTCACGGCGTAGTAACCGGCCTCGGCCCGCTCGTCGGTGTGGGTGAACGGTTCGGTGCGGTCCCACGGGGCGGATCCGACGGCGCCCGCGACAGGCAGCAGCGGCACATCGCCGAAGGCGGTGCAGCCGACCGAGGCGTGGTCGAGGCTGAAGCCCTTGATCTTTCCGCTGTGGTACTGGTAACCGGCGTACGAGCCCTCGGTGTCGGGCGAGAACTGCATCATGCCGAACGGGGCCGCCGGACCGGGGAAGTTGTTGATCTCCCCCACCGACTCGCCGCCCCGGCCGGTGCCGATGAGCGGGTCGACGTAGGCGGCGGGATCGGAGACCAGCGCGGTCTCCCCGGCACCTCGCGACATGGACAACGTTGTCATATCGTCGGAGGAAGCGGACGCTCCCGCACCCGCGACCAGCGCCGCCGCGACCACGGCGACGACTGCCGACTGCCTTCTCTTGTGTCTCACATGCGACTCCTGTGCAACGACGTCCGAGCCACCACACGGTCGGTCATGACCGCGCCGGGGTCAAGAGCCGTGCCGCAACCGGTGTGCGGAGCGGCACGGCGGTGGCCCGTTCGGACGCACGCGAGAGCCGTACGCCGGTCAGGGCCTCCCCCGCCCCCGCTGCTCCCCCGGCTCCAGCAACTTGTCGCGGAGGGCGTTGAGTTGGTGGGAGTGTTCGACGGCCGAGGTGTCGTCCAGGGTGGTGAGGGCGAGGACCAGGACGTCGGCGAGGACCAGGCCGGTCAGTGACTCGTTGGTGGTGCCGGTGGGGGTGTAGGGGGCGAGCAGGACCGCCTCGGCGCGGTCGGCGAACGCCTCGCTCAGTTCGTCGGTGATGAACACGACGCGGGCGCCGACCGCGCGGGCGCGTTCGACCAGCACGGTGAGTTCGGCGAGCGGGCGGCCCGGCTGGAAGACGACGACCGCGTCGCCCCGGCCGAGCGGGAGCAGCGCGTCGGCGAGGGCGAAGCCGGTGTCGCCGGCGAAGCGGGCCCGGCGCCCGATCCGGCCGAGCGCGCGGGCGAGGTGGCGGGCGGCGAGTTCGCAGGCGGCGACGCCGTAGCAGAACACCTCGCGGGCCTCGGCGAGCACGGTGACGGCCCGGCCGAGCGCCTCGGTGTCGACGAGCCCGCGGCACTGGTCGAGGCGTTCGCGGGTCTCGTCGAAGACGTCGTTGCAGATCTTGTCGAGGTCCTTGCCGACGTGGGCGATGCGCTGGGCGAGCCGGACGTCGGGGGCCTGGGCGGCGGTGAAGTCGGCGGCCAGTTCCCGCTTGAGGGCCGGGAGTCCGGCGTAGCCGAGGCGCTGGAGGGCGCGGACGACGGTGGCGTTGCTGGTGCCGCTGGCCGTGCCCAGTTCCTGGGTGCTGGCGAACATCACCTGCTCGACGGGGGTGCTGATCAGGTACTGCGCGACGGTCCGCTCGGAGGCGGGCAGCTCGTCCCACAGGTCGCGGACGGTGGCGCGGAGGCGGGTGAGGCCCCCGGGGGCGGCACTGCCCGCTCGTGAAATATCCATTACGCCTCTTGACTCCTACGGTACCGGCGTTACGCTGCTGAACAATTCATTCCGAGGACACCGAACTTCGGAACAGATGTTACAGCGCCTTCGTCCGGGCGCCCCCTCACCCAACCGCTCCGCCGCCCTGTCCTCCCCTGCCCCGTCCCTGTGCCACCCCCGTCCCCGCCCCCCGCCCCCCTTCGTCCCACCCCACGCCCTGCCGAGGAGCCTCCCCATGAAACGCAGCCTTCCGGTCGTCGAGATCTCCGGGACCCCGTCCCAGCGGGGCCGGCAGTACGGAGAGGCCGTCACCGAGCAGTTGCGGACCGCCCTCGGCTACTACGCGGAGGCGTTCGGCGCCTCCTCCGGTCTGACCTGGGACCAGGTCACCGCGCGCGCCGCCCGCTGGCTCGAGCCCGTCCGCGCCCACGCCCCCGACCTGGTGGAGGAGATGCAGGGCATCGCCGACGGCGCCGGTGTCGGCCTGCTGGACGTGCTCGCGCTCAACGCCCGCGGCGAGGTCATCTACGACGACTCCTTCGCCCGGATGCGGGCCCAAGGCGCCGCACCGGAGGAACCCGCCGAGGGCTGCACCTCCTTCGCCGCCTACGGCCCCGCCAGCGGCGACGGCCATGTGTGGGCCGGACAGAACTGGGACTGGCGGGCGGGCGTCGGCGAAACCGTCGTCATGCTGCGCGTCGTCCAGCCGCCCAAGCCCACCCTGATCATGCAGGTGGAGGCCGGGCAGATCGGCCGCCAGGGCGCCAACTCCGCCGGGATCGCGCTCAACGCCAACGGCCTCGGCGGCCGGTTCGACGACGCCGTGGGACTGCCGCAGACCGTGATCCGGCGCACCGTCCTCGACCAGTCGAGCATCACCGACGCGCTGGACGTGCTGTGCACCGCCCGTGCCCACATCGCCAGCAACGCCCTGCTGACCTGCCGGGAGGGCTTCGCCATCGACGTGGAGACCACCCCCGCCGGGCACGGCTGGCTGTACCCGTCGGACGGGCTGCTCGTGCACGGCAACCACTACCAGGCGGGGGTGCCCGCCCGGCTGGCCGCCACCGGCTACCGGCCGCTGTCCCCCGACTCCCTCGTCCGGGTGCCGCGCGCCGAGGAGGGGCTGCGGCTGCTGCGCGAGGCCGCCGCCCCGGAGGAGTCCCGCAAGCTGATCAAGCAGGCGATGTCGGACCACCTCGGCTTCCCGGAGTCGCTGTGCACCCACGCCGATCCGCGCAAGCCCCCGGTCAGGCACTGGTCGACGCTGGTCTCCTCCTGCGTGGACCTGACCGCGGGCGACTACCACGTCACGGCCGGCACCCCCTGCGACCGCGAGTACCAGCACCTCCCCTGGAACCTCTACGACGGCCCCCACGCCTCCGCCTGAACCCCTTGTGAAACCCCTCCCCTTAGCCTCAGCCCCGTCCAGGAGCCCGCCATGAAGCTCACGTCCCGTCTCGCGCCCCTCGGCATCGCCGGCGCGCTGACCCTCACCGCCGCCTGTGCCGGCGCCGACACCGGATCGTCCGAGAAGGCCGCCGGGGTCGACGTCTCCAGGCTCAAGCTCACTCCCACCACCGCACGCGCCGCCGGAGCCGTCGACTCGGTGAACTGGCTGCTGGAGGACGAGCCCGACTCCCTCGACCTCGACACCCAGGGCGGCAGCGCCGGACGCACCGTCCTCAGCAACGTCTGCGAGCGCCTCTACCAGCTCCAGCCCGACATGTCCGTACAGCCGTCCCTGGTGGCGAAGGAGACCAGACCCGACGCCAGGACGCTCGTGCTGACCCTGCGCGACGGCGTCACCTTCCACGACGGCTCCACCATGACCGCCGACGACGTCCTGTTCTCCCTGCGCCGCCACGCCGCCCCGGAGATGGAGCAGTCCGACGAGTTCGAGAACGTCAGCGCGATGGCGAAGACCGGCGCCCGCGAGATCACCGTCCGCTTCAAGCAGCCCGACGCCCTGTTCACCAAGGCCCTCGCGGGCGACGCGGGGCTCGTCTACGACAAGGAGCAGGTGGAGAAGGCCGGGAAGGACTTCGGCACCCCCGGGCAGAAGGACGCGTGCTCGGGGCCGTACGAACTGTCCTCCTGGAAGTCCGGCGACTCCCTCACCCTCACCCGCTACGACGGCTACCACGGCGAGAAGCCGCTGACCGGACGGGTCGTCTTCCGGTGGGCCGAGGACAGCGCCATGGTCAACGCGCTCAGCACCCACGCCGCCGACGGCGCCTACCTCGACACCGTCAGCACGGCCGCCGCCCTCCTCGGCAAGCCCGGCCTGAAGCAGTACTACGGGCCGAGCACGGCCACCCTCGCCCTGATCCCCACCGAACGCGGCGGACTCGCCGACCCCGACATCCGCCGGGCCCTCTCGCTCGCCCTGGACCGCACCGGCATCGCCAGATCCGGCTACGGCGGACTGGTCGAACCCTGGGCCACCCCGGTCGGCTCCGGCGCCTGGGGCTACGAGAAGGCCACCTTCGAGGCCGCGCAGAAGCAGCTCACCGACGCCCCCGCCGAGCCCGACCTCGCCGCCGCCAAGGAATTGGTCAAGAAGGCGAGGACCAAGCCCGACAGCCCGATCGTGATCGGCACCGACAGCACCCAGGGGCGGCTCGTCATCGCCAACGCCGTCCGCGCCGCCCTCACCCAGCTCGGCCTCAAGGCCCGGATCAAGACCGTCCCGAGCGCCACCTACGGGGAGTTCTACGGCGACAAGGAGGCCCGCTCCGGCATCGACGTCCTGGTCGCCGACTGGTACATCTCCAAGAGCGACCCGCTCGGCTTCTACGACAACGGGCTCTCCACCAGCTCCAACAACTGGGTGGGGTACAAGAGTTCCGACTACGACGCCGAGGTGGAGCGGGCGCTGCGCACCATCGACGACGCCGAACGCGCCGCGCTGGTCGTCGACATCCAGAAGCGGTTCAGCCGGGCGGCGGTGTGGATCCCCGTCGCGCAGATGCCGACCGTCCTCGTCCTGAACGGCGACCTCACCGGACCGCCCGCCTCGATGGCGTACCTCTACTCGCCCTGGGCCGCCCGCCTCGGCGCGAAGAAGGGCTGAACCGCCATGCTCACCGCTGTGCTGCGGCGGACCGGACGGCGGCTCGCGGGTCTCGCGGCCACCCTCCTCGCGGCCTCGTTCGTGATCTTCGCCGCCGTCTACGCCGCCCCCGGCGACCCCGCCGTCTTCCTGGCCGGGGGCCGCGACAAACTCACCCCGGAGCGGCTGGCCACCGTACGCGCCCAGTACCACCTGGACGAACCGCTCGTCGTCCAGTACGGGCGCTGGCTGCTGGACTGCCTCCACCTCGACCTCGGCCGCTCCTTCCAGTACGGCGACCAGGTCTCCGACCTGCTGGCCGCCCGCTTCCCCACCACCTTGTTCCTCGTCGCCTACGCCACCGTGCTGTTCGTGGTGCTCGGCGTGGGCGCCGGTGTCCTCGCGGCGGTGCGGCGCGGCACCTGGGTCGACTCGGCCGTGGTCGGCGCCACCACCCTCACCGCGTCCGTGCCCTCCTTCGTCGGCGGCATCGCCCTGGTCGCCCTGTTCGGTGTGCGGCTCGGCTGGTTCCCGGTGACCGGCGGCGGCGAGGGCTTCACCGGCAGCGTCCACCACCTCACGCTGCCCGCCGTCGCCATGGCCCTCGGCGCGCTCGCCGTGATCAGCCGGGTCACCCGGCAGGCCATGACCGACGCGGGCGCCGCCGAACACGTGGCGGTGGCACGGGCGGCGGGCCTGCCCGAACGGGAGATCGTCCGCCGGCATGTGCTGCGCAACGCCCTCGGCCCCATCGTCACCATGTGCGGCCTGGTCACCGCGGGCATGCTCGCCGGGACCGTCGCCATCGAGACCGTCTTCGGGATCAGCGGCATCGGCTCGCTGCTGGTCGGCGCCATCAACAGCCACGACTTCCCCGTGGCCCAGGCCGTCCTGCTGCTGATGGTCACCTCCTACGTCGTCGTCACCACCGCCGTGGACCTCGCGCACCCGCTGCTCGACCCGCGCCTGAAAGCCATGAGGAGCACCGCATGACCGCCGCCGTCCCCGCCGGCGTCCTCCTCCCCGGGCCCCGGCGCCCCCGCCGCCCCTGGGGCGTGAGCGTCGCCGGGACCTTCCTCGGACTCGTCGTCCTGGCCGCCGCCCTCGCCCCGCTGCTCGCGCCCTACGCGCCCGACGCCGTCGACCTGTCGTCCTCGCTGGTCGGCACCACCGGCGCGCACCCGCTCGGCACCGACGCCTCGGGACAGGACCTGCTCTCCCGGGTGCTGTACGGCGCCCGGACCAGCCTGCTCGCACCGCTGCTGCTGCTCCTGCTCGCCGCCGTCCTCGGCGTCACCCTGGGCACGCTCGCCGCCTGGCGCGGCGGCTGGACGGACGCGCTGGTCTCCCGGATCACCGACGTCATGTACGCCTTCCCCGGGCTGCTGTTCGTCGTCCTGATCATCGCCGTGTTCGGCACCGGGATGACCACGTCCGTGGTCGCCCTCGGGCTGGCCTTCGCCCCGACCATCGCCAAGTACACCCGCAGCGTGGCCCTCGCCGAGCGGTCCAAGTCGTACATCGACGCCTACCGCGTCCAGGGTATGGGCGGGCCGCGCATCTGCGTGTCGTACCTGGTGCCCAACCTCGCCCGCTCGATCGTCGGATACCTCGTCGTCCTGTTCGGCGAGGCGCTGATGAGCCTCGCCACCCTCAGCTACCTCGGCTTCGGCGCCCAGCCGCCCAGCTCCGACTGGGGGCTGATGGTGCAGGAGGGCCAGGCCGCCATCGTCCAAGGTGCCCTGCTGCCCGCACTCGTGCCGGGCACCGCCGTCGCCGCCGTCGTGGTGGCCTTCAACGTGGTCGGCGTCTGGGCCGCCGACCGGCTCGGCGCCAGGAGGTAACCCCCGTGCTGCTCGACATCGAGAACCTCACCCTGACCCTGCCCGGCACCGCCCGGCCGCTGCTGGCCGACGTCCGCCTCAGGGTCGGCGCCGGGGAGGTCGTCGGCCTCGTCGGAGAGTCCGGCTCCGGCAAGTCCACCACCGCCAAGGCCGTGCTGGGCCTGCACCCCGAGGACGCGCACGCCGAGGGGCAGGTCCGGGTCAACGGCACCGACGTGCTGTCGCTGACCGGCGCGCGGCTGCGCGAACACCGCTCCCGCAGCGTCGCCATGGTCCACCAGGACCCGCGCTCGGCCCTCAACCCCGTACGCCGCATCGGCGACTTCCTGCTCGAACGGCTCGCCCGCACCGGCCGCCGGGACAAGCGCGCCGACCGCGAGCGCGCCGTCGAACTCCTCGGCGCCGTCGGCCTGCCGGACCCCGCCGGGCAACTGCGCCGGCACCCCCACGAACTCTCCGGCGGCATGCTGCAACGTGTCGTCATCGCGGGCGCGCTCGCCGCCGAACCGGAGCTGCTCCTCGCCGACGAGGCCACCAGCGCCCTGGACGTCACCACCCAGGCCGACATCCTCGCCCTGCTGCGCACCCTGCGCGAACAGCGCGGACTGGGACTGCTGTTCATCACGCACGACCTGCATCTGGCCGCCGCCTACTGCGACCGCGTGTACGTCATGTACGCGGGCCGCGTGGTGGAGGAGCAGCGCGGCGGCAGGCTGTTCGCCGACGCCCGGCACCCCTACACCCAGGGCCTGCTGGCCTGCTCACCCGAACTGGGCGACACGAAGCGGGCGTTGCGCCCGATCCCCGGCCGCCCGCCGTCCCTCGCCGACGCGTTCCCCGGCTGCCCGTTCACCGCGCGCTGCCCGCACACCGAGCCCGACTGCGAGACCTGGCGGCCGGAGCCGGTGGCGGTGGCCGGCGGCGGTACGGCGGCCTGCCGACGCCTCCTCCTCCAGAGCACCGGGAGCGCCCGATGACCCATGCCACCACGACGGCGCCCGACACCGTCCCGCTGCTCGCCGTGGCCGGTCTGCGCAAGACCTACCGGCTGCCCGGCGGCGGCCGGCTCACCGCCGCCGACGACGTGTCCTTCACGGTGCCCCGGGGCGGATCGCTCGGGATCGTGGGCGAGTCGGGATCGGGCAAGAGCACCGTCGCCCGCACCCTCGTCGGGCTGGTGCGGCCCGACCGGGGCACGGTCGCGGTGGACGGCGCGGACCGCACACCGGGCCGCCGTGGGCGCGCCCGGCGCGACCGGCTCGTGCGGGCCCGGGAGATCCAGATGGTGTTCCAGGACCCGTACGTCTCGCTCGACCCGCGCCTGACGGCACGTCAATGTCTGCGCGTGGCACTGCGGTTGCACGGCCATCCCGCGGAGGATCCGCACATCGAGTCCCTGCTCGACCAGGTCGGGCTCGGCTCCCGGGAGGCGGACGCCCGGCCGCACGCGCTCTCCGGCGGCCAGCGCCAGCGCCTCGCCATCGCACGGGCGCTCGCCGTGCGGCCGCGGATCCTGGTCCTGGACGAGGCGGTCGCCGCGCTCGACGTCTCCGTCCAGGCGCAGATCCTCCAGCTCCTCGCCGAGATCCGGCGGGACACCGGTGTCGCCCTCGTCTTCGTCAGCCACGACCTGTCCGTGGTGCAGCACATCACCGACGAGACGCTGGTGATGCGCCGCGGCACGGTGGTGGAACAGGGTCCGACCGGCCGCGTCCTGACCGATCCGGAGCACGCGTACACGCGGCTGCTGCTGGCCTCCGTACCGCGCGAGGGCTGGGACCCGGCGGCGGCGTCCGGGGCCGGGCGGACCGCGGTGCCGGTGCCCGAGGTGTGATCCGCCGGGTGCCGGGCGGTGCGGGCGGCCGGACCCGCACGCGCCGCCCGACCGGACATTCCCCTTCACCCGGGCGGCGCGGAATCATGAAAAACCGTTTCGGCGCATCGGGCGGCACGGGCGGCACTCCAGATATGTTCCGCCCCAGGAGGCCGAACAAAAGATATCCAGCCGAAATCGCGAAAGTTCCCCTTTAAGCGACCGATACATTTACCATCGAGCGAGTGTGCTCGGGTGACGAGGGGGGGACCTGATGGCACCGTTCGTGACCCAGCATGTCCTGTTCCAGGGCGGACAGGTGGACGGCCCTTCGCTGCCCGCGGGTACGCGGCGGAACGCCGAGCTGCTGGCGAAGGCGCTGACCGGGCCCGATGCCGCCGGAGTGGATCCGGACACCTGCCACACGGTCGTCCCCCGGTCCGGCGCGGACGCCCTCGGCCAGGTCGCGGACAACGCGGCCTCGGGGGACGGGCTGCTGGTCTACTGGACAGGGCACTGCCGTCTCGGTCCGGAGGGCCGGCTGCACCTGGCCCTGGACCCGGGCGACGGCCGCCCCACCGAATGGCTGCCCGCCCGCGAACTGGTGAGCACCATGACCCGGTCGCCCGGCCGGGACCGGCTGCTGATCCTGGACACCTGCCTGGTCCCGGGCGCGGCGGAGAGCGTGCGCCGCAAGCTGCTCCAGCGTGAGATCGACCGGTTGAGCAGGGACCGTGTCGCGGTGCTCTCGTCCATCGGCACCTCGCCGTTCGCGTTCGCCGCCGACAGCCACACGCCGTCCGTCTTCACCCAGCATCTGGCCTCGCTGCTGCGGGCGGAGCCCCACGAGCGCCGCGCGCGCATGCGCCTGCCGGAGCTGTACCGGCTGCTGGCGGCGGCCATGCGCGGCAGCGGCTATCTGCGGCCCATGCTGCGCAACGCACAGGGATTCAGCCGGCCGCTGATCCCCTCCGCCCTGCTGGGCCACGCGCAGGGGCGGCCGGACCTGCTGCCGGCCCGGCGGCACTCCGCGGAGCTGGACCAGGTCCTCTCCCGTTACGCCCTGGCCATCGGGGGCCGGCTGCGGCAGACCGCCGGCCCCTGGGACACACCCGCGTACGAGCCGAGCGCCGACGCCGAGACGGTGTACCGGGCCCTGCTGCGCAGCCACTGCGGCTTCACCCGTGACAGCGCCTCGCTGCTCAGGGCCCCGACGTCGCGGCAGCACCTCTTCGACGCGGTGGACGAACTCGTCGAACACGGCCGGAACATGGTCCTGGTCTATCTGGCCTGCCACGGCACGGTGAGAAGTTCCGGCACGGTGCTCGATCTGGCCCTGGAACTGCTGGACGGGGAGACCGTCCTGGCCAGCGATCTGGTGGGGGAGTTACGCAAGACCCGGGCCGAGAAGGTGATGATGATGTTCGACGTCTGCTCGTCGTCCCCGTCGTCGCCTCCGGCCCCGCTCGCCGAGCACTTCGCGCCGCAGGAGCCACGGCCCGGCTTCAGCAGACTCCTCGTGGAGTGGGACACCTCCGCGCAACTCGGCGCGGCGGAGCCGGAGTTCCTGACCGGGACGGACACCGAGGACGACGACCGGTACCCCGTGCCGTGGATGGCCGACCGCCTCCGGGGCAGCGTGGCCCCCTCCGCCGGGAACTGGCGTTTCGACTTCCCCGGCGCCGCCATCACCTGTCTGGACGACGCCGGGCCCGTACGGACCTGGGCGAGCCTCCTGCGGGACAGCATCCCCGGCGATCTGCCCACCCAGCCCGGGGAGGCGCTCTCCTCGATCCTCGACCCCGTACTGCTGGACGAACCCGAGGGCGGCACGGACGAGTCCGGCACACCGCGGTCCCCGGACGCCGGTGTACGGCTGCCGCGCGCACCGCGGCCCCCCGCTCCGGCCCCCGCCCCCTCGCCCGCCGCCGGCCGCCAGGAGTCCGGATCCGGCGGCGAGGGCCCCGCGCCCCGGCGCGGACCGGTGCACCGGGGCCACCGGGCCCGGCTGCGGGTCGCCGAGGGCTCCATGCCGCTGCGGGTCGGACGGCGCTTCCGGGTGACGTTCAACTACCAGCCGGACGGCAGGGACTGGGTCCCCCGGCCGGACGACGCCACCGACGACAACCCCCTCGACCTCACGCTGCGCATAGGAGCCGGCTCGGCGAAGGTCAGCCCGTCCGTCATCCACACCCGGCTGACGGACGACCGCGGAACTCCGCCGGAGGACTTCCGGATCACTCCCCGTACCGCCGAACCGCTGACGCTGCGCATCGACGTGGTGCGCAGTGCCGACGGGGCCGTGATCCAGCGCATCAAGAGCACGCTGGATGTCACCGACGGGGACGGTGCGGAACACTGAACATGCCATCTGACGTCGAACTCGATTTTGAGCTGGACGACGCGTACGAGAACCTTGAGCGACTCCCGCGGTCGCACCCGGGGCGGTTACAGGAAAGAACCATATTCCTGGAATTCGAGGCGACACACGGCGGATACAGTGTGCGGGCCCACGGGCCCGCGCTGCCCTACGACGGCAACGCGCCGTACAAGGGACTCCTGAAGTGCAGCCAGCGGGACGTGGCGGCGGGCGTCGCGAACCTGCACGACCAGTGGGCAGAGAAGGTCGTGCGGCGAAGGGTCGCCGGCCGCTACGTCTACGACGGCTTCCCCGCCCAGACCGTCGGCGCGCGGGACGCGGAGAGCGAACTCGCCACGGTCTGCACCGAACTGGCCCTTGCGGGGCAGTCGTTGTACCGGCTGCTGTTCCGCAAGGGGGACAACGGCCTGAAGCGCCTGGAAGAGGCCCTGGCCCAGGCCCTGCGCAGCGGCCCGCAGACCATCACCGTCACCTCCGAGGACCTCTTCGTCCCGTGGGGCATGCTCTATCTGCACCCCGATCCCGGCGCGCTCCTGAACGCCGGTGCTCCGGGCCAGTGGACCGGCTTCCTCGGCTACACGCACATCGTGGAGCACAACCTCGGCTGCGTCCCGGACTACGACCCCTTCATCCACTACGGGACGGAGCGGCCGAGGGCCAGTCTGCACTTCGACACCCGGCTGGAGAACAGGGACCAGCCGGACACCTGCCCGCTCCAGCCGGTGCGCAACGTCGTCGAGACCCATGCCGACTGCCAGGAGCACCACACGAAGCCGCAGACCTCCGCGTCGCTGATCGCACGGGACTCGGACCACCACGTACTCGTCTTCGGCGCGCACGGCACCGGGGTCCGTACCGACCGCAGAGGGGAGCATCAGGCCAAGGTCGTCCTCAGCGACAACGAGCCCATCTACGCCGACGACATACACGACTGGGCCTGCGACCGGAGCGAACGGCTGAGCAACCCGTTGTGTTTCATGATGGTCTGCGAGGGCGGCCGCGTCGGCATGTACTTCCAGGAGGGCCTGGCGCGACCGTTCTTCGAACTCGGCGTGGGGTGTGTCATCGGCCCGCAGATAGAGGTCAGTACACAGTTCGCCAGCCGTTTCACCTGCCGGTTCTTCGAGGAGTTCTTCAAGGGCGAGTGCGCGGCCCCGGTGATGCGCCATCTCACCCAGGAGTTCATCTCCCAGCACGCCACGCCGCTCGGTCTGGCGTTCACCCTGGTACGGGGTATCGACAGCCGCCTGATAGCCGAGACGGGGAGCCCATGACCGGCGCCGGACCGCAGTGGAACGTGATCGACCTGGACGCGGACGGGCATCTGCTGCGGCCCGGCGGCCGTGGCCGCGTCACCGCCGACGACGTACCCGGGCATCTGGAGCAGCGGCTGGGACTGCGCGAGGACACCACCGACATCTTCCTCTACGTCCACGGCTGGCGGACCTCAGCCGAGCGGGCCGAGGCCGACGCCCGGAGGCTGTTCTCCCTGGTCGAGTCGGTGTGGGACGAGCAGCCCGGCGCGTATCCGCGCATCGACGGCTTCCGCCCGCAGTTCGTGTGCGTACGCTGGCCGTCGGCCGACAGGCGGCTGCCGCTGGACTACCGCACGATCCGCGACCGCACGGCGTCGATGTCCCTGGACGGCCAGGTGCCGCGGATTCTGGGAGCCGTGCTCGGGTACTTCAACGACCACCGGGACATGCCCGAGCCCGGCCCGGACGTCCTGACCGGCTCCTATGGGCAGTATCTGCACTGCGTGGGCCACTCCTTCGGCAGCCGCTTCCTGCTGCACGGCATCCTGGAGGCGACCGAACGCCTGGCCCGGGGCGGCCCCGACACCCTCGCCTGGGACTGGGGGGACAGCGCCTACCCGTGGACCCTGGACAGCCTCACCCTCTTCCAGGCGGCGCTGCCCGCCGACGCCTTCGCACGGGAGCCGTACAGCGCGATCCTCGGGCCGAGCGTGCTCAACGCGCCGGTCGCGATGACCTACTCCCCCTCCGACACGGCCCTCGGCTTCTACCACCGCCGCAGCGAGAAGCAGAACGCCGTCGGGCACCTCGGGGCGACCGCCCCGGCCGGGCAGATCGGACGGCTGACCGTCCACGGCGTCGGCACCCCGTATGTGTTCCCCGAGGGCAAGCGGCTCGTGAACATCGACGCCACGAAGCTGTTCGTCGAGGGCAACCGCGTCACGGGCGGCGCCCATTCGGACTTCTACCGGCCGGAGTCCGCGCACCTCCTGCTCTCGCTGGCGGACGCCGCGCGCTGAGCCGGGAGGGGCGGGCCCCGGCCGGTGCCGGGCCGCCGGGGACGCCGTGCGGTGTCAGCGGGCGCTGCCCAGCGTCCGGTCGTCCTCGGCGCCCTGGAGCATCAGGGTGGTCTCCTCGATACGGCGGAAGCGTCCGTCGGCGGCGAGTTCGGCGAACAGATAGACCTCCATGGCCACGGCCGAGCCGTCCTTCTTGGTGATGTGCACCGTGTGCCGGTCGGCGTAGCGGGTGCCGTCGCGCAGCTCCTCGTGCACCTCGACGCGGCCGCCGTCGACGACGGTGCGCAGGTGGGTGATGTGGTCGAGGAATGCGGCGCGGTCGGCCCAGTCGCCGTCGGTGCGCTGCCGGTAGTCGGGGGTGAAGTGCCGCCCGGCCGCCTCCTCCACGGTGAGGCCGGGGGTGAGGAGCAGGTCGGTGAGTGCGGTGCGGATGTCGGTGCGGGACATGGGTCCACCTTTCCAGAATGCGTGCGCCGCGCACGCTCTTAAGAGGACCCTAGCACCAGAAGCGTGCACCGCGCACGCTATTGTTCCGAGGGTGGAGAACCGAGTGGGACAAGAGATCGCCGACGCGCTCGGCGTGCTGCTCAGACGTACGACGCGCACGAAGCTGCACGGCCGGCTGACCGAGGGCATGGGCGAGGCGCTGGACGAGCTGACGTATCCGGTGCTCAGCGCGCTGGCCCGGACCGGGCCGCGCAGCGCGGCCGACCTGGCGTCGGAGGTCGGTCTCGACCGCTCCGGCGTCACCCGGCGCGCGTCCCGTCTGGAGGCGGCCGGACTCGTCCGCCGGGAGCCGGATCCCGCCGACCGCCGCGCCTCGCTCCTGGTCCTCACCGAGGAGGGCGAACGGACCGTGGGCGAGCTGCGCGAGCGCCTGGTCCGGCACATCGCGCGCAGCCTCGACTCCTGGCCGCCCGAGGAGGCCGAGACCTTCGCCCGCCAGTTGCGCCGCTTCACCGCGGAGGGGCCGTTCTCCTGACGGCCCGTACTCCCGGGAGCCCAGGAGGTCCGGGCGTGCCCGACAGCCCGGACACGGGAGGACCGGACACAGGACCGGGCACAGGACCGGCCCGCCCGACGCGTACGGCGTCGGACGGGCCGGGGAGGGCCGCAAAGGACAGGGGAAGGGACGAGGAAGGGACGGCAGTGGGATCGGGGGCCGGGTGTGCCCGGCCCCCGGGCGGATCAGGCGTCGGCGATCGGGCCGGTGCCCAGACGGATGTGGTCGATGGCCCAGAACCAGTTGTTGCCCGCGTTGAAGACGCGGAAGTTCGCCTTCACCGAGGTGGCGCCGGCCGGGACCGGGCAGGAGAGCGTGACGAGGCGGTTCTCCTGGTCCTTGCCCAGGTTGGTGTTGCCCGTGGCGGCGCTGCTGTAGTGCAGCAGCTGCACCTTCTCGCCGGAGTCGAACTCGACGGTGACCTCGGCCTCCTGCGGGCTCTCCTGCCGGTAGTGGGAGTCGAAGCCGAGGTGCAGGGTGGCGGTGCCCGCGGGCAGGGCCACCGCCGGGCTGGTCAGCGTCGAGTCGAAGCGGCCCCGGCCGGACGGGCTGCCGGTGTCGTCCCAGTCGTCGGGGTCGGCGACGGCGACGACGCCGAGCGAGCGGCTGAACGCGGGCCGGTCCTGCCCGCCGGGGAACCAGAACTGCTTGGACAGGAAGGTCCAGCCCTGGAGTTCCCGGGTGCCCTGCGGCATGCCGGGCGCGTTGGTGACCGTCCAGCCCTTGGGCGCGGTCGGGGTCCAGCCGAGCAGTCCGGGCCGGCTCAGGTCGGCGGCGGGTGCCAGCGCGGGAGCGAGGGACTCGAAGTCCTCCGCGAGCAGGTACCCGGTCAGGACGGGGCCGGTCCGCAGGGGCAGGGACGCCGACACCTGCGTGTCGGTGCCGCGCAGCTTCGCCTTCACGGCCGCCGTGAGCGTGCCGGAGGCGCGGGCCGCGGTGGCGGGGGCGGTCACGTCCCAGCTCAGGGTCGCCGACGAGCGGGCCGGTACCGAGGTGGGCGCGGTGCCCCGGACGGTGGCGCTCCAGCCCGCGGGAAGTGCCGGGGTGGCGGCCAGACCGGTGAGCGGGGTGCCGCCGGCGTTGGTGACGGTGGCGGTCACCGTGGTGGGGCGGCCCGGCGAGAGCACGGTGCCGTCGGTGCCCGGCGAGGCGGCGGGCCCGGCGAGCGTGACGCTCATGGCGGGGGCGACCGCCGTCCGCACCCGTGCGTCGGCCCACCTGAGCAGGCCACCGCCCTCCGCGTGCGCGGCGACGGCCAGCCGGCCCGCGGTGGCCGTGTCGGAGGGCGTGACGGTGAAGCGCACCTCGGCCGACTCCCCGCCCGCGAGCCGCCTGGGGGCCGTACCGGTCTGCTTCACCGACCAGCCGGAGGGGGCGAGCAGCGCGACGGAGAGCGTGTCGAGCCGGCCCCGGTCCTGGTTGCGTACGGTGACGACGACCTCGGTCGGGTTCCCCTGGGTGAACGGCGTGTCCAGGGGCGGCAGCGCGGCGGGCAGGCCGATCGACGCGGACAGCGCGGGGGCGGTGCCGGTCGCCGGGTCGGTGACACCGGGCTCGCCGTCCGCCAGCCGTCCGGTCATCCGGCGCAGGAAGGCCGGGTCGTCCCGGTCCAGGACGGCGATGTCGTACCAGCCGTGGTCCGCGAGGCGGAGCCGGACACCGCGGGACCTGCCGGGCGCGAGGGTGACGGTGTGCACCGCGCCGCCGTGCCGGTGGGCGTAGACCGACTCGCCGACGAGCAGGGTGCGGGTGCGGGAGGAGGAGTTGGTGCAGACGATCTCCGCCTGTCCGGCGGCCGGGTGCTCCACGAGGTACGCGTCGGCGCCCACGCCCGTCCCGCGCAGCTCCCAGGTGGACCAGCCGGGGCCGCGGACCTGGAGGTCGTAGCCGTCGGCGCCGTACTCCACCGTGGTGTCGGTGCTCCTGCGGGCGGCCACCGTCCAGGTGCTCGGGGCGCTGCCGTCACCGGGATAGGCGGTGAACGGGGCGGCCACGGTGCCCTGGTTGCCCAGGTGCAGGCGCAGCCCGGAGCGGGTGAGGGAGGTCCGCAGCGAGAGCCGGTAGGGCAGGGGGCGCGTCCGGCGCGTGCCCTCCTCCTGCCGGGGCAGCGCCTGCTCCTTGGGCGGTACGGGGTTCCAGCGGCCGACGGCGGCGGGCACCGGTCCGGGCTGCTCGACCTGGGGCTGGCGTTGGCCGCGGTGGAAGTCGAAGGCGGAGGTCAGGTCGCCGAACACGCTGCGGCGCCAGTCGCTGATGTTGGGCTCGTGGACGCCGGTCCACTTCTCCAGGAAGCGGATGACGGAGGTGTGGTCGAACGCCTCCGAGCTGACGAACCCGCCCACGGTCCACGGCGACACGACGGTCATGGGCACGCGCGGGCCGGGGCCGACGGGGTTGCCGTTGAACCAGTCGTCGCCGTTGCCGGAGGCCGGCTTGGGCGCGACGGGGGCGGGCACGTGGTCGAAGTAGCCGTCGTTCTCGTCGAAGTTGATGAACAGCGCCGTCTTCGACCAGGTCTTCGGGTCGCTCGCGATGGCGTCGAGGAGGTCGTAGACGAGGTTGGCGCTGCCGACCGGGGTGGAGCTGCTGGGGTGTTCGGACAGCGCCGCGGTCGGCACCACCCAGCTGACCTTCGGCAGGGTGCCCGCCTTGATGTCGGACCGGATGCGGTCGACGAGCGTGTCCGGCTCGGAACGGTAGGCGCCGCGCCGGAAGAGCCGCCGCTCGGCCTCGGTCAGCGCGTCGACGCCCCGCTGGAACTCGGCCAGCGCGGTCGTGCGCTGTGCGACGGTCATGCCCGGAAGGCTGTCGTAGAACTGCTCGGTGGTGGCGTACTTGCCGGTGACCTTGGCGAGGATCTTGCGGCCGATCTCCTTCCACGGCCGGAAGTACTCCACCGCGTTGTCGGTGAAGTTGTCCCACTCCTGGTAGATCTGCCAGGAGACACCGGCGGCCTCCAGACGCTCGGGGTACGTCGTCCAGTCGTAGCCGGCGTGGTTGTAGTCGTAGGCCGCGTTGGTGACGGCGCGGTTGACGCCGTCCGGCTCGTAGCCGGTCTTGCCGGACCACAGGTAGAGGCGGTTGGGGTTGGTCGAGCCGTAGACGGAGCAGAAGTAGGAGTCGCAGATGGTGAAGCGGTCGGCCAGTTCGTACTGGAGCGGGATGTCCTGCCGGTCGTAGAAGGCCATGGTGCTCTGCGTCTTGGCGGCGACCCAGTCGTTCCACCAGCCCTTGCCGCGGGCCTGGTTGGCGTCGGAGAAGCCGTGCGCGAGCGATCCCAGGTACTGGATGTCGCTCTCCTTGCGGCCCGCGTCGACCGCCGCCCGGCGCGCGGAGAACGGCAGCACCTTGCCGCCCTGGGCGCGCGGCTGCTCGAAGACGCTGTCCCCGCTGGGCAGGCGCAGCGGCGTACGGTCGCCGAAGCCGCGCACGCCCTTGAGCGTTCCGTAGTAGTTGTCGAAGGAACGATTCTCCTGCATCAGGACGATCACATGCTCGATGGCACGCAGGCCGCCCCGGGGCATGGGCGCGGCCATCGCCTGGTGCAGGGACGGGGGCAGGAGGGAGAGCGCGGCACCACCGGAGAGTGCGCCGAGGACCTTGCGGCGGGAAACATCAGACATGCGCGGAAGGCTAGATCGCCAATACCGCACCGCATAACCATGCGCGGCAGGATTTCTCCGACCGTTCAGTCAGCGACATCAGATGTTCGCCTGCCGCACCCGGTCCGGGGGAAGCGGCGGCGCCGGGTCCGGGGCACCGTGCGGCCGGTCGGGGGCGGAGCCGTGGCCGGGGGCGGGGTCCAGGTCGAGGAGGGGGCGCAGGGCGCCGAGAACCGCGCCGACGCAGACGTCGCGCACCTGCTCACGGGTACAGGTCTCCTGGGTGAGCCAGTCGACGCACAGGACCCGGACGAAGACCAGCCAGCTCTTCAGGACGCCGGACACGGCCGCGCGGGCGCCCTCGTCCGCGAGCGGGAGCACGGCGAGCAGCCGCGCCCGGAGCGCGTCCAGCTCGTCCGTCATGATCGTCTGGATCACCGGATCGCCCGCGAGGACCCGGTTGGCGGCGAGGACCGCGTTGCGGTTGGCCACGAAGTAGTCGAGGTGGACGTCCATGCCCTGGACGAGCTGTTCCGCCAGGGAGTCGGCGGGGTCGAGCCGGGTCTGCGCGAGCAGCCGGTCCGCCGCCTGCCGGTACACGGCCGCGAACAGGGCGTGCTTGCTGGGGAAATGGCGGTACAGCAGGGCGCGGGAGACACCCGCCTCGGCGGCGACCTGCTCCATCGGCACATCGTCGTACGGGTGCGCGGCGAAGAGCCGCGCGCCGACGGAGAGGAGCTGGGCGCGGCGGGCGTCGGGCGTGAGGCGCTGGCGAGGGGACACGCGCGCAGCTTAGTTGACACACGTCTACTAGTGCACCCACTGTAGGAGCCGCACGCCGACCGGATTCCACCGCGACGACGGGGAGGCCCCCGATGGCCAGGACTCTGCGCGTACTCACCCGGCTGATGGGCTGGGCCTGTGTGGCGATCGGCCTGTATCACGTGGCCCTCGGCAACGCGGCGATCCCCGGGGCCGGTTCGGCGGGGGCGACGGTCGACAGCTGGGGCCGGTTCATGGGATCCAGTTTCGTCGGCTACGGACTGGCCTGGCTGTGGGCGGCGCGGCAGCGTCCGATCCCCGCCCAGGCGGTGCGATGGCTGGCCGGTGTGTTCCTGCTGGGCGGCGCGGGCCGACTGCTCTCGCTCGCCGTGGACGGCCGCCCGCAGTGGTTCCAGCTCGTCCTGACGGTGCCCGAACTCGGCCTGCCGCCGGTGTTCTTCTGGCTGGCGGCGGCGGAGGAACGCGAGCTGAGGGACGCCGCTCCGGCGGGGGCCGAACCGGCGTGAAGCGGCGGCGGGGGCCGGAGGGGGCGGCGTACCGCTCCCTCCCCCGGCGCAGGGTTGCCGGGACGCCACGATGCCGGGACGCTGGGTGACCGGGTGAACGGGTGAGCGGACCGCCTCGCCGCACAGCCCGAGGTGAACCGGTGTAGCTCCAGCAGGAGTTGGCCGCGCTGTCGCTCCGGATGATCTGCGGGTTCGCGCTCGGCGGCGCGGACGCCGGTACGGACGCGGACCGTGTCGTCGCCGCGTTCGAGGAGGTGCTGACCGAGTACCCCGGCCGGCTCTACGGGGCAATGTGATCGGGGCGCTCGCCGAGGCGGGGGAGAGTCCGGCGCGGATCCGGGACACCGTGAGGGTGACGCTGCTCGCCGCCCACCACACCACCGGTGTCGCCGTCTCCTGGACGCCGCACCTGCTGGGCCGCCACCCCGAGGTGGCCGACCGCGTCGGTGCCGAGCTGGACCGGGTGCTCGGCGGGCGCGCCGCGCCCGGCTACGGCGACTTGCGGCGGCTCACGTATCTCGGCATGGTGCCGAAGGAGTCGATGCGCCTGTTCCCGCCCGGCCCGTACGGCGCGCGCGAGGCCACCGGGGACCTGGCCGTCGGGCCGTACGCGATCCCGGCGGGGACGGCGGTGTTCCTGCCGTTCTGGGCGGTGCACCTGAACGCCGCGTACTGGCCCGAGCCGGAGCGGTTCGATCCCGGACGGTTCGCGCCCGGCGCGGCGGCCGGGCGCCCGCGGCTCGCCCACATCCCCTTCGGCTTCGGCCCGCGCGGCTGCGAGGGCGCCGCCCTGGCCACGGTGGAGGCCCGGCTCGTCCTGGCCGTCCTCCTCGCCCGCCTGCGCTTCTCCCCCGCACCGGGACACGAGGTGACCCCGGAGGAACGGTTCGTCCTGTAGGCACGGGACGGGATCCGGATGACGGTACGGCCGCGGGGCCGGTGACCGGCCGTCCGCGGGACCGATGACCGGTCGTCCGCGGGCCGTTCAGGTCGCCGCGGCCTGCGGGGAGCCGGTACGGGCACGGAACGCCGCCGCCACGGAGTCGGTGAGGGTGACCATGGAGCAGGTGTCGGCCAGCCACTGGACGGCCATCGCGTGGTGGGCGGCGGTGCGGTCGGCCACGGCGTCGGCGACGACCACGGGGCGCAGGTCCTGCATCCAGGCGTCGGCCGCGGTGAGCAGGACGTCCGTGCGTGCCGTCGCGCCGACGACCACCAACTGGTCGCGTCCCAGCTCCTTCAGTCGCGACCGCAGCCGGGTCCCGGCGAACGCGCTGTAGCGCTTGGCGGTCAGGACCGTGTCGCCGGTCTGCGGCTGGAGCACCTCGACGACCGCGCGCGCCTCCGCCGCGGCGAACTCGTCCTCCGGCGGGACCGGATCCGGCCGGGCGGCGGCCCGTACGCCTTTCCCGCCCACCTGTCTGCCGGGCGCCGCGGTCACATAGAGGACGGGCACTCCGCCGGAGCGCGCGCAGTGCACCAATCTGCCTATGTTGGCGACGAGTTCACCGACCGGCGCGGTGTCGCGCAGGGCGCGCAGGACGGGCTTCTGCATGTGCTCCACGAGGAGCGCCGAGCGGTGCGGATCGATGGTCCAGCAGGGGCTGTCGTCCGGCACCGGCACCGCGTCGGGCATGCGGTACGGGACGACACTCGACGACGTCATGTCTCGGCCTTTCGGCTCAGGCCGGCATCCGGCCGGTGTGGGAGATGCGGCGCGAGGCCGCGAGCAGGGCGTGGATCTGGGTCCCGACGTGGTCGATGTGCCGTACCGGGGTCCGGAACGGCACACGGGCGTCGCGGTGGGTGCGCCGGTACTCCAGGCGCAGGGTCAGGCCGTAGCGGTCGACGGCCAGCGGGAGCACCCGCCGCACACCGCCCTCGGGGCGCGGGCGGACGAGCCGCAGCAGGCGGGGCACCAAGTCGGCGTGCTCGTCGACGAGATGGGTCAGCATGCCCGCCTCGCACAGCGCCAGCGGGTCGAGTTCGGTCGTCTCCAGCTCCGGGAGCGTCACGTACGAGCGTCCGGCGGCGTCCTCCAGGACGGCCTGCCCGAACTCCATGCAGGTGCTCTCGGTGGCTTCGGCGTCGTACGGGGCGCCCAGCACTCCGGTCAGCGTGACCCGGGCGCGCAGCCGGTCCCGCACGGGCGTGGGGGCGATGTCGGTGAGTTCGAGCCGGACCGGGACCCGCGTGCCGGTCGAGGCGCCGCCGCTCTCGCACGGGGCGTGGAGGTGGAAGTGCCCCATGGCGCCGAGGCCGTCCAGCCGGCGCACCTCGTGGCCGCGTCCGTCGCTGACCACGGTCATCGAGTGGGCGGCGGCCAGGATCGAGCGTACGCGCTCGGCGGCTGACGGCGCGCCGGCACGGCTGAGGAAGTGACGCATCCGGAGTCCTCCGCAACGAATAACTTAGGTTTGCCTAACCTAACCTACCGCACCTTGATCCCGAGGACCAGCGGCATCCCGTACCGGGGCGGCCCGAGGGACGCGCGACCTCCCCTCTCTTGACATGAGCGAGACAATGCGACGAGCGAAGCGGCACAGCCCGGTGCCCCGGTGCCCCGGTGCCCCGGCACGGAGAACGAGAAGACCGCAAAGGCCGCAGAGACATCGGAGAACACGGAGAAGAGGCGGACATGACCCTGTTCGGAAGAAGGCGTACGGCGGCGGGACTGTCGCTCGCCGCCACGCTGCTCACCGCGGCACCCGCGGCGGCCACCGGAACCACCGCACCCGCCCCGGCGGCAGCCACCGCCGGTACGGCAGCGGCCGTCTGCGACCTCTACTGCGACGCCCGCGACCCCTCCGCCGCCATCTCGGAACGCGTCCCGGTGAGCAGCTCGCTCTACGGCCGCAGCATCCGTCTCCACCTCTCCGACAACGATGTCATGGGCTGGGCCTCGATCGACACGGGCGATCCCGGTGACGAGGTCTGGCTCGACCGCAGCTTCGACGGCGGCAGGTCATGGTCCTCCGGAAGCAAGCTCGGCGACACCCGGACACCGGACGGGTCACGTGGCTGGCGGACCCTGATGTACAACGTCGACGACTGGAACACCGCCGGGGTCGGGGCGCTGCGCGCCTGCGGCAAGGCCGGTGACCGGGCGGAGATCGCCTGCACGGCCTGGGCCCGGGTGGACCGCAACGCCTGGAGCCGGGGGACCGCGGCGGCGACGGCGCTGATGATGTCCTACGACCGCGGCACCGGGCTCTTCGGCGGCAACGGCTGGTGGACCGCCGCCAACGCGCTCACCGCCATCATCGACAACGCCCGGGTCAGCGGTATGCCCAGCTACAAGTACGCCATCGCCACCACCTACGACAAGAACCTCCGTGCCCAGGGCGGCGACTTCACCAACGACTATCTGGACGACACCGGTTGGTGGGGGCTCGCCTGGATCGCGGCGTACGACGCGACCGGTGACGGCCGCTACCTCGCCACCGCGCGCGCCGACGCGGACCACATGAACGCCTCCTGGTCGGGCGTGTGCGGGGGCGGGGTCCTGTGGAACAGGACCAAGACCTACAAGAACGCCATCACCAACGAGCTGTTCCTCCAGCTCAACGCGGCGCTCCACAACCGGATCCCCGGGGACACCGCCTATCTGGAGCGCGCGCAGCGGGAGTGGTCGTGGTTCCGGCAGAGCGGGATGATCAACAAGGACCACCTGATCAACGACGGTCTCACCGACGCGTGCGCCAACAACGGGCAGACCACGTGGACCTACAACCAGGGCGTCGTCCTCGGCGGCCTCACCGAGCTGTTCCGGGCGACCGGCGACAGCGGTCTGCTGAGCACGGCCCGTGAACTCGCCGACGCCTCCACCTCCCGGCTGGCGACCGACGGCGTCCTGCGCGAGCCCGGTGAGTCCGACGGCTGCACCGGCGACGGCCCGTCGTTCAAGGGCGCCTACGTCCGCGGACTCGGCAGGCTGGACGCCCAGTTGACCGACCACCCCTACGCCGCGACGCTCGACCGGTGGGCGGACGCGGCGTACGCCAAGGACCGCAACTCCCTCGACCAGTACGGCCCGCACTGGAACGGCGGGGCGGGCACCACCGACTACGGGTGCCAGCAGAGCGTCCTCGATCTGCTCAACGCCGCAGGGCAGTAGGCGCGCGCCGACAGTGGCCGAGAGGGCGGATGGCCGGGAAGGCGGGTGCCCGGACCGGGCATGCCGGTCACCGCGCGGCGTACGCGTCCATGAACATGTCCAGCAGTCCGTCGACCGCGCTCTCGTCGACCGGCAGCGGCGTCAGCAGGTGGCGGTAGTACAGCGCCCCGCACAGCACCTCGGCGGCGAACGTCAGATCCGCGTCCGCGCGCAGTTCGCCGTCGCGCTGGGCGCGGGTGATCCGCTCCAGGGTGCGCTGTTCGGCGGTGCGCAGGAACCGCTCGTACAGCGTCGCCCGCAGCGCGGGGTCGGACTGGGCCTCGGCGATGACCGCGCGGTAGACCTGTCCGATCGGCGGATCGGCGAGGGCGGCGGTGGAGCGCAGGAACTGCTCGCGCAGGTCGGAGCGGATCTCACCGGTGTCGCCGTAGTCCAGGTCCGTCATCCAGGCGCGGTGGAGCGCGTCGAGGAGCAGCGCCGCCTTGCCCGGCCAGCGGCGGTAGACCGTGTGCTTGCCGACCCCGGCCCGGCGGGCGATGGCCTCGATGCTCAGGCCCGCGTACCCGACCTCCGCGGCCAGGTCGAGCGTCACCTGGAGCAGCGCTTCGGTGCGGGCGGCGCCCCGGCGCCGGGGGGCCGGGGGTTCGGTCGCCATGGGTCCGACTTTAACGGCACGCGTCATGCCGTTGACAGGCCCTCGTCCGAGGCCACAGGATGACGGTTCGTACGATCGGCACGCCCCGTGCCGATCTGATCGACCCGACCGATCCGGGCGGGCTGACCGATCCGGGCGGCCCGACCGTTCCGAGCGCACCGGACCGCGACCGGTCCGAGACCGAGGGGACCTCTCCGCATGCCCGTACCCGCCGACCCGACGATTCTCCACCCGATGCCGGGACAGCCGCGGGTGGTGCTGCTCAAACCGCTGGTGAAGTCCCCGCTGATCGAGGTCGGGGAGTACTCCTACTACGACGACCCGGACGACGCCACCGCGTTCGAGACGCGCAACGTGCTCTACCACTACGGGCCGGAGAAGCTGATCATCGGCAGGTTCTGCGCGCTGGGCACGGGGGTGCGGTTCCTCATGAACGGCGCCAACCACCGCATGGACGGCCCCTCGACCTTCCCCTTCCCCACCATGGGCGGCTCCTGGGCGGACCACTTCGACCTGCTCACCGGCCTGCCCGAACGGGGGGACACCGTCGTCGGCAACGACGTCTGGTTCGGCCACGGCGCCACCGTGCTGCCCGGTGTGCGGATCGGGCACGGCGCGATCGTCGCCGCCGGCGCGGTGGTCACCGCCGACGTCCCGGACTACGGCATCGTCGGCGGCAACCCGGCCCGCCTCATCCGCACCCGCTACGACGACCGCGACGTCGCCCGGCTGCTGGCGGTGGCCTGGTGGGACTGGCCCGCCGAACACATCACCGCACAGGTGCGGACGATCATGTCGGGCAGCATCGACGAGCTGGAGGCCGCCGCACCACGCCAGTGACCTGCGCGGCAGTGTGGCGATGCGGTGGTGCGGCGATGCGGCGGGGGCTCGCCGGATTCACCGGGAGCGAGCGCCCCCGGTGAATCCGGCCGGGGGCCGAGGTCAGCAGGTGCCCACTGCGGGGGCGAACGGCCCGCCCAGGGCCGCCCATTGCAGGAGCATGATGGTCTTGGCGTCGGCGATCCGCCCGTCGCGGGTCATGGCGAGCGCTTCGGTGAAGGGCAGTTCGAGGACTTCGATGTCCTCGCCCTCCGCCTCCACGCCGCCGCCCGTCCCGGTGCGGTCGGCCGGGGTGTAGGGAGCGGCGAAGAAGTGGAGGCGTTCGGTGACGGAGCCCGGACTCATGTAGGCGTCGAGGACATGGGTGAGCGGGCCGAGGGCGACGCCGAGTTCCTCGGCGGCCTCACGCCGTACGGCGGTGAGCGGATCGTCCGCGTCGAGCAGTCCCGCGGCCGCTTCGACGAGCACGCCGTCCGGATGGCCGTTGACGTAGGCCGGGTAGCGGAACTGGCGGACGAGCAGGACCCGGCCGCGTGCGGTGTCGTACGGCAGGACGACGGCGCCGTTGCCGCGGTCGTAGGTCTCGCGCGTCTGGGTCTCCCAACGCCCGTCGCGGCGGCGGTAGTCGAAGGTGGTGCGCCGCAGGACGTGCCAGCCCTGCGAGGTGAGTTCGACGTCGCGGACCACGACGCCGGGGTTGCGGTCCAGGTCGCGTCCGGCCCGGTCCAGACCGGTGCGGCCGCGGTGGTCGGGCATGTCGATGCCGGGGCGGGGCACGGGGAGCGGATGGGGCGTCGCTTGGTCGGTCATGACGCGCTACAGTACATGCAGAAACGTGCATGAACAGGAGAGAACGCGAATGCTGGCTGCCGAACGACGCGACCATCTGCTCGGTCTGCTCGCCCGCGAGGGCAAGATCGTCGCCAAGGACGTCGCGGCCGGGCTGGGGATCTCCGAGGACAGCGTGCGGCGCGATCTGCGCGACCTCGCGGCCGAGGGGCTGTGCCAGCGGGTCTACGGCGGCGCGCTGCCGGTCTCCCCGGCGGTGGCCGACTACACCGCCCGCCAGTCGGTGACCCCGGACGGCAAGCGCAAGGTGGCCTCGGTCGCCGCCGCCCTGGTGCCGCCGGGCGGCGCGCTGATCCTCGACGGCGGCACCACCGCCCTCGCCGTCGCCCGCGCGCTCCCCCGGGATCTCGCCTGCACCGTGATCACCCACAGTCCGACGATCGCCGCGGCCCTGCTCGACCATCCGCAGGCGGAGCTGTTCCTGCTCGGCGGGCGCGTCTTCAAGCACTCGGCGGTCGCCTGCGGCGCCGCCGCGGTCGAGGCCGCGCAGAACGTCTCCGCCGACCTCTGCCTGCTCGGCGTCACCGGCGTGCACCCCGAGGCGGGGCTGACCACCGGCGACGCCGAGGAGGCGGCGATGAAGCGCGCCCTCGCCGCACGGGCCGCCGAGACCTACGTCCTCGCGTCCTCCGAGAAGATCGGCACGGCCTCGCGGTTCCGCGTGCTGCCCTGGACCGCGATCACCGGCCTGATCACCGACGCCGACCCCCACGACACGGTCCTCTCCCGGCTCAGGACGCTCGGCGTGGACATCACGACGACCGGCTGACCCCGCGCACCGGACACGCGACCGGCCACGCTCCGCCCCGTGAGCGGACCTGTGCTGGTGGTGGAACGGCCTCCTTCCTGCGAACCTGGGCCCGGCGGCCCGGTTTCCGGCTCCTGAAGCAGCCCGACCGGGCCCGGCCGGGCCGAACTCCGGTGGGGCGGCGGCCCGCCGGCCCGGCCGTGCGACCGGGTGCGGCGGAACGCCGGGCGGAGGCGGGTCAACCTTCCCCGGCTCCGCACCGTCGATCACTGTGGGACCCGGCGGGGCGGCCGACGGCAGGCTCGCCGGATCCGCACGCGTCGCACCACGCGTCGGACACGGGGGAACGAATGCTGCGGATACATTTCACGGACGCCGACTACGCGACCGTCCGGCTGCGTGAGGGCCCGGATGCCATGTGGGAGACCCTGCTGAGTCTCCATGCCCTGCAACAGCCCGACGAGGCCGTGGAGTTCGGGCGCTGGCGGGCGGAGGTGGCCAGGGAGCTGGACCCGGTGGCCGCCGACAGCCTCTTCCCGCTCGCGCCGCCGGTCGGCTACTCGCCGGACTTCCTCACCCCGGCCGGGGCCGAGGGCTTCGGACCCGGTCTGGAACGGGTGCTGGCGACACCGGTCCGGCGCATGGTGCGCGAACTCGGCCGGCTCCGTCCCGCGCGGGCGTCGGCGTCGTACGTACGCGGTCTCGCCGCCGCCGAGTCCAAGCCGCTCCTGCGGCTGCGGGACGCGCTGCACCACTACCACACGACGGCTCTCGCCCCCTACTGGCCGCACATCCGGCAGAGCGTCGGGGCCGAGGCCGCGCTGCGGCTGCGGGTGCGCGAGGAGCGCGGGGTGCGGGAGCTGCTGCGGGGCGTCCACCCGGCCGTCCGGTTGCAGGGGGACGTCCTGCGGGTGCCGTATCCCGGCCCGGACCGCGATGTCCGCCTCGGCGGCCGGGGGCTGCTGCTGGTCCCGTCCTTCTTCTGCCGCAACCGCCCCATCTGCCTGCGCGACCCGGAGCTGCCCCCGGTCCTCGTCCACCCCTTCGCCCGCGAGGCGGAGTGGCGTACGCCCACACGCGGCGGCGGCAGCCGGCCCACCCGCGCCCAACTCGCCGCGCTCACCGCCCTGCTGGGGCGCACCCGCACCCGTGCCCTCGCGGAGATCGGCGCCGGGTGCACCACGGGCGAGCTGGCCCGGCGGCTGCGCATCTCCGCGGCGGCCGCCAGCGAGCAGGCCACCGCGCTGCGCCGGGCGGGCCTGGTGTCGACCGTGCGCAGCGGGCGCACCGCCCAGCACGCCCTGACCGTCCTCGGCTCGGATCTGCTGCACCAGCGGCACCGGCCGCCCCACCCGCACGACCCTTCGGCCACAGCCGAACCATAGGAAAGCCGGTTGAGCGTCCGCCGCCGTGCCGGGACAGTGACCCCGGGGCTGCTCCTGACGAGACGGGACAGCGTGTCGTACGGGGGGTTCCATGCGCGCGAGCGTCATACGCGTCGGCCGGGTCCGGGCGGCGGTGCTCGCCGTGCTGGCCTCGCTGTTCGTCGCCGGGGCGGGGCAGGCGGCGGCGGACGACCTGCCGCCGCTGCCGTTGGGCAGCAACTGCAACCTGGTCAGTGAGACCAAGGCCGGTCCCGGCACCATGGACTTCAGACCGACCGCCCTGCAACCGACGCGTATCGAGGCGCCCGGCGGCACGGCCAAGACGAGCGTGACGGGTACCCGCACCGAAAGCATGACGACCACGGCCACGATCAGCGTGAGCGCCAAGCTCTCGGTCGCCGAGGTCGAGGCGTCGGCCTCGACCGGGCACACGGCCCAACAGAGCCTCACCTACGGGACCGAGGTCCAGCAGAACGTCTCCGTGCGGCCGGGGCAGTACGCCCTGGTCTCCTACGGCGTCTACTCCTGGAAGACCACGTACGCACGGACGTACACGATCCCCGGGTGCAACAAGGACGCCAGTGCCCTCCCCTGGTTCGCGGACTACTCCTACATGTGGGTCCCGATGTACGCCGGCTGGAAGATCGAGTACTTCCCGCCGAACGGTTCGGGCAGCAGCGGCGGCAACCCGCCCAGTCCGGTCACCGTGCCGACCAAGCCGCAACTGGTGACGTCGGTGTACGGGCTGCCCGACGGCACCGTGCTCAACACCAACGACACCCACCGCGTCTACAAGATGGCCGGCGGCGCCCCGATCTGGCAGTCCACCTGCGACGGCGGGCTGTGCCCCGACGCCAGGCCCACCACGCAGGCGGTCATCGACGCCGGTCCCGCGGCGCCGTCGGACGGTGCCACCGTGCAGGACCAGCAAGGTCAGATCTTCAGGTTCGTCGGCGGCGCGCCCATCCACATGGCCACCTGCGACGGCAGCGGCTGCGGCACCCCCGTCAAGGTCTCCACCTGGAGCGTGGCCGCACTCGACCACATGCGGCCCGTACCGGCCGACGGCGCCACCGCCCAGGACCAGCAGGGCCAGATCTTCAGGTTCGCCGGTGGCGCACCCATCCACATGGCCACCTGCGACGGCAGCGGCTGCGGCACCCCCGTCAAGGTCTCCACCTGGAGCATCGCCACACTGGAGCACATGCGGCCGTATCCCATGGACGGCGCCACCGTGCAGGACCAGCAGGGCCAGATCTTCAGGTTCGCCGGCGGCGCACCCATCCACATGGCCACGTGTGACGGCAGCGGCTGCGGCAGCCCGGTCAAGGTGTCCACCTGGAGTGTGGCGACGCTGGACCACATGAACCCGGCGCCGGTGGACGGTTCCACCGTGCAGGACCAGCAAGGACAGATCTTCAAGTTCGCCGGCGGCGCACCCATCCACATGGCCACCTGCGACGGCAGCGGCTGCGGCACCCCCGTCAAGGTCTCCACCTGGAGCATCGCCACACTGGAGCACATGCGGCCGTATCCCATGGACGGGACGACGATTCGGGACCAGCAGGGGCAGATCTTCAAGTTCGTCGGCGGCGCGCCGGTCCACATGGCCACCTGCGACCCGGGCTGCGGTGCTCCGGTCCCGGTGTCCACCTGGAGCGTCTCCCATCTGGACCACATGCTGGCGGTGCCGATGGACGGATCGACCGTGTCCACCGAGAACGGGACCGTCTACAAGTTCGCCGCCGGGTACCCGTTCCGGCTGTCGGGCTGCTCCTCGGACTGCGGCTTCCCGGTGCCGGTCACCCAGTGGAGCGTGGACCACCGCGAGCACATGGCCGACAGGCCGGTGGACGGCATCAGCCTCGTCGCGGCGGACACCGGCACGCTCTACCGGACCAGCGGCGGGTTCACCGACCCGGTGGGACCGTGCCCGCAGACCAGCGGCTGCCAGTGGGCGCCGCGTGTCGACCAGTCCTCGGTGGAGTTCCTCACCGACCCCAGCGCCAACCACGGCCCGCTGTACGGCCAGCTCACCCGGTACGTCAACGGCAGCGGCGACCACTACAGCGCCACCGGTTCCGTGCCGCCCGGCTACCGCGCGGAGGGTCCGCTCGGCCAGCTCGACCTGGTGCAGGAGCCGGACACCCACCCGCTGTACGCCTGCCAGAACGGCGCGGAGGAGTTCAGCTCGGTCCGGGACGACTGCGAGGGCTCGCCCCGCATCGCCCTGCTCGGCCACCTCTACGACTCCCCCGCCCCCGACGGGCCGCCGATGCTCGCGGTGTACCGCTGCAAGGACGGCACCGCCGGGGAGCACTTCGACTCCACCGACCCGAAGTGCGAGGGCAAGGTCCAGGAGAGCCTGCTCGGCTACACCATCGGCTACGGGGCGCTGACCCGGTACGTGCACCAGGGCGCGCCCAGCGACCACTGGACCACCACCCGGGCGGCCGGGGCCGGTTACCGGCCCGAGATCGCCATGGGCATGGTGTCCCTGGTCGGCGGCCCCGGCACCCGTGCCCTGTACAGCTGCCGCAGCGGGAGCGACGAGTTCACCTCGCTCCAGGCCGACTGCGAGGGCGCGACGAAGCTCGCCGGGATCGGCTGGGCCTGGGAGACGCCGGTCGCGGGTGTGCCGAGCCTGCCGCTGTACCGCTGCCGGATCGCGGGCGGCGAGCACTTCGTCTCGCACGACGCGAAGTGCGAGGGCATGCAGCAGGAGACACTGCTCGGCTACGTGGTGGCGCGGGCCGCCGTGACCCGCAGCATCCGGGGCACCGACCACGCCGAGGGCACGGCGGGCCTGTCCGCCGGATACCGGGCGGAGGCCGTGCACGGATACCTGTCCCTGGTCGCCGAGCCGGGCACCAAGGCGCTGTACCAGTGCCGAGCGGGCGGGGACGACTTCACCTCGCTCGACTCCGGGTGCGAGGGCCAGACCGTGCAGGGCACCCTGGGCTACGTCTGGAGCGAGCCGCCCGCCGGGCGGCCCAGCACACCGGTGTACCGCTGCAACACCGGCGGCGGGGACCACTTCGACTCGGTGCGCGAGGACTGCGAGGGACAGCACAGCGAAGGGCTCCAGGGCTATCTGCTGACCACGCCCTGACCACGCCCTGCCCCGGCCCTCCGCCGACCACTCCCCAGCCGGGGGGACCCGCAAAGGAGGACCCGCACCTTCACTGCACCTGTCCGACACCGACCGGCCGTCGTACGACAAGGAGACCGCGATGAGACGTGGGGCACACGCCCGGTGGACCTGGCCGGCCGTCCTGTGCGCGCTCGTCCTGCTGCTCGCCCCGGGCAGCGGGACGGCCGCGGCCGAGCCGCACTCCCCTGGGGCGCCGCTCGCGTACCCCGAGCGCGGCGACTACCGGATCAAGGCCGTCCAGCCCGACGACTGGCCGGACAAGGACGAGATCGCGGGCAACAACACCGGCGGCGTCGCCATGAACCTGGTGTGGGCGCAGTGGCAGCCCACCGTGCAGTCCCCGCCGTGCTCCACCGGCCAACAGCAGTACGACGGCCAGTGCTTCACCGTGCCCGCGCGCCTGGACGACGACATCCGCGACTGGACCGAACGCGGTCTCGTCGTCACCGGCGTCGTCTACGGGACACCGGCCTGGGCCCGGACCGGCAGGACGTGCGTACCCTCGGCACCGGGCATGGAGATCTTCTGCGCCCCGGACCGCGCGAGCGACTACGCCCGTTTCGCGGGCATGCTCGCCCAGCGGTACGACGGCCTGCACGGTCACGGCCGGGTCGCCGACTTCGTCGTCGGCAACGAGGTCAACACCAACACCTGGTTCAACATCGGCTGCGGCCACGGCACTCCGTGCGACACCACCGCGTGGCTCGACGAGATCGCCGCCCTCTACGACACGGCCTACGACCGCATCGGCGCCGAACAGCCCACCGCCCGCGCCTATCTGTCGCTCGACCACTCCTTCGGCAGCGCGCTGGACGCCCCCGCGGCGGCGGAGCCCGTCCTGTCCGGCATGACCGTGCTGCGCGGCCTGGCCGCCCGCGCCGGAACCCGGCACTGGCGGGTTGCCATGCACCCCTACCCGCGTGACCTGCGCAGTCCCGTGTTCGGCCCCGATGACACGCCGTACGTGACCTACGGCACGCTCGGCCATCTCGTGGGCTGGCTGCGCCAGAACTTCCCGGCGAACACCGCGGCCTGGTCGGACGTGCAGCTGACCGAGAGCGGCATCACCTCGGCGGGATCCTCCTCGCCGGAGCGGCAGGCGCAGGCCGTGTGCGACTCCTTCCGGGACGTGCTCGGCACGCCCGGCATCACCAACTACGTCTACCACCGCATGCTCGACAACCCCACCGAGACCGCGGCCGGGCTCGCCCTCGGGCTGCGCGCCCCCGACGGCAGCGCGAAGCCCGCGTGGCGGACCTGGGCCCTGGCCAACCGCGCCGACCTGACACCCGCCCAGTTGTCCTGCGGTTTCGAGGATCTGCCGTACACCCGCCTGGTCCGCGCCCACTCCCCGACCCGCGGCCACTGGGCCTCCACACGTGGGCTGCCCGCCGGGTTCACCGCCGAGAACGCCTGGCGGCTGCTGCGCCACGAGGCGTCCGGCACCCGTCCGCTGTTCGAGTGCCGGGTCGGCGGGCACAACATGGTCAGCACGGAGGCCGGCTGCGAGGGCCAGGAGCCGCTCGGCCCGCTCGGCTACGCGGGTACGGCGCCCGCGCCGGGCACCGTCGCCCTCTACCGGTGCCGGGTCCCGTCCACCGGCGACCACTTCGTCTCCGAACAGTCCGCCTGCGAGGGCCAGTTGACCGAGGGCCTGCTCGGCTACGCCTGGCGGACCTGAGCCGGGCGCCGGGCGGGCCTGAGCCGGGCGGGCCGGGCGCGGGCCGGACGCGGGCAGCCGCGCGCCGCTCCCCGGCTCGCTGACGTACCGTCAGGGCCGCGGCGTCAGCACCTTCGGCCAGTCCAGGCCGCGCACCTTGGCGTCGAGGCCGCCGTCGCAGTACATCAACGTGCCCACGCAGTAACCCGACTTGTCGGAGAGCAGGAAGAGCACCAGTTCGGCGACCTCTTCCGGGCGGCCCGCCCTGGCGGCCGGGACGGACGCGAGGAACGCCTCGATACCGGCGGCGATCCGCGGGTCCTTGCGGCCCGCCCGGGTCATGGGGGTGTCGATGAAGCCCGGTGCGATGGCGTTGAGGCGGATGCCGTCCGCGATGTGGTCGGCGGCGCGGGTGCGCGTGTAGTACGCGATGGCCGCCTTGGTGGCCGGGTAGGTGAGGACACCGCCGTCGTCGGGCAGCTCGTCGGCGAGGGTCCGGGCGGCGTTCTCGTCCCCCGCCAGGCAGGCCGCGGCGAGTTCGGGGCTCCAGCCGGGCTGCGTGGTCATGGAGTTGGAGGAGGCGAGCACCACGGAGGACTGGCCCGCGGCGGCCAGGGCCGGGCGCAGCCCCTCCAACAGGCCGATGGCACCGAAGTAGTTGACGGAGACCAGCAGGCTCGCGGGGCGCCCGGCGCCACCGGAGATCCCGGCGAACGGCACGAAGCCGTCGAGCCGTCCGTCCGCGAGGCGGGTGACCTCGGCCGCCGCGGCGGTCCGGCCCTCCGGGGTGCCGAGGTCTGCCTCCACGTCGGTGCCGCGCAGGTCGACGCCGATGACCCGGTGCCCCTGCTCGGTGAGCCGGGCTGCGATGGAGGCGCCCATACCGGAGGCGGCTCCGGTGACGGCGATGGTTCCCATGAGGTCTTTCTCCAGGGGTTCAGGTCGTTCAGGTCGTTCAGGTGGACAGGTGGAGCAGGTGGGCAGGTGGATCAGGTCGTCGGGGGCGGGGCTGTGCTCGGGGCAGGCGGGCGTACGGTTCAGCGGAGTCAGCGGAGTTTCACGGATCCGCCGTCGGCCATCACGGTCTGCCCGGTCATGTACCGGGAGTCGTCCCCGGCGAGGAAGCCGACGACGGGGGCGACGTCCCGGTCGGGATCGCCGAAGCGGCCGAGCGGCACCGCGGCGGCGGACCGGGCGTACTGCTCGGGGTGGGCCTCGGCCCACTGGGCCACCCCGGCCGTCAGGGCCATCGGGCAGACCACGTTGACCCGGATGCCGTACGGCGCCCATTCGTTGGCGGCCACCCGGCTCAGTCCGCGGATCGCCTCCTTCGCCGCCGCGTACGACGCCTGGTTGGGCTGGCCGTTGAGACCGGCGCCGGAACCGAAGTTGACGACGGACGCGTGGGCGGACTTCTTCAGCTCCGGCAGTGCGGCGAGCATGAAGTTGCGGGTCGCGTACAGACCGGTGTCCATCGCGAGGTCCCAGTCGTCGTCCGTCTGCTCCTCGAACGGCTTCTGGCGCGACACGCTCGCGTTGTTGACCAGGACGTCCAGCGCGCCGAAACGTTCGACGGCGGTGGCCACGGCCGTGTCGGCGACCCTCCGGTCGGACACGTCGCCCCGCAGGAAGACCACGGCGTCGCCCAGTTCCTCCGCGACCGCCCGCCCGGCCTCCTCCTGGAGGTCGACGACGACGACCCGGGCGCCGCGCGCGGCGAACAGCCTCGTGACGGCGGAGCCGATACCGGACGCGCCTCCGGTGACGATGGCCGACCTGCCCAGGAGAGCGGGGGAAGTCATGGTGCGATTCCTTTCACGGGTGCGGCTCGTCGGGACGGCGGCCGCGGGGAGCAGCGGGGCGCTCGCGTGCGGGCGGTGCTCAGCCGGGGAGCTGGGCCCGGCGGCCGGGGGCGGCGGACGACTGCATGGTCATCCCGCCGTCGACGACGAGGAGTTGGCCGGTGAGGTAGCGGGACTCGTCGGAGGCGAGGAACACCATGGTGTGGCCGATGTCCTCGGGGGATCCGAGGTAGGGCAGCGCGTTGCCGTTCCTCAGGCTCTCGATGACGCTGTCGGGGAGGTTGTTCTCCAGGGCGGGGGTCATGACCGCGCCGGGGGCGATGGCGTTGCAGCGCACGTTCTGCGGGCCGTACTGCACGGCGATGGACTTGGTGATGCTGACCACGGCCGCCTTGACCGCACCGTAGGACGTCTGGAGGACGTCGCCGACCAGGGCGGCGACGGAGGCGGTGTTGATGACCGAGCCGCCGCCCGCGCGGATCATGTGCGGGATCGCGTACCGGGCGCCGAGCAGCGTGCTGGTCACGTTGCGGGCGACGGCCCGGTGGAACTCCTCCATGTCCATGCGCAGCAGGTCCAGATCGGTGCGCGGGTTGGTGCCGCCCACGTGGTTGCAGAGCACGTGGAGGGCGCCGAACTCCTTGACGGTCGCGGCGGTCATGTCCGCGATCGAGCCCTCTTCGGTGACGTCCACCGTGACGGGCAGCGCCCGGCCGCCGGCCTGCTCGACGAGCGCGGCGGTCTCCTCGGCGGCCGCGGTGTCGAAGTCGGCGACCACGACCCGCGCGCCCTCCCGGCCCATGAGCTGTGCGGCGGCACGGCCGATGCCGCTGCCCGCGCCGGTGATGACCGCGACCTTGTCCTGGAGACGTTCCATGGGGTTACTTCCTTTGCTGTGCGGGGAGTTGCGGCGGGTCAGCGGGGAGCGCCGACGGCCGGGGCCGGGGCGGTGTCCTGCCCTGCGGCGGGGCGGTGGGCCCGGGGGATGAGGAGGGTGAGGCCGATACCGGCGACGGCGGCGAGCATCGCCACGACGTACGTCATGCGGAAGCCGTGCTCGGACGGCACGGAGACCGGGCCGACGCGCGTGGTCATGGCGGCGAGCATCGCGGCCATCACCGCGCTCGACGAGGACGTGCCGACCGAGCGCATCAGGGAGTTGAGGCCGTTGGCGGACGCGGTCTCGGTCACGGGGACGGCGCCCATGATCAGTGCCGGGCTGGCCGCGTAGGCGATGCCCACGCCCGCGCTGACGATCATCGACATGACGACGATCTGCCAGACCTCCGCCATGAGGCCGAGGCCGACGCCGTAGCCGAGACCGATCACGCACAGGCCGGTCAGCAGCGTCACACGGGCGCCGTGGCGGGCGGTGATCCGGGCCGAGAGCGGCGCGAAGGCCATCATGACCAGGCCGCTGGGCGCCAGCGCCAGACCGGCCGCGAGCACGGACTGGCCCAGGCCGTAGCCGGTGGCGGAGGGCGACTGGAGCAGTTGCGGCAGGACCAGCGACGTCGCGTACATGGCGAAGCCGACCATGAGGGAGGCCAGGTTGGTGAAGAGCACCGGGCGGCGGGCGGCGACCCGCAGGTCGACCAGCGGCTGCGCCACGCGCAGTTCGTAGACGCCCCAGAGCAGCAGGACCGCCGCACCGCCGGCCAGCAGGCCGAGGACGGATCCGCTGGTCCAGCCCCAGGTGCCGCCCTTGGTGGCGGCCAGCAGCAGGCACACCAGACCGGTGGCGAGTCCGATCGCGCCCGGGACGTCGAAGCGGCCCGGGGACTGGTTCGGCGACTCCCGCAGCAGCAGCGCCACGAGTGCGAGGCAGAGCACCCCGAGTGCGGCCGCGACCCAGAACAGGACGTGCCAGTCGGCGTACTGGACGATGGCGGCCGACACCGGCAGGCCGACGGCGCCGCCGACCCCGAGGGCGGCGCTGACCAGGGCGATCGAGCCGCCGACCCGGTCGGCGGGCAGGATGTCCCGCAGGAAGCTGATGCCGACCGGTATGACGCCGGTGGCCAGGCCCTGGAGCGCCCGTCCCGTGACCACCGGGACCAGGCTGTCGGACACGGCGCACAGCACGGATCCGACGACGACCAGGACCAGGCTCGCGATGATGATCCGGCGTTTGCCGTACATGTCACCGAGGCGCCCGGCGATCGGGGTGACCACGGCCGCGGCCAGGAGCGTGGCGGTGACCGCCCAGGAGGCGTCGGAGGCGCCGGTGTGCAGCAGCTCGGGCAGCCTCGGGATGATCGGCACGATGAAGGTCTGCATCAGCGAGATCACGACGCAGCTCAGGGTGATCACGGCGGTGACCGCGCCTGCCCCCGCGGAGCGGACGGTGGTGATGGGCACGAGGCACTTCCTTGGCTGAGAAGGGGCTCACGGACGGTGACGGTGTGGGCGGCGGCACGGAACGCCATCACCTGAGGGATGCGGTGGTTCCGGGGCCCGCGCGACGCCCGCGGCACACCAGGAGCCCGCCGGGCCTTGTGTATGTTACATACACACCATGGCCGGTGCAATGACCGCAAGGACCACGGGCCACGGGCCACGGGCAAGAGCCGGGGACCACGGGCCAAGGGCCGGGGAAGGGACTGCCGCGGCGGGTGGATCACGACAGGGGACACTGGTGGGGCGGAACCAGAGAAAGGGAACACGGCACACATGACGGAGCCGAACGAGCAGGAGCGCCGCCTGGGCGACCTGGAACGGGAACTGACCCTGTTGTCCCGGCATTTCATCGCCTCGCGTGGCCCACGCATCGGCCAGAGCCTCGACCGCTCGGCCTACGTTCTGCTCACACGACTGGAGACGGGCGAACCGCTCACGCTCAAGGAGCTGGCACACACCTTCCAGGCCGATGTGTCCACCATCAACCGGCAGATGAGCGCCATGCTGCGGCACGGCCTCGTCGAGCGCATCGAGGCCACCGCCAAGGGGGGCGCGCGCACGTTCCGCCCGACCCCGCTCGGCCTGGAGCGGCTGGCGGCGGACCGGGCGATCAGCCGGGCCGGGGCCGCCCGGCTGATCGAGGCGGCGGGCTGGAGCCCCGAGCGCACCCAGCAGTTCCTCACCCTGATGATCGAGTTCAACCACGGGATCGAGCAGCTCGAAGGGCTCGCGTGGGACCACGGGGGCGGGACGGGCGGCTCCTCGCCCCGTACGGCCGGGTAGCGCGGGAGCGGTCCGATGCGGGGGCCCCTCGTGGGCCGGGGCCGAAGCCGGGGACGGGGTCGCGCTCCGCACCGGACCGTACGGGCGATACGGACGCTCCAGACGGTACGGGCGGGCGCGCCGGTACCGTCCGGGCGGCCGCTCAGCTCACTTGTCCGCCAGCTGCCCGGCGAACTGCGCCAGCTGGTCCTTGACCCAGGGGTCGTACACCGCGAGCCGGTGGGCGGCCGCCGGATCGAACAGGCGCAGCTGGTCCAGGATCCACCGGTCGATGTGGCGGTGCGGGGCCGACCGCTGGGCGGCCGCCGCGTGGGCGGTCGTCACCGGTCCCGGGCCGGGGCATCCGGCGGGCTGCGAGGTGGCCGCCGTCGCGGAGCCCGCGCCGGCCATGAAGACGCCTGAGGCCGCCACGGCGGCGATACCTGTGGTCACGAGGCGTCGCATCGGCTTGTTCACGGTCGCTCCTCCAGTTTCACTCGGCGGCGGTTCCAAAGCGGAATGAACCGATCCGGTTGGTGTCTCTACCCGTCCCGGCGCGCGCTACACGGATCCGGCCCCCACGGGTCCGGGCAGCCCGGTGTCTCGGCAGGTCAGCGGCTCGGCGGCCCGGTGGCCCGGCAGCTCAGCGGCCCGGCGGGCGATGGCCGGGGCGGGGGGCCCGCGGCCCGGCCGGCTGCCGGAAAGGGCACGCGACGATGGCCCCGGAGTCCGGGTGCGCGGCCTCCGCGTCCCTTGTCCCGCGTCCCGGACGGGCCCCGACAATGGGTCCCTCCCGGACACGGGCGTACGACACGAGACCGAGGAGTGTGCGAGCGGATGCAGGCGCGGGACCAGAGGACGAGCACTCCCGGGACCAGGCAGCCGCAGCCGCTGCCCAGGGCCGCGCGGGCGGAGGAAGCGGCCCGCGCCGCCGCACGGGCGCCGGGCGGACTGTCCCCGGCGGACGTCACGTCGTTGCAGCGTTCGGCGGGCAACGGCGCGGTGACGCGCGCCCTCGACGAGCAGCGGCACACCCACGGGCCCTCCTGTGGCCACGGGGAGTCCGGCGGCCGCGCGGGGTCCGAAGGCCGCGCGGGCGGCAGCGGTCCGGCCGTCGTGCAGCGCCGCAAGCCGTCGCAGGACGCGCCCAAAGAGCACTTCGCGGCCAAGGCCCAGGACCATCCCGAATGGCCGGTGTTCCGCGGACTGATGACGGCGGGCGGCTTCCCGCCGGACGTGGTGGAGAGCGCCTGGCAACTGCTGCTCGGCGGAGTCTCCGAGCAGGAACGGCTGAACACCGGCTCCGCCGACCCGTCCCTCGACCCGGCCGAACGGCGCGCGTACCGGGCCTCGAACACCTGGTACCGCGAACTCGTCGACCTCGTCGGCGACCATCTGCGGATCACCACGCCCACCATGGCGCTGTGGTCCGGCGGCTTCGACGTCAGCGTCTACGCGCAGTCGAAGGGGCATACGTCCCTGGAGTTCACCCGGCTCGGGAAAGTGGTGGACCAACTGGAGCTGCACGCCGACTGGAAGCTCCAGGCGCCGCTGTGGAACGTCCTCTCCCGCGCGTTCGTCGAGCGCGCGACGGGACCCGTCCACGTGTTCCTGCGGGCCTACTCCCCCGACAGCGTCCTGATCGCCCAGGAGATCCCGCAACTGCGCGTCATCCAGAAGGTCAATCCCGCCGTCACCGTGCTGTGGCACCCGCTGTACACCACGGCGGACGGCAAGATCAGGGAGATCTCCGAGGATCTGCGGCTCACCGACGACGCCTCGTACCGCAGCCGCGACAAGTGTGTGGCCCTGATGTACCAGTACCTGCTCCGTTTCCACGACGAGAAGAACACCAAGGCGTCCGTGGCGCACAAGGAGATGCACGAACTCCTGGAGAAGAACGTCAATCCGAAGGCGGACGCGGAGTAGCGGGCCGGGCCGCTCCGTGCGCCCCGGGGTGGAGAGGGAGGAGCGGTCGATCTCCACCCTCCTTTCCACCCGTGGGTCCAGGTGCGGCGGGCCTGTTCGCAGCAGTCTTGAGGGCATGACGACAACAGAGTGGATCACCGACATCGCCCTCATCCTCATCGTCTTCCGGCAGTTGCGGGAGGGCCGGCTCGACCACAAGACCTTCCTGATCCCGCTCGGGATCGTGGCCTTCGTCGCCTACTCGTATCTGGACACCCTGCCCACCGGGGGCAACGACCTGGTGCTGATCGGGGCCCTGATGGGGGCGGGCGCCGTGCTCGGCGTCGCCGGCGGCGTCTACACCCGGATACGGACGGTCGGCGAGCACGCCCTGATCAAGGCCGGTGCGGTGTCGGCGATCCTGTGGGTGGTGGGCATGGGGGCCCGGATGGGGTTCCAGCTGTGGGTCGAGCACGGCGGCGGCGCCGACGACGTCGCCCGGTTCAGCCTCGCCCACCACATCACGAGCCAGGACGCCTGGGTGACGGCGTTCGTGCTGATGGCCGTCACCGAAGTGGTCACCCGGGTCGCCACGATCTTCCTGCGCAGCCGCGCCGTGACCGCGCCCCGTGCCGTGCCCGCCTACGAGCACAGTGCCTGATCATGCGGCCCGCGAGCATGCAGTATGTTCGGCCCGTGACCGCAGCAGCGCAGGGCGCCCCGCCTCCCGGAACGGCAGCGGACCGGGAGGCGGGCCGCCCGCGGTCGCTCCCCGGCCAGGACCCGTACATGCAGTGGCTGCTGACCCTTTCGGTCGTCATCGGGGGGATCCTGACCGTGCGGCCCGTGGGCCTCGACGGCCGGGGGCTGGCCGTCGCCGTCCTCCTCGTGCTCAACTCCGCGGCCCTGCTGGCCCGGCACCTGCCGGAGCACATGGTCCCCCCGCGGTTCGCCCTCCTCTGGCTGGGATCCGGCGTCGTCGCGGCGGTCGCCCTGCTCGGCGTCAGCCGCACCGGCACCGGCTATCTCTTCGCCTTCTTCCTCTGCGGTCACATCGGCTACCGGCTGGAGACCAGGGCGGCCCTCACGCTCGCCGGGACGTGCAGTCTGCTCTGCGGTGCCGTCCTGTTCCTCCGTCTCGGCCCGGGGCACGCCCCGGTGCCCTGGGCCCTCGGCCTCGCCACCGGCGCGCCGGTGCTGATCGGCATCATCAACCGCGGTCAGAACCGGTCCGTGCGGGCGGTGATCGAGGCGGCGGAGTCGGCCGAGCGCGCCGCACGGGCCGAGGCCCGCACCGCCGTCCTGACCGAGCGCGGCCGGATCGCCCGGGACGTGCACGACGTCCTGGCGCACTCGCTGGCCGCGATCAACATGCAGCTGGAGCTGGTGGACGCGCTGATCGAGACCGGTGACCTGGAGAAGGTCAGGGAGGCCAACGACACGGCGCACGGCCTGGTCAAGGAGAGCCTGAAGCAGGCCCAGTGGACCGTGCACGCGCTGCGCGAGGACGCGCTGCCGCTGCGGGAGACGCTGAGCGCGATGGTCGAGTCGTCGGGCCACCGCGACGCGCTCACGGTCACCGGCACCGTCCGTACGGTGCCGGCCCAGGTGACGCAGAATCTGCTGCGGATCGCCCAGGAGGCGCTGACCAACGCCGCCCGGCACGCTCCCGGGGGCGAGGTGGAGGTGGAGTTGGCGTTCGCCGCCTCCTCCACCACACTGAGGATCCGCAACCGCCCCGCCACCCGTCCGGTGAACGCGGGGGCCGGCAGCGGGATGGGACTGATCGGAATGCGCGAACGCGTCGCCCTGCTGGGCGGGACCGTCACCGCCGGGCCGGTCACCGAGGGACCGCACCAGGGCGGCTGGCAGGTGGAGGCAGTGATCCCGGGATGAGCGAAATGACCGACGTGGAGCGGCGGTTGAGAGTGATCGTCGCCGACGACCAGGCCGCCGTGCGGGAGCCGCTCGCCGCGGTGCTCGGGCTGTCCGAGGACATCGACGTCGTCGCGGTCGCCGCGAACGGCCGCGAGGTGCTGACGGCCGCCGCCGCCGGACCCGTGGACGTGGTGCTGATGGACCTGAGGATGCCCGGGATGGACGGCATCGAGGCGACCCGGCGGCTGGGCGAGGAGCATCCGGAGGTGGCGGTGGTCGTGCTGACCACCTTCGCCGACGACGACTCGATCCTGGGCGCGCTGGGCGCGGGAGCCCGCGGCTATCTGACGAAGAACGCGGGGCGCCTGGACATCACCCGGGCGATCCGGGCGGCCGCCGCCGGTCAGTCCGTGCTCGACCGCGAGGTCCAGGACCGGCTGGTCGCCACCGTCCGGGTCAAGGCACCGGCGCCGGGACCGGCCCTCCCCGAGGATCTCACCCCCCGCGAGCGCGAGGTGCTCGCGCTGATCGGCCGGGGCCTGCCCAACCGGGGCATCGCCGAGAAGCTCTTCATCAGCGAGGCCACGGTCAAGACCCACATCAACAACCTGTTCGCCAAAGCGGGGATACGCGACCGGGCGGACGCCGTACGGCGCGCTCTGGACGCGGGCCTGGCCTGACCGGGTCCGCCCGCGGCAGCCCGGCGCCGGACGCCCCGCGGCGGGCGGGTCAGCCGACCACCAGGACGATCTTCCCGCGGGTGCGGCCGGTCTCGCCGGAGCGGTGGGCCTGGGCGACCTCGTCGAGCGGGAAGGTCCGTACGGCGGGGAGCGCGAAGCGGCCGGTCCCGATCAGCTCGCCGATCCCGGCGAGCGCGTGCAGGGCGCGGCCGTCGTCCCCCCGGCTGAAGGTCACTCCGTGCGTCCGGGCTCCGGCGAAGTCGGCGAGCGTGACGACGCGCCGCGGGTCACCGGTGAGCCCGATGAGGTCGGGCAGCACCCCGCTCCCGGCCACGTCGAGCGCCAGGTCGACCCCGTCGGGCGCGAGCGCGCGCACCCGCTCGGCGAGGCCCTCGCCGTAGGAGACGGGTTCGGCGCCCAGCGCACGCACCTGGTCGTGGTGGGCCGGACCGGCCGTGCCGATCACCCGGGCGCCGCGCGCCACCGCCAGTTGGACGGCCGCGGCGCCGACGCTTCCCGAGGCACCGTTCACGAGCAGCAGCCGCCCGGCGGTCACGCCGAGCCGGTCGAGTCCGCGCGTGGCCGTCTCGACGGCGGCCGGGAGCGCGGCGGCACCGGCGAAGCCGACCGACCGCGGGATCGGTGCCCAGTGCGCCAGGACCGCCAGTTCGGCCTGGGCGCCCGCCTCCGCGCAGAAGCCGAACACCCGGTCGCCGACGGCCACGCCCGTGACGCCCTCGCCGATCTCGTCCACCACGCCCGCCGCCTCGTACCCCAGTACCTGCGGCAGCCCCTCGTCCATCAGGCCCGCGCGCTTCTTCCAGTCGCTCGCGTTGACCCCGGCCGCGCGCACGGCGATGCGGATCCGGCCGGGGCCCGGAAGCGGATCGGGGAGTTCCACGATCTCCAGGACCTCCGGACCGCCGAACCGACTGAAACGGACTGCCTTCATCATGTGCTCCGATCTGACCGGCGGACCGGCGTAAGCTGCTTCACGAACAGCGTACGTCACGAACGGCGTTCTTCACGAACAGTGTTCGTACCGCCCAGCGAAAGGTCCGCCCCGATGCCTCCCACCGGCCGCCGCCGCTCGACCCGTGACCGCCCGGCGAAAGCGCCCCTCAGCGAGCGGGCGGTCGTCGACGCGGCCCTGGAGATCCTGAGGTCGCAGGGGCTGTCCGCCGTGTCGATGCGGCGGGTCGCGGCCGCCCTGGACACCGGTCCCGCCTCGCTCTACGTCTATGTCCCGCACCGCGAGGGCCTGCTCCGGGCCATGCAGGACCGCGTCTTCGCGCAGGTCGGACTGGAGACGGCCGTGGACGCCGCGCGCTGGCGTGTGCAGCTGCACGCGCTGCTGGACCGGATGCGCGACACGCTGGCCGCACACCCCGGGATCGCCCTGGCGGCCATCGCCGAACCGCCCACGTCCGAGGCGGCCCTGCGGCTGCTGGAGAACCTGCTGGGCATCCTGCTCGCGGGCGGACTCGCCCCGCAGGACGCCGCGTGGGCCGCCGACACCCTCGCGACGCTGGTGAACCACGCCGCCATCGAGGCCGACGCCCGCGACGGCGGCCACCCGGACCGGGCCGCCGGCCTCCGGCGGCACTTCGCCGCCCAGTCGCCCGACCGGTTCCCCCTGGTCACCGCCCATGCCGCACAGCTCGTCTCCGGCGATCCCGACGAGCGCTTCCATGTCGCCGTGGACGCCGTCGTCGACGGCATGCTCGCCAGAACGGCACGGCGCTGAACCGGCCGGAGAACCGGAAGCGCGCGGCGTGCGTGTTGTGTGGGTGATCAGTGGTGCGGTCCGGGCGGTGGGACGGGAACGGGGAGCGGAGCCGGTGCGATGACCGAAGTGGCGGAGGAAGCACGGGACTCCGGGGCCGGGAGCGCCGGTCCGGGGCTGTGGCGGCAGCGGGACTTCCTGCTGCTGTGGAGCGGGCAGACGGTCAGTGAGACGGGGTCGGCGGTCACCCAGGTCGCCCTGCCCCTGCTCGCGGTCGTGGCGCTGCGGGCGAGCACGTTCGAGGTCGGGCTGCTGACCGCGGCCACCACGCTGGCGTTCGCGGTGATCGCGCTGCCCGCGGGCGCGCTGGTGGACGGCGCCGCCAAGCGCACCGTCATGCTCGTCTGCAATGTCCTGCGCCTGGTGATCATCGGCACGGTTCCGGTGGCGGCGGCGTTCGGTGTGCTGACGATGGCGCAGCTGTACGTGGTCGCGGTGGCGGCGGGTGTGTGCTCGGTGTTCTTCGATGTCGCGTACCAGAGTTATGTGCCCTCCCTCGTCCCCGCCGCACGGCTGATGGACGCCAACGGCAAGCTCGGGACCACACAGGCGTTCGCGCAGCTCGGCGGGCCGGGTCTGGGCGGCGGGCTGGTCGGGCTGGTCGGCGCGGCGGGGGCGATGACGGCCGACGCGCTCTCCTACGCGGTCTCGGCGGCGTCGCTCCTCGGGATCAGGACCCGGGAGGAGCCGCCGCCCGCGCGTCCGGCGGACGAGACGCTGCGGCGCCGGATCGCCGAGGGGCTGAAGTTCGTCCTCGGGCACGGCATCCTGCGCAAGGTCGTGGCGTGCACGGGCACCGCGAACCTGTTCTCCGGGATGAGCACGGCGCTGGCGATGGTCTTCCTCGTCCGGGTGCTGCACGTGCGTCCCGCGCTGACCGGGCTGGTGCTGGCGGGCGCGGCCGTCGGCGGGGTCGTCGGCGGCGTGTTCGCCGGACGGCTCGCCGAGCGGATCGGCTCGGCGCGGATCATCTGGGTGTCGATGCTGGTGTTCAGCGCGCCGCAGGTGATCGCGGCGGCCGCCTGGCGCGGCTGGGGCGTGGTGCTGTTCGCGGCGGGCTGGGCGGTCACGGGATTCTCCGCGATGGTGTACAACATCGCGCAGCTCAGCTACCGGCAGTCGGTGACACCGCCGGAGCTGATGGGCCGGATGAACGCGGCCGTCCGCTGGGTCGTGTGGGGCACGCTGCCGGTCGGCGGCGTCCTCGGCGGGCTGCTCGGCACGCTGATCGGGGTGCGCCCGGCGCTCTGGGTGGCGTTCGCCGGGTCCTGGGCGGCCGGGTGGTTCGTGTTCTTCTCCCCGCTCCGCCGCCTGCGCGACGTCCCGCCGCCGGAGCCCGTGTCCGCTCCGGCGGCGACGAGCTGAGGACGGCCGCGTTCACCGGCACACCCGCACCCCCCCAACCGCACCCTCGCGCGTCGGGTACGCGCCGGTGCGGTCCGTCCGAGTGGGTCGCCGGGCGTCCACGGCACGGTGCCCGGGGTAGCGGTGCCGTGCGGCGCATCCTGGGGCCCCGCCCCGCAGGAGAGGCCCGTGAGTGACTCCAGCCGCCGTATGACGCCGAGGCCGGTCCCCGTCGCGGGCGAGGCCCTTCCCGCGCCCGGGGTCATCGGCATCGGGCTCGCCGCGGTGCTGACGTTCGCGCTGGCCCAGGGCTCGTGGCAGTGGTTCGCCACCTTCATCGGGGTGACACTCCTCGCCGTGGTGCACGCCTTCCAGGTCCGGGGGGAGTGGCGACCGGGGTTCCGTTCGGCGTACCTGCGCGGTCTGATCGCGTACGCCCTGGTCGTCGGGCTGTGCGTGGCCGTCGCCCTCGCACCGCTGCTGCAACGGGCGGCCTGGCTGTTCCCGATGCCGGGCACCCGCGCCGAGTGCGCTCTGATGGGGCGGTACGGAGCCCTCCAGGCGAAGGCCGCGCTGGGAGGGCTGGCCGGAGGTGACGGCGCCGCCCTGGCGTACGCACAGGGTGTCCAAGCCCGCACGGCGGTCGCCGAGTGCCTGTCGGCCACAACGACCCTGTGGCTGCCGGTGTACGGGGTGGGGGCGGCGGTGCTGCTGGGCGCCGCCGCGTGGTTCCGCGACCGGACACGGGCCCGGCGGGCCGCCGCCGGACGTTGAAGTCGCCTTGAAGTCGCCTTCCTGCGCCGCCGGTTCAGCGTCGGCACCGGGCGAGGCCGACCGCCCCGGCCCGCCCGGACGCGGCCCGGACGCTGCCTTCCGCTCCGCCGCCTCCCCGGCCGCCGCGGGCCTGCGCGCACGACACGGCACGCTCGTACAACCAAAGTGCGTGGTCGGTGGTCGGACTGTCCGGGGCGCAAGGGCCGACGCCCCGTTCCGTGCACACAGGAGGAGCGTCTCTTGCTCTCGTCACACACCGGCCGGCGCCGTCTCGGCGCCGCCGTCGCCACCGTTCTCGCCGCCACACTCGCCGCGGGAGCGCTGACCGCCGCCCCGGCGGCAGCGACGGACGCTCCCGTCGCGGCGGCGGGGCCGGACGCCCTGCTCCCGATGGTGCCCGTCACCAGACTGGTGGCCGCCGGTCCGCAGGGCTTCCTGACGTACCTTCCGCACAGCGATCCCCTGGGAAGACTCCGCTGGGTCCGGTACGAGGACGGAGCCACGCGCGACACGCTCTACGACGCGATCGGGGGAGTGGCCCACGCCACCGGGGACACGATCGTCACCGCCAGCGAGATAAGGGGGACCAAGGTGCTGGACGTCTCCACCGGCACCTCGTTCGGCCTGCGTCCGGTCGACGACGGCCTCGACAGCCTCTACGGGGGATACGCGGACGGCGCGCTCTTCGTCCGCGGGGGCACCAGGCTGTGGCTGGAGACGAAGGACGGGGCCGACCGTCCCGTGCGCGGCATGCCGGAGAAAGCCTCGTACACCCTGGTGGTGGCGGGCGACGCCACGCACGGCCTGGTCACCGTCACCACCGCGGAGAGCGGGCGGCGTATCGGTGTCATCGACCTGACCGACGCCACGCTCACCTTCCCCTACCCGTCCCAGGCACGGCACCCGGTGGTGCTCGGGAACCGGCTGGCCTGGCTGGAGGACGACCCCGCGACCCGTACGCTCCGGGTCGTCGTCCGCGACCGGACCACCGGCACCGACACGGTCGTCCCGGTGCCCGGGGTCGCGGCGGGCACGGACCTGGACATCGGCCTGCTCGGCGACTGGGTGACCTACGGGACGGCGGCCCTGCGCATCGGGACCGGCGAGAAGGTCGCACTCCTCGACCGCGCCGACAACGTGTCCGCCGTCCCGGACGGCTCGGCGCAGATCGTGGAGGGCCGCAGATCCGCCGACGGCGACGGCTTCTTCCGCGTCTCGATCGGCGCGCAGGGGCGGCCGGTCGTGCGGCTGCTCGCGCACGCGGGCACCCCCACCTCCGCCCTGCACGACTTCGACTTCGACGGCCGCCCCGACCTGCTGGGCCGCGACGCCTCGGGCGTGCTGTGGCGGGACAGCGCCGGGGACGGACTCCAGCGGGCGCGGATCGGCGGCGGCTGGCAGATCTACGACAAGATCGAGGCCGTCGGCGACGTCGCGGGGAGCGAGAGCCCGCGTTTCCTGCCCGAGCTGGTCGCCCGTGACAAGGACGGGGTGCTCTGGCTGTACTCGGGCCAGGAGAGCGGCAACTTCGACCAGCGCGTGCGGGTCGGGCCGGGCTGGCAGACGTACACCCATCTCAGCGGCGGCAGCGACCTCGACGGCGACGGCCGTCCCGATGTCGTCGCCGTCGACAGGTCCGGCCTGCTCTGGCTCTACCGCAGCACCGGCGAGACGTCCCGCCCCTTCGAGGCCCGCAAGCGCATCGGGCACGGCTGGGACATCTACAACCAGCTCAGCGCCGTGGGCGACCTCGCCGGAGGCCCCGCGGGCGACCTCGTCGCCCGCGACAAGGACGGCGTCCTGTGGCTCTACCTCGGCAAGGGCGACGGCACCTACGCGCAGCGCACCCGGATCGGCGGCGGCTGGCAGGTCTACTCCCAGCTCATGGGCGCCGGTGACGTCGACCACGACGGCCATGCCGACCTGTTCGCCCACGTTCCCGGCACAAAGACCGTCTACCTCTACTCCGGCACCGGTGACTGGCGGCGCCCCTTCGAGGCCCGCACTGTCTCCGACGCCCACACGGGCAACGCGTACAACCACATGAGCTGAGGCAGGCCCCGGACGGGACTCGGGCAGAGGGCAGAGAGCGCGGCCGGTCGACCGGCCGCAGAGGAGAAAGACTCGTTGACACCGCATTCCCTCGCGTTCTACCTGGACGTCATCGCGTCCGGAACGGTCCTCGGCGCCGGGCCGACGGACAGCCCCGACCAGGTCACCGCGATCCTGGGAACCGACTTCGCCGAGAACACCCACGGCAGCGGGAGCATGTGGCGCGACTACGGCATGGTCGAGTTCTTCTGGCAGCGGGAATCGCGCCGTCACCCCTGGGAGGGCCACCACTTCACCGTGCAGGTGCATCGGCTCTCCCGGGGCGGCGGTGTCGTCAACCGCGTGCTGCGCGAACGGTACGGGCGCTTCGGCCGGCATGTCCCCTTCGCCAAGCTGGAGCGGCTCGCGGCCGCGCGCGGTGTGCGGCTGGAGGACGTCCCGAACCCCAACACGCCGACCCACACTCTGCATTGGCAGCCCGCCTCCCAGGTGTCCGTCCTGACACACCGGTCGCCGGTGCCGGGAAACCGCGGGCGCGGCGGCGCGCGCCGCGGCGACGTCCACGCCCTCTCGTCGTCGATGACTGCCGGACAGGTGGCGTTGTACACGTCGCTCCACGGCGGCCGGGACGCGCGGCGCGGGCGGCCGGTCGGCTCGTAGGCGTCGGACGGGTCCGGGCGCGTCGGCGCTGCCGCGTCCACGCCCCGCGGGCGCCTCGGTGTGTCCCCCGCACCGCTCGCCGGAACAGCGGCTACGCAGGCCCGGCGGCCGCCTCGCCGTGTGCCGCGTCCCGCCGCTGTTCGAGCGCGTAACGGCGGGCCAGGGCGTGGAAGGCTTCCTTCGGTTCCCAGTGCCAGTCGGAGGCGGGGTCGAACGGGTGGTCCTGGACGGTCCTGGTGATCGAGTAGCTCGCCATGTCCAGGTCGTGCAGCGGGTCGCCGGGGCGGTGCGGGGCGTCGGGGGTCACGAACTCGAACGCCATCGCCGCGTGGAGGCCCACCGACGAGAAGACGTCGAGGAGTTGCGTGAGGTACGCGGCCTGGGTGCGCTCGCTGCGGACCAGGTGGCCCTTGATCTCCTCGGGCTGCTTGCCGTGGTCGACCACGTCCCAGCCCATACCGGCGGTCTCGGGCGCGCCGACGTAGGCGCAGGTGCCGAACTCGGTGACGGCCAGCGGTTTGCCCCACCGCCGATAGCGCCTCAACTCCCGTACGTAGGAGGTACGGTCGGGAAAGCAGGAGTAGTAGTCGATGCCGACGATGTCGAAGAGCCGCCAGTCGACCTCGTCCTCCTGGGCCGCCGCATAGCTCAGCGGGCCGTGGAACACGGAACGGCCCACCGCCGCGGCCCGCTCGGTGAACCGGTCCAGACGACGCTGCATCGCGACGGGGTCCACCGTGCCCTCCTGGAGATTGCGGATCCGTTCGAAGACGTCGGCCCCCGGCACGATGCCCGGCACGAACAGCCAGAACTCGCAGCCCACGCTCAGTTCCACGGCGGCACCCTGCCGACGCAGTCCCTCCGCGAACCGGCCGGTCTCGGCGAGGTGGTCGAGGATGTCCCGCTCGGGCACGTCACCGAGGGTCGGCTGGAGCCAGATCCGCAGACCTCGTTCCGCGGCCTCGGCGGCCGTGGCCGTGAGGCGTTCGACGCCGTCGCCGGTGACGTCCACGGTGTCGGCGTGCAGCCGGTCGCGGATCGCCCGTATGTCCCTCCGCATCCGGGCCGTGCTGAACGCCGTGGCCGGTGTCCCGCCCTCGCCGGCGGTGTAGACGACACCGCGATGGCGCAGACCGGGCCGCGCCTCGGCCGCCCGCGACGCCTCGGCCGCCTTCCGCGCCTCGGCCGCCCCTGCGGCACCCGCCGGGAGCACGGCCGCGGCCAGCCCCGCGCAGGCCGCTCCGGTGAGAAACCGGGCCCGTGTGAGCCCCAGGTCCCTGTGCGTACGATCCTCTGGCTTCTGCATACGGCCACCCTGCCCACACCCACCGGACGACGCTGTCCGGCAACGGTCCATGGCAGGGGTCCGAAGGTCTACGGCCCGGCCTCCGACGGACCACTCCCCGGGGTCCACAGGTCTAGCCGTAGGTCTATGGGACAGGGCCTTTCGGTCCACGGCGCGGGGCCGTCGGTCCAGCGCACGTAGAGGCAGGTCAGGCCGTGCCGCTGAGTTCGAGCAGGTGCCGCACCGTGCCGACGGGATCCACCAGTTGGTGGAGGTGCTCGCCGGGGAGGTGGGCCACCCGCCAGCCGCGGGCTCGTGCCTCGGCGGCCTGCTCCTCGTACGGGGGGCCGAAGAGCAGGTAGGAGCACGGGTGGTCGTCCCAGCCGTCGGGGACCGGGATGTGCTGCTCGTAGTAGGACAGGGGCAGGGTGGGCTGCTCCTCGACGACCGTCCGCCGTACGGCCGGGTCGGGGAACATGGGCGCGACGTCCGCCTCGTCCCACCAGTCGGTCCAGCGCGGCAGCCTGCCGTCCACCGCCAACGGGCGCAGGAAGTCGAGGAGTTCGGGTGGGGCGACGGGGGTCGCGCCGGTCCGGGCCGGCAGTGCGGCGTCGACGAGGACCGAGGCGGTCACGGGGTGGTCGAGACCTGAGCGGACGGCCGGGAGGAACAGTCCCGCGTTGCTGTGCACCACGAGCACGACGGGAGTGCCGGCCGGTACCTCCCGCAGGTCGTCGCGGACGGCATCCGCCACACGGGGCCAGAAGGGCGGCGCACCGTCGCCGATGTGGAGCAGGGACGGCACTCGCACCCGGTGTCCGGCCGCTTCGAGGTGTCCGGCCACGGGCCGCCAGGTCGAGGGGCCCACGGAGGGGCTGTGCACGAGGACGAAGGTCGGCTGCATGCCATGATCCTGACGCCTGCTCCGGATCCGCGCACGGATCTCGGCTGACAGCAGAACAGCCGTGCGCGGGACGGTGATCCGGGGGTCCGCCACCCCGCCCACGACAGTTCACATTCTTAAGTCAAGGTGAAAGAAAAGCCCTTCCGCCTCCTTGACCGTGACATGACCACGCGGCACGCTTTCGGGAGAGCGCTCTCCCTCCCGGCGTTCTCCTTCTTGTTCTCCCCACTCCCCTCTCCAAGGAGACTGCCCGTGCCCGCAGTTCCCACGGTCGTGGCCCGCACGCCACGACGACACTCCCCACCGGCGCGCGGTCCCGTCGCCGCGGCGCTGGTCGCCGCGCTCGTCGGCGCCCTGCTCGTCCTGCTCCCGGCCACCGCGGCGCAGGCCGCTCCCGTACTGCTCTCGCAGGGCAGGACGGTGACGGCGTCCAGCCAGGAGAACTACGGGACTCCGGCCTCCGCCGCCGTCGACGGCGACCTCACCACCCGCTGGTCGAGCGCCGCCGCTGACCCGCAGTGGATCCAGGTCGACCTCGGCGCCCCGGCCGCCGTCAGCCAGGTGGTGCTGCGCTGGGAGACCGCCTACGCCAAGGCGTACCGCATAGAGCTGTCGACCGACGGCACCCACTGGAGCACGGCGTACTCCACCTCCGCCGGGACCGGCGGCACCGAGACGGCCGCCGTCTCGGGCACGGCCCGCTATGTGCGCGTCTACGGCACGACCCGGGCGACGCAGTACGGCTACTCGCTGTGGGAGTTCCAGGTGTACGGCGACACCGGCGACAGCGGTCCGACCCTGCCCGGGGGCGGTGACCTCGGCCCGAACGTGCACATCATCGACCCCTCGACCCCGGACATCCAGGGCCAGTTGGACACGGTGTTCAAGCAGCAGGAGTCGGCGCAGTTCGGCAGCGGGCGGCACGCGTTCCTCTTCAAGCCCGGCACCTACAACAACATCAACGCCCAACTCGGCTTCTACACGCAGATCGCCGGGCTGGGTCTGCGCCCCGACGACACGACCTTCAACGGGGACGTGACCGTCGACGCGGGCTGGTTCAACGGCAACGCCACGCAGAACTTCTGGCGTTCGGCGGAGAACCTGGCGCTCAACCCGGTCAACGGCACCGACCGCTGGGCGGTCGCCCAGGCGTCGTCCTTCCGCCGCATGCACGTCAGGGGCGGCCTCAACCTGGCGCCCGCGGGCTACGGTTGGGCCAGCGGCGGCTACATCGCGGACAGCAAGGTGGACGGGACCGTCGGGCCGTACTCCCAGCAGCAGTGGTACACCCGGGACAGCAGTGTCGGCGGCTGGACGAACGGCGTCTGGAACATGACGTTCTCCGGTGTGGAGGGCGCCCCCGCGACCAGCTTCCCGAACCCGCCGTACACGACGCTCGACACCACCCCGGTCTCCCGTGAGAAGCCGTTCCTGTACCTGGACGGCAACGAGATGAAGGTGTTCGCGCCCGCGCGGCGCACCAACGCGCGCGGCACCACCTGGTCGAACGGCACCCCGCAGGGCGAGTCGATCCCGCTGAGCAGGTTCTACGTGGTCAAGCCGGGCGCCACCGCGGCCACCCTGAACGCCGCGCTCGCCCAGGGCCTGAACCTGCTGTTCACGCCCGGTGTCTACCACGTCGACCAGACGATCCAGGTGAACCGGCCGGACACCATCGTGCTCGGTCTCGGCCTCGCCACCATCGTCCCGGACAACGGGGTGACGGCGCTGAAGGTCGCCGACGTCGACGGCGTCCGGCTGGCCGGTTTCCTCGTCGACGCCGGACCGGTCAACTCCCCCACGCTGCTGGAGATCGGCCCCTCGGGCGCCTCGGCGGACCACTCCGCGAACCCGACGACGCTCCAGGACGTCTACTTCCGCATCGGCGGCGCGGGTCCGGGCAAGGCGACCACCAGCCTGGTCGTCAACAGCGACGACACGGTCATCGACCACACCTGGGTGTGGCGCGCGGACCACGGCGACGGAGTGGGCTGGGAGACCAACCGGGCGGACTACGGGGTGCGCGTCGACGGCGACGACGTACTGGCCACCGGCCTGTTCGTCGAGCACTTCAACAAGTACGACGTCGAGTGGCGCGGCGAGCGCGGCCGGACGATCTTCTTCCAGAACGAGAAGGCGTACGACGCGCCGAACCAGGCCGCCGTGCAGAACGGCTCCGTCAAGGGGTACGCCGCCTACAAGGTGGACGACTCGGTCGGCACGCACGAGGCGTGGGGCGTGGGCAGTTACTGCAACTACACCGCGGATCCGGGCATCCGGCAGGACCACGGGTTCGAGGCGCCCGTGAAGCCGGGGGTGCGGTTCCATGACGCGCTCGTGGTCTCCCTGGGCGGCAACGGCCAGTACGAGCACGTCGTCAACAACACGGGTGCGGCGACCTCGGGCACCTCGACCGTGCCGTCCACCGTCGTCTCCTATCCCTGATCCTTCCCCTCCTTTCCCGTCCCTTCCTTTCCCGTCCCTTCCCATCCCTTTCCGTCCCGTCCTGCTCCATCCTGATCCGCCCTGATCCGCGGTCCCGGGCCGTACCGCCTCCGGTACGGCCCCGGGCCGCCCCCTGACCCTCCGGGCCGGTCACGACCGCCCCGCCGTCCAGCCCGGAGGGGCCATGCCGTGCCGCGCACCGACCCGCCGGGAGCCTCCGTGTCCAGACCACGCCGCTTCGCGCACATCCCGCCGCCCCGCCGCGCCGCCGTCCCCCTGCTCGCCCTCGGCGCCCTGCTGGCGTCCTCGCTCACCGTCGCGCTCGCGCCGGACGCCCGCGCGGCGGACACCCTGCTGTCCCAGGGGCGGCCCGCCACCGCCTCCTCGCAGGAGGGCGACGGCTACGCCGCCTCCGCCGCGGTGGACGGCGACCTCACCGGCACCCGGTGGGCCAGCGCCTGGAGCGACCCGCAGTGGCTCCAGGTCGACCTGGGCCGCCGGGCCGACCTCAGCCGGGCCGTCCTGACCTGGGAGAACGCCTACGGTAAGGACTACGAGATCCAGGCGTCCGACGACGGCACCGACTGGCGCACGCTGAAGAAGGTGACCGGCGGCGACGGCGGCACCGACGACCTCGCCCTGACCGGGTCCGGCCGCTATGTGCGGATGCAGGGGCTGGCCCGCTCCGGCGGCTACGGGTACTCGCTGTGGGAGTTCCAGGTCTACGGCTCGGCCGGGGGCACCGTGCCGCCGCCCGACACCGGTGCCGTGAAGGTGGAGGGCACCCGGGGCGACTGGCGGCTGACCGTGGGCGGCCGGCCGTTCACCGTCAAGGGGGTCACCTGGGGCCCGTCGGCCGCCGATGCGCCCAAGTACCTCCCGGACGTGAGGGAGATGGGCGCCAACACCATCCGCACCTGGGGCACCGACGGCTCCAGCAAGGCGCTCCTGGACGCCGCGGCGGCCCAGGGCCTCCATGTCATCAACGGCTTCTGGCTCCAGCCGGGCGGTGGTCCGGGCTCGGGCGGCTGTGTCGACTACGTGACCGATACGGCGTACAAGGACAACGCGCTCGCCGAGTTCGCCCGGTGGGTGGACGCCTACAAGAGCCATCCGGCGACACTGATGTGGAACGTCGGCAACGAATCCGTCCTCGGCCTCCAGAACTGCTACAGCGGCGACCGGCTGGAGGCGGAACGCAACGCGTACACCGGCTTCGTCGACGAGGTCGCGAAGAAGATCCACAGCATCGACCCGGACCACCCGGTCACCTCCACCGACGCGTGGACAGGCGCCTGGCCGTACTACGAGCGCAACGCGCCGGACCTCGATCTGTACGCGGTGAACGCCTACAGCGGCGTGTGCAAGGTGCGCCAGGACTGGACCGACGGCGGTTACAGCAAGCCGTACATCGTCACCGAGACCGGTCCGGCCGGTGAGTGGGAGGTGCCGGACGACGCCAACGGCGTCCCGGACGAGCCGACCGACGTACAGAAGGCGGACGGCTACACCCGCGCCTGGAACTGTGTGACGGACCATCAGGGAGTGGCCCTGGGCGCCACCTTGTTCCACTACGGCACCGAACACGACTTCGGCGGCATCTGGTTCGGCCTGGTGCCGGACGGGCTGCGGCGGCTGTCGTACTACGCGGTGAAGAAGGCGTACACCGGCTCGACGGCCGGGGACGACACTCCCCCGGTGATCAGCGGCATGACCGTCTCCCCGGCCTCCTCGGCACCGGCCGGCGGCGAGTTCACCGTGCACGCCGACGTCCGGGACCCGGACGGCGACCCGGTCACGTACCGGATCTTCCTCAGCGGCGCCTACGCGAACGGCGACAAGCGGCTCGTGGCGGCGAAGTGGCGCTCCACCGGGAACGGGACCTTCGCGGTGACCGCTCCGCAGGGGCTCGGGGTGTGGAAGGTCTACGTACAGGCCGAGGACGGGCACGGCAACGCGGGCATCGAGACCCGGTCCGTCAGGGTCGTCGCCCCGCCCGTGAGCGGCACCGACCTGGCGCTGGACCGGCCGGTGACCGCCTCCTCCTTCCAGCCGTCCTACGGCGACTGCCCCTGCACACCGGACCTGGCCGTGGACGGCCGCGCCGACACCCGCTGGGCCAGCGACTGGAGCGATCCGCAGTGGTTCCAGGTCGATCTGGGCGCGTCCCGGTCCTTCCGCACCCTCCAGCTCGTCTGGGACCCCGCCTACGCCCGCTCCTACGAGGTACGGGTCTCCGACGACGGCAGCGCCTGGCGGACGGTGTACTCCACCACCGCCGGTGACGGCGACGCCGACACCCTCGACGTGGCGGCCACCGCCCGGTACGTGCGCCTGGAACTGACGGCGCGCGGCACGGACTGGGGCTACTCCCTGCACGAACTGGGGATCTACGGCTGACGGCCGGGACCGGACCGCCGCACCACAGCCCCCCTCGCCACCGAACACACGGAACACACGGGATACACGGGACACACCGAACACACCGACGCACCGAACGCACCACCCGCGCGGCACATGTGTGGGCGCGGGCCCTCTTCCCACCTCACGGGCAGGAGACTTCCATGAGATCGAGCCCGAAACGGCTTCCCGCGCTCCTTGTGGGGACCGCCCTCGTCGCCAGTGCCCTCGGGGCCGCCACCCTCGCCCACGCGGGCACCGGGGACGGCACGGACGGCCGCGGTGCGCCCGTCGTGGCGGCCGCCGCGCACAGCGGGCACACGACGGCCGTCTCGACCCGGGCGTCCGCCGACGACCCGGACGGCGACGGCTACATCCCGGCCGTGCCGCAGGTCACCGGGGTCACGCCGTCCTCGGCGGACCCGCCGCACCGCTACTTCCACGAGTTCCAGGCCAACTGCTCGGTCACGCACACCGCTCCGGACGACCCGATCGTCTTCCCGGGCCAGCCGGGCAAGTCCCACGACCACACGTTCATGGGCAACACCTCGACCGACGCGTACAGCACCACCGCCTCCCTGGACGGCGGCGCCACCACCTGCAAGGCGCCCGGTGACGCCTCGGGCTACTGGATGCCCTCGCTGTTCGCGGGCGACCGGAAGATCCTGCCGGTCGGACCGCAGACGATCTACTACAAGTCCGGGGTCACCGACTACACCAGTGTGCGTCCCTTCCCCAAGGGGCTGCGGTTCCTGGTGGGCGATCCGATGCAGAGCGCCGCCGACTTCCGCGGGCACCCCGGCTTCGTGGAGGGATGGGAGTGCGGTGACAGCTACTTCAACACCGACTTCCCCGCGAGCTGCCCGGACCGGGCCGATGTACAGCTCAACATCCGTTTCCAGGCGCCCAGTTGCTGGGACGGAAAGTATCTCGACACCCCGGACCACAGGAGTCACCTGGCCTATCCGGTCGTGAAGCCCGGTACCAACGACAACGTCTGCCCCGCCGATCACCCGGTGGCCGTGCCGATGATCGAGTTCAAGATGGCGTTCCCGGTCAACGGTGATCTGAGCCAGGTGCGCCTGGCCAGTGGCCGCGGGTACTCCTTCCACTACGACTTCTTCAACGCCTGGGACGACGCCACGCTGCGGGCGCTGGTCACCCACTGCGTCGTGGGCGGCCTCCAGTGCGACGCCCGCGGCTACGACCAGACGCATCCGGAGGCGGGCGCGGCCCTCGGCGAGGACTACCGGCTGCCCTGACCGCTGCCGGGGCGCGCTGCGCGCAACGGGCCGGTGTTCAGGCGGACTCGCGCACGACCAGCTCGGGCGCGAGGACGACGGACACCGGCTCGGTGCGCTCCCCGCGCACCCGCTCGTCCAGCAGCCGGGCCATCTCGGCGGCCATCCGCTCGACCGGCTGGCGGACCGTGGTCAGCGGCGGGACGCAGGACAGGGCGATCGCGGAGTCGTCGAAGCCGATCACCGCGATGTCCTGGGGCACGCGTGTGCCGCGCTCGGCGAGCAGCCGGCAGGCGCCCTGGGCCATGAGGTCGTTGGCCGCGAACACCCCGTCCGTCCCGGGGTGCCGGTCGAGCAGCAGGGCCGTCGCCGCGATGCCGCTGTCGAGCGTGAAGCCGCCTTCGACGACGGGGACGCGCGGGTGTCCGGCGCGGGCCAGCGTCTCGCGGAACCCGGCGAGGCGCTCCCGGCTCGCCGGGACGTCGAGCGGCCCGGCCACGGTGGCGGGCCGGTGGCAGCCGCGCGCCAGGAGGTGCTGGGCGGCGAGCCGTCCGCCGTGCCGGTGGTCCAGGTCCACATGGCTGAGCGCGACCGGGCGGGCCGGGCGGGCGAACAGCACGGCGGGCAGGCCCGCTTCGGCCAGCAGCGCGGGCAGCGGGTCGTCGGGGTGGGTGGAGACGACGAGTGCGCCGTCCGCGCGGCCCTGGCGGAGGTAGGTGAGCACTTCCCGCCGGTCCTCGGCCGTCTCGGCGAACATCAGCACCGGGTGCATCGAGCGGGGGCGCAGGAAGCCGACGGCTCCCGCCACCACCCGTCCGAAGAAGGGATCGGTGAAGGCCCGGGCGGCGAAGGCCTCTTGACTGTCCTGCGGGGAGTCGCCCGCGCCGGAGACGACGAGCGCCACGGTCTCCGCCCGGCGGGTCACCAGGGCGCGGGCGGCCCGGTTGGGGGCGTAGCCGGTGCGCTCCACGGCCCGGTGCACCAGCTCCTGGATCGCGGGGTCCACGTTGCGGACGCCGTTGACGACCCGGGAGACCGTCGCCCGTGACACACCCGCCTCCCGGGCGACATCCTCCAAGGTCGGGGGCTGATTGCTCATGTCCGCACCTTAACGGCCCGGCGGCACCGGGCCCGAGGGAAGCCGCCTCCGCCCAACAGGAGGCAACAGAGCCGGACAGTTGAGCGCGGATCAAGGCGCGGAGAAGCAACAAATATTGACGCAATCGACCAGTGCGCGTACCTTCCCGCCAAGGCGGCGAGCGACGTGAACCCGGCCGCCGTCCGGGCAGGTTGAGCTCCATCCCCCCTCTCCCCACCTCACGGGAGCACACCATGCGCAGAGCACGTTCCCCTCATGTGCACGACGTTCCGCGCCCCACCGCGGGACCGGCGGCGGCCCTCCGCCCGCCGAGGCATCTGCTGTCCGCCCTGGCGGCCCTGGCCCTCGTCCTCGGTGCCCTGATCGGACTGCCCGCCGTGTCGCAGGCGGCGGGGTCGCTGCCGTGCGACATCTACGGCGCCGCGGGCACCCCGTGCGTCGCCGCGCACAGCACGACGCGCGCCCTGCTGTCGTCCTACGCGGGCCCGCTCTACCAGGTCACGCGGGCCTCGGACGGGGCCAGGGCCGACGTGGGCCCGCTGGCGCCCGGCGGCTACGCCGACGCCTCCCGGCAGGACACGTTCTGCCGGAACACCACGTGCCGCATCACGAAGGTCTACGACCAGACCGCGCGGCACAACGACCTCACGCCCGGTCCGGCCGGGACCGCCGGCATGGGCGCCGACCGCGGGGCCGACGCCGGCGAGATCGCGGTGACGGCCGGCGGGCACAAGGTGTACGGCATCTGGATCTCCCCGGGCGTCGGCTACCGCTACACCGGGGTGGCCTCCGGGGTGGCGGTCGACGGCCGCCCCGAGGGCGCCTACATGGTGGCCAGCGGCACGCACGTCGGCTCCGACTGCTGCTTCGACTACGGCAACGCGGAGCGCACCCCGGCCGACACCGGCAACGGCCACATGGACGCCGTGTCGATCGCGACCACCTGCTACTTCGCGCCGTGCACCGGTTCGGGACCGTGGGTCGAGGCCGACCTGGAGAACGGCATGTTCCAGGGCGGCGACGGCTCCAACACGGCCAACCGCGGCAACAGCAGCGCCTTCGTCACCGCCGTGCTCAAGAACGACGGGCAGACCAAGTACGCGCTGAAGGGCGGCGATTCGCGGTCCGGGCCGCTGACCACGTGGTGGGACGGCGGACTGCCCACCCGCGGCGGCTACCGGCCCATGCAGCAGGAGGGCGGCATCATCCTGGGCACCGGCGGCGACAACAGCAACTGGAACCGGGGCACCTTCTTCGAGGGCGTCATGGTCGCCGGGTATCCCACCGACGCCGCCGAGAACGCCGTCCAGGCGAACATCGTCTCCGTCGGCTACGACGGCGCGACGGACGTGCCCAACGGCCCGCAGGGCACGATCACCGGGCCGGGCGGCACGTGCGTGGACGTCACCGCGGACGACACCGGGGGCAACGGCGCCGCCGTGGACCTGTGGGACTGCCAGCGGTGGGCCGAGGACCAGCACTGGCAGCACAACGCGGACGGTTCGCTGAGCACGATCGGCCGCTGCCTGGACATCAAGGGCAACGGCACGGCCAACGGCACCGAGGTCGAACTGTGGGACTGCAACGGCGTCGGCGGCCAGAACTGGCAGCAACGCACGGACGGTTCGCTCTTCAACCCCCAGTCCGGCCGCTGCCTCGACACCCCGAACGGCACCACCGCCAACGGCACGCACCTGCGCATCTGGGACTGCAACGGCGCGCCCGCGCAGAAGTTCTCCGTCGACGGCGGCGCCCCGGTCGCCTCCCCCGGCGGCAAGTGCCTCGACGTGGCGTCCGACGACAGCGGCGGCAACGGCGCGGCCGTCCAGCTGTGGGACTGCCAGTCCTACGCCGTCGACCAGCACTGGTACCACGACGCGGGCGGCTCGCTGCGCACCCTCGGCCGCTGCCTCGACATCAACGGCAACGGCACGGCCAACGGCACCGAGGTCGAACTGTGGGACTGCAACGGCGTCGGCGGCCAGAACTGGCAGCAACGCACGGACGGTTCACTCTTCAACCCCCAGTCCGGCCGCTGCCTCGACACCCCGAACGGCACCACCGCCAACGGCACGCACCTGCGCATCTGGGACTGCAACGGCTCCGCCGCGCAGCGGTTCACGACGGGCTGAGGCCCACGGCGGACCGAGGCCCCCGCCGCGCCGCTGCGGGACGTACGGCCTCAGTCCGTCGACGGCACCCGGTCCGCACGCGGCCGCGCCCACAGGCCGGGCAGCCGGGCGTGCTCCTCGGGGCCGGACAGCCCCGCGTCCAGGGCCAGCAGGGAGAGCAGCCGCACCGGACGCCCGGCGGTCGCCGCCGCCTCCAGCCTGTGGTGGCCGTCGAGGAGGAAGTGCGTCAGGCCCCAGTGCCGGTAGTGGTCGGCGGGCGAGCCGGAGCCGGGTTCGCACACGTCCAGCGTCGAGACCGCCACGGCCGCCGGGACCGTGCCCCGGCCCATGCGTTCGACGTACTGCTCGACACGCTCCCGCTCGTTCCACGGCGGGGGCACCATCGGCACGACGAACTCGTAGAAATGGGCGGACGCGTCGACCGGCGTCTCGAAGGTCCGGTAGTACGGCGTGTGCGGGTACTCCGGGAGGCCCCAGAACTGGTCGACCCCCCACGTGGCCACCTGCTCGTCGCTGAAGTAGTCGCCCTCCCGGCCGGGCACGACGAGCCGGGGCTCCACGCTCAGCAGCACCGGCACGTACGTGCCCGCGGGCAGCAGCGCGCCGAAGCGATCGACGAGGTCCTCGTCGATCCGGTCCTCCGTGCCTGCCGGAGCGGCCGGAGCGCCGGTCGGCGACTCCCGCTCGCTCTCCATCGAGAACGTCTGCCGGGAGCCGTCCAGCCGACGGAACAGCAACGGGCAGGTCCCGCACCAGAAGCTGAGCTCGAAGGCGGGATCCCCGTCGACCGCCAGCACCCTGCGGCCGGGCCGGTTCGCGGCCTCCCGCCGCTCCTCCGTGAAGTTCAGCCGCGCCGTGGACTCCGGTACGCCGAGCCCGCGTGGCTCGCCCCACTCGATCAGCACGGGTACCGCACTCCGCGGCTCGGACCGGAGAGAGGGGCGGAGGCGGTGCGTGGTGGACGCGGCAGGGTCACCGTTGTCTCCATGAGGTGAGGGGAGTTCGTACGAGAGCCGGGAGTCCCGGGGGGGCGGGTCCGGTCAGTGGGGACGGCGGCGGACGACGTCGGCGAGGACCGTGGTCACCAGTTTGCGGACGGTGTCCGCGGCCGGCGGGTCCGGGGCTCGGTCGCGGTCCGCGAAGAGGAGGTGGCCGCCGCCGACCAGGGAGAGGGTGAGCGAGTCGATGTCGGCGTCGGCCGCGATACGGCCCCGCGCGCGCTCGTCGGCGAGGTAGGCGGAGACCGCGGCGGTGACCTGGGCGAGGACGGCGAGGCCGCCTCCGGGTCTGGCCTGCCGCAGCCGCGCGCGCAACTCGTCCCGGAACGTGATGAGCGGGATGATCGCCACCGGGACCGGTCCGAAGAGCGTGGTCAGCGCGGCGGTGAGGTTGTCGGCCACGGTGCCGGTGCCGACGGCCTCGCGCAGCGTGCGGGACCGCGCCTCCAGTTGTGCGGCGCGGTCGAGGACCAGCTCGGTGAGGAAGCCGTCGAAGTCGCTGAAGTGCCGGTGCAGGACGCCTTTGGCGCAGTCCGCCTCGTCGGTGACGGCCCGGCTGGTCAGCCCGTTCGGGCCGTCCCGCAGCAGCACGCGTTCGGCGGCGTCGAACAACTGCTGTCGCGCGTCGCGCAGATGTACTCCGGTCGGCACCGGCGGATCCTCTCGTGGGCCGGATTCCCGGCACCGCTTGGCGAGTGGGCGCCTGCCCACTAAAGTGAACGCATGCCCACTCTACCGCGAGAACTCCCCGAGCCGGAGCAGTCGCACCAGGCCCGGCGCACGGCCGAGTCGTTCGGCGCGGACGCGTCGCGCTACGACCGGGCCCGCCCCGGCTACCCCGCCGACCTGGTGGCACGCATCGTCACCGGGAGCCCGGGACCCGATGTGCTCGACGTCGGCTGCGGCACCGGCATCGCGGCCCGCCAGTTCCAGGCGGCCGGCTGCGCCGTGCTCGGCGTCGAGCCGGACGCCCGGATGGCCGCTCTCGCGCACTCCCGCGGCCTGCCGGTCGAGGTGGCGGCCTTCGAGGACTGGGAACCGGCCGGCCGGCGCTTCGACGCCGTGACCGCCGCCCAGTCGTGGCACTGGGTGGACCCGGTCGCCGGTGCCGCGAAGGCGGCCCGGGTGCTGCGCCCCGGCGGACTCCTGGCGGTCTTCGGGCATGTCTTCGAACCGCCCGCCGAGGTGGCCGAGCCGTTCGCCGCGGCTCTGCGCCGGGTGGCGCCCGACGCCCCGTTCAGCGCTCAGCCGGCCCGGCGTCCGCTGGAGCTGTATCAGGAGGGGTACGCGCGGACCGCCGAACAGATCCGCGCGACCGGCCGGTTCGGCGACCCGGAGCAGTGGCGCTTCGACTGGGAGCGGCCCTACACGCGCGACCAGTGGCTCGACCTGCTCCCCACCACCGGTGGCCTCACCCGGCTCGACCCCGGCCGACTGGCCGAGATCCTGGGCGCGGTGGGCCACGCCGTCGACGCCCTCGGCGGCGGCTTCACGATGCGGTACACCACCCTGGCGGCCACCGCCGTACGCGCCGAAGGCACGTGACCCACCGGAGCCGCCCCCGGTCCGGCCCGGCCGCCGCACCCACGGCGACGGGAGTCCGGTCCGGTGGTGCCCGTCAGGTGTTCTCCGCCGCGGCCGCCGCCGCGGCGCGCAGGGCGGTGAGGAGCGGGGTGCCTTGCCGGGCGGTGGGCCAGGCGAGGACGGCGATGCTCGGCGGGGCGTCGGAGACGTCCAGGTAGGTGAGGCCGGGGCGGGGGTAGAGAGTGCGCGCGGCGGCCGGGACGAAGGCGATGACGTGCTGGTGGGCGACGGCGAACAGCAGCGCCTCGATGTCGGAGACGGTGACGCCGTAGCGGACACGGGTGCCGTCCGGGCGGGGGTTGACGGTCCAGTGGTCCCACCAGGCGCGCGGCACCTGCGGGGGCACGTCGGCGACGGTGTGCTGGGCGAGGTCGGCCAGGGTCACGGCGGAGCGGGCCGCCAGGGGGTCGTCGGCGGGCAGGCACACGACGCGGGGCTCGCGGGCCAGGACGACCCAGTCCAGCTCGGCCGGGAGCGGGAGCCGCAGGAAGGCGGCGTCCAGGGTGCCGTCCCGGAGCGCCTCGATCTGCTCGACGAAGTCGACACCGCGCACCTCGGCCTCCAGCGCGGGGTGCCGCGCGCGCAGCACCCGCAGCACGGACTGCGCGTAGGGCATCGCGGCCTCGCCCCCGATGGCGCCCAGCCGGATCCGCTGCGGAAGGTCCTGCCCGCGCAGCGCCCCCATGCGTGCGCGGGCCTCAAGTGCCGCTTCGGCACAGGGGATCAGGCCGCGGCCGGCGGCGGTGAGCCGGAACCGCCCCGAGCCGCCGCGCTCGGCGAGGACGGCGCCCAGACGGCTCTCCAGCGCCCGGATCTGCTTGCTGAACGCCGGCTGGGTCAGGTACGCCCGTGCGGCGGCCCGTCCGAAGTGCCGTTCCTGCACCAGCAGCAGGAACAGCCGCAGTTGATGGAAGGTGGGATCCCGGTCCGGCGCCGGGTCGGCGGGCTGCCGCCGCCCGGCACGCCGCTCTCCCCCGTGAGCTGGCGTCATGGACAACAGGTTATGGCCTGTGTCCCGGATTTTCATGGCCGCCGCCCTCCTCAGCGGGCGGCACGGAGGTGCAGGATCGGCGGCGTGCGCCCGGCGGCGCCGGGAGGAACCGACCGTTCCTCGGCAGGAGTCCGGCGCCGGCGACCGCGCGTCGCAGCGTGAGGCCGTGGGGCCGGGGACCCGTGGCGCGGCGGCGCCGTCGACGGGGGGCGCCGGACTCGGGGGACGGAACATGCTGCGTATTCACTTCACCGACGCGGATCTGGCGATGTTACGGGTGGCCGGACGGCCCGACCCGCTCTGGGAGACGGTCCTGGGCATGCAACAGCTCATGGGCGGCACCGGCGCGCCGGTGGCCTTCGCGGCGTGGCGGCGCCGGGCCGCACGGGAGATCGCCGAGCGGCGTCTCGGGCCCGCGGCGCGGCTGGTGTGCCGACTCGCCCCGCCCAGGGGGTACTTCCCCGACTTCCTGACCCCGCCGGAGGCGGGCGGCGGTCTCGCCGAGGGGCTCGACGCCGTGCGGGGCACGCCGCCGGCCAGGCTGCGCGCGGAGGTGATCCGGACGGGCCTGCTGCCGGAGCGGGGACCGCGCCGCCTGTCCTGGCTGCCCGGGTTGGTGGCGGGCGACCGGGAGCGGCTGGAGGAACTGGCGCAGGCGCTCCGGCTGTTGCACGACGCGCTGGTGGCACCGGCCTGGTCGGGCGTGGCACGCGGTGTGCACGCGGACCGGGCGGTCCGGGGCCGTGCGGTGCTGGACGGCGGCGCGCACCGGCTGCTCGGCTCGCTGCGCCCGTTCGCCGCCTGGGAACCGCCGGTGCTGCATGTGGCGTACCCGGTCGACATGGACCTCCGGCTGGGCGGGCGGGGGCTGCGGCTGGTGCCGTCCTGGTTCTGCTGGCGGATGCCGGTGGGCATGGCCGACCCGGACCTGCCGCCCGTCCTCGTCCACCCCGTGGAGCATCCGCTGACGGCCGCCGTCGGCCAGTGCCGCCGTCCCGCGGCACTGGCGGCGCTGCTGGGGCGTACGCGCTGGCAGGTCCTCGGTGCGCTGCGCGGCCCGGCCACCACCGGGGAACTCGCCCGGCTGCTGGGGGTCTCCCCGGCCTCCGCGAGCACGCACGCGAAGACGCTGCGGGAGGCGCGGCTGGTGGTCAGCCACCGTGTCGGGGGTTCGACCCTGCACCGCCTCACGCCGCTGGGCGCGGCCCTCCTGGAGGGCGATGTGCCGAGCACTCCCCCGGACTGACCCGGTCTGGACCGGACTGGACTGGACCAGACTGGACCGACCCGGACGGGCCGGGGCGTCTCGCGCGGGGCAGGTGCGTCCGCCGGTCGGTCAGGATCCGCCGGGGCCGTCAGGATCCGTCGGGCAGCGGGCGGTCAGGAGCCGTCGGGCAGCAGGCACAGGCCCGTCAGCGGGTGGCGCCCGGCGAGGATCTCGCGGGGCGGGCGCCCGGCGGCGGGTCCGTCCGGCAGGGGTACGGCGTGCAGTCGGCCGCCGAGGTCGGAGACGTAGGCGATGCCCTCCCGGGCGTCGACGGCGAGGCCGATCGCCTCGGCGAAGCCGTCGGCGAGGATCTCGGGGCGCTGTCCCGGCTCGCCCGGTGCCGGGAGGGGCGCGCGGTTGAGCGTGTTGCCCGCGGGCGCCGCGCCGCGGTCGGTCCAGTACAGCAGATCGCCGTCGAGGTGCAGGTCGATCGGTTCGGGCAGGCCGTCCCAGAGCACCTCGATGTCGGAGCGGTGCCCGGCGCTCTGCCCGGCCGGGATCTCCAGCCCGGCCCGCAGGATCCGGCCCCTGCCGCCCTTGGCCGGTCCCTTCTGGGTCCAGTACAGGTGCCCGCGGGCGGGGTCGACGGCGACGCCGACGCACTCGCCCATGATGCCGTCCGCCGCGGGGTTGACGACGAGGTCGGTCAGCCCGCCGCCGTCCACCCGGACGCTGCTGATCCGGTGGCCCTCGCGGTCGCCCCAGTAGAGCCTGTCCGCGCCGTCGCAGGCCAGCTGCTTGCCGGTCGTCATCGCCCCGGCCGGGACGAGGTCGCGCGGGGTGCCGCCGTCCAGGCTCAGCGCGTGGAGGCCGCCGTTGCGGCGGGAGAAGTCCTGGCCGGCCTCGCCCGGCGCGGCGGGGTCGGTCAGCGGGGCGCCCATGGTGGTCCAGTAGACGATGCCGTCGTGCACCACGATGCCGTCCGGGGCGGCGCCCGCGTCGTCGAGGAGGGGGTGCACCCGGCCGTCCGGAACGCTGATCCGCAGCACCTTTCCGGGTATCACCTGGAGCGCCAGTAGTTCTTGCGGCACGGTGGTCGTCCTTGTTCTCGGGGTTCTCGGGGTTCTCGGGGCTGCCGGGGCTGACTGTCCTGCGGTCGTGCTCGTACGGCCCTGCTCGTACGGTCCTGCTCCTGCTCAGTGCCCGGTGCCGGGGGCCGACCCGGTGCCCGGGGCGGTCCAGCCCAGCGGTTCCAGGACGGCGCGGGTGCGCCCGTCACGCAGGGCGGCGAGGTGTTCGTAGGCCGCCTCGCCGGTGCCGTACGCCTCTTCCACGGCGTCGAGGACCTCGCCCTGCCGGGCCGGGTCGGCGCTGCCGGTCTCGAAGGTCAGCTGGGAGCCGACGTGCGCGGCGAGATGGCGCATGCCGCCGGAGCCGCCGCCCAGGACACCGCTCTCGAACGGGCCGACGGTGGCCCAGCGCAGCCCGAGCGAGGCCCGGACCAGGTCGTCGAGGTCGCGGACGTCGATGACGCCCTGCTGCACCAGGTATACGGCCTGGTCGTTGAAGACCTTCTGGAGGCGGTTGCCGACGAACCCGGGGATCTCCTTCTTCAGCCGTACGGGCAGCTTGCCCAGCAGGCGGTAGACCTCGCTCGCCCGGTCCACCGCGGCCTCGGACGTCCGCGGCCCCGGCACCACCTCGACGAGCGGCATCAGCTCCGGCGGGTTGAAGGGGTGGCCGACGACGATCCGGCCGGCCGCCGGGTTGCCCCGGGCGATCGCCGAGGGCAGCAGCGAGGAGGAGGACGAGGCGAGCACCACGTCGTCGCGCGTGTGCGCGGCCAGCGTGGCGAACATCTGCTCCTTGATCTCGATGCGCTCGGGACCGGCCTCCTGCACGAAGTCGGCGCCGGTCGCCGCGGCGGCCAGGTCGGCGGTGGCCGTCACCGGCAGGTCCGCCAGCTCGCGCGCCACCAGGTCCGCCAGGTCGGGGCGCGGATCGCTGACGCGGACCTCCCAGCCGGCCGCGCCGAACAGGCGGGCCCAGGAGACGCCGATGACACCGGCGCCGACGATCGTCACGACTGCCATGCAGATCACCCCAGGGGAGGGAGAGCGGGACCGGCTCGGGGCGCGGTGCGGCGGCGGCCCCGTCTCTCAGGGAAGGCGACGGGGTGGGGGGCGGCAATCCGGTCGGGCCGAACGGGTCCGGCCGGCCTCCGCGCTCCGGCGGTCGGGTCGGGATCCAGTCGACACCCGAAAGGTCAGGTCTGTCCAATATATGATCGGATAGTGAACGATAGGGCAGACGATATGAAGTTCGCTCCGGCGGACCGGACGAACCTCTCGCGCCGGATGCTGGAGCAGTTCCTGGCGGTGGCACGGGAGAAGCACTTCGGCCGGGCGGCCGAACTGCTCGGCATGAGCCAGCCGCCGCTCAGCCAGTCGGTCCAGCGGCTGGAGCGGACGCTGGGGGTGCGCCTGCTGGACCGCGGCTCGGGCGGGGTGCGGCTGACCGCGGCCGGTACGGTGTTCGCCGCCGACGCCCGGCGGCTGCTCGATCTCCAGACCGCGGTGGTCGAGCGGGCCCGCCGGGTCGCGAGCGGTCTGGAGGGGGACGTGCGGGTCGGCTACGTCAGCCTCCTCAGCCACCTCTACCTGCCCACGATGCTGCGGACGGCGGCCGAACGCCTGCCCGGACTGCGGATCCAGCTCCAGCACGGCTCCTCGCAGGGGGTGGCCGAGCGGGTCCGCAGCGGATCGCTCGACCTCGGGTTCCTGCGCGACCCGGCGCGGCTCGCCGACGACCTCGTCAGCCGGGTGATCGCCACCGAACGGCTCGCCGCCGCGGTGCCGTACGACCACCGGCTGGCCGGCGGCGACGGTGTCGCCCTGGCCCGGCTGCGCGAGGAGGACTTCGTGCTGCCCGACCCGGACGCGCTGCCCGTCCTCGCCGAACAGCTCCGACTCGCCTGCCAGCAGGCCGGGTTCACCCCGCGCGCGGTGGCGGTCGCCGACGACCTCAGCGGTCTGTTCAGCTATGTCGCCGCCGGTCTGTGCGTGAGTCTGCTCCCGGAGGACCTGCGCCGTCTCACCGTGCCGGGCGTGAGCTTCGTCCCGCTGCGGGAGCCCGCCGTCCGCCTGGACACCACCGTGTACGCGGTGCACCGCTCCGACGCCGATCCGGCGGTACTGCGCCTGCTGGACATGATCACCGGACTGCCCCTCGCCGCGGAGGGGGCGTGAGTCCGGGCCGCCGGGAAACACGCGCCGTATGGCGAAACTTCCCCTTCCCGGCCGGGAGCACGAGCACGGCGAGCACGACGAAGGCGAGCACGACGAACCGGAACCGGGCCCCGGCCCCGAGGTGGAGCGGGCCGCGCCGGACACGCCGACGCGCCTGCCGAGGCGGGCCTGGACCGCCGCGCTCAGAGGCAGTGTGAGGGAGTTCAGGGACGACGAACTGGCCGACCGCGCGGCGGCGTTGACGTACTACGGGGTGCTGTCGCTCTTTCCCGCCCTGCTCGTCCTGGTCTCGCTGCTGGGGGTGACCGGACGGACGACGGTCGACCGGCTGCTGGACGAGCTGCGGCAGCTCACTCCGGGGCCCGCCCGGGACACCGTCATCCGGGCCGTGGAGCAGTTGCAGGGGCAGGCCGGCACCGGTTCCCTCGTGGCCGTGGCCGGTCTGGTGCTCGCCGTGTGGTCCGCGTCCGGCTATGTGGCCGCGTTCATCCGGGCGGCCAACGCCGTCTACGACATGCCCGAGGGACGGCCGCTGTGGAAGATCCTGCCGCTCCGGCTCGGTCTGACGGTGGTGCTCATGACGCTCGCCGCGGCCAGTGCCGTGATCGTGGTGTTCACCGGCGGTCTCGCCCGCCGGGCCGGTGCCGTGATCGGGGCGGGCGACACCGCGCTGACGCTGTGGTCCGTGGCCAAGTGGCCCGTCCTCGTCCTGCTGGTCGTCCTCATGCTCGCACTCCTGTACTGGGCCGCCCCGAACGCCGAGGTGAAGGGCTTCCGCTGGGTCTCCCCCGGCAGCTTCCTCGCCCTGCTGATCTGGGCGGGCGCCTCGGCGGGCTTCGCGTGCTACGTCTCCGGCTTCGCCTCGTACAACCGGACGTACGGCGCCATGGGCGGTGTCATCGTCTTCCTGGTCTGGCTGTGGATCGGCAACCTCGCCGTCCTGCTCGGCCTGGAGTTCGACGCCGAGACGGTGCGGCAGCGGGCCATCGCGGGCGGGCTGCCGCCCGAGACCGAGCCGTACACCCAGCCGCGCGACACCAGCACCTGGGACGAGGACGACCTGCCCGCCTGAACCGCGGCGCCGACGGCCGATGAGTTCCGGGCCCCGCCGAAGTCTGCCCCGTACGGGCAGAACACACACCGGCTTGTGAGGGGACCATGACCAGCACCGACAAACTGCCACCCGTCGTCGACGCCGCGATCTGGCGAGAGCGGCTGGCGGCGCTCCGCGCGAGGGAGAAGGCCGCGACACGGGAACTCGACGCCATCGCGGCCGAGCGCCGCCGCCTGCCGATGGTGGCGCTGCCCGAGTACACCCTGCGGGGCGCGGAGGGTCCCGTGCGGCTGGCGGACATCTTCGAGGGCCGCAGGCAGCTGATCGTGTACCACCACATGTGGTTCCCCGGCGAGGAGTGGCAGTGCCCCGGGTGCACGGGTTTCACCTCGCAGTACACCCGGCTGGACTTCCTGGACGCCTACGACGCGCGCTTCGTCGTCGTCACCCAGGGCCCGATCGACGAGGCGATGGCGTACAAGCGGCGCGTCGGCAACCGGATGACCTGGTACTCGACCGCGGACAGCCCCTTCGGCGCCGACATGGGCGCGCCGCCCGGGGGCGGATTCGCGGTCAATGTGTTCCTCCGCGACGGAGACACCGTCCACCGCACCTGGCACACCGACGGCCGGGGCACCGAGCAGCTCAGCCACACCTTCCCGCTCATCGACCTCCTCCCCTACGGGCGGCAGGAGGAGTGGCAGGACTCGCCCCCCGGCTGGCCCCGGTCGCCCGCCTACAGCCGGTGGATGCGCTCCGAACAGATCGCCGCGCTCTACGGCCCGGAGTGAGCGCCGCGCGCACGGCTCCCGGCGGCCGTGCGCGTGCCCCGGTAACAGGAAGTGGCCGGGTACGGTGTCCGAGCCTGTTCCGCTCCCCGGGTCAGGGCGTCAGGACGGACCTGCCGAACACCTCGCCCGCGTCCAGCATCCGGTGCGCCGATGCCGCCCGGTCCAGCGGCAGCACCTGGTGGACGACCGTGCGCAGCGCCCCGTGCGCAGCGTCGGCGAACTGCGCCGCGCGCACGGCCTGCCGGTCGGGTCCGGGCACACTGTCGGAGCTGAGGGTGGCGAAGGTCAGCGATCTGCGGAAGGCGGCCATCAGCCGCGTGCCGAAGTCCGCGGGCGGCGGCCCGCCGACGACGCCCACCGCCACGAACCGCCCGTTCTCGCTCAACCGGTCCAGGAACAGAGGGAGTCGCGGTCCGCCGACGATGTCGACGATCACGTCGAAGGACGACAGGGCGGTGTCCGGAGCGCCGGGCAGGGCCTGGCCCCGGCGGTCGAGGACATGGGTCGCGCCCAGCTCCCGCAGCCGGGCTCCGCGCCGGGCGGAGGAGGTGGTGACCGCCACCGCGCCCGCGTCGGCCCGCGCCGCGAGCTGGACCGCCGTGATGCCGATGCTGCCCGCCGCGCCGCGGACGAGGACCGTCTCGCCGGGCGCGAGCCGGGCCCGGTCGAGGGCGAAGTGCGCGGCCACCCCGGAGCCGCCGAGTGTCACCGCGTCCACGCAGGTCAGACCGTCGGGCAGCGGAAGGACGTTCTCGACGGCGGTGACGGCCTGCTCGGCGTACCCACCGGACAGGCCGGTGAACGCCCACACCCGCCGGCCGGTCCACGAGGCGTCGACGCCCTCTCCCACATCGGTGACCGTGCCCGCCACCTCGCTGCCGAGGTGATGGCCCTCCCGGAAGCCGTACCCGGCGAGCGTCCCCCGGCGGATCACGGCGTCCACGCCGCCCACCCCGATCGCCTCCGTGGCGATCCGCACCTGCCCGGCGGCGGGGACGGGCACGGGCAGGTCGACGACCTCCAGACCGTCCGGGTCTCCGAACGTCCTGATCACAACGGCCTTCATCACGAACTCCTCTGGTTCCGAGCGGCAGGGGAAGCGGCAGGAGGGCGTCCGCGCTGCCGGAAAGTGCGGGACGTACGGAACGTAACGGGCGGGCCCGGCCGGCTGGTTAAAGTGAGAGACGATGACCGGTCGTCTGCCTCACCTCGCGCGCTCCGACGCCCGTGACAACCGGGTCCGCATCCTGGAGGCCGCCCGCGCGGTGTTCGGCGAGGAGGGCCTGGGCGCGCCCGTGCGCGCGGTCGCCCGGCGAGCGGGCGTCGGCGCGGCCACGCTGTACCGGCACTTCCCCACCAAGCGGGACCTGGTCACGGCGGCCTTCGCCGACCAGCGGCGGGCCTGCCGCACGGTGGTCCGTGACGCCCTCGCGGACGCGGACCCGTGGCACGGCTTCCGGGACCTGGTCGAGCGGATCTGCGAACTCCACGCGCACAGCCGGGGGTTCGCCGACGCCTTCATGACGGCGTACCCCGGAACCATGGACTTCGCCGCCGACCGCGAGCGGGCGCTGCGCGCGGTCGCCGGGCTGGCCCGCCGCGCCCAGGAGGCCGGGCGGCTGCGGCCCGGTTTCGTCGTGGACGACCTGGTGCTGATGCTCATGGCCCACCGGGGCGTCCAGGACGTCCCGGTGGCCGCCCGGCAGGCCGCCTCCCGCCGCTTCGCCGCGTATGTGATCGAGGCGTTCCGTGCCGTACCGGAGCCGGTGCCGGGGGCGGTGCCTGGGGCGCACGCGGCCCTGCCGCCGGCCCCGCGTCTGCGGTCCCCCGAAGGCCCGGGCACCTGAGCCCGTCGTACGCCGGACGGCCGGCGCCCCGAACGGAAGCGGGCCGGAGGCGGGCGGGGCGCCGGGTGGCGCCGTCTGCGCGATGCTGGAGGGGGAGGCACCGCGCCCGCAGCGAGCCCGTCGAAGGGAGTGACCGATGGCGGACCCCGAGCAGGCCGCCCGTGCGGCTCCGATCCGGGTCTTCCTGCTGGACGACCACGAGGTGGTACGGCGCGGGGTGCGCGACCTGCTGAACGACGAGCCGGACGTCGAGGTGACCGGCGAGGCCGCCACCGCGGCGCAGGCCCTGGCGCGGGTGCCCGCGCTGCGCCCGGACGTGGCGGTGCTGGACGTGCGGCTGCCGGACGGGGACGGGGTGCGGGTCTGCCGCGAGCTGCGGTCCCGGATGCCGGAGCTGGCCTGTCTGATGCTGACCTCGTTCGACGACGAGGAGGCGCTGCTCGACTCGATCATGGCGGGTGCCTCCGGCTATGTGCTGAAGCAGATCCGGGGCGCGGACCTGGTCTCGGCGGTGCGCACGGTGGCGCGCGGCCAGTCGCTGCTGGACCCCAGTGCCACCGCGCGCCTGATGGACCGGCTGCGCGGCGGCCCGCGGGAGGAGCCGGAGGCGCTGTGCGGCCTCACCGGCCGGGAGCGGGAGATCCTGGCGCTGATCGGCGAGGGGCTCACCAACCGGCAGATCGGCCGGCAGCTGTATCTGGCGGAGAAGACGGTCAAGAACCACATCTCCCGGCTGCTGGCCAAGCTCGGTGTGGAACGGCGGGTCCAGGCCGCGGTGATCGCCACCCGGGCCGGGGACCGGGCCCACGGGGACGACCGCTGAGGGCCGGCGGTGGGACGCTCCGAGGAGTACGCGCACCCGTCCGGGGACGAGGACGCCCGGCTGCGGCTGCCGCAGCTGCGGCTGGACGAGCTGCTGGGCGAGCTCCAGGCCCGCCTGGACGCGGCGCGCGGCACCCTCGACCGGGTGCACAGCCTGCTGGAGGCGGTCCTCTCCGTCGGCCGCGAGCTGGACCTCGGGCAGGTGCTGCGCGGTGTGGTGGAGGCGGCCGCGGCGCTGGTCGACGCCGAGTACGCCGCGCTGGGTGTGATCGGGCCGGACGGACGCTCCCTCTCGGCGTTCCACACGGTCGGGGTGGACGAGGAGCTGATCGCCCGGATCGGCCCGTTCCCGCAGGGCAAGGGGATCCTCGGGGAGCTGATCCGCGAGCCGCGGCCGCTGCGGCTGGCGAAGCTCTCCGAGCACCCGTCGTCGTACGGCTTCCCGGCGCACCATCCGCCGATGGACGCCTTCCTCCCGGTCCCGGTCCGGGTGCGCGACCGGGTCTACGGGAATCTGTATCTGACGCAGAAGCGCGGCGGGGTGCCGTTCGACGAGGAGGACGAGTCGGTCCTGTCGACGCTGGCGGTGGCGGCCGGGGTGGCCATCGACAACGCGCGGCTGTACGAGGAGTCCCGGCTGCGCGAGCGCTGGCTGCGGGCGAACGCCGAGATCACCCGGGCGCTGCTGTCCGGGGCCGCGCAGGTGGAGGTGTTGCGGCTGATCGCCGAGCGGGCGCGGGAGATCACCGGTTCGGTGCTCGCCGCGATGTCCGTGCCGGTGCGGGACACCGAGGCGCTCACCGTGGAGCTGGCCATCGGGCGGCACGCCGGGGCGCACCGCGGTCTGGTGCTGCCGGTGCGGGGCACCCTCACCGGGGCGGCCTTCGCGAGCGGCGCGGTGGTGAGCAGCCCGGACGCCGCCCATGACGCGCGGGTCACCGCCGGGCCGCCGCGGTTCGGCGGGCTCGGGCCCGCCGTGGCCGTGCCGGTCGGGGGCGGCGGCCATGTGCGGGGCGTGGTGCTGCTCGCCCGGGAGGCGGGGGCCGAGGTCTTCTCGCCTCCGGAGCTGGAGACCCTGAAGGGGTTCGCCGGGCAGGCGGCGCTGGCGATGGAGCTGGCCGAGCACCGGCGGGACGCGGAGCAGATCGCCCTCCTGGAGGACCGCGACCGGATCGGGCGGGACCTGCACGATCTGGCGATCCAGCGGCTCTTCGCGACCGGGATGACCCTCCAGAGCGCGGAGCGGTTCATCGAGCACGAGGGGGCCCGGGAGCGGGTGGCGCGGGCCGTGGACGACCTGGACGAGACCATCAAGATCATCCGGTCGTCGATCTTCGGGCTGCGCAGGCACGACGAGGAGGCGGCGCCGGGGCTGCGGGCGCGCGCCGTCCGGGTGGTCGACGACGCCGCCCGGGTGCTGGGCTTCGCGCCCAGTGTGCGGATGGAGGGGCTGCTCGACACCCATGTGCCGGACGAGACCGCCGAGCAGGTGGTCGCCGTGCTGTCCGAGGCGCTGACCAACGTCGCCCGGCACGCCCGCGCCCACCGGGCCGAGGTCGCTCTGGAGACGGACGGCAGCACCGTACGGATCACCGTCACCGACGACGGTGTGGGCATCCCGCCCGACGCCCCCCGCAGCGGCCTGGACAACCTCCGCGCCCGCGCCCGGCGACTGGGCGGCACCCTCCGCCTGACCACCCCGCGCACCGGCGGCACCGCGCTGGTCTGGCAGGCACCGGTGAGCCGCCGCCGGGAGTAGACCGCACGGCGCGGCGGACGGCCGGTCGGCACCGCGCGCGGGGACGTGTGGCCCCTGCCCGCCGGACCCCGGGCCGCGCATGCTCGGAGGTGGACCTGCCCGGGTGCCGCCGGTCCCGCGCGGACGGCGGGCGGCGGCCGGACCGTGTACGGGAGTGTGAGCGCGATGGACCTTCCCCTGGTCGTCGGGGTGGACGGCTCCGAGCCCGCGCTGCGGGCCGTGGACTGGGCGGCCGACGAGGCCGTGCTGCGCGGGCTGCCGCTGCGGGTGGTGTACGCCTCGCTCTGGGAGCGCTACGAGGGCTCCGCGCTCGCCCGGGATCTCGGCAAGCCGGACGCGCGGGTGGCGGCCGAGGACGTCGTCCGGGCCGGGGCGCACCGCGCGCGGGCGCGGCAGCCGGACCTGGCGGTCGGCCTGGCCGCCCTGCCCGAGGCACCGGAGTACGCGCTGCTGCGGGAAGCCCGCAACGCCGCCGCCCTGGTCGTGGGCAGCCGGGGCCGGGGCGGTGTGAGCGGGCTGCTGCTCGGCTCGGTCGGCCTCTACGTCGCCGCGCACGCCGACTGCCCCGTCGTCGTGGTCCGCCCCGGCGGCGACGACCAGGCCCGTACGGCGGTGTCCGGCCGTGTCGTCGTCGGGATCGGCGACGAACCCGCCGCCGAGGTGCCGTTCGCCGCCCGGGAGGCCGCGCTGCGCGGCGCCGTGCTGGAGGCCGTACGGGCCTGGCGGTGCCCCGCGCCCGAGCCGGCCGCCCATCCGTTGCTCACCGGCGGGCCGGAGCGCGCGTACGGGGAGGCGGAGGAAGAGGCGGCGGCGGAGGTCCTGGAGGAGGCGCTGCGGGAGGTGCCCCCGCGGGTGGAGGTGCGGCGCCGCACGGCGGAGGGGCCCGCGCACAAGGTGCTGCTCGGGGCGTCGCGGACGGCCGGCCTGCTGGTGGTCGGCGCCCGGCGCCGGCCGGGCCGCCTCGGGCTCCAGCTCGGCCGCGTCGCGCACACCCTGCTGCACCACGCGCTGTGCCCGGTGGCCGTCGTACCGCACCGCGCCTGAACGCCTGAACGCCTGCGCGCGGTCCGCACCGGTCGGCGCCGGGATGGGGGCCGTTGGGCCCAAGCGCCGGGCGCGGCGCGGTGGGGACGCTGGTCGTGCCGGACGGTCCCGGCGGACGGGACCCGGCGGCGTCGACCCCTGACGGAAAGTCGACCCCTGACGGAGAGAGGGTGAGGGCCGGTATGAAGGGCTATGTCTTCCACGGTCCCGGGCAGGCCGCCTGGGAGGAGGTTCCCGACCCCGGTGTCCGGGAGCCCACGGACGCCGTGGTGCGGGTGGACACGGTCACGATCTGCGGGACGGACCTGCACATCCTGGGGGGCGATGTGCCCGAGGTGCGCCCGGGGACCGTGCTGGGGCACGAAGCCGTCGGGGAGGTCGTGGAGGCCGGGCCCGAGGCGCGCACCGTACGGCCGGGCGAGCGGGTGCTGGTCTCCTGCGTCACCGCCTGCGGGCGCTGCCGCTACTGCCGCGAGGGCGTCTACGGCCAGTGCCTGGGCGGCGGCGGCTGGATCCTCGGCCATCTGATCGACGGCACCCAGGCGCAGTACGTGCGGGTGCCCTTCGCCGATCTGTCCCTGCACCCGCTGCCCGCCGCGGTGACCGACACCGAGGCGGTGCTGCTGGCGGACATCTTCCCCACCGCCTACGAGGTGGGTGTGCTGAACGGGCGGGTGCGGCCCGGGGACACCGTGGTCGTGGTCGGCGCCGGGCCCGTCGGCCTGGCCGTCGTCGCCACCGCGCGCCTGTTCGCGCCCGAACGCGTCATCGTGGCCGACCTGTCCCCCGCGCGCCTGGAGGCGGCCCGGAAACTGGGCGCCGAGGCGGTCGCGGACGCCCGCGAGGACCCGGGGCAACTGGTCGCCGACCTCACCGGCGGGCTGGGCGCCGACGTGGCCGTGGAGGCGGTGGGCGTCCCGGAGACGTTCGAGATGTGCACGCGCATGGTGCGGCCTGGCGGCCATGTGGCCAATGTGGGGGTGCACGGCAGGCCGGCGACCCTGCACCTCGAAGAGCTGTGGATCAAGGACGTGACCATCACCACCGGTCTGGTCGACACCAGCTCCACGCCCACGCTGCTCCGGATGACCGCCGCCGGGCGGCTGCCCGCCGCGCAGTTCGTCACCCATACGTTCCCGCTGGACCGGATGGAGGAGGCGTACGACGTCTTCGCCCACGCCGCCGAGACCGGCGCGCTCAAGGTCGTCCTCGGCGGGCCGCCGCCGCGCGAGGTCGTGCCCGTGCCGCCGACGGCGGCGGACTGAACCGGCCACCGGGACGACCGGACACCGGGACACGGACACGGACACGGACACGGCGGCGGACCGCGCCATGGAACCGAACGACGGCTTCCGCGAACTCGGCCGGCAGGAGTGCCTGCGGCTGCTGGCCACGGCCCCGGTGGGCCGGGTCGTGCACACCCGGCACGCCCTGCCCGCCGTGCTGCCGGTGAACTTCCGCCTGGACGACGAGGGTGCGGTGCTGCTGTGCACGTCCGCCGCCTCGGAGCTGGCCCGCGCGGTCGACGGCGCGGTGGTCGCCTTCGAGGCCGACGAGGTGGACCCGGTGGCGCGCTCCGGCTGGAGCGTCGTCGTCACCGGGCCCGCCGCCGTGGTGAGCGACTTCGACCGGTTCCGGCGCCTGGTCCGGGACGGGCCGCTGTCCTGGGCCCCGTCGCCGCGCGAGGTGTTCATCCGGATCGCGCCGGAACTGGTCACGGGCCGCGAACTGGTCGGCGGGCGCAGCCTGTACGGCCTGGACCCGTTCTTCTGACCCCGCGCCGACCCGGTGCAGTCCGCTCTAGCCGTCCGCCCGGCCCGCCCGGCCGGTGAGGTCGTACTCCACGTCGACCACGCCCTCCACCGCGCGCACCAGCCGGGCCGCGACGGGGACCATGGAGGTGTCGCGGACGCGTCCCGTCAGGGTCACCACGCCGTCCTCGACCCGGACGCCGATCGCCTCGCCCGTGGGACGGCAGGACGTCCAGGCGCACCTCCTCGGCGATGTCGTCGTCCGAGCGCAGGAACACCTTCAGCAGGTCGGCGCGGCTCACCACGCCTTCGAGCAGGCCCTCGGCGTCGACGACGGGCAGCCGTTTGACCCCGCGCCGGGCCATGACGCGGGCCGCCTCGGCGAGCGTGGCGTCGGCGTGGACGGTCACGGCCGGGGCGCTCATCAGCTCCCCGGCGGTCAGCGCCCCGGCCTTGGCCAGGTCGGGCAGGCGGCGCAGCTGGGTGAACCGGTCCGGGTCGCTGTCGCGGAACTCCTCCTTGGGCAGCAGATCGGCCTCGGAGACGACGCCGATGACCCGGCCCTCGCCCGCCAGCACCGGGAGAGCGCTCACCCTCCACTGCCCCATGAGGCCGACGACGTCCTTGAACGGGGCGTCACGCCCCACGGCCACGACGGTGTGCGTCATGACCTCGCTGACGGTACGGGGTCCGCGCCGCATGGTCTCCTCCTCGCTCGGTGAACCGCCCGCGCGCGGGTGGGCGTCACCGTTCTCCGCTGCCGTACGGGGCGTACAGGTCCAGGAGCCGGACGCGGGCGGCGTGCAGCCGCCGGGCGGCCACCTGGCCCACCCAGCAGGCGACGGCCCGGCCGAACTCCGGGTCCCGCTCGCACAGGGACCGCACGGCGGCCGCGTCGAACTCCCAGGCCCGCACCGGGCTCGCGGCCTCGGCGCCCAGGTGCCAGACGTACGGCGGGAAGTGCCAGGACCAGCCGACCAGTTCGCCGTGGCCCAGGGTCTCGACGACGGCGGCGCGGCGGCCCGGGACGTGCAGGTCGAGGGCGACGGTCCCGGTCCGCACGATCCAGAACCGGTCGGCGTGCTGCCCCTCCTCGAAGAGCCGGCTGCCCGTCGCGAACGAGACGTCGTGGGCCAGGGACATCAGCCGCTCGCGGTGGCCGGCCGGCAGCGCCGCGGTGAGTGTGGTGGAGGTCATCGGTCACGCTCCTGCCTCGGTGCCGCCGTCCGGGGGGCGGCCTGTCTTCAGGGTGCTCCCGCACCGGGCGGGGCGCCACGGGCCGCCCGGTCCCCCTGGTGGGCCCAACGTCCCGCGCCAGGGCCGAACCGCCCTCGCGCGGGGGCGGGGCGGGTGCGACGGTGACAAGGGGACCCCCTTGCCGCAGCGGGCGGCATACCGGCGGGAGACGGTGGTGGCGATGGAATTGCCTCTGGTCGTGGGCGTGGACGGTTCGGGTCCGAGCCTGGCGGCGGTCGACTGGGCGGTGGACGAGGCGGCCCGGCACGGTCTGCCGCTGCGGCTGGTGCACGCCTCCCTGTGGGAGCGCTACGAGGGCGCCGTGCCCTCCGGGAGCACCGAGCGGCCCTCCGAGCAGGTGCTCGCCGAGTACGTGCTCGGCTCCGCCGCCGAGCGGGCCCGGCTGCGCGGCCCGGAGGTGAAGGTGTCCGGCGACATCCTTCCCGAGGACGCGGCCACCGCCCTGCTGGAAGCGGGCGACGACGCGGCGGCCGTGGTGATCGGCTCCCGGGGGCGCGGCGAGCTGAAGGGCCTGCTGCTCGGGTCGGTGGGGCTCGCGGTGGCCGGACGCGCGCGCTGCCCGGTGATCGTGGTCCGCGGCGACCCGGCCGGGCTGTCCGGCGCGCACGGGCGGATCCTGCTCGGCGCGGGCGGGCCCGGCACCGGCGGCGAGGCGGCGCGGTTCGCCGTGCGCGAGGCGCGGGTCCGAGGCTGCGTCCTGGACGTCGTACGGGCCTGGCGCAGCCCCGCGCGCGGGCCGGCCGAGGTCCGGGACGGCGCCGGGGACGAGGAGGAGCGGGCCGCCGCCGTACTCGAAGCGGCGCTGGCCGCGGGAGAGCCGGAGACCTCGCCGGAGCTGCTGGTGCGCCGGGCGACGGCCGAGGGGCCCGCGCACCGGGTGCTGGTGGACCGTTCGGCCGCCGCGGACCTGGTGGTCGTGGGCGCGCGGCGCAGGAGCGGCCGCTTCGGGCTCCAACTGGGCCGTACGGCCCACGCGTTGCTGCACCACGCGCGGTGCCCGGTGGCGGTGGTGCCGCAGCGGGCGGGCGCGGCGGAGTACGGGGAGGAGTGACCCTCCGCCTCCGCCTCCGTCCCGGGGCGCGCCCCCGGCCGCCGCCTCAGACCGCGGCCAGCGCCTCGGTGGGCGGCAGCCCGGAGGCGCGTACGGCCGGGTAGAGCCCGGCGGCCGCGCCGACGACGACCGCGCCGAGCACCCCGCCGGTCAGAGCGAGCGGCGGGAACACCACGGGCCAGGACTGGTACAGGGCGTACCCGCCCGCGCCCAGCGCGCCGAGCAGCGTCCCGGCGCAGCCGCCCAGCGCGGACAGGGCGACCGACTCGGCGAGGAACTGCCCTCTGATCTGGCGGCGGCTGGCGCCCAGGGCGCGGCGCAGCCCGATCTCACGGCGCCGCTCCAGCACCGAGACGACCATGGTGTTGGCCACGCCGACCCCGCCGACGAGGAGGGCGACGCCCGCGAGTCCGAGCAGCAGCACGGAGAGCGTCCGCTCGGTGGCCCGCTTGGCGGCCAGGACGTCCGAGGGGCGGCTGACCTGGACGAGGCCGGGCAACTGCGGGTGGACGGTGGCGGGCAGCACGGCGCGTACGTTCTCGATCTGCGACTCGACGGCCGTGACGTAGACGACGGTGGGGTGGCCGTCGAAGCCGAACTGCTCGCGGGCCGCCTCCCAGCCGATCAGGACGGTGCTGTCCAGGTCGGGGGCGAGCGGCAGCGGTGCGAGGATGCCGACGACGGTGAACCAGCGCCCGCCGATGTAGACCTGCCCGGCCTCCTTGCCGGGGCGCACCCGGTCGTAGCCGAGGCGCGAGGCGGCGTGCGCGCCCAGGACCACGGTCGGGAAGCGGGCCGTGGTCGCGGTGAGGAACGCTCCCGAGCCGACCTTCCCGTGGACCGCAGCGAGCAGACCGGTGCGGGCGGCCAGGACGCTGATCCCGGGGGCGTCGGCCGGGTCGGCGCGGTCGGAGCGCAGCACCGTCTCGTGCAGGTTGGCCACGGCACTGGCGTGGGTGACCGGGCCGATGCGGGCGGCCATGGCGTCGGCGCTCTCGGGGAGGACCACGGGCGGATCGGCGTTCGTCTGCGGGGCGACGCGGAGCATGTTCGTACCGAGCGCGGACAACTGGTTGGACAGGGCCTGCCTGCTGGAGGCGGGCACGGCGGTGACGACGACGAGCGTCGCGATGCCCAGGGAGATGCCGAGCGCGGACAGCGCCGCCCGGGGGCCGCGGGTGCGGATGCCGAGCAGGCCGAGCCGGAGGATGTCGGTGAACGCCAGCCGGACCGGGCGCGGTCCGCGGTTCCGCGCGGTGCGGTTCCGTGGTGTGCGGGGCCGCGGTGTACGGGTCTTCGCTCTGCGGCTCATGCGGTGCTCACCTCGCGGGTGTCGGCCGTGACGCGTCCGTCGCGCAGTTCCACCCTGCGGGGCAGCCGGGCGGCGATGTCGCGGTCGTGGGTGATGACGGCGATGGTCGTGCCCTGGGCGTTGAGTTCGGTGAGCAGGTCGAGGACGGCCTCGCCGTTGGCCGCGTCCAGGGCGCCGGTGGGTTCGTCGGCGAGCACCAGCGCGGGCCGGTTGACCAGCGCGCGGGCGATGGCGACGCGTTGCCGCTCGCCGCCGGAGAGCTGCTGCGGCAGATGGGAGCCGCGGTGTGCCAGGCCGACCCGGGCCAGGGCCTCCCGGGCGAGCGGGCGGCGGCTGCGGCGCGGGACACCCGCGTAGAGCAGTCCGGTGGCGACGTTCTCGGTGGCGTCCAGTCCGTCGGTGAGGTGGAAGTGCTGGAAGACGAAGCCCAGCAGGCGGGCGCGGAGCGCGGACAGGCGGCGGTCGCCCAGGGTGCGGACGTCGTGTCCGACGACCCGGACGGTGCCGGTCGTCGGCCGGTCCAGGGTGCCCATGATGTGCAGCAGCGTCGACTTGCCGGACCCGGACGGGCCGACGATGGCGAGGAGTTCGCCCTCGTCCACGCGGAGCGACACATGGTCGAGCGCGGTGACGTCGCCGGGGTGGTGTCGGGTGACGTCGTCGACGAGGAGGACCGGACAGCCGGTGCGGAGGACCCCGGGCGTGCGGGGGCCGGTACCGGTGGCGGGCGTGGCGGGCGTGCTCATGAGGCCGTCACCACCTTGCTGCCCTCGGTCACTCCCTTGCCGCTCACCTCGACCTGCCCGCCCGCGAACATGCCGGTGGTCACCGCGATCAGGGTGCCGTCCGGGCGCTGCACCGCGTATCCGCCCTCCTTCAGGGCGACCAGCGCGCTCACGGGGACGGCGAGGACGCCCTTGCGGGTGACGGTGTCGAACCTGACCTGTACGGCCGCCGCGTCGAGGCTCTGCACGTCCTTCGCGTGGTCCGGGACCACGGTCACATCGAGGGTGGCCGGTCCGGTCTGCGCCTGCGCGCCGTCCGTGCCGCCCTGGACGGTCCGGCCGAGCGCGGTGACCCTGCCGCGGACCGTCCTGCCGTCGGGCAGGGTGATCCCCGCCCGGGTGCCGGCCTTGACGGTGGCCACGTCGGTGGCGGCGACCGGCACGGTCACGGACTTGGCGGCGGCCGTGTAGGCGAACAGCGGGGAGTCGGCCGGGTCGCCGGGCTGTGCCTGGACCGTGTCGACGCGCACCGCCCCGGGCAGGACGACGGCGCGGCCGGGGACGAGGGTGCCCGTGGCCTGCTGTCCGGTGTCGTGCTGCCACCGCTTGAGGGCGGCGGCGAGGGCCGGGGTGAACAGCGCGCCCTCGTCACCGGTGCCACTCGGCGCGGTCGCCGCGGACCCGATGTCGTAGCCGAGCGCGACGAGGTTGTCGGCGAGCACGCTCACGTCGTGGCCGCGCACGCCCGTCTTGTCCAGGGTGCGGAAGAAGGGGGTGTCGCCGAAGAAGACCGGTACGGGCCGGTCGTCGATCCGGTACAGCGCCTTGCCCCTGGCCGCGCGGGCACCCGGCTTCGGCACCGCCGTGACGGTGCCCTGGCCGGTGCCCTTGAGCACGTGCGGCTTGCCGTGGCCGAGGGTGCCCGGCAGGGTGCGGCTGTCGGAGAGGTCGGTCCTGGTGACCGTGGCGGTGTGCGGCGGCGCGGGCGCCGCGGCCGCGGTGTCCCGGCCCGCGTGGGTGTTGCTCCAGGCCACCGCGCCGGTACCGGCGGCCCCGGCGACCAGCAGGGCGCTCAGCGTGACGGCGACCTTAGTCCTTCTTGCCACCGAATTCCTCCATCGTGCATTTCTTGTCGACCGTGTCCTGCTCGGTCTGGCTCAGCGTGGAATCGCCGTCGTAGGTCCAGCCGGAGTTGTCGGGCAGCGCGGTGACCTTGAGGCCGTGCCGGTTCAGGCACTTGACGTAGGCCCGGTACTGGTCGTCGAAGTGCGGATTCGTCTCGCGTTCCAACTCGGGCGGCTGGAGGGGAAGTTTGTTCTTGCACGCCCGCTCGGCCGCTTTCGCGGTGGGGCTGTTGTCCGTGTCGTCGATGGAGTCCGGGCCGCGTACGGTGATCATCTTGTGGCCGTGGTCCTTGAGGCACGCGGCGTAGTAGTGCCAGTAGCGGTCCCGCTCCTCGTCCGTGCTGTCCAGGCGCAGTTGGGGGCGGCCGGCGTCCGGGTCGGACGGTGTGGCGCCCGCGCCGGAACCCGCCTTCGGCGTACCGGCCGGGGCGCCGCTCTCCAGGGACGCCACGCCCTTGTGGGCCGAGCCGCCCCGGTCGTCGGAGCCGCCCGGACCGCCCCCGCCGCCGCAGCCGGTGAGCAGCAGGAAGCCCGCGAGGAGGACGGCGGCGCCGGGCAGGCAACGGCGGCGGCCGCGGAGGTCGAGGTGGGTCATGGGGCCCATGCTCGGCGCGATGTGTCGGGAAGCCGTCAGGAACCGTTGCCGGTGCCGTGCGCCCCGCGGCGGCGCCCCGCACCGCCGCACCGGCCGCCCGGCCACCGGCCGGACACACCGCCCGGACACCGCCCGGTCACCGGCCGCGCACCCCGTCCGGACGCCGACCGGATGCCGACAACTCCCCCACCGGAACAGGACGGTCGCGGCACATCCGCGCCCTACCGTCCTGGCCGTCAAGCCCCCTATCGACAGGAGAGCGATCTCATGGCATCGCGCCCTCTGCTGCGCGCCGTCGCCGTCGCCGCGCTGTGCGCCGGCCTGCTCGGCACCGCTCCCGCCGGTGCGGCCCCGGCCCCTCGTACCGCCCCGGACCCGCCGGTCGTCACCGCGCGTGCCGTCATGCCGTATCTGGAGGAGTTCCAGGCCATCGCCGACCGCAACGGCGGCAACCGGGCGCACGGCACCCCGGGTTACCGGGAGTCCGTCGCGTATGTGCGGCGGGTGCTGGAGCGGGCGGGCTACCGGACCGTCCTCCAGCCGTTCACGCACGACGGTGCCACCGGCTACAACCTGATCGCCGACCTGCCGGGCGGCGACACCCGCGACACCCTCATGCTGGGCGCGCACCTGGACAGCGTCACGGCCGGTCCCGGCATCAACGACAACGGGTCCGGCTCGGCCGCCGTCCTCGCCACCGCGGTCGCCGTGGCCCGCGCCCACCCGCGCACCGAACGGCACCTCCGGTTCGCCTGGTGGGGCGCGGAGGAGGGCGGCCTGTTCGGCTCGGCGCACTATGTGAACAGGCTCTCTCCCGCCCAGCGTTCCGCCATCGGCAGCTATCTCAACTTCGACCAGGCCGGTTCCCGGCACATCACGACCTGGCTGGTCACCCATGATCCGGCCGGGGCCGCCGGGGCGGTGGAGGCCACCGACGCGTTCGAGGCGTACTTCGCGGCCCGCTCGGTCCCCACCTTCGACATCGGGAACACCGGCTCGGACGACCAGTCGTTCGCCGCCGCCGGCATCCCCATGGCCGGTTTCACCACCGGCATCTCCGACTGCATCCACAGCGCCTGCGACGACATCCACAACGTGGACCCGGACGTGCTGGCGCTCAGCACGAACGCCGTGCTCGACGTGGCCTGGCACCTCGCCCTCACCAAGGACCGCCGATGAAGCGCCGTCTCGTCCCCCCGCTCGCCGCGCTCGCCCTGTGCGTGCTCACCTCCCTGGCGCCCGCCTCCGCGGCCGACGGCGGGTCCGGTGTGGGCGACCCCTACTACCCCGACGACGGCAACTCCGGGTACGACGTGGCCCAGTACGACGTGCGTGTCGTCTACGACCCGGCCCGCCCCGACCACCTGGACGGCGACACCACGGTCACCGCGCGCGCCCTGGAGGACCTGGACCGCTTCCATCTGGACCTGACCGGTTTCGACGTCTCCTCGGTGACCGTCGACGGGGTGGCGGCCCGCGCCGTGGCGCGCGAGGGCGCGCACGAACTCGTCGTCACCCCGGCCCGGCGGCTGCGCAAGGGCGCCCCCTTCTCCGTGCGCGTACGGTACGCGGGCAAGCCGGTCGGGGAGGGCTGGATCCCGCTGACCGACGGCGGGGTGTCGGTCGTCGGTGAACCGCACGCCGCCTCGGCCTGGTACCCGGCGAACGACCATCCGTCCGACAAGGCGACCTTCCGGCTGACGGCGACCGTCCCGGACGGCTGGACCGCCGTCGGCAACGGGCGGCCGGGACCGGTGACCTCGGACGGCGCGGGGCACCGCACCTTCCGCTGGTACGAGGACCGGCCGCTGGTCACCTACGCCAGCACCCTGGCCGTCGACCGGTTCACGGTGCACACCGACCGGCTGGCCGACGGGACGCCGGTGATCAACGCGATCGGGCCCGGCACGATCGTGGACGCGGAGTCCGAGGCGCTCCAGAAGAAGATCCTGGACCTCTTCTCCGCCCGGTTCGGCCCGTACCCGTTCTCCTCGGCGGGAGCCATCGTCACCTCGCAACGTGCCGCGACCGCACCCGAATTGGAGACGCAGAGCCGTCCGACGTACGACGTGGGCCTGTTCGACGTGGCGATGGCGCACGAGCTGGCCCACCAGTGGTTCGGCGACAGCGTGTCGTTCAAGGACTGGCGGGACGGCTGCCTCGCCGAGTGCTTCGCCTCGTACGCCCAGTGGCTCTGGTACGAGCACCAGGAGGGCGACGACATCGACCACGACTACTACGGCCCGCAGGTCGAGGAGCACCGCGCCGACCCGGAGTTCTGGCGCGTCCCGCTGTACGACCCCGGTGCCGGGCGGGAGCTGGACGCCGCCCTGTACGAACGGGGGCCGCTGATGCTGCACGCCCTGCGGCGCACGGTGGGTGACGACGTGTTCTTCCGGACCCTGCGGCAGTGGCAGTCCGCGCACCGCTACGGCAACGCGTCCTGGCCGCAGTTCGAGGCCCTGGCGGGCCAGGTGTCCCACCAGGACCTGCGCGGCTTCTTCGCGGCGTGGGCGCACAGCACCGTGATCCCGCCGGACCGGTACCTGTATCCGGGCGGCCTGTCCCCGGCGCCGCCATCCGCCGCGCACCCGCACACCTGATCAGCCGTCCCGGTCCCCGGTCTCCCGGGGACCGGCCGGCAGCCGCAGCGAGAAGACCGATCCGGCGCCGGGCACGCTGGACGCGTGCGCGGTGCCGCCGTGCGCCTCGGCGAGTTTGCGGACGATGGACAGGCCGAGGCCGCTGCCGCCGCTCTGTCTGCTGCGGGACTTGTCCGCGCGCCAGAACCGGTCGAAGACCTTGGGCAGATCCTCGGCGCCGATACCGGCCCCGGTGTCCTCGACGGCGAACACCGCCTCGGCGCCGTCCAGGTGGACGGACAGCGTGACCGTGCCTCCGGCGGGTGTGTGCCGTACGGCGTTGGAGACCAGGTTCCCGACCGCCTGGCGCAGCCGCACGGGATCGGCGCGCAGGGTGTGCCCCTGCCCGGTCCGCACCCGCAGCTCCACACCGGCGGCAGCGGCTCCGGCCCGGTGGGCGCGGGCGACCTGGGCGAGCAGCGCGGCCGTGTCGACGTCCTCCGGGTGCAGCCGGAGCGCGCCCGCGTCGGCCGCGGCGAGGTCGCGCAGGTCGTCGATGATGTGCTGGAGGAGCATCGCCTCCTCCAGCAGGGAGGAGACGACGCCCTCGTCGGCGGGGACCACCCCGTCCTCGACGGCCTCCAGCCAGCCCCGGACGTTGCCGAGCGGTCCGCGCAGTTCATGGGCCACATCGCTGACCAACGCCCGCCGCATCTCCTCCAGTTGCTGTCGTCTGCTCGACATCAGGTTGAACGCGGCGGCCAGTCGGCCGAACTCGTCGCCGCCGCTCACCTCGACGCGTGCGCTCCGGTCGCCCTCCGCCATCCGCTGGGCGGCGCCGGTCAGCGCGCGCAGCGGCTTCACCATGCGGGTGCCGACGAGGAACGTGACGGTCACGGTGACCAGCAGCACCGCGACGGCGGCACCGGCGATCCGGGTGCGGTTGGCGCCGGAGAGGTCGAAGAAGGTGGCGATCTTCTGGTCGGGCGCGGTCGCGAAGAGCAGTGCGGGCGAGGCCACATAGGGGGCGAGCTGTTCGCGGCGCGCGGTGGTGAGGCAGGTCGTCACCGCCCGGCTGTCGGGGGCGCCGCGGGCGCCGGCGGCCGTCCAGGTGAGGTCGGCGGCGAGCCGGACGCGCGCGGCGTGACGGCCGGTGAGGCAGTCGTTGACGAGCCGGCTGAGCTGGGCGAGTGCCGTGGCCTCGGTGGGTGTGAGCCGGTTCAGGCTGTTCGCCGCACAGCGGTCGCTCGTGCCGAGGTCCCGGCCGTCGAACGCGACCTCGGGCCGTCCGTTCGGCTGCCGGGTGATCTCGATGCCGGACAGCTGTCCGGTGGAGCGTACGCAGGCGGCCACGCGGCCCGCGACGGCGTCCAGTCCGGCCTTCTCCGCGCGGGGCAGCCGGAAGGGGCCGACGGCGCGCGGATCGATGCCGTCGGACCGGGTGCCGTCGCGGCGCGCGGCGAGCGCGCTGTCCACGGCCAGCGGGTCCACGGTCGCCGAGGCCGTCGCGGGCAGCGATCCGGCCGCTCTGCGGCTGCCGTCCCCGGAATCGGCGAGGACGCGGCGGTTCTGGTCGGTGAGGGTGATCCGGCGGCCGGTCTGCCGGGCCAGGGTGTGGACCGCGGGCCCGGCCCCGTTCCAGTCGGTGTGGGTGGCCGCGTAGCCGACGAGCGCGTCGTAGATGCGGGCGTCGTCGGCGAGGACCTGGCCGTGTTCGCGGCCGATGGCGACGGCGGTGAGGCTGGCGACCAGCCAGGCCGTCGCGGCGATCGAGCACAGCGAGACCAGCGCGGAGAGCACCAGCAGCCGCGCCCGCAGGCTGCGGCGCAGCGGTATGTCACCGCGCACGGGAGCCTGTTCCGCGGTCGGCGGGGGGCGCGGAGCGGGCGGCGCGGGGGTCGGCCGGGGTCTCGTCGCGGATGTCGGCGATCTTGTAGCCGACGCCGTAGACCGTGAGCAGCCGCTCAGGACGGGCGGGGTCGCGCTCTATCTTGCGCCGCAGGTTCATGACGTGCCCGTCGACCGTCCGTGTGGTGACATACCGGTCGATGCCGTGCAGGCGTTCCAGGACCTGTTTCCTGGTGAACACCCGGCCGGGCGCCGACACCAGCATCTCCAGCACCCGGAACTCGCCGGGTGTGCAGACGATCGCGCGGCCGTCCACCCGGACCTCGAAGCGGGCCGGGTCGACCACCAGCGAGCCGACCACGAACACGGGCGCGGGCGCGGTGGCACCGGCAGCCGTGGCCGGGGCGCTGCCAGGGGCGGCCGTGCGGCCGGTCCGTCTGAGCAGGGTGCGGACGCGGGCGACCAGTTCGCGCGGGCTGCACGGCTTGGTCATGTAGTCGTCCGCGCCGAGGTCGAGGGCGAGCAGCAGGTCGTCCTCCTCCGCGCGGGCGGTGAGCATCAGGACCGGGACGTCGGACTCGGCGCGCAGCACCCGGCACACGTCCAGGCCGTCGGTGCGGGGCATCATCCAGTCCAGCACCAGGAGGTCGGGCATCCGCCGCCGGGCCTCCTCCAGAGCGGCCCGCCCGTCGTGGACGACACCGACCGTGTGGCCCTCCCTCTCCAGGTAGCGCCGGATGAGATCGGTCTGCTTGGGGTCGTCGTCGGCGAGCAGCACATACGCACACATGTGGCCATCGTAGGAAGGGCGCGGCGGCGCGGACCCGCCGTCGCGGCGGAACGCGGCCCGCGGCACCGGACCAGGACAGGAACCCGACGACTTCCTGACATTCGGGCGCGGGCCCGGCGGGAGGCGCGGCTTGTAGCATGGGCGCGGAGCGGAGGGAACAGCGATGCAGGCCGACGACGACAGGTCCGCTCCGGACTTCCCCGGTTCCCCCGGTTCCGCTCCGGACTCCCCCCGTTCCGCTCCGGACTCGTCCGGCTCCTCCCTCGACCGGGCCGCCAGGGACTTCGTCGCGGCCCGGCGGCAGCTCTTCGGCATCGCCTACCGGGTGCTGGGCAGCGCGGCGGAGGCCGAGGACGTCGTCCAGGAGGCGTGGGTGCGGTGGCAGAACACCGACCGTTCCGGCGTCCGCGAGCCGTCGGCGTTCCTGACCACGGTGACCACCCGGCTCGCCGTCGACGTCGCCCGGTCGGCCCGGGTACGGCGTGAGTCCTACGTCGGCCCCTGGCTCCCCGAGCCGGTCGACACCCGCTCCGATCCGCAGCTGGGCGCGGAGCGCGCCGAGGCCGTGGAACTGGCGGTGCTGCTCCTGCTGGAGAAGCTCAACCCGGTGGAACGGGCCGCCTATGTGCTGCGGGAGGCGTTCGACTATCCGTACCGGCGGATCGCGGACATCCTGGAGACCAGCGAGCCCCACACCCGCCAACTGGTGAGCCGGGCCCGCGGGCATCTGGCCGACGGCCGCCGGAAGCCCGCCGGACCGGCCGCGCACCGGCGGCTGCTGGAGGTGTTTCTCGGCGCGGCGCGGACGGGCGACATGGCGCTCCTGGAGGACGTGCTCACCGCGGACGTCGTCAGCTGCTCGGACGGCGGCGGGGTGCGCGGGGCATCGCGGATCCCGGTCGTGGGACGCACACGTGTCGCCAGGTACCTCGCGGCCTTCGCGCCGCGCTTCTGGCCCGCGGCGCAGGTCCGCTGGACGGAGGCCAACGCCCGCCCGGCCGTGCTGGTCTCGTTCGACGGCCAGCCCGCGGCGCTGCTGTCCGTGGAGGTGTCGGAGCGGGGCATCGAGCGGATCATGTGGGTGATGAACCCGGCCAAGCTGCTGCCGTACGCGGCGTCGCTCGGCGGCGGCGAGGACTGACACGCCGGGCCGCCGAGGTGTCAGGGGCCGGGGTGTGCGATCCGCAGCAGGCGGGGTGCCCGCGCCGCGGGTTCGGGCAGGCGCAGCGGCAGCCGCCCGGGGGTGATGCTGCCGAGCAGGGTGGCGTGGCGGGCGCCGGTGGCCGAAGGGAGGGTGCCGGGCAGGCCGTTGACCGTGAGGTAGCCGAGGACCGCGAAGGCCAGGGCCTCCTTCGCCGCGGAGGGCAGGCCGAGGGCGTCGCTGGGGCGCAGCGGTACGCCGGGCAGTTCCCCGGCGATCAGGCGCAGCAGGACCGGGTTGCGGGTGCCGCCGCCGGAGACGTGGAGGCTGGTGACACCGTGGGCGCGGCAGGCGTCGGCGACGGTGACGGCGGTCAGCCGGGTCAGGGTGGCCAGGACGTCGTCGGCCCGCGGGGTGGGCACCGCCGCCAGCGCCCGCCGCAGGTACGGCAGATGGAAGTGCTCCTTGCCGGTGCTCTTCGGGGCGGGCCTGCGGTAGTAGGGGTCGTCCAGGAGGACGCGCAGCAGACCGGCGCTGGTGCGTCCGGCGGCGGCGCGGCGCCCGTCCTCGTCGTACGCGGCGGCGCCGCCGGTGAAGTGGCGTACGGCGGCGTCGAGCAGGGCGTTGGCCGGGCCGGTGTCGAAGGCGAGCGGATCGGCGCCGGGCGCGACGACGGTGATGTTGGCGATGCCGCCCAGGTTCAGGGCGGCGGGGGTGCCGGGCAGGGCGCGCAGCAGCAGCGTGTCGGTCAGGCCGACCAGGGGCGCGCCCTGCCCGCCCGCGGCGACGTCCCTGCTCCGCAGCCCGGAGACGACGGGCAGGCCGCTGGCCTCGGCGATCCAGGCGGCCTCGCCGAGTTGGAGGGTGCCGCGCACGGTGCCGTCCTCGACCCAGTGGTGGAGGGTCTGGCCGTGCGAGACGACGAGGTCGGCGCGGCCGTCGCACAGCTCGCGCAGGGCGCGTACGGCGGCCCCGGCGAACGCCTGGCCGATGCCGGTGTCCAGGGCGCAGATCGCCCGGGTGGTCGTGGCGGCGGGCGGCAGGGTGGCGGCGATCAGGTCCCGCAGCGGTTCGGGGTAGGGGACGGCGAACTGGCCGAGGGGCCGCAGGACCAGGGTGTCGCCGTCCAGGGCGAGGTCCGCGGCGGCGGCGTCCACGGCGTCGTGGGAGGTGCCGGACATCAGGCCGATCACCCGCACGGCGCCTCCCGGTGGATGCCTGGGCGGGCGGGCCGCGAGGCGAGTGCGGGTGGGGGTACGGGCGCGGGTGCGGGCGCGGGTGGGGATCCGGGTGGGGATCCGGGTGCGGGCTGTGGCACGGCTTCTCCTCGGGTGGCGGGCGCGTCTCCCGGACCTCGGCCGAGACGCCGGATTCGCGGCCGGTCTCAGACGGTCCTGACCGGTCCTGACCGGTCCTGACCGGTCGCGGCCGGTCGCGTTCAGTCGCGGTCGGCGGCGGTCGTGAAGCGGTCGGTGCCGGGCCCCGGTCCGCCGGTCCCGGCGGTCCCGGCGGTTCCGGCCGTGCGGTCGGGGGCCCGGGGTGCGCGGTGGAGCAGGCTCAGCGCGCCGCCGACGGCCAGGGTGACCGCCACGCCGAGCGGCACCAGCCACTGCGCGGCGAGCGCGGTCGGCACGGTGGTGGTGCCGCTGGGGACGTCGATCCGCACCTCGCGCACGACGTACGTCATCACGCCGACCGTCACCAGGAACGCCACGACGGAGTCGGTCTCGCCCGCGCGCCGGACGAGCCGGCCGAGCAGGAAGGCGCCGAGCAGGGCGCCGTAGGTGTACCCGGCGATGGTGAGCCCGGTGAGGTACACATTGCCGGTCCCGGTGCTGAAGGCGCAGGCGAAGACGGCCATGAGCACCGCCCACAGGAGCGTCGCCGCGCGGGCGAGCCGGAGCAGGGCCGCCTCGGAGGGGGCGCGGCGGCAGAAGCTGTGCAGGAGGTCGGCGACCGTCGAGTCGGCCATGGAGTTCAGCGCCGAGGACAGCGAGCCCATCGCGGCGCCGAGGATGCCGGCCACCAGCAGTCCGGAGATCACCACGGGCAGCCCGTGCAGGATGAAGTCGGGGTAGAGGTCGTCGGTGCCGCCCAGTCCCAGTTGCCGGGCGCTGCGGCCCTGGTGGTACGACCACAGCAGCGCGCCGACCAGGGAGAAGGCGGCGAACTGGATCGTGACGAAGATCCCGGAGGCGATCATGGCCCGGCGGCCGTCGCTCAGGGAGCGGGTGGCCAGGACGCGCTGGACGATGAGCTGGTCGCAGCCGTGGCTGGCCATGGCGAACAGGGCGCCGCCGACGATGGCCGTGGGCAGGGCGAAGGGGCTGGTGAGGATGTGTGCCGGGCCGAAGTCGGGGTCGAAGAGCCGGAACCGGCCCGCGTGCAGGGCACCGGCGAAGCCCGCGCCGCCGACCCGGGCGGACAGCACCGCGACGGCGAGGAGCGCGCCGCCCAGGTAGAGGGTCATCTGGAGGGCGTCGGTCCAGATGACCGCCTTGATGCCACCGAGGTAGGTGTAGACGACGGTGATCGCGGTGAGGACGACGATGATCGTGCGGTAGCCCGGGTGCACGCCGAACTCGTCGAGCAGCAGCCGGATCGGGATGGCGGAGGCGAACAGCCGTACGCCCTCGGCGAGCAGCCGGGTGCCGATGAAGGTCACCGAGGCGAGCCCCTGGAGCCGCCGGCCGAATCTGCTCCCGAGGTACTGGTAGGCGCTGACGAAGCCGCCGCGCTGGTAGAGGGGGATCAGCACGGCGGCCACGACGACGCGTCCGACGACGTAGCCGAGCGCGAGTTCGACGTTGCCGAAGTCCTGTCCGCCGTAGGCGCCGCCGGGCACGCTGATCACGGTGAGCACGCTGGTCTCGGTGGCCACGACCGAGAAGGAGACGGTCCACCAGGGCAGCCGGCCCGCGCCGACGAAGTAGTCCTTCGCGGACGTCTGACGGCCGGCCAGCCGCAGTCCGGTCACCGCGACGGCGATCAGGTAGAGGACGACGACCACGAGGTCGAGTCGGCGCACGCGCCCTCCTCCGGCATCCGGTGCTGCGCTGGTCCCCCACTCATACCGCCGCCGTCAGCGCTTGTCAGCGCACGACGTGCGCACGGCCGGAATCCGCCCTGCCGGGCGGCCGTCATTCCTTGTCCATCTCCTCCACGGAACCTCCTGGATCTTGGTGTGGAATTCACTGTCCACACCGCACCGAGAAGGCTCTGACCTGTTCGAACACCCAGAAAGCGGGTCGTCGGCGCCCTGAAGTGGACAGAGGGGGAACCGAAACTGTCCGATCGTCAAGTGGGCTCGCCCGAAAGGATATTGATAGTGACCGGACTGCTAAGATCATCGGACTTATCAGTAGGCTGGACGCGAAGTCATGCACGCGTCACTGGGGACAGTCCTGCGACTCATGGAGGAGAAGCCGTTGGCCTGCGAGTGAGGCCCGCAGCGCGGCGCGAGGCCCGCGACCGTGGCCACCGCCGCACGGCCCACACGACCCCCCGCGATGCGACTTGAAGAGAGTCTCATGACGTCATGGATGACGGATCCGCTGTTGTGGATCCTGGTAGTAGTACTGATCGCCGCGGTCTCCGCGGTGATGCGCGCCCGGAGAACCAACATGGCGCTCCGCAGGCAGAACGCCGAGCTGCGCTCGGACAAGATCCAGCTCGAAGCCGAACGGCACAGCCTGCACGCCCACAACGCGACCCTGCGCTCCGAACAGGAACGCGCCCTCGCGGAGGTGCGCAGCGACGCCGAGTCGGAGACGAAGGACGTGCTCCGGGCGTGGATGCGGACCTTGCAGGTGCTCGCGGACGAACAGCAGCGCTCCATCAGCGACCTGGCCCGCCTGAAGTACGGCGACGACCCGCAGATCCTCGCCGACTTCATGACGATCGACCACACCAACTCGCAGTTCGGCCGCCGGGCCCAGGGCATCGCGGCCCTGTGCGGCGGCTGGCTCGGCCGCCGTGAGAGCGCCGCAGGCGTCTACGACGTGGCCCGCAGCGCCCAGGGCCGGATCAAGCACTTCGACCGGGTGCAGATCCACAGCCAGGTGAACGTCGCGGTCGCCAGCACCGCCGTGGAGCCCGTCGCGGTCGTCCTGGCGGAGCTGCTGGACAACGCGACCAACTACTCCGCCCCCGGCACCCCCGTCGAGGTCAACATCCAGGCCGTGCCGACCGGTGTGTGCCTGATCGTCGACGACGCCGGTCTCGGCATCAGCCAGGAGGAGAAGGACCGCGCCGCCGCGCTCCTGAACGCGCAGGGGCCCGTCTCGATCACCAGCCTCGGCAGCCCGCCGAGGGTCGGCTTCGCCGTCGCCGGTGTGCTCGCGGCCCGGTACGGCTTCCGGGTCTCCGTCGATTCCGTCTCGCCGTACGGCGGCGTCCGCGCGGTCGTCCTCCTCCCGGAGAGTCTGTTGACCCACGACGCGCCCGCGCCCCAGGAAGAGCCTGCCGCCGCCGCGCAGGAGGCGCCGCAGCACATCGACCGCGGACCGGCACCGGTCCCGATCATCGGGAAGACGGCGGGCGGGCTGCCCAAGCGCCGGCGCGCGGTCTCGGTGCTGCCGCAGCCGGCCTCCGCGGACCAGGAGGGCAGGCCGCAGGAGCAGAGCAGCCAGGCGACCGCGGCGCGCATCGGCGCTTTCGCACGCGGGACCCTCATCGGGCGGGACACCACCACCACGGAAGGACCTGAAGACCAGTGATCCCCGATCTGTCCTGGGTACTGAACGACGTCCTGAGCGTGACGGGCGCCCGTCACGCGATCCTCGTCTCCGCCGACGGCCTCCTCATGGAGCGCTCCAGCGAGATCGGCCGCGACGAGGCCGAGCGGCACGCGGCCGCCATGAGTTCGATGCAGTCGCTCAGCCGGGCCGTCGCCGGGTTCGTGGAGGGCGGCCGCGGGGTCTGGAAGGAGACCCTGATGGGCTACGACGGCGGCTGGATCTTCCTCAGCGCGGCCGGCAACGGCGCGTACCTGGCCGTCTCCACGGCGCTGGACGTCGACATGGAGCTGATGTCCATCCGGATGCAGCAGCAGGTGCAGGCCATGGGCAGGGCGCTGAGCACACAGCCGCGTCAGAGCGCTGGTGCTGAGGCATGACGGCGCACGGCGAGGAAGCTCCGGTCTCCAGCGAACTCGTCCGCTCCTATGTCATCACCGGCGGCCGGCAACTGCCCTCCGCGGACGCCCTCTCGCTGCACACACTCGTCACGCTGGCGCCCGACCGGCAACTGCCCCTGAACGCCAAGCCGGAGGTCCGCGCCATCTGGGAGCTGTGCGCGGGCGGCTATCTGTCCGTGGCCGAGGTGGCGGCGTACCTGAGTCTGCCGGTGGGCGTGACCCGGCTCCTGCTGACGGATTTAGCCGATCAAGGGCACTTGCTCCGCCGTGCCGCTCCACCCCCCGCCCAGGCCGCCGACAGAGCGCTCATCGAAAAGGTGCTGCATGGACTCCAAACACGCCTCGCCTGAGCCCAGTTACGTCTCAGGCGCGGTGACGACCACCGCGAAGATCCTCGTGGTGGGCCACTTCGCCGTGGGCAAGACGACGTTCATCGGCTCGCTCTCCGAGATCAGCCCGCTGCGCACCGAGGAGCGGATGACCCAGGCGTCCGCCCACGTGGACGATCTGCGCGGCGCCCCGGACAAGGTGACGACCACCGTCGCCCTGGACTTCGGCCGGCTCACCCTCGACGAGGTCGTGCTGTATCTGTTCGGCACGCCCGGCCAGCAGCGGTTCATGCAGCTGTGGGAGGACATGGCCCGGGGCGCGCTCGGGGCGCTGATCCTGGTGGACCCGGTGCGCCTGGTCGACTCGTTCCCGGTCATCGAACTGGTCGAGCAGTACGGCCTGGAGTACGCGGTCGCGGTCAACTCGTTCACGCCGGACGACCAGTACCCGGAGGAGGAGATCCGCGAGGCGCTCGATCTGCTGCCGGACACGCCCGTCTCGTACTGCGACGCCCGCAGCCGGGAGTCCGCGGGCCGTGCGCTGATCACCCTCGTGCAGCACCTCCTCTCCCGTGCGGCCTGCTCTCCGGCCTACTCGTCCGCGCGGTAGGCCCCGCCCCGCACGGCCGTCCGGAACACAAAGGATCCGAAGAACCATGGAATTTCAACCGTCCTCCGCCGCGCCGGGCACCCCACCGCGCTGCCCCATGCACGGCCACGACTTCGCCGCCGACCCGCACAGCGCCTACGACGCGATGCGCGCCGCCGGGCCCGCGGCCCCGGTCGAACTCGCCCCGGGCGTGGAGGCCACCCTCGTCGTCGACTACCAGGCGGCCCGCACCGTCCTCCAGAACACCACGAGCTTCAGCCGGGACCCGCGCCGCTGGAAGGCCCTCAACGAGGGCCGTATCGCGCTGGACAACCCGGTGCTGCCGATGATGGCGTACCGGCCCAACTGCCTGTTCACCGACGGCTCGTTCCACCTCAGGCTGCGCAAGGCCGTCACCGACAGCCTGGACCGGCTCAACATCGGCCGGATCCGGCGCGACGTCGAGCCCATCGCGGCCTTCCTGATCGACCGGTTCAGCGAGCGGGGCCGCGCCGACCTGCTCAACGACTACGCGAAGCTGCTGCCGCTGCTGCTGTTCAACCGGCTCTTCGGCTGCCCGGCCGGGATCGGCGACCGGCTCACCAGCTCGATGTCGGCGATCTTCGACGGCCGGGACGCGCTCAAGGCCAACGAGGAACTCACCGCCTGCCTCATGGAGCTGATCGCGCTCAAGCGGCGCGAGCCCGGCGACGACGTCACCTCCTGGCTCATCCAGCACCCCGCCGGACTGACCGACGAGGAGCTGAAGGACCAGCTCGTCATGCTGATGGGCGCCGGGGTCGAGCCGGAGCGCAACCTGATCGGCAACGCCCTGCTCCTGCTGCTGACCCGCGGCTCCTCCACCCGGGGCGCCGGAATGCTGATCGAGGAGGCGCTGGACCACGTCCTGTGGAACAACCCGCCCATCGCCAACTACGCCACCCACTACCCGGTGCACGACGTCGACCTCGGCGGGGTGCACGTCGAGGCCGGCACCCCGCTGGTGATCAGCTTCGGCGGCGCCAACAACGACCCCTCGCTGCGCACGGCCCGGCAGTCGCTGAGCAAGGGCGGCCACCTCGCCTGGGGCACCGGCCCGCACGCCTGCCCGGCGAAGTCCCCGGCGACCGTGATCGCGCTGGCCGCGATCGAGGCGGTCCTCAACGCGCTGCCCGACCTGGCGCTCGACGTCCCGGCGGAGCAACTCCACTGGCGTCCGGGGCCGTTCCACCGCGCCCTGGCCGAACTGCCGGTCCGCTTCACCCCCACCCCCGGCACCCGGGTGGCCGCGCTCCAGCCGGCCGCCGGTCCGGCCGCCCGGCCCCTGCCCGAACCGCCCCGCGCACCCGCCGCCCCGGCGGCCCGGGACACGGGCCGGGCCGCGAAGAAGGGATTTTGGTCCACTTTCCTGGACATCTTCCGGGTCTAGGACAACGACATGTGACAGGAACAACACACTGGGGCGCATGAGTACGGGTGGGGCAGGGGTAGTTTCCGGCCGTATCCGTAACGCTCAGCCCGGCCGAAGGAGCTATGTGTGACTGCTGTCGCGGGCACAGACGGCAGAACCGTCGACCGTCGCGCCGTCATCTCGGTCCTCCGGCGTCTGCGCTCTCCCCAGGGGCAGACCGACCCGCTCCCCCTCTGGGCGGAACTGCGCGCCATGGGCGACGTGGTGCCCGCCCCGTGGGGCGGGTACCTCGTCACCGGCTTCGAGGCGTGCAGCCAGGTCCTGCGCGGCAGGACCTGGCTGGTGCCCGACCTCGCCTGGCAGGACCGGCTGCCCGATCCCGGCCGGTGGCAGGCCCCCGCCACCCGCGAGATGAGCCACGCCCTGTCCCGGCTCAACGCACCGGCCCACACCTGCCGTCGGCGCAGCCTCGGCAACCTCTTCGACCGCCAGACCCTCGCCGCGATGCAGCCGGACATCGAGGGACATGTCGCCGCGCTCCTCGACGTCCTGGCGGAGCGGCTGCGCACCCACGGCGAGGCCGACCTGGTCACCTGCGCCGCCGAGCTGTTGCCCGTACGGACCGTCGGGCACTGGCTGGGCATCCCGGCCGAGCACCACGCGCGCATCCTGGACTTCACCCACCGGCAGGTGCACGCCCAGGAGTTGCTGCCCACCGCGAAGCAACTGGCGGTCTCCGCCGAGGCCACGGCCGAGATGCGGGTCTTCTTCACCGACCTGATCAGGCAGCGCCGGGCCCGCCCCGGCAACGATGTCCTGTCCGGCTGGATCCGCCACTGGGACGCCCAACTGCCCGACGACCGGGCCGAGGCGGACCGCGTCCTCTACTACCTGGTCATGTTCATCACCATCGCGTCCCTGGAGACCACCGCGACCCTGCTCTCCGTCGCCGTCCGGCTGCTGCTGGCGGAACCCGGCCGGTGGGAGTGGCTGCGCGAGCGGCCCGAGCACATCGACGACGCCATCGACGAGGCGCTGCGCTACGACCCGCCGATCCACATCAACTCGCGGGTGGCCGGCGAGGACACGGTGCTGGCGGGCGTGCCCGTGGCCCGGGACACGATGGTCCACGTGCTGTACGGCGCCGCGAACCACGACCCCCGCCGCAACCCGGACCCCTCGGTCTTCGACATCCTCCGCGGGGGCCAGCACCTCACCTTCGGCGGCGGCGCCCACTACTGCCTCGGCGCGGCCCTCGCCCGCCTGGAGGCCCGTACCTTCCTGCGCCAACTGCTGAACCGATTCCCCACCCTGAAACTCGCCGACGGCCCCGTCTACGCCCCCCGGATGGTGTTCCGCCGCGTGACCTCCCTGAAAGTGACGACATGAGCGCCCTGCCCATACCCGTTCAGGCCCTCGGACCCGGCTGGGGCCCCAGGACGCTGCGGACGGACCGGCAGGGCGCCGTCCTGTCGGTGGAGCTGGCCGACCCGGACCGGGGCAACGCGGTCACCGAGGCCCTGCTCGACGAGCTGCTGGCCGTCCTCGACACCCGGGACCCGGAGGTCCGGGTGATCGTGCTGTCCGGGGCCGGTGCCGACTTCTGCCTGGGCGGCGACCGCACCGAGTACGCCGGGCAACTGGCCCAGGACCCCACCGGGGGCGGCGTCCGCGGTTCCGGCGCCAAGGCCCGCCGGGTCTGCGAGGCGCTCGCGCAGCATCCCGCCGTCACCATCGCCCGGGTCCAGGGCAAGGCCGTCGGCGCGGGCCTGGCGCTGGCCCTCGCCTGCGATCTGCGGGTCGGCGCCGAGGACGCGACGTTCCGGCTGCCCGAGCTGGCCCTCGGCCTGCCCACCGCCTGGGGCGGGCTGCTGCCCCGCCTGATCAGCGAGGTCGGCGCCGCGCGCGTGCGCGAACTCGTCCTCACCTGCCGGACCTTCGGCGCCCACGAGGCCCGGGACCTCTCGATCCTCCAGAAGGTCGTCCCGGAGGCGGACCTGGACGCGGCGGTACGCTCCTGGGCCGCCCCGGTAAGCCGCCGCCCGGCCGCCGCGCTGCGCGTCACCAAGCAGTTGTTCAACGCCTACGCCGGTGCGTCACGCCTGGCCGACATCACCGCGCTGGACGCGGAACTGATGGCCTCGGTGCTGGCCGAGCGGGCGTACACGGCCGCGCGGGGCGCGGCGGACGGCACCCACCGTTCCTGAGGGCCGCGCCGCACCGGCCGCCGCCCTGCCTCTCCGGTCGGCCGGCTCTGCCCCCGCGCACCTGGCCGCTCCGGGATATCTCGGCTAAGAAGAATCACCGGTTGCCGCCGCCGGGCGGAGCCGACCGGCGAACGGGAGGGGATCCGTGCAGCAACGGGAAGAGGCCAGGGCCGAAGGACACGGGACGCGGCCCCGGGGACGGAACCTGCCCCGGCCCGACAGACCGCCCGCGGGGGTCCTCGCGCTCCAGGCGAAGGCCGGGAACGGCGCCGTGGCGCAGTTGCTCCGGCAGGCGGGACACGGCGGCGCGGCGCCGGAGCAGCATGTGCACGGCGCCGGATGCGGCCATGAGCGGGCGGAGCGGCCCGCGGTGCAGCGGTCGGCCGTGCACGACGTGCTGCGGGGCGCGGGGCGCCCGCTGGACGACTCGGTCCGCGCCGACATGGAGACCCGGCTCGGGGCCGACTTCTCCGACGTACGGATCCACGACGACACGTCGGCCAGGGCGTCCGCCGCGGAACTCGGCGCCCGCGCCTACACCTCGGGCAGCCACATCGTCATCGGCGCGGACGGCACCGACCGGCACACACTGGCGCACGAGCTGACCCATGTGGTCCAGCAGCGCCGGGGCCCGGTCGCCGGGACCGACCACGGCGACGGGGTGAGCGTCTCCGATCCGTCCGACCGCTTCGAGCGGGAGGCCGAGGCGACGGCGGCCCGTGTCATGAGCCGCCCCGCCGGGCAGCCGGTGGCCGCCGGGCCGGAGTCCGCCGCACCGCGGACCACGGCGCCGGGCGGGCGGGCAGCGGGCCGGACGGCGGAGGAGGCGTCCGGGGCGGCCGTCCCCGCGCAGCGTCTGACCCGCGGCTCGCGCGGTGCGCGGCGCGGCCCCAGCGATCTCGAACTGGCCGAGGACCAGATCGAGGACCTGGCGAACCTGCCCGCCCTGTACGTCCCGGCGGAGACGTTCGGCCGGGACGGCAGCCTGCCGCCCACGCCGACCGCCGCGTACGCGGTCCCGCGCCGTGGCGACGTGGAGGTCCTGCGGACGCGGGACTCCGCGCTGCCCTCCGTCCGCCACCGCGATCCCGGCCCGCGGGAGAGCTGGCCGATGAAGTACCAGTCGGGCCAGTTCATCTACGAGATCGAGATGATCAACCGGCCGGACCGGCGGGGCACGACCCTCATCGACCCCGAGCGCTCCTTCCAGGTCGTCAAGCGCAAGCTGAAGATGCGCGACAGCGGCCACTCGGCGGGGCGCACCTACCGGTTCGACGAGCGCTGGTCGCCCAACCCGGAGTACTGGGGTCCCGTACCCGGGCCGCAGGCCGAGGTCGCCGCGCACGAGATGGGGCTGAGTTCCCGCAGCCGTCTCGCGCAGGAGGACATGCGGTTCTTCCGGCCCCTGCCGGCGCCGCGCAGCCAGCCGTTCGTGTTCCACGTCGCCGACGACCGCGTCGACCCGCACTTCCTGCACGCGGACGGCGCGCAGAAGGACCGCCGCAGGGACGTCACCGCGGCGGCCTTCGACCACACGGCCGCCAACGCCCACCCCGAGGACTACCGGCGCAAGTCCGTCTCGATGCTCTCGGCGCCTCCCCAGGTGGGCCGCGGCGACGCGGGCCGCAGCCCGCACCGCACCATGGGCGGCGTCCAGGCCCACGAGCTGATGGGCGCCGAAGGGCGCAAGGGCTCCTCCGGTCAGCGGCTGGCCTCGCACGAGTGGTGCCATCTGATCGGCGACGGCGACGGCGGCCCGGACATGCCGGAGAACCTGGTGATCGGCACCAACGCGGTCAACACCGAGCAGCTCGCCATGGAGACCGCGCTGCGCCCGCTGGTGCCGCGGCTGGCGGCCCTCGGCTATTCGATCCAGCTGGACGCGGAGGCGCTGGTCACCCCGTCGCCCGTCGAGGTGCCCGGTGTCCCCGGCGGCAGGTGGAACTCCGCCGAGTTCATCAGCTACCGCATCTCGCTCGTCCCGGTGGGCCGGATCAACTCCAGCCGCAAGCGGGAGATCCACCGGCAGGTCATGGACGGGCGGCGCGGCACCATCACCGAGCTGGAGTTCACCTATCTGCACAACACGGTGCGCTCGAAGCTGCGCCAGGCCGTCGCCGAGATCCACGCGGCCCAGCAGGAGCGCGAGGCGCGGGAGCAGGCGGCGGCGTACGGCGGTCAGGGGCGCTACGACCGCGACGACCGGTACGGCGGTTCCGACCGGTACGGCTCGGACCGGTACGGCCGGTCGGAACGGTACGACCGCGGGGACCGGTACGACGACGTGTACCAGTAGTGACGTCTCTAGTTACAGCCTCTAACGCTTTCTGTTGCACCTCACCCTCTAAATGACCTATAACAGTAAGGGAGGAGCCAGCCGCCGCCGGGCGGCACGGTCGATGGAGGTCGTCATGCATGCCGAGAAGCTGGTCGAGGTCGTTCTGCCGGGCGTCGTGGAACCCGAGGGACTGGAGATCCGGCGGGGCGAGGTGCCGGTCGCCGCTCCGGGCCGGGTCGTGATCCGCATGGAGGCCACCGGGGTCTCCTTCGCCGAGCAGCAGATGCGCCGGGGCCGCTACTACGACCAGCCGCCGTTCCCGTTCGTCCCCGGCTACGACCTGGTCGGCACGGTGGTGGCGGCCGGTGACGGCGTACCGTCCGCCCTGGTCGGGACCCGGGTGGCCGCGCTGCTCAAGGTCGGCGGCTGGGCCAGCCATGTGGCCGTCGACGCCGCCGACGTGGTGCCGGTGCCCGCGGGGCTCGACCCGGCGGAGGCGGAGACCGTGGTGATCAACGGCATCACCGCCTGGCAGATGCTGCACCGCAAGGCCCGGGTGCGCGCGGGCGGGACCGTGCTGGTGCACGGCGCCAACGGCGGCGTCGGCTCGGTCCTGGTCCAGCTCGCCGCCGCCGCGGGCGCGAAGGTGATCGGCACCGCCTCCGCCCGCCACCACGACGCGCTGCGGGCGAAGGGCGTCGTCCCCGTCGACTACCGCACCGAGGACGTCCCGGCCCGCGTCCGCGCCCTCGCCCCGGGCGGTGTGGACGCCGTCTTCGACCACGTGGGCGGCCCCGGCATCGTCGACTCCTGGCGGCTGCTCGCCCCCGGCGGCACCCTCGTCTCCTACGGCACCGCCTCGACCCGGGACGACGAGGGCTCCCAGCAGCTGCCCGTGCTGAAGCTGCTCGGCCGGGTGTGGCTGTGGAACGCGCTGCCCAACCGGCGGCACGCGTACTTCTACAACGTCTGGGCCGGCCGGTCCCTCGGCCGCGACCGCTTCCGCGCCCGGCTGCGCGCCGACCTCACCTCGGTGTTCAGGGCGCTGGAGCAGGGCGAGATCACCGCGCAGGTGGCCGCCCGGCTGCCGCTCGACCGGATCGCCGACGCGGTGCGGCTGGCGGAGTCCGGCACCGTCGCCGGAAAGGTCGTCCTCAACCCGTAGCCCCCGGGCGGGAGTTCCCGCGCGAGACCCCTGATCGCGGCCGCCCGCCGGGTAGATTGACGGCGAAGACGGCACGGCAGGCGGCGCTCGGGGGGAGCACGGAGATGGACAACGGCGCGGTCCTCGGGGGGCGTTACACCCTGCGCGAACGGATCGGCGCCGGAGGCATGGGCGTCGTGTGGCGGGCCACGGACGCGCGGCTCGACCGGCAGGTCGCCGTGAAGCTGCTGAGCGTACCGGCGGGCCTGACCGAGGCGGAACGGGCCCGGTTCCTCGGCATGTTCGTCCGCGAGGCGCGCGCCGCCGCGGCACTGGAGAGCTCGTACATCGTCCCCGTCTTCGACCACAGCGCGGACGGCGACACGCCGTATCTGGTGATGCCGCTGCTGTCGGGGCGCACCCTGCGCGAACTCCTCGACACCTACGGCCCGATGGAGCCCGCGCGGGCGGCGGAGACTGCGGCCCAGGTGTGCCGGGCCCTCGTGGCGGCCCACCGTGCGGGCGTCGTGCACCGCGACATCAAACCGCCCAACGTGATGGTCACCGCCGAAGGGACCGTCAAGGTACTGGACTTCGGCGTCGCGAAGTTCCTCGACGCCAGGACCGGTGCCGGACATCTGACCGCGACCACGGACGCGCCCGTGGGCACCCTGCACTACATGGCGCCCGAGCGGTTCACCCGCGGCGGGGACACGGGTGCGGGCGACCTGTACTCGCTGGGCTGCACGCTGTACGAGACGCTGACCGGGACCACGCCGTTCACGGGCGCCTCCGCGGCCGTCCTGATGTACAGCCATGTGCACGAGGAGGTACGGCGCCCCTCCGCGCTGCGGCCCGGACTCGGCGCCGTCTGGGACGAGTTGCTGCTGCGGCTGCTGGCCAAGGACCCGGCGGACCGCCCGGACGCGACGGCCGCCGCGACGGCGCTCGACGCACTGGCCCGCCCCGCCCCCGAGGGGGCACCTGCGGCCGCCGCCACCTCCTACGTCCTCGCGCCGCCCCGGCGCACCGGCCCCGCACCGGTCCGGCCCGCGCGCCGCCGCCTGTGGGCGGCGGCCGCCGCGGCCGTCGCCGCGGGCGCCCTCGCCGCCGCGCTCGCCGTCACGCAGCCGTGGCGGGACACGGGCGGCGGTGCAGCGGGCGGCGGCTTCGACGGCGCGGCCGGCACCGTGGCGCCCGCCGCGCACCCCGAGACCCTCACCGAGGGCACGGCTGCGGACTCCAGGGGCCCGGCCCCGGCGGTGAACGGCGCCCGGCGCGGCGGACGGGTCGCGGTCGTGGAGTCCTCCCTCACCACGGTCGACCCGGGCGACGCGCAGGCCGCGGGCGACGTCAAGCTGAGCCAGCTCGCCTATCGGAGCCTCACCGGTCTCAAGACGCTGCCGGACGGCACCGTACGCCTCGTCGGGGACCTCGCCGACGGTCCGGGCGCGGTGAGCGACGGCGGCCGCACCTGGACGTTCCGCCTGAAGCCGGGGCTGCGCTACGACACCGGCGAGCCGGTGCGCGCCGGGGACTTCGCGCACGCGGTGGAACGCACCCTCGACCCGGCGTTCAGCGCCGACGACGACCTGATGCGCCGCCGCCTGCTCGGTCTGTCGGGCGCCGAGCGGATGAGCGGCGCCGAGCTGCCCTCCGGGGCGGTCGGCACCCCGGACGACCGCACGGTCGTCTTCCGCCTGGCCGCGCCCTGCGCCGATTTCGGCGTCGCCCTCTCCGGCCCCTCCGGGGTGCCGGTGCCCCGCTCCTGGACCGGGAAGCCGCCGTCGGCGCAGGCACCGCCCACCACCGGGCCGTACCGGATCACGAAGGCGGACCTGTCCGGTGGCAAGGGCACGGTCGAGCTGGCGCGCAACCCGCGCTGGCAGCCGGACAGCGACCCGCTGCGCACGGCGTACCCCGACCGGTTCACCGTCGAGAGCACCGGCGACGCCTCGACCGCCGGGAAGACGCTGCTGTCGCTGGCGGAGTCGGGCGTGCCGGTGATGACCTTCACCGGCGGTCCGCTCGGCCGGGACAGCGTCCCGGCGGACGCGCGGCTGCGGACCCTCACGGCACCGGCGTGGTACGCGCGGAGCTACTTCGTCAACACCCGGCGCCTGACCGACCCGGCGGTCCGCAGGGCGGTCGCCACCGCGATCCCCGCCGGGCAGGTGCTGCGCGCCTCGGGGGTGTCGGGCACGGTCACCCATCATCTGCTGCCGCCCGGTGTCGTGGGCTCCCGGGGCTTCGACGTGTTCCGGGCCGGGGACGACGGCGACCCGGCCGCGGCCCGCGCCCTGCTCGACGGGGCGGGCAGGACCGGCCAGAAGCTGACGGTGGCCTACCGCTCGGACCAGTTCCACGGCGCCGCCCAGGCGGAGACCGTGCGGCAGGCCCTCAAGAAGGCCGGGTTCACGGTCACCCTGCTGGCCGTGGCGCCCGAGAAGTTCTACCAGGACACGGCCTCCTACGACGTGTTCGGCTCCGAGGCCCTCACCGCCTCCCTTCCCGTCGGCTCGTCCCTGCTGCCGGACTACTTCAGCGCGCACAGCGCCCAGGGCCTCGGACACGTCAACTGGTCCCGGCTCGCGGACGCGGGCGTCGACGGGGCCGTCGACGACGCCGACGCCGCCCCGGACATCCGTACCGCCGGGGCCCGTTGGGCGGCCGTGGACCGCCGGGTGATGGAGCAGGCCGCGGCGGTCCCGGTGTACGTCCCGACGCTCGCCTTCACCGTGTCGAAGTCCCTGCGCGGGCTCCAGACGGACGGCTACGGGGTGTCGGCCCTGCGCGCCTGTGTGCAGGGCGGGTAGCGGGGCGGCCGCCGGGCGTCCGCCCGGGTGCTCCACGACCGCGCCCGGCGGGGACGGCGGCGGGCGCGAGGCCGCTCCCGCGCCCCGACCGCCTCCGCGCCGGTCCCCCGCCCTCACTCCGCCAGGTCGGGTGCCCGCACCGGGCGGCGGAATCCGCCGGTGCGCAGCGCGAGGACGCCCACGCCCACCAGCGCCCAGACGGCGCCCACCACCTTGGCCGGGGTGTCCAGGCTGACCCACAGGGCCACGTTGACGGCGAACCCGAGGACGGGCAGCAGCAGTTGCAGGACGGCGGCACCGAGTCCGCGGGCCTCGGGCCGTCCCGCGCGCCGGTCGCGCACCCAGAACCCGATGACCGCGAGGTTCACCGCGGCGAACGCCACATAGGCACCGAAGTTGATCAGCGAGGCGGCGCTGCCGAGGTCCAGGAAGACGGCGGAGGCGGCGACCGCTCCCACGACGAGGACGTTCACGGCGGGCACGCCGGTGCGCGCGTCGAGCCGTCCGAAGACGCCGCGCGGCAGCATGCCGTCGCGGCCCATGGCGTACAGCAGCCGTGCCGCGCTCATCTGCTGGGTGAGGCCGCAGCCGAGGACCGCGGTGAGATAGCCGCCCACGAACACGGCCTGGAAGGCGGCCCCGCCGATGTACTTCGCGATCTCCGGCGAGGCGCCCACGATGTCGCCGACCGCGGAGACGTCCGGGAAGAGCGTCTGCATGGCGTAGGTGACGGCCAGGAAGAACACCCCGGCGGCGGCCACGATGAGCAGGATGGCGCGCGGGATGTCCCGGTGCGGGCGCTCGGCCTCCTCGGAGAGCGTGGAGACGGCGTCGAAGCCCAGGAAGGACAGGGCCAGCAGGGAGGCGCCGCCGAGCAGGTCGGTCACCGGCACCGTGGTCAGGTCGAACCCGGCGGTGCCGAAGGAGCGTCCGTGGCTGGTGATGGCGCGCACCGCGAACACCAGGAACGCCACGGCCACGCCCGCCTGGACGATCACGAGCGCCACATTGACCTTGGCGGCCATCCGCACGCCCACCAGGTTGAGCGCCGTGCAGACGACCACGGTGGACAGCACCCACACCCAGGCCGGGACGGCGGGCAGCACGGCGCCCATGTAGATCGCGGCGAGCAGGGCGTTGAGCATGGGCAGCAGGACGTAGTCCAGGGTGGCGGACCAGCCGACCAGAAAGCCCACGGGGGCGCCGAGCGCCTTGCCCGCGTAGGTGTACACGGACCCGGCGGAGGTGATGCGGCGGGCCATCCGGGCGTAGCTGAGCGCGGTGAGCCCGACCGCGACGAGGACCGCCAGATAGGCGAGCGGCACATGGCCGCCGGTCTGCTCGGAGACCAGGCCGAAGGTGTCGAACACGGCCAGCGGCGCCATGAAGGCGAGGCCGAGGAAGACGATGTGGCGCAGCTTGAGGGTGCGGCGCAGTCCGGCGCCCCCCGCGGTGTCCGGGCCGTCCGCGGTGTCCGGGCCGTCCGGGGCCGGTTCCCGGTCCGGGGCGGTGTGCCGGGCGCGGCCGGTGGTGCCGGTGGTGCCGGTGGCGGCACCGGGTGTGCTGTCAGGCATGGGCGTGGCCTCCGTCGGCGTGGGCGGAGCAGGAGGTGAGCGCGCCGTGGTGGGCGGGGGCGGGGCGTGCGGTGGCGGCCTCGTGGACGATCTCGCCGCCCACCCAGGTGATCTCGGCCCGCTGCTGGAGCAGGGCCGCGGGATCGGATTCGAGGGCGTAGAGGTCGGCGGACCAGGCGACGAGGTCGGCGTGGGCGCCCTCGCGGATGACGCCGTACTCGTGCTCGCGGTGCCAGGCCCAGGCGCCCTCGGCCGTGTAGCCGCGCAGCGTCTCGTCGAGGCCCAGGCGCTCCGCCGGGGTCCAGGTGTCCCGGCCGTCGAGCCCGGCCCGGGTCAGGGCCGAGTAGACGCCGATCAGCGGGTCCATCTCGCCGACCTGCCAGTCGCTGGAGAGGGCGACATGGGCGCCGGAGGCCATGAGCGAGCGCAGCCGCCAGGCGCGGTCCCAGCGGGCCTCGCCGATGTTCTCCATCCAGGTGCCGGCCACCAGGTCCGGGGAGCAGTGGCGCGGCTGCATGGCGGCGGTGACCCCGAGCCGGGCGAAGCGCGGCAGGTCCTCGGGGGCGAGGCACTCGACGTGCACGATGCCGTGGCGGCGGTCGCGGGTGCCGTTGGCGCGGGTGGCGTGCTCGATGGCGTCCAGGGCCAGGCGGATGCCGCCGTCGCCGGTGGCGTGGGTGTGGGTCTGGAAGCCCAGGCGGTCGAGTTCGGTGACGGCCGCGGTGAGTTCGCCGAGCGGCGCGGAGGGGTGGCCGCGGTGGCCGGGGCGGTTGGCGTAGTCGTCCAGCAGCCAGGCGTTGTGGGGTTCGACGACGTCGTCGGCGTAGAGCTTGACGGGGCCGAAGGCGAGGCGGTCGCCGCCGGGCGCGGCGTCGGCCGCCTCGCGCAGCCGCTGCCGGAACGCGCCGTCGGAGCCCATGGGGTGGAAGAGCGCGGCGATCACGCGGGAGCTGAGACGGCCCTCGTCCCGGGCCCGCCGGAACAGGTCGATCTCGGCGAGCGGGACCTGCGGTTCCACCACGGTGGTGATGCCGGCGGCGGTGGCCATCTCCAGGGAGCCCAGCAGCTTGCGGTAGCGGCGCTCGGGCGCGTACATGGGGATGTCGCGCTGGAGCCCGGCCAGGCCCGCCGTGGTCATGGCGCTGGTGTAGAAGTCGGTGACCCAGCCGGTGGCACGGCCCGCGGCGTCGCGTTCGGGCCTGCCCCAGGGGATGTCGCCGCCCTCGTCCAGGCGCAGCGCGGCGACGGCGGCGTCGTTGAGCCACACCGAGTGCTGGTCGTAGGTGGTGACGAAGACGGGGCGGGAGGTGAGTCCGGCCAGGTCGCGGGCGGCGGGGCGGCGGCCGGGGACCACCGAGTACACGGCGTTCTCGGCGCAGATCCAGGTCAGGTCGGGGCGGGCGGCGGCGAGTGCGGCGATGCGGGCGCGCACCTCGTCGAGGGTGTCGGCGCCCTCCAGGCTGACGGCGTCCGGGTCGAAGCCGAGCAGCAGGTGGTTGTGGCTGTCGATGATGCCGGGGGTGATCAGGCCGCCGTCCAGGCGGCGGTGCTCGCGGGCCGCGGGGGCGTCCGCCGCGTCGCCCACGTACGAGATCCGGCCGCCGGTGACGCCGACGGCGGCGGCCCAGGGGCGGGCGGCGTCGAAGGTGCGTACACGGGCGCCGGTGATCAGGGTGTCGAGCATGGTGGTCCTCGGTTCTGGTGCCTGCCACGGACGGGGGTCCGGTGCGTGGCCGCGGACGGGCGGCGCGGGGGTGCCGAGACGGTGCGCGCGTTATTTGTCATCGGCGTCAAAGAATGGGTCGAGTGTCATGACGTTCTCGGCTACTGTCAAGGGCATGCCGCGCCCGAAGAACCAGGAAGAACGCCGCGCCCACCTCATCCAGGCGGTCATCGACACGACCGCGCTGACCGGACTGCGCTCCCTCTCGCTCGCGGACGTGGCGCGCCGGGCGGGGCTGACCCGGGGGGCCGTCCTGTACTACTACGACGACCTCGACGCCCTGCTCAGCGAGGCGTACCGGGCGGGCATGGAGCGCCTGTGCGACCGGCGGGACGCGCTGCGGGACACGATCGGCGACCCGGCGCTGCTGCTCGGGGAGACGATCCGCGCCGGGCTGCCGACCGGCCCGGACGACGCGCTGATGCGTCTGCTGTACGAGTTCGACGTGGTCGCGGGGAGTTCACCGCTGCACACCACGCTGGTGGAGTCGATGTACGAACGGCAACTGGCCACGTACCGGGCCGTGCTGGAGCGCGGCGCGGACGCCGGGGTGTTCCGGCTGACCCTGGACCCGGCGACGGCGGCCCTGAACCTGGTCGCGCTGGAGGACGCCTACGGGCTGCACATCGTGGCGGGCAACGGCCAGATCAGCGTGGAGCGGGCCGCCGGGGCGATGTTCGAGGCGGCGCGGGCGTTCGGCGCACCGGCCGCCTGAGGCCGGGGTCCGGGCGCCTGAGGCCGGGGTCCGGGCGCGGGAGAAGCGAGCGAGCGGGCCCCCAGCGGGTCACTCGGGGCCGTAGTAGAGCCGCAGGAACTCCTCCATCGCGGCGTCGACGGCGGCGCGGTCGCCGGTGACGAGCAGGTCGAGCAGCAGGCCGCGGACGGTGGCGAGCCCGAGCCGGGCGCGAGCGCGGGCCGTGGCCGGGTCGGCTCCCGCGGCCGTCTCGGCGGCCGTCAGCGGCTCCAGCCAGTCCGCCACGAACCCCTCGGCGAAGGCCGCGACCTCGGCGCGGCCCCGCAGCGCGTGCCCGCACAGCTCGAAGAAGAGCCGTTCCTGACCGGCCGCCGAGGGGTCCGCCAGCCGCCGCCACAGCCGCCGCGCGACCTCGGCGGGCGGCAGGCCGGGCGCCGGGCGGGAGCGCGCCAGCAGGGAGCGCTGGCGCTGCTCCGAGGTCCGTACGATCTCGGCGAACAGCCGCTCCTTGGAACCGAAGTAGTGGATCAGCATGCGGTGGCTGACCCCGATCGCGGCGCCCAGCCCGCGCAGGCTCAGCTCGGCGATGCCGTGCACCGCGACATGGTCGGCGGCGGCGTCCACCAGCCTCGCGCGCCGGTCCTCGTCCGTGCCGTGCCCGGCCCGGCTCCCCCGGCGCGGATCCGCCGCGCCCCGGCCGTCCGCGCCGCCCGCCGCCTCGGCCGCTTCCCCCGCCGCACCATCCGTCACGCCGCGAGTGTACCCATCGGCGCGCGGCGCATGTACCGTGTGGTACATGCAGTCTGTCACCGTGTCGACCGACGTACCGCAGACGCCCGAGCAGGTCTACGACTTCCTCGATGTCATGGCGCACCACGAGCGCTTCACCGACCACTACCTGACGCACTGGCGCTACGACGGCCCGGACCGCGGCATCGGGTCGCGCGCCACCGTCACCGCAGCGCTGGCCGGTTCGCGCGCCGACGTCGCCATCGAGGTCGTCGAGGCCGACCGGCCGCGGCGCATCGTCGAACGCAACGTCAGCGCGGGCGGCCGGCGGCTGGCCCGCGGCACCTACACCGTCGAGCCGCTGGGCACCGGCGGCAGCCGCGTCGCCTTCACCTACGCCTGGTCGCGCGCCCCGCTCGCCGACCGCCTGCTGGCCCCGCTCGTCCGGGCCGTCATGCGGCGCGCCAACCGCACGGCCCTGCGCCGGATGGCCGCCGAGCTGGACCGGCGGGGGCAGTCCGCCGCCGCGTCCTGACCCCGGCGCGGGGCGGCGGTCGCGGCCCTTCGTTCAGTGCTGGGCGGCGAACGCGCCGCTGAGCCGCCCGCGCAGGGCACTGCCGGCGTCGTTCAGGCCGATGACCTCGACGCTCTTGCCCCGCTGGGCGTACTTGGTCTCGACGGCGTCCAGGGCCGCGACGGAGGACGCGTCCCAGATGTGGGTGCCGCTGAGGTCGATGACCACCTTGTCCGGGTCGCCCGCGTAGTCGAAGCGGCCCACCAGTTCGTCGGCGGAGGCGAAGAAGAGCTGGCCGCTCACCCGGTGGACGACCCGGGTGCCGTCCGGGTCGGTGACCGAGGTGACCTCGGTGAGGCGGGCGACGCGCCGGGCGAAGACGGCCATGGCGGTGAGCGAGCCGACCACGACGCCGATGGACAGATTGCCGGTGGCGACGACCACGACGACGGTGACGGCCATGACGGCACTCTCGCCCAGGGGCATGCGCCGCAGGGTGGCGGGCCGGACCGAGTGCCAGTCGAAGGTGCCGACGGCGACCAGGATCATGACGGCGACGAGGGCCGCCATGGGGATCGTGGAGACCACCGGGCCGAGCGCGATGCACAGGACGAGCAGGAAGAACCCGGCGAGGAAGGTGGAGAGCCGGGTCCGGGCGCCGCTCTTCACATTGATCATGGTCTGGCCGATCATGCCGCAGCCGCCCATGCCGCCGAAGAAGCCGGTCACGATGTTGGCGATGCCCTGGCCGACCGCCTCGCGGGTCTTGTCCGAGGGGGTGTCGGTGAGGTCGTCGACCAGCTTCGCGGTCATCATCGACTCCATGAGCCCCACCAGCGCCATGGCGAAGGCGTACGGGGCGATCACGGTGAGGGTGTGCCAGGTGTACGGCACGTCGGGCAGGCCGGGGACCGGGAGCGAGGAGGGCAGGGTGCCCTTGTCGCCGACGGTCGGCACGGCGATCCCGGCGGCGACGGTGATCACCGTGAGGACCGCGATGGCCACCAGCGGCGCGGGCACCGCCCGGGTCAGCCTCGGGAACAGCACCATCAGGGCGAGACCGGCGGCGACCAGCGGATACACCGCCCAGGGCACATCCCTGAGGTTGGGGATCTGCGCGGTGAACAGCAGGATGCCCAGCGCGTTGACGAAGCCCACCATCACGCTGCGCGGCACGAACCGCATCAGCCTGGCCACCCCGAGCCCGCCGAGGATCATCTGGAGGACACCGGCCAGGATGACGGTGGCGATCAGGTACCCGAGGCCGTGGGCGCGGACCACGGGTGCGACGACGAGGGCGACCGCGCCGGTGGCGGCGGAGATCATCGCGGGCCGGCCGCCGACGAAGGCGATCACCATGGCCATGATGCACGCCGCGTAGAGGCCGACCTTCGGGTCGACACCGGCGATCACGGAGAAGGAGATCGCCTCCGGGATCAGCGCCAGACCGACGACGAGGCCCGCCAGCGTCTCGGTGCGCAGCACCGCCGGGGCCGGCCAGGAGAGCCTGCCGGGCCCGCGCAGCAGGGCTGCGGGCGAGCGGCGGGAGGTGGGCGCGGGATCGGGACCGGAGGAGGGCAAAGGAGTACTACCTGTCGTGTTCGAGGAGGAGGGAAGGGGTGCGAAAGGGTGGGAGGAGCGGGGAAGAGCGGGGAGGAACTCTACTCTAACGTTAGGGTAGAGATCGCAGGCCGAAGAGCCGCACAGCGAAGAGGCGAAGAGCGGAGAGGCGGAGAGACGCACGTGGACGGCACCTATATGCAGATCGGCGAGGTCGCCGCGCGCACCGAGCTGTCCCTGCGCACGATCCGCCACTACGAGGAGAGCGGACTCGTCGTCCCCTCGGCCCGCTCCCAGGGCGGTTTCCGGCTGTACACCGAGACGGACGTCGCCCGGCTCATGGTGATCCGCCGGATGAAGCCGCTCGGTTTCACCCTGGACCAGATGCGCGACCTGCTCGACGCCACCGACCGCCTCGACGCCGTCCCCGCCCCGCGGGGCGAGGAGCGCGCGGCCCTGCTGGCGCGGGTGCGCGGCTACGAGCGGAGCGCCGCCGAGCAGGTCGGCACCCTGCGCACCCAGCTCTCCCGCGCCGAGGACTTCGCCCGCACCCTCCGCTCCCGCCTCGGTCCGGCCCCGGACACGGCGGACGCGCCGCTGCGGATGACGTGGGACACGGTCACTCTCGACTGCCCGGACCCCCTGGCCCTGGCGGAGTTCTACCGCGCGGCCACCGGTGCGGCGCTGCATCCGGCGTCGAACGCCGACTACGCCGCTCTCGACCGGGCGGGCGCGGTGGCCCTCGGCTTCCAGCGGGTCGCCGGGCACCGGCCCCCGACCTGGCCCGAAGCGGCCGTACCGCAGCAGCTCCACCTCTGTTTCACGGCCGAGGGCGACCTGGACGAGGCGGAGGCCCGGCTGCTGGCGCTGGGCGCGGGCATGTCCGAGCACCAGCCGCGCCCCGACCGGTGGCGGGTCCTCACCGACCCGGCCGGCCACCCCTTCTGCGTCCGGGCGGCCTGAGAGCCGCCGTCACTGGCCCACCCGCCCGTCCACGCGCTCGCGCAGCAGATCGGCGTGGCCGCAGTGGCGGGCGTACTCCTCGATCCGGTGGACCATCAGTTCCCGTACCGCGATCCGGTCCTCGCCCACCCGCTCGCCGAGGTCCGGGTGGGCGGCCAGGGCGGCGTCGGCCGCGGCCTGTTCGCGCGCCAGGTCGGCGAACGCCGCCCGCACCGCGCCCGGTTCACCGACGGCTCCGTCGAAGTCCGCGTCGCGCACGCCGTACAGCTTCGGCAGCGGGTCGCCCGCGCGGATCCAGTTGTGCCAGTCCCGCTCCACCTCGGCGAGGTGCCGTACGAGACCGAGCAGCGACATCGACGAGGGCGGCACCGACCGCCGGGCCAGTTGCTCCGCGTCCAGGCCCTCGCACTTCATCCGCAGGGTCGCGCGGTAGTGCGCCAGGAAGTCCAGCAGCGTGGCGCGTTCGCCCTCCGGGCCGGGACCGCCGCTGTCACGCGGGTCGTCGTCGGGATCGGCCCACATGTCGGGGTGGACGGTCGCCTGGGTCCACCGCTCCGGTTCGTCGCTCATGTGCGGCATGGTCGCCCGCGACGGACCGGCGGCGCCACCGAGTTCTCGCCGGTCCGGTGTGCCGGTGCCCCCTACGGGCGGAGCGCGGCGACGATCAGATCGAGCAGGCGGCCGGTCCGCTCCGGTGTGTTCTCGGCGGGCGCGCCGAAGAAGACGCCGAGCAGCATGCTGAGGATGTCGTCGGGTTCGACGTCCGCGCGGAGCGAGCCCGCCTCCGCCCCGGCCGCGAGGAGGGACGCGATGGAGGCGGTGAGGCGTTCCCGGGTGGCCGGCGTGGCGATGGTCCCCGCGGCCCAGCCGGCGCGGAGGGTGCCCATGACCCCGCGCTTGGCGGCGACGAACGCCGCGTAGCGGTCCATCCAGGCCCGCAGCGCCGCCGGGGGCGCGAGCTCGGCGAGCAGGGTGTCCGCGCTCGCGGTGACCTCGTCGAGTTCGGCGCCGTAGACGGCCTCGACCAGCGCCTCGCGGGTGGGGAAGTGCCGGTAGAGCGTGCCGATGCCCACGCCCGCCGCGCGGGCGACGCCCTCCAGCGGGACGGTGCCGTCCTCGGCGGCGGCGAACGCGGCGCGGGCGGCGGCCAGCAGCCGTTCGCGGTTGCGCCGCGCGTCGGCACGGGCGGGACGGCCGGGGGCGGACCGGTGCCCGGTGCCCTGGGCGGCGGGCGCGGGCGGGTACTCGGGCCCCCGGACAGCGGGCGCGGGCGCGCGGTCGGGGGACGGCGGTTCGGTGGCGGTCAAAACGGAGGCTCCTCCGGTAGTGCTACTCTCACAGAGCGGAGGCTCCTCCGCTTGTCTCATCGTCGCACGAGAACGGCACCCCCATGACGTCCTCCACCCCGCACTCCGAGACCACGGCCACCGGCGCGCCCCGCGCGGGCGGGGCCGCTCCGCTCGCCGGCCGCACCGTCTCCCGCGTCGGCTACGGAGCCATGCAGCTCGAACGCCTGCGCACCGACCGCGCCGCCGCCGTCGCCCTGCTCCGCCGCGCGGTCGAGCTCGGCGTCGACCACATCGACACCGCCGGGTTCTACGGCGAGGGCTTCGTCAACGACGTCGTCCGCGAGGCGATCCGGCCCGCGGACGGCGTCCTCGTCGTCAGCAAGGTCGGCGCCGCCGCCGACCCCGGCGGCCGCTTCCGGCTCCGGCTCGCCCAGCGCCCCGAGGAACTGCGCACGGGCGTCGAGGCCGACCTCGCGGGCCTCGGCGTCGAGCAGCTCCCGCTGGTCAACCTGCGCCGCGCCGCCATCGGCCCCGGACTGCGCGCCGCGGGCGACCAGGCGGTCGGCCTCGACGACCAGCTCGCCGAGATGACCGCCCTGCGCGACGAGGGCAAGATCGGCAGGATCGGGATCAGCAACGTCGGCGCCGACGAACTGCGCCGGGCGCTCCCCGTCGGCCTGGCCTGCGTACAGAACGCCTACAGCCTCGTGGCGCGCGACGACGAGGACATGCTGCGGCTCTGTCTGTCCGAGGGCATCGCCTGGGTGCCGTACTTCCCGCTCGGCGGCGCCTTCCCGGGCCTGCCGAAGGTGACCGACGAGCCCGCCGTCCTCGACGCCGCCCGCACCCTGGACCGCACCCCCTCGCAGATCGGCCTCGCCTGGCTCCTCCGGCACGCCCCGAACATCCTCCTCATCCCCGGCACCGCGGACCCCGCACACCTGGAGGCGAACATCGCCGCGGGCACGATCGACCTGGACACCGAGACCCTCACGACGCTCGACGCGGTGCCGTCCCGGCCGATGGAACTGTCCATGGACTAGGTCATGTCCGCGACGCGGTTGGTCAGTTGGTCCGTTCGTGGTGCGCCGTCATGAGCTGACCGATGAGTCGTGGGCGGTGATCGGACCATTGCCGGCTCCGTCGAGGATGGACAGACCCAGTACAGGACCGTCCTCAGGTGGTCAACGGCCTCTTGTGGAAGCTGTCCACAGAGCCGGACTGGCGGGACCTGCCGGAGCGGAGCGGTACGGGCCGTGGAAGACGGTCTACGCACGCTTCCGCCGCTGGTCGGCCGACGGAATCCAGTACCGGCTCCGATCCATGCCCCGCAGCACTGCGATGCCACCGGCACGGTCGAGGGACCGTCGTGTGCGTCGACTCCACGACCGTGCGGGCCCATCAGCATGCGGCCGCGGCCCGAAAAAGGGGGGCAGGAGCGGCCGGGCAAGGCGACCGGCCCTGCGGCGGACCGGCCACGAAGACCCACCTCGCCTGCGACGACTGGGGCCGTCCCCTGGTCTTCACCGTCACCGCGGGCAACGTCAACGACTGCACCCGATTCAAGCAGGTCAGGCCCGCATCAGCGGCCGCCGGTGCGGGCCCGGCCGGACCGGGTCACCGCGGACAAGGGCCACTCGTCACGAAGAACCGCACCCACCTCCGCCGACGCGGCACCAAGGCCGCGATCCCCGAGCAGACCGACCATGTCAACGGACGCATCCCCCGGGGCGAAAGCCTCTGCCGCCCGGCCCATCCCGGCTGCCGTTGCTCGTGTGCACTGTCCCGCCGTAGCCGTCGTGGTTGATCTACAACGGAGCGGAGCCCGGTCGTTGAGGTTGCTGCCGCCCAGGACAGGGAGAGCCGCCCCGCGGCATACGCCGGGCGGACGGTGCGAGTGCGTTTCCTGTGAACGCCCTGCGGCCGGAGCCGCCGCGACGACGGGTCCGGAGGGTTGACGAGGTCGGGGCGGGAGTGCGGGAGTGCCTGCCGGCCAGTGGATTTCGGCCAACTACAGCGAGTGCTCCTTGCCGAGAGCCGCAGGGCTTCACAGTCACTGCACAGATTCCGACGTCTTTCTTCTACTTTTCTGAGTGTCGGTTCCGGTCAGTCGCCTTCCGAGATCTTGTCGTACGTGCGTGCGATCAGCCTATGGTGACGCTGCGTCGGGCGGACCTGACCTGTCTGTTGCCCGGGCGCTTCCATGTGCGGTCGGGGCCGCCGCGAGTTCGTCTGCTGTCGTGGGTCTCGTCGACCTCGTCAATGAACGTGGCCCTGCCGCCTGCTCACGACGGAGGACGTATCCTTGACACCCAGGCCGACCTTTCTTCAGAGGGCGTTGCGAAGACCGAAGCGTCACCGGCGCGTTCTGCCGCCTCTCCTTGCACTCACCGTACTGGCAACGCTCGGTGCGGGGCCGGATATAGACGGGCCGTCGTTCTCCGGCGCCGCACCCGTGGCGGACAGCTACGACGGATTCGACTCCCAGGCCGCTGAGCAAGTCCGGCAGGACCAGTGCCTGGTGGCCGATGCTGCGCGTATCGGCGGACCCAGTACGTACGTACTCGCGCAGAACGCCTTGAACCAACCGCCGGACCAGCTGCATGCGACGGCCAACAGGGAGTACTGGAACAGCACACCGCTCCGCCAGACCTTTGAGAAGGACCGGGACACTGCAGCCCAGGAGGCTTCCGCACTCGACAAGCGTGTAGCTTCCTGGGCGATCGGCGGCCTGCCAACGCCGGGAGGGTTCAAGTCGGTCGCCGATTTCGAAAAGCCACCGGGCCTGACAGGTGACAGCGGCTCAGACTTCTATGTCCAGACCGGCATCGGCAAATGGATCGGGTCTCAGCTCTGGAGCTACCAGCGGGAGAGCGATCTCTACAAGGACCCGACGACGGAGACCGACCCGGCCACGTTCAAGGCGGTCACAGACCTCGGCAGTCCGCTCTACAGCGACCAGCCGCCCCTTGGCTCCGACTACCAGCTGGCGTTCGCGGAATACCAGACATGGCACCGCTTGGCGGACTCCGACAAATCTATCGGTGCGGATGACGCCCGCGTCTTCCTGGCATCAGGCGGGTTCCCGCGTACCGCAGCCGAGCCAGGCAGTACCGAGTACCGCGTCGCAGTGGAGGATCTGAAGTCCCGCTTCGCCGCCTGCGCCTGGCGTGCGCCGCTCGACCCGCGCAAGGTGCTGGGCAAGGAGGTCGCCGACGCGTCCACCGAGTGGCAGCAGGAAATCGCTTCGCAGGCCACTCAGCGCAACCAGATCCTCGACGCCAACCGCACTGCCGTTCAGGCACTTCAGGCTGGTGCGACAGGACTGGGTGAAATGCTGGGCCAGTCCTGGATCGCCGACCACCTCACGCGCTGGCAGGACTGGTGGTCACCCGGCGGCCGTGGCTGGATCGACGACAGCCCGCTGACCGTCCATCTGCACGCCGACAAGAACAAGTGTCTTGAGGTCGCAGGCGGCAGCGACAAGGACGGCGCGCTGGTCCAGATCTACACCTGCCACGACAGCGGCGGGCAGCAATGGCAGATCATCGGTGACCAGCTGGTGAACGTACACGCCCTCAAGTGCCTGGATGTCCGGGGCGGCAACTCCGCGGACGGCACGATCATCCGGATCTGGACCTGCAACCAGAGCCCGAGCCAGCGGTGGGAGTACTCCACACACGGCACGACGCAGCTCCTCAACCCGGCAACCGGCAAGTGCGTCGATCTGCATACTCCCGCCAACAGCCAGGACGCCCTGCTCCACACCTGCAACGGCACGGATGCACAGAAGTTCGACATTGTCCCCACCGGTCACCATGGCACGGAGAAGCTCGACTACCCGACCACAGGTCAGTTCGACAAGGCGAAGAAGGGCATTGACAATGCCCGGGCAGCAGCGCTGAAGCAGCTTTCTACTCTCAAGGCGCAACTGGCCACGGCCCAGACGGCCGCTGCTTCCTCGGACAAGGCTGAGCAGGCCGCTTACGCGATCGCGGATACCAATGGAGCGCCGCGGGGTCGTGGTCTGCTGGTGGGGCAGCAGAAGGCACAGGTCACCAAGGGCGCGGTGGCCGCGCTGGACGCGATGGTGAAGGCCGGCGAGACGGCGGAGGCCGCCACCCGCGCCTCCGCCGGTGACAGTGCCACGATCGCGCAGCGCGCGCTGGCGCAGGCGGCACAGTCGAAGGCGGAGTTCCGTAAGAAGGCCGCGGAGGCGGCCGAGGCGCAGGCCAAGGCGGCCGCTGATGCGGCGAAGATCCACCGGGACAACGCGAAGAAGGACAAGGAGACCGCGGAGGCCAAGCTGGCCGTCGCGGTGAAGGCCGAGGGCGACGCGAAGGCGGCCGCCGCCGACGCTCACGCCAAGCGGCTGGCCGCGGAGGCCGAGGAGAAGACGGCGAAGGCGGAGAAGGAGACCGCCGCGGCGAAACAGGCGGAAGCCGCCGAGCACAAGAAGAACGCCGAGACCCAGGCGGCCGCGGCCAAGGACGCCCAGGACAAGGCCGAAGCCGCGGAGAAGACCGCGCAGAGCAGACGCGACGCAGCGGTCAAGGCCCGCGACGACGCCAGGGCCAAGCGCGACGACGCCTGGGAGGCCGAGCAGAAGGCCGACGCGGCCCGCGCCAAGGCGGACGCGAAGGCCGCCTACGCCGACTCCCTCGACGCCGGCGACGCGGCCACCGCAGCCCGCGCGGCCGCCGACGAGGCCGACCAGCACGCCACCGCAGCCGAAACGGCCGCCACCAAGGCACGCTCCGAAGCCGACGCTGCGACCAAGGCGGCAGCCGACGCGGACGCCGCAGCGACACGCGCGGAGGCAGCTGCCAAGCGAGCGCGCTCCGATGCCGATGCCGCCCAGGCGGCCAAGCTGAAGGCGGACGCCGCGGTGAGGACCGCGACCAGCGCCGCCGCCGACGCCATCCAGGCATCCAAGGACGCCGCCGAAGAGGCAAAGACAGCGGTCAAGCTCGCCGACGAGGCCGAAGCTCACGCCAAGGACGCCAAGTCCCAGGCCGACCAGGCCAACGCGGAGGCCGGCAAGGCTCTCGCCGCCTCTGCCAAGGCCGCGGGCTTCGCCCACGTCACCGCCCAGGCCGCAGCCGACGCCGGCCACGCCGCCGAACAGGTCGCCGACCCGGCCAACGACGCCATCGAACTCGGCTCCCCCTACATCACCACCGACTCCGCGGCAGGACTCGTCGTCCTCACAGCCCAGGGCTCCAAGACGATCGCCGAACAGCAGCAGGCTGTCGCCGAAGCCCACGCCAAGAACGCCCAGGAGGAAGCAGCCGCCGCCAAGTCCCTCGCCGAACAGGCCCAGGGCGACGCCAAGGAGGCCTACCAGCACGCCGCGAACGCCGCCGGCTACGCCGCCGACGCCCGCACCTACGCCAAGGACGCCCTGACCTACGCCGCTCAGGCGGCCACCGCCGCAGCCAAGGCAGCCGCTTCCCAGACCCGCACCCTCGAATACGACCGCCAGGCCACCGCCGACGCCGCAGCAGCCGACCAGGCCGCCGGCCGCGCCGAAGGCTACGCCAAGGACGCCCGCGACTCCGCCGACCAGGCAGCCCTCGATGCCTCAGCCGCCCGCGCAGCCGCCGCCGAAGCCGAACAGGCCGCCAAGGACGCCCGCGCCGCCGCCGAACGCGCCGACACCGCAGCCACAGAAGCCGAACAAGCAGCCAAGGACGCCGCACAGGCAGCCAAGGACGCACAAGATGCAGCCGAGCGAGCCGAGAAGCAGGGCAAAGCGCAGCAGATCGAGACAGGAACGGTTCCGGACGAAAACGGGGCTGCCGTCGGTGGTGTGTTCTACGTCGTCGACAAGACGGAGACGACCGGCGATCCGGAGGTGATCAAGAAGGAGAACTGCAACCCGATCATCCACACAGGCGACTGCAAGATCACCGCCAGGATCCGTTTCACCGCGGTCCTCGACCTGTACCTGTGCACCGCGCAGGACCTGGACCTGTCGAAATTCACCTGCCCCACCGAAGCGACGGTGTACCTCGGCGCATACCCCACCAAAGAACTCACCAGCGAGGTCACCGACACCATCTCCATGGAGGAGTTCAACCAGGGCATCGACCCGGTGGACATCCTCTTCGGAAGCTGGATCAAATGCATCCAGAAGATCGCTCCTGGCGGTGAGAACGGCAGTTGGGGCGGATGCGCCTGGGCAGCCGTGGACGTTGCGTCCCTCTTCGCGGGCAGAATCATCAGACCCATCGCGGACGCAGTCAAGGCATTGGACGCAGCCGCAAGGACCGGGATCGATTTTGAAGACGCATGGATCGCTCTGCGCACTCTCGGGCTGCCTGAAGAGGTTCTGGCCAGCATCGGCACGAAGGCGCTGGATGCACTGCGTGGGGCGTGCAAGGCAGTCAGCCTCACACGCATCACCATCGCCGGGAAGCGCTGTTGGGTCGAGACAGGAGGCCCTGGAGTCTGGCAGTGGGTGAAGGACGAAGCAAAGGACAAGCCCGCGGCTGTCGCCTACGAAGAGCAGATCACGGGCATTCCGGTAGGCTTCGGCTATGTGATTCATGGAACGCCGAACGCACGAGGGTTCGTCAAATTTGACGGATACAAGGACGGCGTTCTTTTGGACGCAAAGGGGGAGAACTACGCCTGGGCTGTCAAGAACGGAAGATTCAGACCGGACTTCAAGGGTGCTCAGAGTATGGTCGATCAAGCAAACCGTCAGCTTGCTGCGGTGAAGGCCGTAGGCGCCAAAACTGCCATCACGTGGCACGTTGCCGAAGAAGAGACCTCGGTGGCCATCAGAAATCTGTTCGCCGATAATGGCATTGTCGGCATCCAAGTCACACACACGCCGAAGCAGTAGGGAACACACTTGAGCGACGACGTACTGTCGGTTTTTCCGACGGACCCACAATGGCAGCCCTCTCAAGAGGCCGCGAACAGAGCAGTGAAGACGCTGGAGCTACTGGCGCCGGGACATGACGGAGTCAAAGCAACATGGCATGACAAGATCATGTTCATCGATTGCGGTAGTCGATTTGACCAGGTGTCCTGCCCGCGGTGTAGCTCGGTCCTCGACAGAACCTGGCTGGGCGACCAGATAAGTCAAAGCCGCGAAACGGGTTTGCTGGACGTCATCAGCCCATGCTGTGGCGTCGAACTCTCCTTGAACGACCTCATCTACCGTGACCCGTGCGGTCTCGCCCGGTTTGACATCTCAGTGTGGAACCCGGGCCGCTCGTGGTTGACGAACGGCGAAATCAAAGCCGTTGGTGAGGCACTAGGGCATCCCCAGAAACAGATCATGGCTCACTACTGATCACCCTTCCAGGTAAAAAGTTATGCCACATGAGTGCCATGTCCGCCTTGACATTAGATGCCTGAATAATGCCCGAGTAGCCCGAGATATCGCCTGCGGCAGGGCTCACTCGGTCTCCGGGTGGATATAGGTGGGAATGCACTCGGAAGGGCAGACTGACAGGTTGCGCAGGGGCACTGTGACCGGTAAGCAGCAGGACCGGCCACAGTGAGCTTCTTCGAACCGGGCCCCGATCAGGCGACGCCCGTCAAGCGCAACGAGCGAGGCCCCCGGGCAGTCGATCGAGATGTCTGACGTCTCAACCACACTGCTCAGGGGCCTCGTTGGCCAACCATCCTGCCGCACTCGAACTGCCGCATGCACGCGTGGAGTGGGTCACCGTGCTCATCGCCCATGCGCGAGTACACAACCCTGGCAAAGATCGCTGCCGGGTTCGGGATCAGCGAGTCCACCACCCACGCCTACACCAGCACAGTCGCTTACCTGCTCGCCCGTCGCGCGCCAGGTCCACCGAAAGTCCTGCGCGAGGCCGACCCCGACTTCGTCCTGCTGGACGGCACCCTCGCCGAGTACGGCCGGGTCGGCGACTCACGCGCGGACCACTCTCACAAACGTCGTCGGCACGGAGTGAACGCACAGGTGGTCACCGATCCGGACGGCCGACTGCTGTGGCTTCACCCGCGCCGGCGGGCCGCGCCCACGACCTGACCGCCCCCGTACCCACCGGATCATCCGCATCTGCGAGCGCCAGGGCGTTCCCCTCCTGGCCGATCTCGCCTACCAGGGAGGCGGTCCGTAGCTGACCACGGACATCAAGCGCAGGCCCCCGCAGGAACTCACCCCTGCCGAGGAGACCGTCAACCGGGCCTTGGCGGTGGCACGGGGCACCAGGTCCCACTGCCGTCCGTACCGCATGACGTACATCGCCAAAGCCAGTCCTCACCCTGGAGCGCTATTGAGCCGAAACGGTTTGGGTTCTGGGTCGCGGGTTCTGGGTCGCCGGTGGGGTGTGAGCGATTTGGTGGGGGACGCGCGGCATCTGTCGCCGCTTCTTCCGCAGACGCCAGCGACAGCCGCACATCGTCCGCAGCTACTCAATAGGACCTGTGACCCAGTCGTCGAAGGGGCGAGCCCCCCTCCGGCATGATGGAGGCATGCCCTTCCCCGACGAGACGGCTCCGGTGGCGGTGCTGGACTACCGGCCGCAATGGGCCGTGGATTTCGAGCGGTTGGCCGGGGTCCTGCGCAAGGCGCTGGGAGGGCATGCCCTGGCGGTGGACCATGTCGGCTCCACCTCGGTGCCGGGTCTGGCCGCCAAGGACTGTGTGGACATCCAGGTCCGCGTCGGAGCCGTCGACACGGACCGGCAGACCGCACTGCTCGCGGCGATCGGCTTCCGCCGCCGCCCCGAGCCCTGGAACCGCACCGAGGTCTCGGGCGGCCAGGAGTGCCGCAAGCTGGTGTTCGCGCCGCCGGTCGGCGCCCGGCGGTGCAATGTGCATCTGCGGGAGGCGGGCGGCCCGAACGTCCGCTTCGCCCTGCTCTTCCGGGACTACCTGCGGGCCGACGACACCGCCTGTCGCTCCTGGGGAGCGTTCAAGAAACGGCTGGCCCGGAGCGTCCCGGACCTCGCGGACTACGGGCAGATCAAAGCACCGGCCACGGAGGTGCTGATGGGGGCGGCCGAACTCTGGGCGGCCGGGACCGGCTGGCGGGTGCCGGAGGCGTAGGCCGCCGCCGAGGCCGAACTCTCCAGCGCCCTGCTCACCCGGTTCGCGCAGGGCGGCGCAGCGGCGGGTCAGGCCAAGGCGAGCAGGCTGACCGCGACGGCGGCGGCGCCCAGCCCGACGAGCTGGGTGCGATGGACCCGTTCGGCGAGGACGCCCCGGGCGAGCAGGACAGTGCCCGCCGGATAGAGGGCGGTGATCACGGCGACGACGCTCAGGTCACCGCTGCGGGCGGCGCACAGGAACAGCAGGTTCGCCACGGAGTCCAGCGCGCCCGCCGCCGCCGACAGCGCGTACGCGGGCCGCTGCGGGCCGAGCCTGCGGCGCAGGATCCCGGCCGCGGCCAGGACGACGGCCGAGGAGACCGCCCGCCCGGTGATCAGCGGGGCCACGCCGCTGCCGGACGGCGTCTGGTGCAGGCAGACCAGTTGGACGGCGATGGCGGCGCCCGCGCCGAGGGCCAGCAGCAGCGCCGTACGGGAAGGGCGCGCGGACCTGGAGCCGGGCCCGGCGCTGACCAGGACGACCGCGACGAGCGCGAGGGGAAGTCCGATCAGTCCGGCCGCGGCCAGGTGCTCGCCCTGGAGCAGGCCCACGGTCACCGGCAGCGCGGCGGACACCAGCGCGGTCACCGGGGACAGTACGTTCATCGGACCGATCGCCAGGGTCCGGTAGAGCAGGGCGAACGCCAGGGCCGAGGCGACACCGGAGGCGGCGCCCCAGCCCAGGGCGGCCGGGCTGAACGAGGCGCCGAGCACCGGCCACAGCAGCAGCTCGACCGCGAGCGAGGCCGGGGCCGCGACCAGCACGGTGCGCAGCACATGGGCCTTGCGGGCGCCGAGGCCGCCGAGGAAGTCGGCACAGCCGTAGGCGAGGGAACTGCCCAGGGCCAGCAGCAGAGCGATCACGGTCCATCCCTTACCATCAGTGGAACGACCAGACCGTACAACGGACCGACCGGGATATGTCAACCGAATGACCGTACGGTCCGATGTACCGACCGACAGTGGCCGGTCGCGGAGACAGGCGCAGAGACCGGTTGCGGAGACCGGTTGCGGAGACAGTCGCAGAGAGGTGATCGGATGGCCGAGACAGAGGCGGCCCTGCGGACGCTCGCGCACAACGTGCGCACGGCCCGCACCCGCGCCGGGCTGTCCCTGGACGAACTCGGCCGCCGCGCCCAGGTCAGCAAGGGAGCCCTGGTCGGCCTGGAGAAGGCTCAGGGCAATCCGAACTTCGCCACCCTGGTCCGGCTGGCCGACACCCTCGGTGTCCCGGTCTCCGCGCTGGTGGAGGGGCCGGGCGAGGAGCGGGTGCGCGTCGTGGCCGCCGAGGACGTCGCTCCGCTGTGGTCCGGCGAGCACGGCGGCGAGGCGCGGCTGATGCTCACCACCCCGGGAGCCGCGCCGGTCGAGGTCTGGCGCTGGCGGCTCGAACCCGGCGAGGAGTACCCGAGCCATCCGCACCAGGCCGGGGTCATGGAGACCGTCAGTGTGACCCGCGGCCGGATGGTCCTCGTCGTCGACGGCACCGAACACCCCGTCGCCGCCGGGCAGACGGCCGCCTTCCGCGGCGATGTCCCGCACACCTACCGCGGGTCCGGCACCGGGACCTGCCATCTGGTCATGACCGTCCAGCTCCCGCCGCGAACAGGGACGGGTGCGGGTACGGGGACGGGTGCGGGCACCGACTGACCACCGCGAGCCCGGAACCGCGCGGACGGACGCCGGTGCCCGGTCACCCGGTCACCCGGCCGCGGCCGCGAACGGGCCGCCCGCGCCGAAGGCGAGCCGGGTGAAGTGGTGGGCGATGCGGTGGTGGGCCGCCGGGCCGGGGTGGATCTCGTCGGGCAGCGGGAACTCGGCGTGGTCCCGCTCGCCGTACAGCTCACGGCCGTCGAGGTGGTACAGGTGCGGGTCGTCGGCCTGCCGCTCGGCGACGATCCGGGCCAGCTCGGCGCGGATCACGGTGAGCGTGAGGCGTCCGGCGGCGCGTTCGGCCGGGTCGCCGGTGGCCCGGAACCGCAGGGTGCCGTCGGAGAAGTCGGGCATCAGGGGGCCGGGCGTGTCCTCCTGGACCGGGCACAGCAGGGGCGAGACGACCAGCAGCGGTGCGGCCGGATGGCCCTCGCGGACCGTGTCGAGGAAGCCGTGCACCGCGGGACCGAAGGCGCGCAGCCGCATCACGTCGCCGTTGACGATGTTGATGCCGATCTTGACGCTGATCAGGTCGGCCGGGGTGTCGCGCATCGCGCGGGCGGTGAACGGGTCGAGCAGCGCGCCGCCGCCGAAGCCCAGGTTGACCAGGTCCACCTCGCCCCCGGCGGCGGCCAGGGCGGTCCAGGTGCCGGTCGGATGGGTGGCGTTCGAGCCGTGGCTGATGGAGCTGCCGTGGTGCAGCCACACCCGGCGCCCGCGGTCCGCCACCGGTTCCACGGGGGCGTCGGTGCGCAGGGCGATCAGCTCGGTGGTCTCCGTGTGCGGGAGCCAGATCTCGATGTCCTTGTCGCCCTCGGGCAGGCCGGTGAAGCGGGCGGTGCCCGCGGGCCCCTCCCGCAGTTCGGCCGCCTGGGTGACCATGTCGGTGATGACACGGACGTTGCCGCCGGGCACCGTCGCCTGCGCGACGAGCCGGCCGTCGGCCAGCAGGTCGTACACGCCGTCCGCGGGGGCCGGGGCACCGGCGTAGCGGCGCTTGGTGGGGAGCGTGTCCAGTGCGATGTCCGTGGCGCGGGTGCGGAAGACCAGCCGTACGCCCGAGGGCTGGGACTCGGCCATGGCGAGCTGCGCGTCGGGGATCTGGCGGCGGGCGCGGGCGGGCAGCCGGTGCGGCAGCAGTCCGTGCGCGGTCTCCTCCAGATCGAGGAAGCCGCGCAGGAGGTCCGCGGTGACGGGGGTGGTGATCCGGTCGTACGGGGGGTTCATGGGGGCCGCTCCGGTTCCTGTACTGCCTGACTGCCTGACTGCCTGAGGTACTGCTTGTTGCCTGCTGCCTGAGAGTCGTCGAGTTTTCCCTAAGGTTTTTAGGCAATCACTTAAACACTGTAGCCCAAAGCCATGAGAGGCGCGGCCCGCCGGGGTGGTCCACGCGTCTCAGCGCGACATCCGCATGGTGGACGTGATCCCCCGTCGCCGGGAACCGACCCGTAGGGTGTGCCGTGCAGCTGGTTCGCCCCGTCCGCCAGGCGGGATGCGTCGCAAGAGGGAACCCGGTGAGAATCCGGGACTGCCCCGCAGCGGTGAGCGGGAACGACCGCCGTCATACGCACTGGGCCCCGGACGGGGCCTGGGAAGCGACGGCCAGTAGGTGTCCCCCTCGTACGGATCTGGTCGGATCGGTACGGCGAGGACGGGCCCGCGAGTCCGAAGACCTGCCAACTGCCCGCGCGTGAACCACTCGCGCGCGGACATCCCGGTGACCTCGAGGGCGGGTCGGCGCACACATCGGACGGACGGCCGCACGCCGTCGCCGTCCGGTGCCGTGACCCTTCGCGCTCTCGTCCCGTCCCCGGGATCTCAGGGATTCATCTCGCGAAGGAGATCTCCGTGACCACCACGTCCGCAGCCGCGGCAGCACGGGCCACCGTGTACGGCCACCCCCGCCAGGGACCGGACCGGGAACTGAAGAAGGCCGTCGAGGGCTACTGGAAGGGCCGTGTCGACGCCGACGCCCTCCGGGCCACCGCCGCCGAACTGCGCCGCGCCACCTGGCAGTCGCTGGCCGAGGCCGGTGTCGGCGAGGTCCCGACCGGCGACTTCTCGTACTACGACCACGTGCTGGACACCACCGTCATGGTGGGCGCGATCCCGGCCCGGCACCGGGACGCCGTGGCCGCCGACGCGCTGGACGGCTACTTCGCGATGGCGCGCGGCACCCAGGACGTCGCTCCGCTGGAGATGACCAAGTGGTTCGACACCAACTACCACTATCTGGTGCCGGAGTTGGGCCCGGACACGGTGTTCACGGCGGACTCCGCCAAGCAGGTCGCCGAGCTGAAGGAGGCCCTCGCGCTCGGTCTGACGGCCCGTCCGGTCCTCGTCGGCCCCGTCACCTACCTGCTGCTGGCCAAGCCCGCGCCGGGCGTGGCCGCCGACTTCGACCCGATCACGCTGCTGGACCGGCTGCTGCCGGTGTACGCCGAGGTGCTGGCCGACCTGCGCGCGGCGGGCGCCGAGTGGGTGCAGCTCGACGAGCCCGCGCTGGTGCAGGACCGGACCCCGGCCGAGCTGAACGCCGCCGGGCGCGCCTACCGCGACCTCGGCGCCCTCACCGACCGGCCCCGGCTGCTGGTCGCGTCCTACTTCGACCGCCTCGGCGAGGCCCTGCCGGTACTGGCCAAGGCCCCCGTCGACGGACTCGCGCTGGACTTCACCGGGCCCGCGGCGGCCAACCTGGACGCGCTCGCCGCGGCCGGCGGACTGCCCGGCAAGCGGCTGGTCGCCGGTGTCGTGGACGGCCGCAACATCTGGGTCAACGACCTCGCGCACTCGCTGTCCGTGCTCGGCACCCTGCTGGGCCTGGCCGACCGCGTCGACGTCTCCGCGTCCTGCTCCCTGCTCCATGTGCCCCTGGACACCGCGCCGGAGCGGGACATCGACCCGCAGATCCTGCGCTGGCTGGCCTTCGCGCGGCAGAAGACGGCCGAGGTCGTCACCCTCGCCAAGGGCCTCGCCCGGGGCACCGACACCATCGCCGCCGAACTCGCCGCCAACCGCGCCGACCTGGCCTCCCGCGAGCAGTCCCCGCTCACCCACGACCCGGCCGTGCGCGCCCGCGCCGCCGCCGTCACCGAGACGGACGCCCGCCGCGGGCAGCCGTACGCCGAGCGGGTCACCGCCCAGCGCGCCCGGCTCGGACTGCCGCTGCTGCCCACCACCACCGTCGGCTCCTTCCCGCAGACCCCCCAACTGCGCACCGCCCGCGCCGACCTGCGGGCCGGCCGGACCGGCACGGCCGAGTACGAGGAGCGCATCAGGGCCGAGATCCAGGAGGTGATCTCCTTCCAGGAGAAGACCGGCCTGGACGTCCTGGTGCACGGCGAGGCCGAACGCAACGACATGGTGCAGTACTTCGCCGAGCAGCTCACCGGCTACCTCGCCACCCAGCACGGCTGGGTCCAGTCGTACGGCACCCGCTATGTCCGCCCGCCGATCCTGGCCGGTGACATCTCCCGCCCCGAGCCGATGACGGTGCGCTGGACGACGTACGCGCAGTCGCTCTCCGACCGGCCGGTCAAGGGCATGCTCACCGGACCGGTGACCATGCTCGCCTGGTCCTTCGTGCGCGACGACCAGCCGCTGGGCGACACCGCGCGGCAGGTCGCCCTCGCCCTGCGCGACGAGGTGAACGACCTGGAGGCGGCGGGCACTTCGGTCATCCAGGTCGACGAGCCCGCGCTGCGCGAGACGCTGCCGCTGCGCGCCGCCGACCGGCCCGCCTATCTGGCGTGGGCAACGGAGGCGTTCCGGCTCACCACGTCCGGGGTCCGTCCCGACACCCAGGTCCACACCCACATGTGCTACGCCGAGTTCGGGGACATCGTCGCCGCCATCGACGACCTCGACGCGGATGTCATCAGCCTCGAAGCGGCCCGCTCGCACATGCAGGTGGCCCGGGAACTCGCCGCGCACGGCTATCCGCGCGAGGCCGGTCCCGGTGTCTACGACATCCACTCGCCGCGGGTGCCGAGTGTGGAGGAGGCGGCCGGGCTGCTGCGCGCCGGCCTCGGGGCCATTCCCGCGGAGCGACTGTGGGTCAACCCGGACTGCGGTCTGAAGACGCGCGCCTGGCCAGAGACCCGCGCCTCCCTGGAGAACCTGGTCGCCGCGGCCCGCCGGGTGCGCGCCGAACTGGGTTAACCGGCGGCGGGGAGCTGCGGGCCGTCCCGGTCCCCACCGGGCGCCCCGGGTCCACCGGGCCCAGCGGTCTCCTCGGTCTCCCTGGTCCCGTCGGTGATCTCCCCGGTCCTCGACCGTACGCGCGCCCGCTCCGGCTCACCGGCCGGGGCGGGCGCGTCGGCGTGCCGGGGCCCGGCGAAGCGGACCGGGGCGCGGAACCTGGCCCGGCGGGCGGCCCGCCGGAAGGTGGTCAGCACGGCGGGTCCCGCCAGCAGGACGCACACGAAGTTGGTGACCGCCCGGCCGGTGTCCCAGCCCAGCGAGGTGGCCAGGTCGAAGGCGAGGTAGCGGTGCCACTGCTCGGTGAAGGGCAGGCCGGGCAGATAGGCGATGGAGCTGTTGGGGTCCAGGGAGAAGGGCCAGAAGGACAGGTTGAGCAGGAACCCGAAGAGATACCCGGACAGGGAGCCGTAGACGGCGAGCAGCAGCACCTCGCGGCGGCCGGTGGCCCGGGGCAGGAATCCGGCGAGCATGCCGACGAAGGCGCAGCCGAACATCTGGTACGGCATCCACGGCCCGACCCCGCCGGTGATCAGCGCGGAGGTGAACAGCGAGGTGCAGCCGAGGACGAAGCCGAACCCGGGGCCGTAGACCCGCCCGGCCAGGACCAGGACGAAGAAGACCGTCTCGATCCCGGCGGTGCCCGCGCCCAGCGGACGCAGGGCCGCGTTCACGGCGGAGAGCACGCCCAGCATGGCGAGCGCCTTGGAGTCGATGCCGCCCTCGGCGATCTCCGAGAGGACCACGCACAGGATGAGCACCAGCAGCACGCCGAAGATGAGCACGGGCGCGTAGTTGGAGCCGAAGCGGCCGGGCGCGACGACGAACGGCCAGAAGAAGGCGACAAGGCCGAGCAGCGCGGCCAGCGTCACCACGGCACCGACCCGTGGGGTCAGCCGGATCGCGGACTTCATCCCGCCGCCTCCTCGGCCAGGGCCTGTTCGACCTGGCCGACCGTCAGGTAGGCGAGAGGTGCGAGGACTTTGGCGGTCTGCGGGGCGAACACGGGCGAGGAGACGATGACTTCGGCCGTGGGACCGTCCGCGACGATGTCTCCCTCCGCCATGACGACGACCCGGTCGGCGGCGCGGGCAGCGAACTCCACGTCATGGGTGGAGATGACGACCGCCCGCCCTTCGGCCGCCAACGCGTCCACGACGGCGATGAGTTCGCTCTTCGCCCGGTAGTCGAGGCCGCGGGTCGGCTCGTCGAGCAGGAGGTTCCGGGGCGCGGCGGAGAGCTGGATGGCGAGGACCAGGGCCAGTTTCTGCCCCTCGGAGAGGTCGCGCGGGTGGGTGGCGTCGTCGATGCCGGGGGCGAGCCGGTCGAGGATGCGGCGGGCCTCGCCGCGGGTGCCCGACTCGGCGTCCGCCTGGTCGAGTTCCTGGCGCACGCTCTCCAGGTAGAGCAGGTCGGCGGGGGTCTGCGGGACCAGGCCGACCAGGCGGCGGGCCTCGGCGGCGGGCACGGTGTGCGGGTCGGCGGTGCCGTTGGCGCGGGTCACGGCGACGGTGCCCGCGCGGCGCGGCCCGGAGCCCTGCAACGCCCACAGCAGGGAGGACTTCCCGGAGCCGTTGCGGCCCATGAGCGCGGTCACCTCGCCGGACCGCAGGTCGAGGTCGACCGCCCGGACGGCGGGCACCCCCCGGTAGGCGACCGTGACCCCGCGCGCGGTCAGCAGGCGCGGCCGCTCACCGGCGGCGGGCGGCCGCACCGGGCCCGGGGTGCGGTCGGCGAGCCGGGCCCGCAACGGCGCGGCGGCCCGGCGGGCGTCGCGGACGGACAGCGGCAGCGGGGACCAGCCCACCGCGCGGCCCAGTTCGACGACGGGCGGCGCGACGGCCGAGGTCCGCAGGACGTCGGCGGGCGCCCCGGCGCGGGCGGTGCCGTCGCCGGGCAGGTGGATGACGCGGTCGGCGTACTGCACGACGCGTTCGAGGCGGTGCTCGGCCATGAGCACGGTGACGCCGAGGTCGTGCACCAGCCGGGTGACGGCGGCCAGCACCTCCTCGGCGGCCGTGGGGTCGAGCGCGGAGGTCGGTTCGTCCAGGACCAGGACGCGGGGGTGGGCGGTGAGCACGGAGCCGATGGCGACGCGCTGCTGCTGGCCGCCGGAGAGTTCGTGCAGGGCGCGGTGGCGCAGGTCGGCGAGGCCGAGCAGATCGAGGGTCTCCTCGACGCGTTTGCGCATGGTGGCCGGGGGGATCGCCAACTGCTCCATGGCGTAGGCGAGTTCCTCCTCGACGGTGTCGGTGACGAAGCCGTCGGCGGGGTCCTGGCCCACCACACCGACGACGTCGGCCAGTTCCCGCGGCGGGTGCGCGGCGGTGTCGCGGCCGTCGACGGTGACCCGTCCGTACAGGGTGCCGCCGGTGAAGTGCGGCACGAGGCCGTTGACGGCGCCCAGCAGCGTGGACTTGCCGACGCCGGTGTGACCGACGACGAGGCAGAGTTCGCCCTCCTCGACGGTGAGGTCGAGGTCGCGCAGGGCGGGGGCGGGCGCGTCGTCGTACTGGACGGTGACCTGGTCGAAGGTGATCACGGTGTGTCGGTTCTCCGGACGGGGGCTGCGGGCTCGGGGGCGAGGAATCCGGCCGTGCCGGCGAGCAGGACCGCGGCGGCGGGCACCACCGGGAGTCCGGGCCAGGTCAGCGGATAGAAGGTCGGGTTGAGCTGGGCCGGGTCGTAGCCGAGGTCGCTGAACAGCAGGATCGCGGAGAGCACCCCGCTGCCGGCGACGGCCCACTCGGGCAGCAGCCAGGGGTCGGGGCGGTAGGTGGTGCGGGTGATCCGCCGGCCGCCGAGGCTGAGGCCCGCCACGCACAGCGCGGCGCCGCACGCCATCGCGGGCAGCCCGAGGAAGGCGGGCGCGGTGGCGTCCAGGAGCCCGTAGGCGCCCGTGCACAGGCCGCACATGCCGAGCAGCATCAGCGCGCCGGTCAGGCGGCGCGAGGCGCGGGTGGCGGTGCCCGCCCGGCCGTAGCCCCGGGAGTCCATGGCGGCGGCCAGGCGCAGCGAGCGTTCGAGGGCGTCCTCCAGGACGGGGACCACGATGCCGCGCAGCGCCTTCATGCCCTTGGTGCGGCCCGCCCGCAGCTTGCGGGCGCGGGCGACGCGCTGCACGCTCTGCACCAGTTGGGGTGCCACGCTGATCGCGACGGTGACGGCCACGCCGAGTTCGTACAGGGCGCCGGGCAGGGCGCGCAGGGCGCGTTTGGGGTTGGCGAGGGTGTTGGCGGCGCCGATGCAGCACAGCATGCAGGCCAGCCGCAGTCCGTCGGTGGCCGACGACAGCAGCGCCTCCAGAGAGACCGGGCCGCCGATGCGGATGCCCGCGTACCAGTCGGGGGTGGGGAGGTGCGGCAGCGAGAACAGGAAGTGGTCGTGCGGGGTGATGCCGGTGGCGAACACCGCCCGGAACACGACCCGTACGGCCACGACGGACACCGCGAGGTACAGGTAGTACTTGAAGCCGCGTGCCCAGGGCGCCTCGGTGCGGCGCGCGGTGACGACGTAGCCGAGGACGGCGAGGACGAGCAGGAGCAGCAGCGGGTTGTCGGTGCGGCTGACGGCGGTGGCCAGGGCGAGCGCCCAGATCCACCAGGCCATCGGGTGCAGGGTGCGCGGCAGGCGCCGCCCGCCCCGGTCCGGGGCGGGACCGGCGGGTGCGGCGGACGCCTCGACGGTCGTGGGGGCCACCGCGCTCACGCGCCGTCGGCGCGGCGGCGGCGCGCGACGTACACGGCCGCGCCGCCGATGAGCACGACGAGCGAGACACCGGTGACGACGGGCACGATCGATCCGGCGTCGTGTTCGGCGTCGGCGGCGGGGGCGGCGTCGACGACCCGGGTGCCGGTACCGGTGCCGGTGCCCGCTGCGGCCGTGGCGGACGCGGTCGGTGCCGGGCTCGGTGGGGCGGTCGGGCTGGGTGGGGCGGTCGGCGTCGGGCTCGGGCTCGCGGTGGTCTCCTCGGCGGGTGCCGTCGGGGTCCGCGCGGGCGGCGGGGCCGCCTTCGGCGGTGCGGCGGGCGGCTGTTCGGGCGCGGGTCCGGTGTCGACGCCGGGCGGCAGCGCGGGCGCCTTGGCGGTGGAGGCGGGTTTGCCGCTGTCGCCCTGGGGCCGGGTGTTGTGGGCGCGCAGCTGGTCGGGGCGGATCTTCGGGCGGCCCTCGGTGCCGCCGATGTCGGTGCCGCCGAAGATCCACAGGTCGACGCTGCCGGGTTTGGGCCGGTAGAGCATGGCGCCGAGCTGGCTGTACTCCCAGTCGTCGCGGCCCGGGTCGGCGTGCCAGTAGGACCAGTACGCGGAGGCGGGCGGGGTCAGGACGCAGTCGTCGTCCTTCGCGGTGGGGTACTGCCTGCCGCCCTGGTAACCGCTGTAGCCGATGCGGCAGATGAACGCCGGTCCGTCGTGCCCGGTGCCGGTGGTGCGCCAGCCACCCTGGTTGAGCAGTTGGTAGCCGGTGGTCGGGGTGGTGCCGCAGGCCCGGTAGACGGGCCCGCCCCAGTGGCTGAAGTCGACGGCGAGCACCACGCCCGAGGTGGTGGTGCACCGGCCCATCGGCTGCGGGTCGGCGGCGGCCGGGGAGGATGTCGCGCCGAGCGCGGCGGCGGCCAGGGCGAGCGCCGCCGCGGTCCGGGCGAGGGCGGCGAGGCGGGGCCGTGTCATCGCTCGCTCCCGGTGTGCGCGTCCGCGCGGCGGCGGGCGGCGACCGCGGTGCGCCAGCCCGCGAGGACCAGCAGGGCGGCGACCGCGGCGAGGGCCGTGGCCTGCACACCGGTGGAGGCCAGCGCGCCGCCACCGCCGCCGCCCGCAGCGGAGGCGCCGCCGGTGTCTCCGGTGCCTCCCGTTTCTCCGGCGGTGATGATGTCGGGGGTGCCGCCGCCCTGGTCCGATGTCGGGCCGGGCTGCGGCGAGGTGCCGGTCAGGTCGGCCTTCAGGGTGCCGAAGGAGATGCCGGTCGCGCCGCCCACGGCCTGGGCGGAGGCCCGTACGTCGGAGCCGCGCTGGCCCTCCTTGGCGACGTTGAAGCCGCCGTCCGCGTTCTGCTGCGCGGCGAGGAAGGCGAGGGCCCGGGTGATCTGCGGGGCGTAGGTGTCCTTGTCCAGGGACAGCCCCTGGACGGCGAGCCCGGTGGAGTTGACGGAGTCACCGGAGGCGCCGGGGAAGCCGCCGTCGGGGAGCTGCCGGGAGGCGAGCCAGGCGAGCGCCTTGCGCACGGCCTGCTTCGCCGTGTCGCCGCCGGCCAGGTCGAGGGTCATCGCGGCCATGGCGGTGGAGTCGACCTCGGAGTCGCCGGTGGAGGGGATGAGGCTCGGCCAGGCGCCGCTCGGGTGCTGGAGGCTCTCCAGGTAGGCGATCGGCTGCTGGGCCGCCGTCTTCTCGCCCGCGCGCAGTTGCGCGAGGACGCCCAGGGACTGGGAGAAGACGGAGGGCGCGTAGGTGTAGGCGCCCTTGGCCGGGCAGGAGCGGTCGGGGGCCTTGCTCGGGGCGGTGCAGACGGCCTTGGCCAGGGTGGCGATGAGGTCGTGCCCGGTGAAGTTCCGCGGGTCGCGGCCGACGGCCTCGGCGAGCACCGCGGCCTTGCCGACGGAGCCGCCCAGCACGTGTGCGGTGCCGATACCGGTCCAGGTGTCGATGGTGCTGCCCGTGGCGTCCTTGCCGCGGGAGTCGAGGAAGTCGACGATGCCGCGCAGCCTGGCGTTGTCCAGGCCGGTGGCGGCCAGCGCGTAGGCGCCGTCGATGGTGAGGCCGAACGACGCGGTGCCCGAGCCGGGTGCGTCGGTGTAGTACCGGCCCTGCTGGAGCTGGGCCGGGGCGGTGAGGTAGGCGACGCCCTTCTTCAGGTCGGGTCCGGTGCCGCCGCCCGGGGCGGGGCCGCCGGGGCTGCTGGTGGGCCCGGTCGGGGAGCCGCTGGGCGTGCCGCCGGGCTCGGTCGGCGGGCCGCTGGTGGGCGGCACGGACGGCTTCGTGGTGACGGTGACGAGGCTGGTGCCCGCCCCGGCGAGGACGGCGGGCGACGTGGGGTGGACGACGGGGTCGGTGTCGGTCTCCTCGAAGCCGAAGCCGCCGCCGTCGAGCTGGTGCCGGGAGAGCCAGCCGACGGCCGCGTCCGCCCGCCGGGTGTCGCCGAGGGCGCGCAGGGCCTGGGCGGCGTACGCGGTGGCGGTGACGCTGCCGGTGGTGGAGCCGGTGTAGCCGGGGAAGGCGCCGTCCGCCGACTGGGACTCGGTGAGATACGTACGGGCGGCGTCCACCGTGTCGTCGTGGCCGCCCGCCCGGTGCAGGACCAGGGCGACCAGGCCGGTGGTGGCGGGGTCGCCGTCGCAGTACTCGCCGGGGCGGATGAGGATGCTGGTGATGCCGCCGTCCTTGCACTGGAGCCGGGCGAGGCGGTCGACGGACGCGGCCGGGGGTGTCTGCCCGGCGCGCAGCAGGGCGAGGACGGACAGGGCCTGGCCCTCGGTCTGGAAGGCGGTGCGGAAGTCACCGGCGGCGGTGCAGCCGGGGGCCGGTCCGGACTCGGGGCCCGCCGTGCACACGTGTGAGGCGAGGGCGTCGATCAGGTCGTGGCCGCCGAAGGCGTGCGGGTCGCGTTCGGTGGTCTCGGCGAGGAGGGCGAGGCGGGCGGCCGCGGTGGCGTCGGGGGCCTGGCCGGCGCCGTTCGGGTAGGCGTAGTCGGCGACATGGGCGGCGAGGAAGCCGGTGACCTTGTCGAGGGTGGCGTTCCTGCCGTTCGCGGCGGCGAGCGCGTAGGCGGTGTCGGCGGTCAGTTCGTAGTTCGCGGTGGTCGCGCCGTCGTCGACGATGCGTTCGTCGTCGGTGAGGCGGCCGGCGAGCCAGGCCGCCGCGGCGGCGGTGTCGAGTTCGCCGGGTGCGCCGGTGGGGGTGCCGCTGCCGCCGGGGTCGGGTGTGTGGCCGCCCGGGACGCGTACGTCGTCGGGGCTGAAGGCGGGCTTGCCCTTGGTACCGCCGATGTCGGTGCCGCCGAACACCCAGGCGTCGACGTCGCCGTCCTTGACGGTGCGTGTCATCGCGCCGCGCGAGCTGTAGGTCCAGTCCTTGTCGCCGGGCGCGGCCACCCAGTACGACCAGTAGGCCGTGGCGGGCGGGGTCAGTACGCAGTCCTCGGCGGCCGGGGTCGGGTACTCCGTACCGGAGTGGAAGGCGCCGTAGCCGATGCGGCAGAGGAAGCCGGGGCCGTCGTGCTGGGTGCCGGTGGTGGTGAACCCGGCCTGGTGCAGCAGGTTGTAGCCGGTGGTGGGGGCGGGGTCGCAGCCGCGCTCGACCTTGCCGCCGAACGGTCCGAAGTCGACGGCCACCACGGCGCCATGGGTGGCGGTGCAGCCGTCGGCGCCGTCCGCGGCGGCGGGCGCGGTCGTGAGGAACGCCACACAGGTGGCGAGGACGACGAGCAGAGCCGAGCCGAGCGACACCGCCCGCCGTGTGCTCGCGGTCGTCGGCCCGCTTCTTCGCTTCCCCGTGTCCACCCCGGTCCCCTCGCGCCTGTCCGGCGCGGACGCGGACGTGGCAGAGGGGCCCTCACCGGCCGGGGTGGTCCCCGGACGGCCGGAAGGCCGGTCGCACCACGCCGTAGTCCACGACGGCGTCTGTTGCTGTTGAGCACGCTCCAGGCATTCCGGCTCGCCCGGCGGACCGGGCCCACGGTTGCGGGTCAGCGCCGGACTTCGACCGGCTTCCCCTGGAACTCGTTGCGTATCACCGAGATTTGAGCACGCGTCACGAGGGCCGTCAAGGAGCTCCGGACGGGCTCGACCGCCCTCCGAGGCGGGCACTGGCGGCCGGTTGGCCGGTCGGGTACCGTCCCGGACTGCCGAGTGGGGGAACCCGGTGGGAGTCCGGGGCTGACGCGCAGCGGTGTGGGGCGGCGGGAGGCCGCCCCGAGCCCGAATGCCCAGGCGGTGCACCATCTCTGGAAGCCGGTCCACGCGTCCGGACGGCGGCCACGCCCGCTGCTCCGCAGGCCCGCCCGGGCCCGGCAACGGGCCGGGTCGGCGTCCTTCATCCAAGGAGCAGGCCATGTCCCGTCCGCTGTCCCTCAGCCGCGTCGCGCTCACCGCGGCGGCCGCCGTCGGCGCCCTCACGCTCACCGCGCTGCCCGCCGCGGCCACCTCCACCCCGGCGCAGATCGCCACGTCCAAGGCGAACGGCGTCACCTACCTCAAGTCGCTCCAGGCGGCGGACGGTTCGTACGCGGGGCCGGGGCTGTCCAACGAGTGGGCGTTCAGCGCGCTCGCCGCGGCCGGTACCGCGGCCGTGGACGTCACTCCGGACGGCGATCCCGCCAAGAACGCCAGATCGGTCTACCGCACCCTGCTCTCCACCGCGAGCTGGCCGTCCGCCACCCCGGTCGTCACGGACTACGAGCGGGCCACCCTGAACGCCTACGCCGCCGGTGTCGACCCCGCCCGGGTCTCCGCCTCCCGCAATCTGATCGCCGACATCTACGGCTACTGGCAGACGTCCCAGCCCGGTTACTTCGGCCCGCCCGCCAACTTCAACGGCACCGTCTTCGCGGCGCTCGCCCTGGGCGGCGCCCGCACCCAGTCGGGTCAGGTGCGTGTCCCGCAGGCGCTGCGCGACGCGCTGGTCACCCGGATCCGGGCCAACCAGCACGACGACGGCGGCTGGAACTACAGCAAGGCCGAGGGCGATCCCGGGCAGCTCGCCACCGCCGGTGACATCGACATGACCGGGGCGGCGATGGCCGCGCTGTGTGTGTCGGGGGTGCCGAACACCGACACGGACATCGTGCAGGCCAAGGCGTTCCTGAAGAGCAAACTGGTCGCCAACAGCGGCGCTTTCAACGCCATGTTCGGGATCAACACCGACTCCAACGGCTGGGCGGTGTCCGGTCTCAACGCGTGCGGCATCAACCCGCAGACCGGGGACTTCCTCACCTCCCTGGGCAGGACTCCGGTCGACTTCCTGCTCGCGCAGCAGTTCAACCCGGGCGGCGGCTTCAAGTACCAGCCCGCCGACACGGTCCCCTCGGCCTACGCGTCGGCCGACGCGCTGCGCGCGGTGGCCGGCGGCGGCTTCACCGCGGCCCCGCCCGCACCGGTGACCGCGGGCGCCCCGCAGTGGGTGGCCCAGGGCTCACTGGTCTCCGGTACGGCCACGAAGCTGGCGCTCAGCGTCGACGACGGCACCGGCAGCCCGAAGGTGTGCTCCGTCGCGCTCACCCCGACCGGCACGACGACCACACTGGGCGCCGTCCTGGACGCCGCCACCGGCGCCGCCACCCCGGCAGGCTGCGTCACCGCCGTCACCCCGTCCTCCGGCACCGGCACGGTCACCGCCCTCAACGGCAAGGCCAACAGCGGCACCGGCACCTGGAAGGTGAGCATCGACGGCGGCGCCTTCACCACCGCCTCCCGGGGCACGACGGTCGGCGTCGGCGACACGGTCGCGGTGCGCTGGGGGGCCTGACCTCAGGGCGGGGCGGCGGTCGGGGCGGTCCCGTTCAGCGGTGGAGGACCTCCCGCAGCCGCCCGCAGACCTCGTCCACCTCCGCCGCCGACGCGAAGCACCCGGCCCCGCCCATGGCCGCCTGAAGGGCGGGGCCGACGGCACCGAACCGCGTCCGGTCCGCCTTCCCGACGGGCTGCACCACGAAGTGGATGTGGCCGGGAACCCCACCCGCGTGCGACCAGAGACACACGTACACCTGCTCCGGCGCGCTCACCTCGGTGACGGCGGCGCTCACCCGCCGCAGCAGCGGGCCCAGTTCGCCGGACTCCTCCGCCGTCAGCTCGGCGACATGCAGCACGTGCCGGACCGGTTTGACCACGAGGGTGCCCGCACCGAACGGGCCGACGCAGTGCTCGACCGCCCAGAGCCCGGTGCGCAGCACGCTGCCGCCCGGCAGCGGCGCCTTGCCCAGCATGAGGTCACAGGCCAGACAGCCCTCGCTCGCATCGGACTCCTCGGCCATGGCCGCCCCCTCTTCTTCCCGGGCCCTCCGCCCGTTCCCCACGTCGCGTGGCACCTGAGTATGCCTACTCATGCCGCGCGGCGGCGGGACCGGGACGATGGGTGTGCGGGTGTGGATGTGCGTGGGTGTGAGCGGGCGCGGAGGCGGCGGCATGGGCAGGGCTGTGGGTGCGGTGGCGGGTGTCGTGGTGGCGGGGGCGGCGCTGGTGTGCGCGTATGCGGCGGGGGCACCGGCCGCGGTGGTGTTCGCGGTCGGGGCGGGGGTGCTGAGCCTGGGGTGGCTGCTGCTTCTGCTGACGCTGCCCTGGAACCTGTACTTCCGTGCGCACACGGTGCTCGCCGAGATCGCGGTGAGCCGCGAGAAGGGCCTCGATGTCTCCCCCGCCCGGGACGCCGAGGCGGCGCGTATCGCCCGGACGATGCTGCGGGCGGCCGTCGCCGGGCATGTGCTGACGGCGGCGCTGGTGCTCGCGGTCGCCTGGGCGACGGGTGAGTCCGCGGGGTACTGGTTCGCCGGGTTCTTCCTGCTGAGCACGTTCTTCCGGCCGGCCGGGGCGTACTTCGGCCAGCTCAGGCGGCGCCTGGGCACCCTGCTCAAGGACGTCACATATCCGCGTGACGACGTGGTCGAGCTGAACCGCCGGCTGGACCGCGCCGAGGCGGGGACCCGGGTGCTGGAGGAGAAGGCGGAGGAGCAGTACCGGTCCCTGGCCGAACTGCGCCGCGCGCTGGACGCGCTGGCGCTGGGCACGCACGAGCGGGCTGAGGCGACGGACCGTCAGTTCGCCGCGCTCGGGAGGGAGTTCGAGTCCACGGTGAACCGGCTCACCGACAACCAGGAGATCATCGCGGGGGTGAAGGCGTTCCTGCGGCTGCTGCGCTCCACGGACGCGGGCGGGCTGGGCGCCGCGGGCGGGGTCGCGGGCTCAGTCCAGTAGTCTCGCCACGATGCGGTCCAGCGCCCGGATGTCCTCCAGGGGCAGGGCGAGCAGTTCGTCGGGCGGGGTGGTGAGGATCTCGGCCGCGCGAGCGGCCTTCGCCCGGCCCTCCTCGGTGAGATGGACCAGTTTGGAGCGGCGGTCGGCGGGGTTGGTGATGCGCTCGGCGAGACCGCGCCGTACGAGGTCGTCGACGATGACGGTGGTGTAGGGCGGGTCGCTGCCCATCCGCTCGGCCAGTTCCCGCAGGGTGATCGGACCGGCGGCGAGCCGCCGCAGCGCCCTGATGCGGCTGAAGCTCATGCCGAGGGCCTCGGCGACGGCCTTGCGGCGGTTGTGCCGCTCCATCAGCAGGGTGTTCATCCCCTGCCAGGCGCGGGCCGCCGTACGGGCGGTGACGTCGTCGTCGCCCGCGTCGGCCGCCCGGCGGTCCTCGCCCCGGCCCGCGTCATCGCCCTCGTTCTCGCGGTTCTCGCGCTCCATCAGGTGTTCACTGGCTCCTTCGTCTCCGCGGCCGTCTCCTCGGCGGCGAACCGCCGTGCCGTCCGCTCGGCCGTCGCACGGGCCCAGCGGCCGGAAGTGAGCGTACCCGTGACCAGCACGGCGGCACCGCACCCGGCGATGATCCACCAGGCGGTGCGGGCCGCGCCGGTGAACGCGGCCGGGTCGGTGTGCGTCCCGCCGGCCAGCAGCGCGCCGAGGACCGCCACGCCGAGGACCTGGCCGGTCTGCCGGCTGGTGGAGGCCACCGCCGCCGCGACCCCCGCCTGGGCGCGGGGCATCCCGGAGACGGCGGTGTTGGTGATGGGCGCGTTGACCAGGCCGAAGCCGGTGCCGAAGAGCAGGTAGGCGACGACCAGCACAGCGGTCGGCAGCCGCTCGGAGAAGGTGAGTGCCTGGAGCACGGCGCTCGCGCACAGCGCCGACCCGGCCAGCAGCAGGGGCAGCCGCGGTCCCCGCGCGGCCACCGTACGGCCGGACAGCGGCGCGGTCAGCAGCGCCATGACCGCCATCGGCAGCAGGAACACCCCGGTGTGCAGCGGGTCGAGTCCCCGTACGTCCTGGAGGTACAGGGAGCTGACGAACAGGAAGCCGCCCAGCGCGGCGAAGGCGGCGACCGCGATCACCGTGGCGCCCGAGAACGGCGCCGAGCGGAAGAACCGCAGGTCGAGCAGGGGTTCGGCGCGCCTCGACTCGTACCGCAGCAGGGCCGGCAGCGCGCACCCGGCGACGGCGGCGCAGCCGAGGACGAGGGGCGAGGTCCAGCCGCGGTGCGGCGACTCGATGATCGCGCAGGTCAGGGCGGCGAGCAGCAGTGCGACGAGCACCTGGCCGACCGGGTCCGCGCGGCGGGGGCGCGGCGCCCGGGACTCCGGTACGTAGCTGCGGGTCAGGAGCAGCGCGGCCAGGCCGATCGGCACGTTGAGCCAGAAGATGGCCCGCCAGCCGGCGGACTCCACCAGCGCTCCGCCGATGATCGGACCGGCGGCCATGCTGATGCCGACGACGCCGCTCCACACACCGATGGCGCGGGCCCGCTGCCGGGCGTCGGTGAAGGTGTTGCTGATGATGGACATGGCGACGGGGTTGAGCATCGAGCCGCCGACCGCCTGGAGCACCCGCGCGGCGACGAGCCAGCCGAGCCCGGGGGCCAGGCTGCACAGCAGGGAGGCCGTGGTGAAGACCACCAGACCGGTCTGGAAGGTGCGGCGGCGGCCCACGCGGTCGGCGGTCGAGCCGGAGAACATCAGCAGGCTCGCCAGCACCAGCGTGTAGGCGTCCACGGTCCATTGCAGCCCGGACACCGAGGTGTGCAGGTCGCGCTGGACGGAGGGCAGGGCGACGTTGAGGACGGTGTTGTCGAGGCTGACGATCAGCAGGCTCATGCAGCAGACGGCGAGGACGAGCCAGGGCCTTCGGCGGTCGGCGGCCGACTCGGCGGGGATGACCGGTGGGACGGGCATGCGCGGACTCCGGGGTGGTGGTCACAGCGAACTGGTCACAGCGAACTGGTCGCAGGGAACTGGTCGCATGAACTGGTTGCGTGAACTGGTTGCGTCCACACAATCATTGTAAACACACAATCATTGTGTTGACGCAAGCAATTCGGGCGACCGGTCCCGCACGCACCCGCCCCCACTCAGCGCCCGCGCCCCTCCACCACGTCCACCACGTCCACCCCCTCCACCATCGGCGCCACCCCGTCGAGCAGGGCCCGGAGGCCGAGTTCGAAGATCTTGTCGAGGTCGAGGTCGTAGCCGTGCTCACCCAGGGCCGCGACCGCCCCGGTGAAGACCGGGAAGCGGCCGGACGCCGTCAGGCCGCGCAGGGCGGGGGCGCGGCTGTCCATCCACTGGTCCTCCGTCTGTCCCGTGGCGGCCTGGGCGTGCGCCTCCCACTCCAGGTGCACCGCCAGGCCCTGGACATGTCCGTACACGAGGACATGGAGGTCGAACAGCGTGCCGGGATCGAGGCCGTGGCCGTCGAGCGCGGCGAGCGCCCATTCGCCGTGGACCATCAGATTGGGCAGGAGCAGCGGGCGGGTGAGCGCACCGAGCTGGGCCAGCCAGGGGTGCCTGCGGTAGAGGGTCCACAGGGTCCGGGCGCCCAGTTCGAGGCGGGCCCGCCAGCCCTCGGGCGGCTCGGCGGGATAGGTCTCCTCGCCGAACGCGGCGTCGGCCATGAGCAGGACGAGTTCGTCCTTGCCGGGGACGTGGCGGTAGGGCGACATGGCGGCGACGCCGAGCCGGGCCGCGACCCCGCGCATGGAGAGCGCGGCCAGTCCTTCCGCGTCGGCGATGTCGACGGCGGCGCGGACGATGCGGTCGAGGGTCAGTTCCCGGTCGGGGCCCGCGGTGTCCGGCGCGGACGCGGGCCTGCGCGACGGCGCGGCGGGAACGGCCCCGGCCACGACGGTACCGGCCCGGGGCCGGGCCTCGACCAGGCCCTCCAGACGCAGGGTGGTCAGGGCCTTGGCGGCGGTGGCCAGCGCGACCCCCCACTGTCCGGCGATCCGCCGGGTCGAGGGGACGCGCTCCCCCGGAGCGAGTTCACCGTCCGCGATACGGCGGCGGATCTCGGCGGCGATCCGCAGATAGGGCGGCTCGCCCGCGGCCGCTGTGGGCTTCGTCACGTACTCCTGCCTTCCTCTCCTGTACTAGCTCAGACGGTAGCAGCGAGGATGCGGAGCGGTGCCTGACTGTCCTAGTACAGCAACCCGCTTCTACCAGTTGGAACGCGGCATGCGTACGCCGTACGTTCAGACGCATACAGCGTACGCACACAAGGAGTCCTCCATGCAGACCGTGCTCGTCTCCGGCGGTGGGACCGCCGGGCCCGTCCTCGCCCACTGGCTGCTCCACCGCGGCTTCGCGCCCACCGTCGTGGAACGCGCCCCCGGGCCCCGCCCCGGCGGCCAGGCCGTCGACGTCCGCGGGGTCGCGCTCGACGTGGTCGAGCGGATGGGACTGCTGGAGCAGGTGAGGGACGTCCGCACACGGATGCGGGGCATGTCGGTCCTCGCGCCCGACGGCCGGGAGCTGCACCGCTCCACCGAGTCGACCTTCAGCAGCGGCCGGCTGGACAACGACGACGTCGAGCTGCTGCGCGAGGACCTGGTGCGGATCGTGTACGAACACACCCGCGCGGACGTCGAGTACGTCTTCGGCGACAGCGTCACCGCGCTCGACGAGCACGGGGAGGGGGTGCGCGCCGACTTCGCGCACGGGCCGTCCCGCGGCTTCGACCTGGTGATCGGGGCCGACGGTCTGCACTCGGCCGTGCGGCGGCTGGTCTTCGGCCCCGAGGAGCGGTTCGCGCACCCGCTCGGCAGCGGCCTCGCGGTGTTCGGCGCGGACAACTTCCTGGGCCTCAGGGACTGGCAGCTGTGGCTGCGGGACGGCGAGGAGGGCTTCGGCATCCTGCCCGTACGCGGCAACACCGAGCTGCGGATCGCCTTCGGCTTCCGCTCGGCGCCCCGGCCCACGGACCACCGCGACGACGGCTCCCTCCAGCGGTACGTCGCCGGGCGGCTGGCGTCGATGCGATGGGAGGGGGCGCGCCTGTCCGAGGCCGCCCGGCAGGCGACCGACTTCTACGGCGACGCCATGGCCCAGATCCGCATGGCGCACTGGTCGCGCGGCCGGGTGGCCCTGCTCGGGGACGCCGGATACTGCCCCTCCCCCCTCTCCGGCCAGGGCACCAGCCTCGCTCTCACGGGCGCCTACGTCCTGGCCGACTGCCTCGCCCGCACCCCGGGCGACCACCGCACCGCGTACGCCCGCTACGAACAGCGCATGCGCCCCTACGTCGCCCTCAACCAGTCCCTGGCCACCGAGAACCCCACCGGCCCCGCCTCCGAGGAGTCCGTGACCCGCGCCAAGAACGCCCTCACCCTGGACGACTGACGCCACCGCCCCGGCGGGTCCTCCGCATGAACCGCATGAACCGAATGAACCGAATGAACAAGGAGGGAGAAGGAGGGAGAACGGGGCAGAAGGGGAGTTCGCGGAACGGGGAGAAAAAACTTTCGCCGTGGATGTCGAGATGCCGTGGCCCGCTCCGTCCCCGGGGTGGAGGCGGCCACAATGGGGCGCACCAGGACCGAGGAGAGACACGATGGCCAAGTACCTGCTGCTCAAGCACTACCGCGGCGCACCGGCCTGTGCGAACGACGTGCCGATGGACCGGTGGACGCAGGAGGAGATCTCGGCACACATGAAGTACATGCACGACTTCGCGGCCCGGCTGGAGGAGACGGGGGAGTTCGTGGACGCGCAGGCGCTCGCGCCCGAGGGCACCTGGGTGCGGTACGACGGTGCGGGGCGGCCGCCGGTCACCGACGGCCCGTTCGCCGAGACCAAGGACCTCATCGCCGGCTGGATGGTGATCGACGTCGACAGCCACGAACGCGCGCTCGAACTGGCCGGGGAGCTGTCGGCCGCCCCCGGCAAGGACGGCGAGCCGCTCCACGAGTGGCTGGAGCTGCGCCCGTTCCTGTCCGCCCCGCCCACCGTCACGGAGTGACCCGGACGTGACCGCGCCGATGGACGAGGCCCTGCTGCGCGGGCTCACTCCCTATGTGCTCGGGATCCTCGTCCGCCGCGGAGCCGGCTTCGCCGCGGCCGAGGACGCCGTGCAGGACGCGCTGCTGGAGGCCCTGCGCGTCTGGCCGGACGAGCCGCCCCGGGATCCCAGGGGCTGGCTGGTCACGGTGGCCTGGCGGCGCTTCCTCGACGCGCGGCGGGCCGACACCGCCCGCCGCGCGCGGGAGGACCGCGTCGAGGAGGAACCGGCGGCCGGGCCCGTGCCCGACGCGGACGACACGCTCCGCCTGTACTTCCTGTGCGCCCACCCGTCGCTGACCCCGTCGTCGGCGGTCGCGCTCACCCTGCGCGCCGTCGGCGGCCTGACCACCCGGCAGATCGCGCGGGCGTACCTGGTGCCCGAGGCGACCATGGCGCAGCGCATCAGCCGGGCCAAGCGCACCGTCTCGACGGTGAAGTTCGACCGGCCCGGCGATGTCGCCACCGTGCTGCGCGTCCTCTATCTGGTCTTCAACGAGGGCTACTCGGGCGATGTCGACCTCGCCGCGGAGGCCATCCGGCTCACCCGGCAGCTCGCCGCTGCGATCGACCACCCCGAGGTGGCGGGGCTGCTCGCCCTGATGCTGCTCCACCACGCCCGGCGCGCCGCCCGGACCGCGCCCGACGGCTCGCTCGTGCCGCTCGCCGAGCAGGACCGCGGCCGGTGGGACACCAGGGCGATCGCCGAGGGCGTGGCGATCCTCCAGGGGGCGCTCGCCCGCGACCAGTTGGGCGAGTACCAGGCACAGGCCGCCGTCGCCGCGCTGCACGCCGACGCGCCCACCGCCCAGGAGACCGACTGGGTGCAGATCGTCGAGTGGTACGACGAACTGGTGCGGCTGACCGGGAGCCCGGTCGTCCGGCTCAACCGGGCGGTCGCGGTCGGGGAGGCGGACGGGCCGCGCGCCGGTCTCGCCGCGCTCGCCGCGCTGGACGACTCGCTCCCCCGGCACACGGCGGCGGCCGCGTACCTCCACGAGCGCGACGGCGACCCGGCGACGGCGGCACGGCTGTACGCGGAGGCCGCGGGCAAGGCGTCCAGCCTGGCCGAACGCGATCACCTGACCCGCCAGGCCGCCCGACTCAACTCCCGCGGGTGACAGGAACATCGGGTCGGTGCCAAAGAGGTCGGTGCCGGACAGGACAGTGCCGGAGGGGTCAGTGCCGGACGGGACAGTGCCAACGGGTCAATGCCGGAGGGATCCGTCCGCGTCGGCGTCGGCCGTGGCCAGCAGCCCTTCGGCGCCGCCTTCCAGCGTCCGGGCGATCTCGGCCGAGCGCGGCAGCATCGTCTCCTCGTAGCGGCGTACGGCGTCGTCGACGGTGGCCGAACCGGCGAGGGCGAGGGCCAGTTCGGCGGCGTCGAGCATGGCGAGGTTGACGCCGACGCCGAGCGGCGGCATGAGGTGAGCGGCATCGCCCAGCAGCGTCACGCCGGGGGTGTGCTCCCAGGTGTGCGGCACCGGGAGGGCGTACAGCGGACGGTCGACGTAGGGGCCGTCGTTGTCGGTGATCAGCCGCAGGAGCTGCGGTGACCAGGACGCGTACGTGTCCAGCAGATGGGCGCGGATGCCCTCGGTGTCCCGCGGACGCAGTCCGTTCGCCGTGATCCAGTCCGCCGGGACCCGCTGCATGATGTAGACGCGCAGATGGCCGCCGCTGCCGCGCTGCGCGAACAGCCCGCGCTCGCCGTCGGCGGCATGGGCGCTGCCCAGACCGACCAGCGCGGCGATCTCGGGGTGGGCGCGCTCCACGTCGTCGAACCACGCCTCCAGGAAGCTGACCCCGGTGTAGCGGGGTGTCGCGGGCGACAGGGCGGCGCGGACGCGGGAGCGGGCGCCGTCCGCGCCGATCACCAGGTCCGCCTCGCAGGTGGTGCCGTCCGTGAAGGTCAGGGTGCGCGGTCCGGCGGCTGGGCCGTCCACCGAGGCGAGGGTGCGGCCCCACCGGACGGTCCCGGGGGCCAGTGAGCGCAGCAGGAGACCGCGCAGTTGCCCGCGGTCGATCTCGGGTGTGGCCGTCTCGCCCTCCCGCGGCAGATGGTGGGCGAGGAGGCGCCCCGAAGGGTCAAGACCGCGCATCTCCTGGCTCTCGAAGCGGGCGAGCGCGAAGAACTCCTCCAGCAGGCCCGCCTCGCGCAGGGCGAGCTGGCCGTCGTCCTCGTGCAGGTCGAGCGAGCCGCCCTGGTCACGGGAGTCCGCGTCCCGGTCCCGGTCGTGGACCGTCACCTCGATGCCGTGCCGTTGCAGGACGCGTGCGCAGGTGAGGCCGCCCGGACCGGCGCCTATGACGCTGATCCGCGCCTGTGCGGGTGTGGGGTTCATGGGGTTCCTCTCGTCGGCGGGTCGGCGGGTCGGCGGGCGCGGCGGCGCCCGGCGGTGCGCCGTATGAACCACCAAAGCAGAAATGAGTCAGAAACTGCAACTGTTCAAGTTTTTGCTTCGCTTCACTTACTGGCTCACTTCAGTGCCGGTGTCGATGCGGAAACGGCCCTGTTCCAGGCTTCGGGTAGAGTGCGGGCATGCCCGACTCCCCGACCGTCGGCCGCCGCGAGCGCAAGAAGGCCGCGACCCGGCAGGCCATCGCCGACGCCGCCCTGGAGCTCTTCACGGAGCACGGCTTCGACCAGGTGAGCGTCCGCGACGTCGCGGACCGCGCCGATGTGTCGACGACGACCCTCTTCGCGCACTTCCCGAGCAAGGAGGCGCTGGTCTTCGACCGCGACGCGGACAACGAGGCGCGGCTCGCCGCCGCCGTCCGCGACCGGCCCGCGGGCCAGGACGTGGTCGAGGCGCTGCGGGCGCACGCGCTGGAGTCCTGGGTGGCGGTCTCCGCGGATCCGCGGCACGAGCGGTTCACGGCGCTGGTGGAGCAGACCCCCGCGCTGCGCGAGTACGCGGAACGCATGTGGATGCGGCACGCCGGTACCCTCGGCGCCGCGATCGCCGGGGAACTCGGCCGGGAGCCGGACGATCTCGCCTGCTCGGCGCTGGCCCGGTTCGTCCTGGAGATCCCGGCCCTGACCGCGGGCAGGCACGACGCGCGCGCCACCGTGGAGACCGTGTTCGACCTGCTGGTCCACGGCTGGCGCTCACGGTACGGCGACGGCACCGGCGACGGGCACGGAACCCGCGTGAGCCCACCGGCGCCGCCCGCGCCACCGGCCCCGCCCCAGCGACCGGCCCCACCCGAGCCACCGCTTCCGCCCGCGCCGCCGGTTCCGCCGAGGCCCGCCGGATCCCCCTGAGCCGCCCCGCCCGGTTGGTCCGGGTGATCCGGGTGATCCGGGTGATCCGGTCGTGCACGGCGCGCGGGCCGGACCCTGTGGGCCGCACGGCGGGGTGGTTCTCGGTACACCCCCATGGGGGTGCTGGACCGTTGGTGGGCCGAACGGGCCGTCCATAGCGTGGTGTTCATGACGGATGACACGAACAAGGAACGAAAAGGCGCCACCCGGCGGGCGGCACTGTGTGGGCTGGGACTCGTGGCGGGAGGCACGGCGCTGGCCGCCGGGCTCGGAACCTCGTCGGCCGCGGCGGCCACGCGTCGCGGGCCCGTGACGTACGTGCTGGTGCACGGTACCCACAGCGCGGGCGCGTTCTGGATGCCGATCGCGCGGGAACTGGTGCTGCGCGGCCACCGCGTCGTCATGGTGGACCAGCCGCGGCACGGCGCGGAGGCTTTCGTGGCGGAGTCGTACCAGCGGCAGGACCTCGCGGCGATGGCGGTCGAGCCCTCCCCGCTGAAGGGCCTCGGGCTGGACGACTACGAGGCGCGCGTCACGGGCATCGTGCGGCGGGCCGCACGCAGCGGCCCGGTGGTGCTGGTCGGGCACAGCCTGGGCGGCGTGTCGGTCAGCCGGGTCGGCGAAGCCGTCCCGCATCTGCTGCACCACATCTGCTACATGGCGGCCTTCTGCCCCAGCCGCGTCATGCCCACGGCGGACGCCTGCACGGCGGCACCGGAGAACGCGAACGCCGTCAGCCCGGTGGAGCTGACGGTGGGTGACCCGGACCGGCTCGGGGTGCTGCGGCTGAACTTCCGTACCGGTGTCAGCGGTGAGCTGGCCCTCCTGAAGGAGATGATCTGCGCGGACTACCCCGACGCCGACTTCCGCCGGATCCTGGCGGGCATGCAGACCGACGAGCCCGTCGCCGCCTACGCGGGCCGGGCGGTCGGCCGGCCCGGCACCTGGGGACGTATTCCCCGCACATATCTGCGGTTCGGCGAGGACCGTACGATCGCCACCGCGCTCCAGGACAGAATGATCGCGGAGGCCGACGCGTCCACACCCGGCAACAGGTTCCGCGTGCACGACTTCCCCGGCGCGTCACACGTCGGCCCGCTGGACCCCACCCCGGTCGCGGACGCCCTGGACACACTCGCGGGGCCGAGGGGCTGAGGTGTTTCCACCGCTCCCGTGGCCCCGGCCGGACAGGTCCTGGTCCGGCCCCGGCGCCGTCCTGGCTCCGGGCACGCCGAGGACGGCGAGCATCGCGCGGGTGGCCGGGCCGGGGTTGAACCGGCTCCAGGCCAGGCACTCGATCCGGCGCGGCCCGTCGGTCACCGGGACCAGCGCGAGGGCCGGGTCGGCCGCGGCCACCGGGCGGATGTACGCCGAGGGCAGCAGGCCGACGCCGAGCCCGCGCGCGATCAGCCCGGTGATCAGTTCGACGGCCCCGGCCTCGTAGGCGACCTCGCGGCCCAGTCCGGCGGCGGCGAACGCCTGGTCGGACTGGGCCCGGCCGGGCGTCCCGGCCGCGAAGTCCACGAACGTCTCCCCGGCGAGGTCGCGCAGGGCGACCCGGGCCGCGTCCGCCAGCCGGTGCCCGGCGGGAACCACCAGCACATGCTCGTCGTGGTCGAGGACGATGCTCTCCACACCGGACGGCTCCTGTCCCTCCGGCAGCCCCAGGAAGGCGATGTCCAGGTCGCCGTCGCGGATCGCGGCCACCAGTTCGTCGCTGCGCCCGGACCGCAGGACGACCTGGACGTCCGGGTGCCGGGCGCGATAGCGCTGGAGCAGTTCGGGTACGTCCACGGCGGCCGTCGTCACGATCACGCCGACCGCGAGCCGCCCGCGCACCGCTCCGGTCGCGGCGGCGGCGTCGGCCACCGCGCGGTCGGCGGCGGCCAGGCACTCGCGCGCGGCGGCCAGGAAGGCCGCACCGGCCCCGGTCAGCTCGACCCGGCGGCTGGAACGGGCGAACAGCCGTACGCCCAGCTCCCGTTCCAGCCCGGCGATGCGGTGGCTCAGGGACGACTGCACCACCGAGCAGCGCTCGGCGGCCCGGGTGAAGTTGCGCGTCTCGGCCACGGCGACGACGTACCGCATCTGCTGGAGATCCACCCATCCATCGTCCTTGTTCATGACTGTGATGACAACCATGCTTTGGAAGCATGGCGGGAGACGGCCGAGACTCCCTCCATGCATGCCTCGCACCTCTCGCCCTCCCCGGCCAGGTGGTCCCCCGGTCCGTCACCCGCCTCCACCGCGCGGCGGACCGCGACGACCCTCGCGCTGACCGCGCTGGCCCCCGCGTCCTGGGGCACGACGTACGCCGTGACCACGGAGCTGCTGCCGCCCGGACATCCGCTGTTCGCCGGGCTGATGCGCGCCCTGCCCGCCGGGCTGCTCGCGCTGGCGCTCACCCGGGTGCTGCCGCGCGGCGCCTGGTGGGGGAAGGCCGCCGTGCTCGGCGTGCTCAACATCGGCGCCTTCTTCCCGCTGCTGTTCCTGGCCGCCGAGCGGCTGCCCGGCGGGGTCGCCGCCACGCTCGGCGCCGCGCAGCCGCTGCTGGTCGCCGCGCTGGCCGCCGCGGTGCTCCGCGACCGCCCCACCGCCTGGCGGCTGGCCTGGGGGGTGATCGGCGTGATCGGGATCGGCCTCGTCGTGCTCGGCCCGCAGGCCGGTCTGGACACGGTCGGGGTGGTGGCCGGGCTCGGCGGCACGGCCACCATGGCGGCCGGGGTCGTCCTCACCAAGCGCTGGGGCCGCCCGGAAGGGGTCGGCCCACTGGCGCTGGCGGGCTGGCAGCTGACGGCCGGCGGTCTGCTGCTGCTCCCGCTCACCCTCACGGTCGAGGGCGTACCCCGGCACCTCGGCGCCGCGGCGGCCGGAGGCTACCTGTGGCTCGGCAGCATGGGCGGGCTGATCGCGTACACGCTGTGGTTCCGCGGGATAGGCCGGCTCCCGGTCGGCGCGTCCGCGCCGCTGGTGCTGCTGTCCCCGCTGGTCGCGGCCGTCGTCGGGCTGGCGCTCGGCGAGTCGCTGAGCCTGCTCCAGGTCCTCGGCTTCCTCCTCGCGCTGGCCGCCCTGCTCGCCGCGCAGCTCCGGCCCCCGGCCCGGCGCACCCCGCTCCCCCGCACCCGGCCGGCCGCGCCCCGGTCACCGGAGACCGCTCCGATCCCAGGAGGACGGACACGATGAACGCGACACGATCCCCTGTGACGCATTCCCGTACGAGGACGATCGCCGTGCTCGGCGGCACCGGCATGGTCGGCAGCCGGGTGGTCGCCGAGGCCGCCGCCCGCGGGCACCGGGTGCTCGCCCTGGCCCGGAAGCCCCCGCGCGAGGTTCCCGGTTCCACTCCCGTCACCGTGGACGCCACCGACGCCGACGCGCTGCGTACGGCCCTGTCCGGCGCCGCCGCACCCGGCGGTGTGGACGCCGTCGTCCTGAGCGTACGGACCGAACCGGCCGACGAGGAGTTCCTGGTCGGTGTCACCCGTACGGTGCTGGACGCCGCCGTACCGCTCGGCGCGCGCGTCCTGGTGGTCGGCGGCGCCGGTGCGCTGCGCAGTCCGGGGGCCCCGGGGCTGCGGGTCGCGGACGACCCCGCCCACGTGCCCGCCGCCTTCCGGCCGGTCGCCGCCGCCGGGGTCGCCCAACTGCGGGCCTGCCGGGCGCACACCGGCGCCGACTGGGTCTATCTGAGCCCGCCCGCGACGCTGGAGCCCGGTGCGCGCACCGGACGCTACCGGCGCGGCACCGACACCCTGCTCACCGACGCGGGCGGCCGCTCCTGGATCAGCGCCGAGGACCTGGCCGTCGCCGTGCTCGACGAACTGGAGCACCCGGGGCCCGACCGCCACATCACCGCGGTCCATCGCGACCCCGGCACATGACATCATCACCGGCCGGGCCTCAGGGGTCCGGCCGGTACGAGGACGGTGGTCGGCCTCGTGGACGTGGTCGGCGTGGTCGGCGTGATGGACGAGGTCGACGTGATGGACATGGTGGACGAGGTCGACGTGGTGGACGAGGTCGACGTGGTGGACGAGGTCGACGTGGTGGACGTGGTGGACGGCTGGGAGTGGGACGACACGTTGTTCGCGGGGTGCGCTCCTCATTACACGCGCGGCCGACTGCCCTACGCCCCCGGGCTCGGCGACACGCTCGCCGGGGCGCTGGGGCTCGACGGGCGGGCGCGTCTGATCGACGTGGGCTGCGGTCCCGGTACCGTCGCCCTGGCGCTGGCCCCCTGGTGCGGTGAGATCGTCGGGGTGGATCCGGACGGCGGGATGATCGCCGAGGCCGAACGGGTGTGCGCCGAGCGGGCGTTGGAAGCGAAGGCGCGCTGGGTCCGGGCGCGGGCCGAGGAACTGCCCGCCGGGCTCGGCACGTTCGACGTGGCCGTCTTCGCCCAGTCCTTCCACTGGACGGACCGCGAGCTGGTGGCGGCGACCGTCAAGGGCATGCTGCGGACCGGCGGTTCACTGGTGCATGTCTCGGACCTGAAGCCGGAGGGCGCCCGGGTGGCCGCCGTCGAGGGGCTGCCGCATCCGGCGGTGCCCCACGCGGCGATCGGGGAGCTGGTCCGGGAGCGCCTCGGACCGGTCCGCCGGGCCGGGCGGGGCGTCCTGACGCGGGGAACTCCCGGCGGTGAGGCGGAGATCCTGGCCCGCGCTGGCTTCCGCGGTCCGCGACGGCTCGTCGTCCCGGGCGCTCCGCCACTGGTCCGCACGGCGGACGACGTCGTCGCGGGGGTGTTCTCCATGTCCTTCTCGGCCCCGCACCTCTTCGGCCCGCACCTGGCCGCCTTCGAGGCGGACCTGCGCCGCCTGCTGCACCGGGCCTCTCCCGCGGACCGCTTCAGTGAACTCCCGCCGGACACCGAGGTGTTCGTCTGGGGGGCCTGAGCCGGTCGGCGACACGGTCACGGCGCACCGCACGCGCACCGCACGCGGACAACCCACGGAACACGCGCGGACCCGTCCGGAGGGTCAACCTGCCTCCGCCCAGCGCTCGTTCCAGCGCGGGCGGTCGGCTCCGGCGGTGGCCAGACGGGTGTGCTCCAGGCGGGCCGTCTCCAGCAGCAGCCGCCAGGACGTCACCGTGGGCCGACGGCGGAGCAGGGCCCGCCGCTCACGCTCCGTCATGCCGCCCCAGACACCGTGTTCGATCCGGTTGTCGAGCGCGTGCGCCAGGCACTCGGTGCGCACGGGGCAGCCGGTGCACACCATCTTCGCTCTGTTCTGGGCGGCTCCCTCAACGAACAGCTCATCCGGATCCGCGGTCCGGCACGCCGCCCGCTCGCCCCACTCCTCGTTGTCCCCAACCACCCCGGCGCCGTCCTCTCCCCATATGGCCAGCGGTTTTCCGCCCGGTTTGCGGGCAGGCACGTGACAGTACGGCAGTTGGGCATATGCCGTCAGTGCCTGCCGCCTCCGTTCCACACCTTCGGGTGACCCGGATTGCGGGCGTGTAAAGCCTGGGGGTATAGGGAAGTTCGGGACGGCGAACGTTGCGCGGGCGGGCGCCGGGACGGCTGATCCTGCGGTGCCGACGGCTGACCCCGTGGTGTCAGCGGGCCATCAGGTCCCGGAGCGCCCGCGCGATGTCGCCGGGTGCCTCCTCGGCCATGAAGTGCCCGCAGGAGACGGTGGAGTGGTGCAGGTCCGCCGCCCAGGCACCCCACAGGGCGGCGGCCTCGTAGCCGAGTGCGGCGCCCCAGTCCTGCTGGAGCACCGAGACCGGCATCGTGAGCCGGCTGCCCCGGGCGCGGTCCGCCGTGTCGTGCTCCACGTCGATCCCGGCCGAGGCCCGGTAGTCGGCCACGATGGAGGGCACGGCCTCGCGGCAGGCGGCCAGGTAGGCGGCGCGGACGTCGGCGGGCAGGGCGGCGGGGTCGTTCGCCCACAGGTCGAGGAAGTGGGCGAAGAACGCGTCGGGGCTCGCGCCGATCAGCGTCTCGGGCAGTCCGGGCGGCTGGGCCATCAGATACAGGTGGAAGCCCACGGCGGCCGTCGTGCCGCGCAGCGCCTCCCACATGTCCAGGGTCGGCAGGACGTCCAGGCAGGCGAGGTGGGTGACGGCGTCCGGGTGGTCGAGTCCGGCCCGGAAGGCCACCAGGGCGCCGCGGTCGTGGCCCGCCAGGGCGAAGCGCTCGTGTCCCAGGGCGCGTGCGAGCCGTACGGTGTCGCGGGCCATGGTCCGCTTGGCGTAGGTGTCCGGGCCGTCCTCGCGCGGCTTGTCGCTGGCGCCGTAGCCGCGCAGGTCGGGGCAGATCACCGTGTGGTCGGCCGCCAGGTCGGCGGCGACGTGCCGCCACATCAGATGGGTCTGCGGGAAGCCGTGCAGCAGGACGACCGGCGCCCCGCTGCCGCCGACGGCGACGTTCAGCTCGACGTCCTCGTCGACACGGATCCGCCGGAGTCCGAATCCCGGGATGGTGGGTGCCATGGCGCTGCTCCTCGTGGTGTGCGATGGGGTGTCTCGTGGTGTGCGATGGGGTGTCTCGTGGTGTGTGGTGCGGTGGGCGATGCGGCATGTGGTGGCGTGCGGTGTATGTCGTGTGGTGTGTGTCGTGCGGTGACCAGGGTGCGGGCCGTGGATCAGCAACGGATGAACGCTTGTAGGTTGGTCGGACCGGCGGGTGCGAAGGGACGGATGTGGAGATCGGGGTGCTGGGGGCCGTGGCCGCCTGGGACGAGGACGGCGGTCCGGTCGCGCTCAAGGGGCCGAGGCACCGCGCGGTCCTGGCCCGGCTGGTCGTCGCCCACCGGCGGGTGGTACCGGTGGCCCGGCTGGTCGAGGACCTGTGGGACGAGCCGCCCGCGGGCGCGGTGGGCTCCGTCCGCACCTTCGTCGGTGATCTGCGCCGGGCCCTCGAACCGGACCGGCCGCCCAGGACCCCGCCCCGGCTGCTGGTCACCGAGGGGCCCGGCTACGCGCTGCGGGCCGCGCCGGACGACGTGGACGCGTGGCGGTTCACCCGGGCGGTGGAGGGCCTGGCCGACGCGGGACCCGAACGGGTGGCGGCCGGGCTCGCCGAGGCACTGGGGTGGTGGCGCGGTCCCGCCTACGCGGACGTCGGCGACGCCCGCTGGGCGCGTACGGAACGCACCCGGCTCACCGAACTGCGCCTGCACGCCGTGGAGCGCCGCGCCGAGGCCCGTATCGCCCTCGGGGAGGGCGCCGCGGCCGTGGCGGACCTGGACGCGCATGTCACCGAACACCCGTGGCGCGAGGACGCCTGGCGGCTGCTGGCCCTGGCGCTGTACCGGTCGGGGCGGCAGGGGGACGCGCTGTCGGTGCTGCGGCGGGCGCGCGCCCTGCTGCGCGAACGGCTCGGTGTCGATCCGGGCCCGCGGCTGCGCCGCCTGGAGGAGGACGTCCTGCGGCAGGCCGCCCACCTGGAAGGACCCGGCCCCGGCCCTGGCACCGGGTCCCGCGTCGACGACGTGTGGCACGAGGCGACCGCCGCGTACGAGAGCGTGCTGGCCGCGCGGGCGCGGACCCGGCTGGAGTCCACGGCGGGACTGATGCGGGACCTGGCGGTGACCGGCGGCGGTGGCCTGGAGGCGGCCCGGCGGCACCGGGTGGCGGCGGTGGCCGCGGCGGAGGGCCTCGGCGATCCGGAGCTGACGGCGCGGGTGATCGGCGTGTTCGACGTACCGGCCGTCTGGACGCGTTCCGACGATCCGGAACAGGCCCGGTGGCTGGTGGGCGCGGCCGAGCGGACGCTCGCCCGGCTGCCCGCCGAGGGGCAGGACGCGACGCGCTGCCGACTGCTGGCGACCGTCGCCGTGGAGTCCCGGGGCGCGCTGCCCGCCGACCCGGCGGCCGGGGCGGCGGCGCGTCCGCTGCGGGCCGCCCGGCAGGCGGAGGAGATCGCCCGCCGCCTCGGCGACGCCGCCCTGCTGTGCTTCGCGCTGAACGGCACCTTCATGCAGACGTTCCGGCGGGCGGGGCTCGCCGCCCGCCGGGACGCGATCGGCGCGGAGGTGGTCGCGCTGGCGGCACGGCACGGTCTGGCCCGGTACGAGGTGCTCGGCCGTCTCGTCCGGATGCAGGCGCGCTGCGCCGTGGCGGACCTGGCCGGTGCCGACCGGCACGCGGCCGCCGCCGACGCGCTGGCCGAGCGGCACGATCTGCCGCTGGTGCAGGTGTTCACCACCTGGTACCGGGCGCTGCGCACCGCCATGACCGGCCCGCCGGACACGGCCCTGGCCGCCTACGAGGCCGCCGGTGCCCGGCTGCGCGATGCGGGCATGCCCGGCCTGACGGAGGGTCTGCTGCCGCTGGCGCTGCTGAGCGTACGGCTGCGGCACGGGCTGCCGTACGAGGGCCCGCCCGTCGAGGACTGGGGGCCCTACGCGCCGTGGGTGCGCCCGCTGCTCCTGCTGGGCGAGGGCCGTCCCGAGGAGGCGGCGCGGGCGCTGACCGGGGTGCCGTCGCCGCCGCGCGACCTGATGTACGAGGCCATGTGGTGCCTGGTGGCGCGGGCCGCGGCGGCGGTGGGCGACCCGGACACGGCGGCTCGGGCCCGGACGGCACTGACACCCGCCGCCCCCGAACAGGCGGGCGCGGGCAGCGGCCTGATCACCCTGGGCACGGTGACGGAACACCTGGACCTGCTGGCCGCCGTACCGCCGAGGCGCTGGTGAGCCCTCCCCCGCCTCGCTCCGCACGGCCCTCCCCCGCCGCCGGTCACACCTCCCCCGGATCCGTCAGGGTCGCGAGGGTGCGGGCCACGTCGAGGAGGGTGCTGTGGGGGTGCCAGACGGGCAGGCGGACGTGGCCGCGGTGGCTGTGGTGCGGGGAGAAGGCCGGGCCGGGGGTGAGCCGCAGGCCGTGTTCCAGGGCGCGGCCGGACAGCGCGACGGCGTCCTCGCCGGTGTCGATCCACAGGCCGGAGCCGCCGGCCGGGGGCCACCACCGCCAGCCGGGCAGGACGGCGCGCAGCACCTGCTCAGTGTCCGCGTACTGCCGCAGCAGGAACGCGCGCCGCTCCGCCCGCTGCGCGGCGGCCCGGGGCAGCAGGAGCAGCGCGGCGAGCTGGTCGGCGACGGGGCTGCCGAGGTCCACCGCGCGGCGCACCTCCACCAGCCGTCCGACGATCTCGCGCGGCCCGCGGACCCAGCCCACCCGGATGCCGCCCCAGAACAGCTTGGACAGGGTGCCCACGGTCAGCAGCCGGGCCGGGTCGGCGAGCCTGTCCAGGCCGGGCAGCGGCTCGGAGCGGTGCCAGGCGAGGTCGGCCTGCGACTGGTCGTCGACCACCAGCAGGCCGTGGCGCGCGGCGATCGCGGCGAGTTCCCGGCGGTGGGGCGCGGGGGTGTGCACGCCGGTCGGATTGTGCAGGGCGGTCTGCGCGTACAGCAGTCCGGCGGCGCCGGCCGCAGCGGCGGCGCCGTCGAGCAGCCCGAGGTCCGTCCCGGTGGGGGTGAACCGTACGCCCTGGACCCGGCCGCCCGCCCCGGCGAACGCCTCCAGCGCGCCCCGGTAGCTGGGGTCCTCCACCAGGGTGCGGGTGCCGGGCCCGGTGAGGGCCGTCGCGATCAGCCAGACGGCCTGCTGCGACCCGGCGGTGATCACGATCTCGTCGGGGCCGGTCGGCAGCCCCCGGCCGGTGAAGTCGGCGGCGAGCGCCTGCCGCAGCTCGGGCAGCCCGGCCGGGTGGTACCCCGAGTCGGGCAGGTGGCGGCGCAGCAGCCGGCCCACCTCGGGCATCACCTCGGCGACCAGTTCGGAGCCGGGCAGCGCACCGGACGACAGGTCCGTCACGGGCCGCCCGTCGTCGAACGAGGTCAGCCGCCCCTCGCCCGGCCGGCCGCCGCCGCGCGCGCCCCGGACGTAGGTGCCCGAGCCGTGCCGCGCGGCCAGCCGGCCGTCCGCCGTGAGGTCCGCGTACGCCCGCGCGACGGTGCCCCGGGCCACGCCGAGCGCCCCGGCCAGGTCCCGCTGTCCCGGCATGCGGCGGCCGGACGGCAGGTGCCCGCCGTCGATCAGTTCGGCCAGCGCGTCGCGCAGCGCGGCGGCGGCCGGTGCGCCCGTCCGCCACGCGCCGAGCAGGCGTGCCACCCGTTCCGCCTCGCCCCGTCCGCGCATGCGCCGCTCCTCACCGGCTTGGTCCACTTGGCTCCAAGTGGACCACGGCACGTGCGGGCGGTGCGGCCAGGATGGGGGTGTCGGCTCGAAGAGGAGCGGAGGTACGGGACATGGCGACAGTGGCGCTGATCGGCACCCTGGACACGAAGGGTGCCGAGTACGCGTGGCTCGCGCGGCGGCTGGAGCGGCACGGGGTGGCGGTCGTGACGGTGGACGTGGGTCCGCTGTCGGACGCGGCGGCGGACGTCACGGCGGCCGAGGTGGCGCGGGCGGCGGGCACGGATCTGGCGGCGCTGCGGGCGGCCGGCGACCGCGGGGCGGCGATGGAGGCGATGGCGGCGGGCGCGGCCTCGGTGGTGCGGGAGCTGCACGCCGCCGGGCGGCTCGACGGCGTCCTCGCGGTGGGCGGGTCCGGCGGCACGTCGGTGGCCTCGCGCGCGGTGCAGGCGCTGCCGGTGGGCGTGCCGAAGCTGCTGGTGTCCACGATGGCCGCCGGGGACGTCGGCCCGTACGTGGGCGCGGTGGACGTGACCCTGATGTACGCGGTGGTGGACGTCGCCGGGATCAACTCCCTCTCCGCGCAGGTCTTCGGCAACGCGACCGCGGCGGTGGCCGCGATGGCGCGGGAGTACGCGGCGCGCCGGGCGGAGCCCGCCGCCGAGGGGCACCGTCCGCTGGTGGGGCTGTCGATGTTCGGCCTGACCACGCCCGCGGTCGACGAGGCGCGGGCGGAACTGGACCGGCTCGGCTACGAGGCGCTGGTCTTCCACGCCACCGGCGCGGGCGGGCGCACCCTGGAGAAGCTGGCCGCCGACGGCCGGTTCGCCGGGGTGCTCGACCTGACGACGACGGAGCTGGCCGACGACCTGGTCGGCGGGGTGCTCAGCGCCGGACCGCACCGGCTGGAGGCGGCCGGTGCCGCCGGGATCCCGCAGGTCGTCTCGCTCGGCGCCCTCGACATGGTCAACTTCGGGCCGCGCGCGAGCGTTCCGGCGGCGTTCGACGGCCGTACGTTCGTGGTGCACAACCCGACCGTCACGCTGATGCGGACCACGCCCGCCGAGAACGCCGAGCTGGGGCGCCGGATCGGCGCGAAGCTGGCCGCCGCGCGGGGGCCGGTGACGGTCTTCGTGCCGCTGCGGGGCGTGAGCGGCATCGACCGGGAGGGCGGTCCGTTCCGGGACGAGGAGGCGGACGCGGCGCTGTTCGCCGCGCTGCGCGAGGCCGTGGCCGGTACGTCCGTCGAACTCGTCGAGGCCGACGCGCATCTGAACGACCCGGGCTTCGCCCGGCGCGCGGCGCTGCGGCTGCACGAACTCGTCACCGCGGCGCGCTGAGCGCCGTACCGCATAGCCGCTGCTGTGCAGACATATCCATTCATCGACTTCTCCCGCACTGGGGCGGGCGAAGGAAGGAGCGACACCATGGACCGGCAGACGGCTCTGCGGCGGCTGAGGGCGACGGTGGCGTCCGGCCGGCCGGTGATCGGCGGCGGCGCCGGTACCGGCATCTCCGCCAAGTCCGCCGAGGCGGGCGGCATCGACCTGCTGATCATCTACAACTCGGGGCGCTACCGCATGGCCGGCCGGGGCTCCCTCGCGGGCCTGCTGGCGTACGGCGACGCGAACGCGATCGTGCTGGAGATGGCCGACGAGGTGCTGCCGGTGGTGCGGGACACCCCGGTGCTCGCGGGGGTCAACGGGACCGACCCGTTCCGGGTGATGGGGCGCTTCCTGGACCGGCTGAAGGAGACCGGGTTCGCCGGGGTGCAGAACTTCCCGACGGTGGGTCTGATCGACGGTGTCTTCCGGCAGAACCTGGAGGAGACCGGCATGGGCTTCGGTCTGGAGGTCGAGATGATCGCCGCCGCGCACGAGCGGGACCTGCTGACGGCGCCGTACGTCTTCGACCCGGACCAGGCGGTCGCCATGGCCGAGGCCGGTGCGGACGTCCTGGTGCCGCATCTGGGCCTGACCACCAAGGGCAGCATCGGCGCGGCCACCGCGCTCACCCTGGACGAGTGCGTCGAGCGGATCCAGGCGATGCGGGACGCGGCGGTCGCGGTCAATCCGGACGTCATGGTCCTGTGCCACGGCGGGCCGATCGCCGAACCCGGGGACGCGCAGTACGTGCTGTCGCGCACGCGGGGCGTCGTCGGGTTCTTCGGCGCCAGCTCCATCGAGAGGCTGCCCACGGAGACGGGCATCCGGCGGCAGACCGAGGCGTTCAAGGCGGTCACCCTGCCGGACGGTTCGCCCGGCGCCTGAGCGGCGGCGCGGGGCCGGGCCACGGCCGCGGCCGCAGGGGGCGGCTCGAAGGCGGATCCGGAGATCGGCGGGCGGGGGGGGACGGCGGGCGGGTCGCGGGCGGCCGTCTTCCGCGGTGACCTCGCGGTGGACCGCGCGGCCGGAGACATACTGGCGTGCCGTGCGCGGCGCTCCGCCGGTCCGGTGCCCGGTCCGCCGGTCGCGGCTGGGGTCCCGGGCCGGGCTGGTCAGCCGTGCAGGGCGAGGTAGGGGGCCAGGGCCAGCAGGGTGAGGACGAGGGCGGTCTTCAGGTGGCGGGCGGGGAGGGCGTGGGCGATCCGCCAGCCCAGCAGGACCCCGGCCAGCTCGGGGACGCCGACCAGGGCGGCCAGGGGCCAGTCGACGGCGCCGTGGGCGACGTAGCCGAAGGTGCCGACCGTGGCGATGACGACCGACTGGGCCTGGGCGGCGGCCAGTGCCTCCAGGACGGGGGCGCCGAGGGCGACCAGCAGCGGGACGGTGAGCATGGGGCCGCCGATCCCCACCAGGCCGCTCGCGGCGGAGACCCCGAGGCCGAGGCCGGTGACGACCGCCGTGGACGGGTGGGCCGGGCCCGTCTCCGGGGGGCGCCGCCGGTCGCGGACCCGCACCAGTACGGCGGCCGTCGCCACGAGGACGGCCAGCACCAGGCCGAACGCCCGTGCGGAGACAGCCGTGTTGAGCAGCACCCCGACCGGCGTGCCGACCACGGCGGTGGCCGCCAGGAGCAGTGCCGTACGGCGGGTGCCGGGCGACCGGAGCTGCCCCGAGCGGGTGTAGGCGGCGGTGGCCAGCGCACCGGTGGCGACATGGGTGACGAGGGCGGTGCCCGCGACCTGGGCCGGGGGCAGGCCGGTGAGGGCGAACAGCCCGATCGTGGGCAGTACTCCGCCCGGCCCGAGCGCGGTGATGCCGACCCCGCCCGCGAAGCCCACCGCCGCCAGCGCGGCGAGCACCGGCAGCGGCAGCCCGGTCATCGGCGTCCCTCCTCCCGCGCCGCCCCGCTCAACGATCCGCCGCCGGTGCGCGGTTGCGGTGCACGGTGGCGTGCAGGGTCATCCGGTCGGCGCGGATCCGCAGCGACTCCGCGTCCACCGGGCGCCCGTCGGCCAGCCGGGTGAGCCGCTCGATGGCGAACACTGCCGATCCGGCGGGGACTTGCAGCAGTCCGGCGGTGCCCGGATCGGCGTTCACCGCGTGCACGGCCAGCTCGGCGCGGCCCAGCAGGCAGCCGGTGGCCTCCTCGATCAGGGCGAAGACGTCCCGGCCCGCGAGGTCGCCGTCGAGCACCCGGCGTCCGATCCCGGCGGGCAGATAGCTGGTGTCGAGCGACAGCGGCAGCCCGTCGAGGCGGCGCAGCCGCTCGACGCACACCACGGGCGCGCCCGGGGGCAGTTCGAGACGTTCGGTGATCGCGTCCGGCGGCGCGGCCAGCAGCCCGGCCGAACGGACCTCGTTGGTCACGGTGCCGTGGCCGGTCAGCGTCTCGGCGAGCCCGGCGAGGCGGTCGAGTCCGTGCCCGTACTTGGGTGTCTCGACCACGGTCCCCACCCCGCGCCGCCGACTGACCAGCCCCTCGTCGCGCAGCAGCGCGAGCGCCTCGCGCACCGCGTTGCGGGAGGCGCCGAGCTGCGCGCCCAGGGTGCGTTCGTCGGGCAGTACGTCCCCGGTGCGGGCGCCGCTCGTGATCCGCTGCCGCAGTACGTCCGCCACCTGCCGCGCCCGCTCGGCGCGCGGCCTCGACGACACCCACTCCGCGGGGATCCGCCGCCCGGCCGCCGGTGCCGGGGCACGCCCCGGTCCGCTGTCCTCCTCGGCTCCGCTCATGCCCGCACCGTAGCGATCCCGCGTTACGCCGGAGTTACGCCACCCCACCTGACCTGGGCACTTCCCTGACCAGCGGCTTTCGTCGGGCGGTCGCGGCCTCCGCCGGGCCTGGCGCGGGGCGGCGCCCGCGGAGAGGATCGGCGGATGACCACGATCGAGACAGCACGACTGATCCTGCGCCGCTGGCGCGAGGACGACGTGGCGCCGATGGCGGCCGTCAACGCCGACCCCGAGGTGATGCGCTTCATCCGCGACGGAGCCACCCGCGACGAGGAGCGCACCCGGGCCGACATCGGGACCTGGGAGCGGCACTGGGAGACACACGGCTTCGGTCTGTTCGCCGTCGAGGTGCGGGCCACCGGCGAACTGGCCGGGTTCACCGGTCTGGCCGTCCCGGAGTACCTGCCCGAGCTGCTGCCCGCGGTCGAGGTGGGGTGGCGTCTGGGGCGGCGCGCGTGGGGCCGGGGCCTGGCCACCGAGGCGGCCCGCGCCGCCCTGCGGTTCGGCTTCCGCGACCGCGGCCTGGCGGAGATCGTCAGCGTCATCCAGCTCGGCAACACCGCCTCCGAGCGTGTCGCGGCCAAGCTCGGCCTGTGCCTGCACCGGACCCTGACGTCCCCGGACAGCGGGCGCACGCTGCGGATCCACTCCCTCGACCGGGCCGCGTACGACGCGACGGACACGGCGGACGGAACGAACGTAACGAACACGGCGAACGTGGCGGACACGGCAGGCTGAGAACCTCCCGCGAGGAGCGGCGCCGGGAGCCGCCGGGTCCCCGGAGGTACGCCGACGAGGGCCCCGCGCACGCGTGGCGCGGGGCCCTCCGGTCGGTCGGTGCCGGTCAGGACGAGCGGCGGCGACGGCGGGTGAGGATGAGCAGGCCCGTGCCGATGGCCGCCGCGACGGCCGCGGCGATCAGGTACGGGGCGACCTGGGCGCCGGTGTGGGCGAGGGAGCCGTCACCGCCGCCGCCGGTCGTCGCCGGGGGCGCGTCGCTCGGGGTGGGCGCCGGGTGGGCGGAGTCCGAGCCGGACGGCGTCGGGCCGGGCTGCTCGGGCTGCGACGGCGTGGCGCTCGGCGTGGCGGGGGTGGAGGCCGGGGGCGCCGACTGGGAGGGCGTGCCGGACGCCGGGGTGCTGGGGGTGGGCGGGACCGGCTGGTCGGGGGTGGGCTTGCAGGTGAAGACCGTGGAGCCGGTCCACGGGTAGTTGTGGCTCTCGTTGCCCGTGCCGTGCGTGTGGATGTCCTTGCCGATGTAGACCCGGCCGTTGGTGCTGGCGGTGAGGTCGGCCGAGGCGTGCGGGGCGAGCAGGGAGCCCATGAAGTTGCCGCCGCCGCCGAGTGTGACGGAGGGCGTCTTCTCGAAGTTGTAGAGCACCCGCGCGGCCACGTCGCCGAACGCCGGGGAGGCGTAGTCGTCGGCGCGCTCGCCGTTGAAGGCGACGCTCAGCGGCGCGACGGACACCGTGTGGTCGCCGGTGACATTGACCACCACGGACGACTTCTCGGGGATCGCCTGGAACACGAAGGAGGACGCGCCGTCGAGGGCCGCGGCATCGATGTCGAAGACCTGGAGGGAGCCCTGCCCGGTGCCGGTGCCGGTGCTCCTGAAGGTGACGGTGTCGCCCGACCGCACCGCCGTGCCGGTGGTCTTGAGCGCGCCGAGCGAGGACGACTCGTGGGCGAGGGTCGCGTCGAAGGTGTCGTACGGCGTGAGGGCGGCCTCGGCGCCCAGTCCGGCGGAGCGGGCACCGCCGTTCGTCTCCAGGTTGCCCTTCTCGTCGATGGTGCCGCCGACCCGGACGGCGCCGCCGTAGCCGGGGCCCGCCGTCAGGCCGTGGCCGACGTCGACCGTGGTGCCCTTGGCCACGGTGAGGTCGCCGCCGACGGCGAGCATCACGGAGCCGGACGGGGGCAGGATGCCGGAACCGGCGCCCACGCGGCCGACGTTGAAGACGCCCCCGGCGCTCTTGGCGAAGGTCGCCTTCCCCTTGACGACGAGGAGTCCCTCCGCCTCGGCCGAGGAGCCGTCGACGGTGTAGTCGCCGCCGGCGAAGAGGGCGACGTTGCTGTCCGTGAAGAGCGGTTCGTGGCCGATGCCGGGCACCTCGCCGGGGTTCGGGCACGCGGCCGAGGGGCCGTTCGCGGGCGCGGCCTGGGCGAGGGCGGCGCCGTTCAGGCCGAGAAGGAGACTCAGGGACAGGGCGCCGGTCGCGCGCGTTCCGATTCTCGCGGCTCTCTTCATCGCTGTGGTCCTTTCACAGATGGTGCTGTTGTGCGGGTGGCGCTGTACTGCACGGGTGTCGTACCGCGCGGGTGAGGTGTCGCGTGGGTGAGGTGTCGCGTGGGTGAGGTCGCTGTGTGCCGTTCCGGGAATTCCCGGGTCATTCCGTCTCTGCCGTGAGGACGGCACGTGTCAACGGGCCGTAGGCGCCGTTTTCCTGAGGGATGTTCCGGGCCTTCTGATAGCGCAGCAGGGCCGTTTCGAGGGAGGTGTCGAAATAGCCGTCGGCCGATCCCAGATAGAGCCCGAGCCGCTGGAGCCGCTGCTGGAGGTCCGCGACCAGCGGCCCGCTGCTGCCGACGGCGACGGTGTCCGGGAAGTGGTTCCCCTCGTGGCGGGAGTGCGGCGAGTGCCGGGCGCTGGGCGGCGGTGCCTGGGGCGGGCGGTGCTCCCGCGCCGGGGTGCCGGAGGCGATGGCGGGGCGGCCGCCGGCCGGACCGGTGGCGGCCGTCGAGGTCCCGGCCGCCGGGGTGTGCGCGGGCGCGGAGGCGCTGGACGCCGCCGTCGTCGGCGGCGGCGGCGCCGTCGTGGACGGGTGCGGGGCGCCGGACGGTTCGGCGGGCGGCTCGCTGGCGGGGAGCACCGGGGGGACCGGCGGCCGGTCGGCGCGCGGTTCCCCGGTCCGGCCGCCGATCAGATAGACGGTCAGCGCGGCGCTGAGGCCGACCATCAGGGTCAGGGCGAGGGTCAGGCTGTGCGAGGGGTCCTTCGCCCTGGCGGCCCGCGTACGCGCGCCGCCCGTGGTGGCCGAGCGGTGCCGGGCGCGGCCGGCGGCGTGCGCGGCCGGGCGGCGGCCGGGCGCGGATATTCTCGGCAGCTTCACCGTGGAGTCGAAGAGTTCTATGTCCTGTTCTCTCGGTCCCTGCCAGGACGTCGCGGGCGCGGATACCTTTCCGAAGACACCGTTTCCGGAAGTGGATTCCACTGGTTATCGGACTCCTTAGACATGATGCTCCGCAGAGAAATACCGGAAGGAGGAGCGGCCCGGAAAGGAGGTGGGGGGTCCGCGACGGCAAAAGCTTGACCGACACTCAAACCGGGCGTCAACTGGGGCAGTTCACCAGATAACGCCCATGCTGTGATCTTGCCCCTTAAGGGCTCTTAATCTGTGACCCAAGTCACTGTCGGCGGCCGCGTGTCCGGCCTGCCGGGCGCCCCGGCACGGCGGGCACCGGCGGTCAGGCGAGCGCGGCGCGGATCGTGTCGCGCAGCCAGCGCTGGGCCGGGTCGGCGTCGAGGCGGGCGTGCCAGAGCAGCCGCACCTCCAGTTCCGGCAGCGGCGCGGGGACGGGGAACCAGCGCAGGCCGAGCGCGGTGGCGTACCGCTCGGCCAGGCGCCGCGGGACGAGTCCGACGTGCTCGCCGGAGGCGACCAGGAGGGCGGCGAGGGCGAAGGTGGGCACGACGGCGGCGACATGGCGCCGCAGACCGGCCGCTTCGAGGGCGTCGTCGAGCGGTCCGCGGGCGCGTCCGCGCCGGGAGGCCGACACATGCGGGTGGCGGCACAGCTCGGCCAGTGCCGGGCGCCGGTGCCGGGCCAGCGGGCTGTTCGCGCCGACGATGCCGACCAGCCGTTCCCGGTAGAGCGGGGCGGTGCGGATGTCGGGTGCGTCGAGGTCGCCGACGCCGATGTCCAGGTCGACGGAGCCGTCGCGCAGGGCCTCGACGCTCTCGCTGCCCTCGGCGACGAAGCGCAGGGTCACGCCGGGGGCCGCGGCGGCGACGGCCTCGACCGCCGTGGTCGCCAGGGTCGCGGCGACGCCGTCGTTGATACGGACGGTGAAGGTGCGCCGCAGGTCGGCGACGCTGATCTCACGGTCGGCGCTGATCAGGGCGGACGCCTCCTCCAGCAGCGACCGCACCCGGGGCGCGGTGCGCAGCGCGAACGGGGTCGGCGCCATGCCCCGGCCCGCGCGCACCAGGATCGGGTCGCCCATCGCCCGCCGCAGCCGGCCCAGCGCCCGGCTGGTCGCCGGGACGGACAGGTGCAGGCGCTCGGCGGCGGCCGTGACGCTGCTGTCCTGGAGCAGCGCGTCGAACACGCGCAGCAGGTTGAGGTCGAGAGGACCGGGTGCGGGCGCCGTCATCCTTGCATCGTACGCAAGGGTGCCTTGCCGAAGTTGCGTGGCGCGATGGTCCACAGGATTCCTACCGTCGAGGGCATGCGATTCAACACCCTGCTCCCCGCCCGTGCTCCCGCCTCCGTCCCCCGGCCGCCGGACCCGGTCCCGCGGCGCGGTCTGACGGCGGTCGTCTGCGCCTGCGTCGTGCTCGTCGTCGGGATGGTCGCCGCGATCAACCTCGCCGTGCCGCTGCTGGCCGCGAGCGCGCTGCATCCCTCCGCGCCGGTCCTGGTCTGGATCGTCGACACCTATGTGATCTTCTTCGCCTGTCTGGTGATCCCCGGGGGCGCGGCGGGCGACCGGCTCGGCCGCAAGGGCGTCCTGCTGAGCGGCCTGCTGCTGTTCGCGGCGGGCGCCCTGCTGTCGGCGGCCGCGCCGGACGTGCCGGTGCTGCTCGCGGGCCGGGCCCTCACCGGTGTCGGCGCCGCCGCCGTGCTCCCCAACACCCTGGCGGTGCTGCTGCACGCCGTGCCCGCCGAACGCCGGGGCGCGACCATCGCGACCTGGGCGTCGATGACGGGCATCGGCGGGGTCGTCGGCAATGTCGGCGGCGGTGCCGTCCTGTCGGGCGGCTCCTGGCGGTGGCTGTTCGTCGCCGCCGTGCCGGTCTGCCTGGTGCTGGCCGCGCTGGTGGCCCGGATCGCGCCGGTGACACCGCGCCACGACCGCCGTCTCGACCTGCCCGGCACGGTGCTGCTCGTCGCGGCGTCCGTGGCGCTGCTGATCGGCATCGTGCAGGGCCCGGAGACGGGCTGGGGCAGCCCGCTCGTCGTCGGCGGCTTCGCCGGTTCGGCCGTGCTCTTCGCCGCCTGGACGCTCGTCGAACTGAAGACGGCCCACCCGCTGCTCGACCCGCGGCTGTTCCGGCTGCCGGGCCTGCGCGGCGCCTGCCTCGGCATGACGGCGATCTTCTTCGGCATGTTCGCGCTGTTCTACGTCAACGCCTCGTTCCTCCAGTACGGCAAGGGCTTCGGCGTGGTCCTGACCGGCCTCGGGATCATCCCGCTGACCCTTCCGCTCATGTTCGGCGCCCGGCACGCCGGGAAGCTGTCGGCGCGCATCGGCCTCGACACCACCACCGCGCTGGCCTTCGCCTTCACCGGCTGCGGGCTGCTCGGCCTGTCCCTGACCGGCTCCGGCACGCCGTACGCCGCCTACGCGGCCTGGCTGATGGTGACCGGCGCCGGGGTGGCGCTGGCGCTGCCCACCCTCTCCGGAGCCATAGCGGGCTCGCTCCCGCCGGCCCAGGCGGGCGTCGGCGCCGGGCTCCAGGCCACCACCCGCGAGTTCGGCAGCGCGCTGGGCGTCGCGGTCATCGGTACGGTGCTGACCTCCCGGTTCGCCGCCGCGCTGCCTGCCGACATCCGCGCCGCCGGTGATCCGCACACCGTGGCGCAGGCGCTCGCCGCCGCCCCGGCCGCCCGTGCGCCCGAGGTGGTCGCCGCGTTCGTGTCGGGGGCGCAGACCGGGCTGCGGGTGATCGGCGCGGCCGTGCTCGTCCTCGGCGTCCTGGTCGTCGGGCAGTCGCTGCTGTCGCGCCGGAGGTCCGCGTAATCGGTTGGCGCGGACGCCCGGCCGGACCGTAGCCTGCGCGCCATGGCAAAGGCACCCGTGCTCACTCCCCGGGCGGACGACTTCCCCCGCTGGTACCAGGACCTGGTCGGCAAGGCCGAGCTGGCGGACAACGGACCGGTGCGCGGCACCATGGTCGTCCGACCGTACGGGTACGGGCTGTGGGAGCGGATGCAGCAGGAGATGGACGCCCGCATCAAGGAGGCGGGCGCCGCCAACGCCTACTTCCCGCTCTTCATCCCCCAGTCGTACCTGACGAAGGAGGCCGAGCACGTCGAGGGCTTCGCGCCCGAGCTGGCCGTCGTCACGCACGCGGGCGGCAAGGAACTGGAGGAGCCCGTCGTCGTCCGCCCCACCTCGGAGACGATCGTCAACGACTACTTCTCCAAGTGGGTGCAGAGCTACCGCGATCTGCCCCTGCTCATCAACCAGTGGGCGAACGTGGTGCGTTGGGAGCTGCGGCCGCGTGTGTTCCTGCGCACGACGGAGTTCCTGTGGCAGGAGGGGCACACCGCCCACGCCACCTACGAGGACGCCCGCGCCTATGCCGCGCGCATCCACCGCGAGGTGTACGCCGACTTCATGGAGAACGTCCTCGCCATGGACACCGTACCGGGACGCAAGACGGCCCGGGAACGGTTCGCCGGAGCGGTCAACACGCTGACCCTGGAAGGCATGATGGGCGACGGCAAGGCCCTCCAGCTGGCCACCAGCCATGAACTGGGCCAGAACTTCGCCAAGGCGTTCCACACCCGGTACCTGTCGAAGGACGGCACCCAGGAGTACGTCTGGCAGACGTCGTGGGGCTCCACGACCCGGATGATCGGCGCGCTGGTGATGACGCACGGGGACGACGACGGGCTGCGCGTACCGCCCCGCCTCGCCCCGGTGCAGGCGGTGGTCCTCGCCGTCAAGGACGACGAGGCGGTGCTCGCCGAGGTGCGCGCGATCGGCGAACGGCTCCGGGCAGCCGGGGTGCGCGTGCACGTGGACGACCGCGTGGACACCCCGTTCGGCCGCCGTGCCGTCGACTGGGAGCTGAAGGGGGTGCCGGTGCGCATCGAGGTCGGCCCGCGCGACCTGGCCCAGGGCAGTGCCGTACTGGTGCGGCGCATCGCGGGCGGCAAGGAGCCGGTCGCCATCGGGGCGCTGACGGAACTGGTGCCCCGGGCGCTCACCGAGGACCAGGCGCTGCTGCTGGCCGAGTCCCGCGAGCGGCGGGCCCGGCGCACCGCCGAGGTGACGACGGTCGCGGAGGCCGTGGAGGCAGCGGCCACCGGCTGGGCGCGCATCCCCTGGGACGTGCTGGGTCCGGAGGGCGAGGCCCGGCTCGCCGAACAGGGCGTGACCGTGCGCTGCCTGGTCGGCGCGGACGGCTCGGTCCCCGAGCGCGACGACCAGCCGGGGAACGTGGCGGTCGTGGCACGCGCCTACTGACGGCTCCCGCCCGCGCCGTACGGCACCGTCGGGCCGCCGTACGGCGCGACCGTGCCCCCGTGCGCCGCCCCTCCGGGCACCGGGTTAGCATCCCTGCTCGAACATCTGGACAACGCGGGGGAGTTCGGTATGCGACGTCGCTGGGTGAAAGTCCTGGTGATCACGGTGGTGGTGCTGGCCGGCCTGTTCACGGCCGCCGACCGGATCGCCGTGCACTACGCGGAGAAGGAGGTCGCGGACCTCGCGCGGAGCAAGTACGCCTACGGGAACAGCACCGACGCCCACCTGGACGTGTCGATCGGCGGGTTCCCGTTCCTCACCCAGGCGGCGGCCCGCGACTTCGGCCATGTCACCCTGGACGCCCGCGGGTTCACCGTGGACACCACCGACAACGCCCAGGGCGGCTATCTGTCCGTCGACCGGCTCCACCTCGACATGCGCCATGTCGAGTTCACCTCGCTGACCGCGCGCGGCGCCGAGGCGAACCTGGTCACCGGCACCCTCACCCTGTCGTACGAGCAGTTGTCCGCCGCGCTGAGCCGGCTGACCCGAGGGGGCGGGCAGGTGCGGCTCGCGCAGGCGCCGGGGTCGGACGGCCAGGCGGCCCGCGTCAAGGTCACCGGCACGGCCGGCGGGTCGCCCGTGGACACCACGGGGACCCTGCTGGCCCAGGGCACGGAGTTCAGCCTGAGCGTCCCCGGCACCCCGCGGGCCACCGCCTCCTGGCGCGTCGGGCTGCCCGAGAACGTCGGTTTCACCGCGGCGCGTTCCACCGCCGACGGCGTGGAGATCAGCCTCGTCGGCCACCTGGTGAACCTGGGCTCGTCGCGCTTCGGCCGGTGAGCCGGGGCGCCGCCGCCCTCAGCCGATGGTGACGACCCGCGCCCAGGGCGGCGGGGTGTCGGGTACGTAGTCGGGGTCCCGCTCGTTCACGGCGTGGCCGGAGCGGGGGAAGAGCCCGACGACGGTGCGGCAGGGCGGCTGCGCCGAGGGCCACGGCGTCTGACCGTCCGTCAGGGCGACGATCACGTCCGGGGACGGACGCGCGCGCAGCGCCCGCTCGAAACCGGAGCGCAGGTCGGTGCCCCCGCCGCCGATCAGTTCCATGCTCTCGGCGCGGCACAGCGGGACGGCGATCCCGGCCGCCGCGTCGCAGGACACCACCGACACCAGGTCGCGCCGCCCGCCCACGGCCCGCGCGATGGCGGCCACCTCCAGCAGCGCGCCGCCCAGTTCGGCGTCGCTCACCGAGCCGGAGGTGTCGATCACGACGCAGACCCGCGGCGGTGTGCGGCGCAGGCTCGGCAGCACCACGTCGGGCAGCCCCGCCGAACGCCGCGACGGGCGACGGTAGCTGTGGTTCTCCCCCGCGCCCGGCGCGCCCGCCGCCGAGCGGACCGCCGCGCCCAGCAACTGCCGCCAGGGCTGCGGCGGATGGAACGCCTCGTCCGCCCACCGCCGCCAGCCCTCCGGGGCGTCACCCGGACGTCCCTTGATGCCCTCCGCGACCCGGAAGCGCACGGCGTCGCGCTGCTGCCTGCTCAGCCCGTGCGCCCCGTACGGGCCCAGCTCCCACGGCCGTTCGTGCCCGTCGGCACCGCTGCCGCAGTCCAGCCAGGCCAGGTCGGCGCGGAGCCCGGACAGGGACGCCGACCGCAGATACTCCTCCATCAGCAGCCCGTCGGGCAGGTGGAGCAGGGACGGCACGGCCGCCCCGGCGGGCAGCGGCAGACCGTCGCCGTAGATGTCGTCGTTGATCTCGAAGTCGGCGGCGATGTTGCGGCGCAGCCGCTCGCCCGGCCCGTACTCCTCGTGCTCGCGCGCATGGCGCTCACCCCGTCCGTGGTGGTCCCGGAGCAGATGGGACACCTCGTGCACCCAGACGCCCGCCAGCTCCTCTACGGGCATGAGCGCCACGAAGGCCGGGGAGACGTAGCAGCGCCAGTACGCGTCCACCGCCATGGTCGGCACGGCCCGGTCCGCCACCACATGCAGCGCGAAGAGCGCACTGGCCAGATACGGCCGCGCCTTCACCGCGTGCAGCCGGGCGGCCAGCAACTTGTCCATGTCGAGGGGTGGTTGTCGGTCGTTGCTGGTGGGGGTGGGGGTGGCGGTGGTGGTGCGAGTGCGGATGCGGGTGGAGGCGACGGTGGTTGCGGTGGTGCCCGTGGTGGTGTCCGTGGTGGTGTCCGTGGTGGTGTCCGTGGTGGTGTCCGGTGGGGCGGGCGTGGTGGCGCGCACCGGACGCGGCAGGGGGCGCGGAACTGGGCGGGAGGCCGGGTCCGGGTCCAGCGGACGCGGAGCAGGGCGCAGACCCGGGCGGGACACCTGGCCCGGCTGCGGGCGCAGGGCCGGGCCCGGAACCGGCCTCGCCTGCGGGCCGGGCGCCGAACTCGCCTGTGAGCCCGGGGCCGGACGCGCATCCGGGGCCCGGCGCGGACCCAGGCGGGGAGCCGGGCCCGGCGCCTGGCTCGAACGCGGGCAGGGCGCCGGGCCCGGCTGGGGGCGCGAAGTCGAACGAGGCACCGAAACCGACGGGGGGCCAAGGGCCGGGCATGGATCCGGGCGAAGGGCCGAGTCCGGCTGCGGAGCCGGGCGAGGGGACGAACCCGGCTCCAGGCCGGACGCCGAGCCCGGCTGGGGATGCAGCCCCGGGCGAGAGGCCGAGTCCAGCGGACCCGGGGCCTGGGCCGGACCCGGCCGGGAAGCCGGGCCCGGCTGCGGGCGCGCGGACGAAGAGGGCGTCGGCTCTGGCTGCGGGCCCAGAGTTGGGATCGGAACCGGGCTCGACCGCGGGCAGGGCGCCGGGCTCGACTGCGGGCCAGGCACCGAGTGCGACTGGGGGCCGGGCGTCGAGTGCGACTGGGCGCCAGACACCGAGTTCGGCTGCGGGCCGGGCGTCGAGTTCGGCTGCGGGCGCGGAGTCGGCGGCGGCGCCGGGGCGGGTGCCGGGCCCGGCTGCGGGGGTGGAGTCGCCGGACGCGAAGCCGGGCGCGGGGGCTCGCTCGGGTGTCCGGGTGCTGCGGGGCGCTGCGCGGGGGCCGTCATCGGGCCGCCCCCGCGATGTGTCCGGCGCCGGCCGCGGCCGCCCGCCGGACCGAGCTGTCGGCGCGGCGGGCGAGGCCGATCACCCCGGCCAGCCGGTCCACCGAGTCCGGCACCTCCCAGTCGTCGCGCCGCAGCGCGGCCAGCGCCGTCGCCGGGGCGACCAGCAGGTCGGGCGCCCCGGTCTCCAGCGCCCTGACCAGCACCGCCCAGGCCGCCTCCCAGCGCGCGCGTTCCGGCCGCGCCCCGACCGCGGCCACCACCGCCTCCAGCGTCGCCTGCCGCAGATCGCCCCGCTCGGGCAGCTGGGCGTGGGACGGGGCGGCCAGCAGGGCCTCCGGATCGGGCAGGTCCATCCGGTCCAGATGGGCGAGGAGTTCGAGCCCCGGACCGTCGCCGACCGCGCCCCGCACCAGCAGGGCCAGCACCTCGCGGGAGACATCGGCGGCGGTGCCGAAGGCGAGCAGCGTCAGCGCGGCCTCCCAGCTCCGGGGCGAGGGCCACGCACCGCCGCGCCGTGTCTCGGTGCTGGGCAGCCGGTGGATCAGTGTCGGCCGGGCCGCCAGGAACCCGCAGACCGCGCGCCGGGCGAAGCGCACCGCCTCCGGCAGCCGCCGCGGGTCGAGCCGGGGCAGCTCCGCCCGGGGCCAGACCCCGCCGAGGCCGCGCACCACCACGTCCCGGTCGTGCACCCAGTACAGATGCACGAACCGGTTGGCCAGCGGCGGGCTCAGCTCCCAGCCGTCCGCCGCCGAGGCGCGCGGATTCGCGGCCGCCACGATCCGCACCCCGTGCGGCAGTTGGAGCGCGCCGACCCTGCGCTCCAGGACGACCCGCAGCAGCGCGGCCTGCACCGCCGGGGTGGCGGTGGAGAGTTCGTCCAGGAACAGCAGGCCCCGCCCGGCCCGTACCAGTTCGACGGCCCACTGGGGCGGAGCCATCGGCACGCCCTGGACCGCCGGGTCGTCGCCCACGATGGGCAGTCCGGAGAAGTCGGACGGCTCGTGGACGCTGGCGATCACCGTCGTCAGCGGCAGGCCGAGCGAGTCGGCGAGCTGGGTCAGGGCGGCCGTCTTGCCGATGCCCGGCTCACCCCACAGCAGTACGGGCAGATCGGCCGCGACCGCCAGGGTCAGCGCCTCCAACTGCTCGTCGGGACGCGGTTCGGTGGTGGTCGTGCGCAGGAGGGACAACAGGTCGGCGGCGACGGTGAGTCGGGACAGTTCGGACATGGGCATCACCTGAAGGGAAGGAGGAGGGAAGAGGCAGAAGAGGGAGAAGAGGGAAGCGGACCGGCGGGCGGGCATGGCGCAGCCAGGTCCGGGCCGCGAGAAGGCCGAAGCGCGCCGGGCCGGTCAGGCGAACATGCCGGCCCGGGGCCTGTTCCGGCTGCCGCGCTTGCGGCGCAGTTCGGGTGGTGTGTGACGGTCGGCCCGCGGGCTGCGCGACGGCCTGGGGCGCGCCGTCTCCGGGCCGTCCCGGTCCGCCTCCGCGCGGACGGCGAGGTGCCGGGAGACCAGACCGGCCCGGAACAGGCCGTGGTCGACCCGGCGGGCCGCGGCCGACTCCAGCGCGTCCCGCAGCGGCCCGTCGCGCAGTACCGCGGCCGGACCGAGCAGCGCCTCGACCACCGCCAGCGCCCCGGCCACGTCCCCGTGCCCGAGCCGCTCCCGTACGGCGGGCAGCGCCTCCGGGTCGCGGTGCACCGCGTCGATCGCGCGCAGACACGGCAGCCCCGGCCCGCCGAGCGCCATCAGCAGTTCCTCGCGGCGCAGTTGCTCCGGATCGTGGTCGACCGCGGTCAGCACACCGTCCCGCAGCGCGATCCGGTGCACCTGCCCGCGGCACTCCACCCGGTGCGGGTCACCGGTCCCGGCGAGGGCACCGGACACAGCACCGGACACATGGGCCGGTGGCGGTGGCGGGGCGGGGCAGCCGGGTGCCCGTGCCAGGGCCGCCGCGACCAGCGGGTGCAGCCGGTCGGGCGTGGTCAGTCCGGCCCGCAGCAGCTCCAGGTCGGGAAGGACCCGGGCCGCCGCCTCCGGCAGTACCGGAAGCGCGGCGGCCTCCTGCGGCGGCAAGGTCTCCCGCAGCGGCCGGAACACCGGGGCGTGGCTGTCGTCGGGGGCGACGAGTTCGAGGACGGCACGGCGGTGCGCTCCGAGCCGTACGGCGAAGCTCCCGCGCAGGCGCCCCTCGGCCCGCAGCAGCAGCTCCGCCTCCGCGGCCCATCTCGCCACCGCCCACGGGGAGTCGGGCCCGGCGGCTCCGTCGGGCAGGACCGCGGGGGGTGGCGTGGACGGCGGCCGGTCGGCACCGCTCCGCCGGGCCAGCTCGCCGCTGCGGGCGGCGTCCCAGAGGTGCCGGTGCAGATCGAGCCGGAACCGCCGGTCCGGGTGCGGATGCGGGTGCGGATACCGGAGCAGGTACGGGTCGCCGGTCGCCGAACCCTCCCACAGCGCGAGGGAGACACGCTGTCCGGCGTCCGCGCGGGCAGGCGGGGTCCGCACCACCAACTGCGGTGGCGCGGCGCCGGGACCGGAGCCGGGGTAGCGGGCCAGGGCGACGGTGAGGCCGGGCCGCAGACGTCCGTCCGGGACGATCCGGGGCAGGTGCCAGCGCAGCAGGTCCGGCGCCAGGCGCCGCAGGTCGGCCCGGAGGCGGGTGGCGGTTTCGGTGCCGTGGCGGTGGCGCACGGCGCGCAGATCGAGGTCGACGTCGATCCGGGCGGCGGCACAGGCCCCCGCCCAGTCGCCCGCCGCACGGCGTGCGGTCGCGGTCTCGATCATGGACGGTGGCACGGCGTACTCGCGTACGCGCCGCCACATCGACAGGTGGGGAGGAATCCCGTCCGTGAGGTGGAGTGCCATCAGCACTCACCTTGCACGAACGATTCCCCCAATCCGTACGAGGAGAAGTTCATCATCACCGGCATCTAACCACGCCGGTGACAACCTGTCACTCCCGATCGCCGACCGGTCCACCCGGTCCACCACCCCTCCGCCAGGACGGTCCGCCGCCCGCCCCGCAGCGCTACGGCCGCGCGGCCACCGCCCTCAGCTCGGCCAGCGCCTCGCGCAGCAGCGGCGGCATCGCGCGCTCCTCGCCGGGGCCGATCCAGCGTTCGAAGCCGACCTTGAAGACGGCGACGCCCGCCTCGGCGGCCAGGCTCGCGGCGGGCTCCGGGACACCGCGCCCGCGCAGGGTGCGGGCGAGCGCGGCCGCGATGGCGGCGAGCTTGACCAGCTCGCGCTCGCGCAGCTCCGCGTTGGCCATGATCACGGCCTGCCGGGCGCGCGCGAAGTCGCGCCGTCCGGCGAAGGACGCGCCGACCGCGTCGAGCCCCGCACCCACCGCGTCGAGCGGCGCGGCGGACTCCGGGGCACCGGCGACCGCCCGCGCGAACAGGTCCTCCAGCTCGCCGGAACCGGCGAACAGCACCTCGCGCTTGTCGCCGTAGTGCCGGAAGAAGGTCCGCTCGGTCAGCCCGGCCCGTCCGGCGATCTCCGCCACGGTGGTCTGCTCGTACCCGCGCTCGCCGTACAGCTCCAGCGCCGCCTCGGCCAGGCGCTCCCGCGTGTTCGGCTCCCATCTGCCCATGCCCCGGATCCTACGCGATGGCAGTCACTGACATCAGGTGCTACCGTCGATGACAGTCACTGACATCAACAACCGACACCAACACCAACACCAACATCGACATCGACATCGACAGGGTCTGAGGTCTTTCCCATGCGCATCTTCGTCACCGGCGCCTCCGGCTGGATCGGTTCCGCCGTCGTCCCCGAACTCCTCGACGCGGGCCACCGGGTGACCGGGCTCGCGCGCTCCGACGCGTCCGCCGCCGCGCTCACCGCGGCCGGTGCGGAGGTCGTCCGCGGCACCGTCGACGACCTCGGCGTACTGCGGGACGCGGCGGCCGCGGCGGACGGCGTGATCCATCTCGCCTTCAAGCACGACATCGCCTTCTCCGGCGACTTCAAGGGCGCCGCCGAGGCCGACCGGCGCGCCGTGGACGTGTTCGGCGAGGTGCTCGCCGGGACCGGCCGCCCCTTCGTCCTCGCCTCCGGTCTGGCCGGTCTCTCGCTCGGCCGGACGGCGACCGAGCAGGACCGGCCCGTCACCGACAGCTCGCCGCTCTCGATGCGGGCGGTCACCGCCGAGGCGGTCCTCGCCCTGGCCGACCGCGGGGTGCGCGCGTCCGTGGTGCGGCTCTCGCCGACCTGCCACGGCGCCGGGGACCACGGGTTCGTCGCGGCCCTGACGGCGACCGCCCGCGCCCGGGGCGTGTCCGGCTACGTCGGCGACGGCGGCAACCGCTGGCCGGCCGTGCACCGGCTGGACGCCGCCCGGCTGTTCCGGCTGGCCGCCGAAGGGGCCCCCGCCGGTTCGGTGCTGCACGGCGCCGCCGAGGAGGGCGTCGCGCTCCGCGACGTCGCCGAGGTGATCGGCCGCCATCTCGGCGTGCCGGTGGCCTCCGTGGCGCCCGAGGACGCGGGCGGGCACTTCGGCTGGCTGGCCGGGATGCTGGCCCAGGACATCCCGGCCTCCAGCGGGCTGACCCGCGAGCTGCTCGGCTGGGAGCCGGTGCGGCCGGGCCTGCTCGCCGACCTGGAGGAGGGCCACTACTTCACCGCCCAGGCCACCGCGGTCACATCGGTCTGAGCACACGCGAAGGGCGCCCCGCACGAGGTGGTGAACCACTCTCGCGCGAGGCGCCCCGGGCGTCGGGGACGGCTCAGCCGCGCCGTCCCTGTGAGTCCTCCGCGGCCCGGTCCGGCTCGTGGCCGGGCCCGGAACCCGTACCGCCACCGCCGGTCCCGGCCGCGTGCGGGCCCGGGAGCGGGGAGGCACCGGCCGGGGCCACCGCCCGGTCGCCGTGGCCCGGCCACCACGCCGCGTGGCCGATCAGCGCGGTGAGGCTCGGGGTGAAGAACATCGCCATGACGAAGGCGGCGATCACGATGCCGAAGGAGACGGCGAAGCCCATCTCCGTGAGCAGGGAGTTGCCCGCGAGCATCATGGTGGCGAAGGTCGCCGCCAGGATGAATCCGGCCGCCGCCACGGTCGGCCCGGCGTACCGCAGGGCCATCCCGGCCGCCTCGCGCGGGTCGCGGCCCTCCCGGGCCTCCTCGCGGAGCCGGGCGATCATGAGGATGTTGTAGTCGGTGCCGATGGCGACCACGAACAGATACATGATCACCGGGAGCATGAACATCAGCCCCGGATGGCCCTGCCCGCCCTGGAAGATCCAGACGGTGGCGCCGAGGGTGGCGCCGAAGCCCAGCCCCACCGAGGCCATCAGGTACCAGGGCGCGACCAGGCTGCGCAGCAGCAGGCCCAGGATGATCATGATGAGTACGGCGGCCACGGGGAAGACCGTGCGGTAGTCGTGGTTCACCGCGGTGTTGATGTCCTTGAAGATCGAGGACATGCCGCCGACGAGTGCCTCGGTGCCGTCCGGGGCGTCCGCGTGCGCGACGTCGCGGACCTCGCCCACGGCGTCGATCGCCTGCTCCGTGGACGCCTCGTACTTCAGGGTGACGGTGAAGTCGGCGGTGGTGCCGTCCTTGCTCACCTGGTTCAGCCGGGCCTCGGCGACACCGTCCACGGCCCCGAGCTTCTTCGCGTACGCGCCGAAGGCTGCCTTGTCCAGGGGCTCGCCGCGGGTGCTGGAGAGGTAGACGTCGGTGGGCGCGGCGGCGCCCGCCGAGTACGCCTTCTGCAACTCGTCCTGGACGACCATGGACTCCTTGGTCTTGGGCATCGAGCCCGACGCCAGGTCGAAGGTGGCCTTGAAGCCGAGCGCGCCCAGCGACAGCGCGACCAGGACGAGGCCGGAGACGGCGGCGGTCAGGGCCGGACGGCGCCGCACACCTCGGCCGAGGGCGGCGAAGCGCGCGTTGTCCGGCTCGCGCTGCCAGGACTTGGACGGCCAGAACACCTTCGGGCCGATGAGCGAGACCACCGCGGGTATCAGGGTGAGGCCCGCGACCAGGGTGACGGCGACCGCGATGGCCAGCGCCGGGCCCATCTGCTTGAGGAAGCCCAGCGTGGACAGCACCAGGGCGAGGAAGGCGATGATGACCGCCCCGGCGGCCGAGGCGATGGCCTCGCCGACCCGGTCGACCGCGTTGATCATGGCCTGTTTGGGTTCGTCACCGGCGCGCAGGCGTTCGCGGTAGCGGAACATCAGGAACAGGAAGTAGTCCGTGCCCACGCCGAAGAGCACGACGATCAGGATCGACGAGATGGAGCTGTTGGCCTGGAGGCCGAACAGCTTGGTGGCGTAGGCGATCAGGCCGTTGGCGATGGCGGACACCAGGCCGATGAGGACAAGGGGCAGGACGGCCAGGATCGGTGCCCGAAAGATGATCAGCAAGGTCACCAGGATGATCGCGAAGGTGCCTATGCCGATCAGTGCCTGCCCGCGTTTGGACGAGTCCTCCTGGTCGAGCGCCTGTGCCGCGGAGCCGCCGAGTTTGGCTTCCAGGTGGGTGCCCCTGGTCAGTTGTCGGACCTTCTCACGCAACTTCTTCGCGGCGGCGCTCTGTTCGGGCTGACCGGCCTTCTTGCTGTCCATCTGGACCAGCGTCATGGTGTACTTGCCGTCCTTGGAGGGCGAGCCGGGCACCACCTTCTGCACCTGGTCGATGTGCTGCTCGCCCAGTTCGGACGTGATCCGGTCGACGTCCTTGCGGTCGGCGGCGGTCAGCGTGCCGCCGTCGGAGCGCTGGTACAGCGCGATGGCGGACGGGGTGAAGGCGCTGGGGAACGCCCTCTCCTGGAGGTCCGCCGCCTTGATCGACTCATAACTCTTGGGCAGAAAGCTGCTCTCGTCACTGTTCGAGGGCAGGCTGGGAGCGGTGGCGACGATGGCCACCGCGGCGAACAGCCACGCCACGATCGTCCAGACGGGATGTCGGACGACCATGTTCCCAATGCGTCGGAACATGCGGGAGGTCCTCCTGGGTAGGAAGATCACCGCAGCCCGGGGAGCGGTCCCTGGCATCGGCGACCCCGACCGGCACTCGCCGTGGCGCTCCGGTCGAACTGTTGTCTTGAGCCCGATGGTAGTGACCGCCCGCCGAAGCCGCCGAAGCAGGCCCGTTGGGGACCGGACCGCGTCAACTCCGGACACGGGAACAGCCGTTGTCGCGGTCCGGTCGTCAGTGTCGATCGATTCTCCGTGGGAACCGATCGAGGATCGACGCAGGGTGGGCCGGGCGGCCGTCAGGCTCCGGCGTCGTACGCCGAGGTGACGACGTGGGCGGGTTCGCCGGGGAAGGGCCGCTCACCGGTGAGGTAGGGCTGCCGGTCGGTGCGGCCGCGCAGGTACCGTTCGAAGAAGGCGGTGACCCGGTCGGCCGCGATCCGCCGCTGCCGCTCCTCCGCCAGACGCGGCTGGTCGCGCTGCGGCTGCGCCGGGTCGTCGTACTGGGACAGGCAGGTGCCCGGAGCGCTGCCCGGCAGCGCGTCGTCCCGGGACGCCACCTGGCCGCTGCTCGGCGACCACTGCCGGTTGTAGAAGGCGTGATTGCCGCCGGTGAGCGTGTACTTGTAGATCGGCGCCCGGTTGGCGGCGCTGTTCTGCTCGAAGAAGGAACCGGTGTTGACCTGGTCGCAGGTGCCCCACATCACGGCGAAGGGCGTACGGGTCACCGGGTCGCCGTCCCAGGTGGCGGTGGGCGCCAGGGTGAACGCCGCCTTGACGGTGACACCGGACGGCCAGTGCGCGCGGGAGGAGTCGGCGATCTCCTGCATGACCCCGCCGCCGCCCATCGAGTGCCCGAGCAGACCGACGTCGCCGAGGTCGACCCGGCCGCGGAAGTCGGCCGTCACCGGGGCCCCGGTGCGCGGGTCGGTCAGCGCGCCGCGCAGCGGGCCGTCGCCCGAGCGGGCCAGCCGCTGCCACAGCAGCAGATGCCGCTCGATGAGCGCGGCGCGTGCCTGGTAGACGGTGTCGGCCTGCCCGGCGGCCGTGGCGTTGATGCCGTTGGCGCCGACCGAGACGACCACGAAGCCGCGCGCGGCCAGCGCCCGCGCCAGGTAGTCGTATCCGCCGCTGCTGAGGATGGGGGCGGTGCCCGGGGCGCAGGGCCAGGCCCACAGCCGGGCCGACGCCCGGTCCACGATGGCCTGCTGGCGGGCGGCCTCGGCGGTGTCGCCCGCCTGCTCGGCCCGGTCGCGGGCCTGCCGCGCCGCGCTGGACTCGGCCTGCGCGCCCGCGTCGGCGCAGGTCTCCCAGGAGCCGTGCTGCATGAGGACCAGCGGATGCCGTCCGGTGCCCAGGTGCGCCGGGTAGTAGACGTCGGCCGCGAGTTCGGCGCGGCCCTGGTAGCCGAGCGCGGCGGGGGGCGTGAAGGCTTGGTCGCCGAGGTCGTAGCGGGCCTGGAGGACGGCGGGCGCCCCGGCGGACGGCGGGCGCGCGGCCGCGGCGGAGGCGGTGGCCGCGGGCACGGTGAGCGCGCCGACGGAGAGGGTGGAGAGGGCGGAGACGACAAGGGCGCGAGTGGTGCGGGAACGGGCGCGGGCGCGGGACATCGGGGTGCGGGCGGGTCGCTTCATGGTGCCTTCTTCGGTACGGGGTTCAGCGGGGGCTGGGGGCCGCGACGTCCGGCGAACGGGGGACGGCGGAGGGGGCCGCGGGCGGCGGGGCGGGAGGCCGCGGGCCGGTCACGGAAGGAGGCCCGGCGGGCGGGGCGGGCGTGGTCTGGTGGCGGTGGTCCAGCCAGAGCACGGCACCCGCCACCGCCGCGGCGAGGGCGACCAGGACCGCGGCCCCGCGCCGGAGCCGCAGCCGTGCGGCGGCCGGGGCCGCGGGCGGTGCCGGGGGCCGCAGCCTGCCCGGCCCGACCAGGCGGGCCCGCGCGTCCAGGGCGGCCCGCAGGCGTTCTTCGGTGCGGCCGTGCCGGGCGGCGGCGGTCATCGGGGCCCCTCCAGGTTCCTGCTGAGCGCGTCCAGGGCGCGGCTGGCGGTGGACTTGACCGTGCCCCGGGACAGGCCCAGGGTCTCGGCGATCTGCGCCTCGGTGAGGTGGGACCAGTAGCGCAGCACCAGGACCTCGCGCTGACGACCGGTCAGCCGCGTCAGGGCGCGCAGCACCTCGCGGTGCTCCTCGTGCAGCAGGACGTACTCCTCGGGCGGCGGGGCGGGGCGCTCCCGTTCGAGGACGGCGCGGCGGACGGTCCGGCGCCGCCGGAGCACCGAGCGGGCGGCGTTGACCACGCACGTCCTCAGATACGCCTCCGGGTCGTCCAGCCGCTCCAGACGGGGCCCGTGGCGGCGCAGCAGCGCCGTGAACGCGTCCTGCACCACGTCCTCGGCGGTGGGCAGGTCGTCGACCAGCAGCACGGCCAGGCGCACCAGCGCGAGCCGGCGGTGGTGGTAGAGCCGGTCGAAGTCGGCGGCCCGGTCCGGTTCGCCGCCCCGGCCGGTGCCGCTGCCCGCGGCGGACGCCGTGGTGGGCGCGGCGGGGGGTGCCGCGGCGCGTGGCGGGACGGGTGCCGAAGCGGCCACGGGCCGTTCGGGGGCGGACCGCTCGGGAGCGCGCCGGAACAACCGTCCCCAGGTACGCCGGAGTGCGCCGGCGGACGCGACCGGCGAACCCGTGGCCGTCACCGCTCCCCCGAAGCCGCCGCCCCTGCCTTCCCCGCCTCCCCGGCCTTCTCCGCCTCCCGCGCCCCGCGCGGCACCGGCCGTCCTCGCACCGGCCGTCCTCGCCGGTGGGGGCGCGTACGCGGGCCCGCGCGGGGCGGCATGACATGCGGACATGACGATCCTTCACTCGGGGAACGGAGCCGGGGAGTCCGGGCCTCCATGGGCTTCAGACGTGCGGCGGGGGCCGGGGTTGCGGGTGGGGCGGCACGAACCGCGCGCCGCCCCGGTGATGTGGATCACAGCCGGACGGGCGGGGCCGGGAAATCCGGCGTGCGGGGCGCACGCCGGTGCGCTACCGTGCGGCGCATGTCGAGCCCCGAGTCAGCCGAGGTGGGGGCCGCCGGTCACGCCGTCGGCCCCCTGCACCCCTGACGCAGCACCCCTGAAGCACCGGACCACCGGACCCCTGGGCAACTGGCCGATCGGGCCACCGGGCCACCGGCCGACCGGTCCACCGCTTCACGGCCCCGGACCGCACCGGTCCGCCGTCAGCCGTGCCCCCGGGGGCCGACCGCGGTGACGAGACGTCGTCCTCTCGTACCTCTCCTCACCTCGGGGTCACTCGATGCCTCTCGCCCTGTATCCGCTCGCCCTGGCGGTCTTCGCCATGGGCACCTCCGAATTCATGCTCGCCGGGCTGCTGCCCGGCATCGCCGCCGGTCTCGATGTGGGGACCGGCACCGCGGGCGCGCTCACGTCGGCCTTCGCGGCCGGAATGGCCGTGGGCGCCCCGCTGATGGCCGCCCTCGCCCGCAACCGGCCGGGACGGTCCGGACTGCTCGTGTTCGTGCTGGTGTTCGCGGCGGCCCATGTCGTGGGCGCCCTCACCCCGAGCTTCGCGGTCCTGTGCGCCACCCGGGTCGTCGCGGCGTTCGCGAACGCCGGGTTCCTCGCCGTGGCGGTGACGACGGCGGCCGCGCTGGCCGGTCCCGACCGCAGGGGCCGCGCGCTGGCGGTGCTGCTGTCCGGGACGACGGTGGCCACGGTCGCCGGGGTCCCCGGCGGGGCACTGCTGGGCACGCTGCTCGGCTGGCGGGCCGTCTTCTGGGCGGTCGCGGCCCTCTGCCTGCCCGCGGCCCTGGGCATCCTCAAGGGGGTGCCCGCCGGGGCCGGGGCGGACGCGGGCGGCGGGCCCGGCCTGCGCGCGGAGCTGGCGCGGCTGCGCGACCCGCGCCTGCTCGCGACGCTGCTCCCGGCCGCGCTGGTGAACGCGGCGACGTTCGCGAGCTTCACCTTCCTCGCGCCCGTCGTCACCGGCACCGCCGGGCTCGGTGCGCGGTGGGTCCCGGTGGTGCTGGTGCTCTTCGGCGCCGGGTCCTTCGCGGGGGTCACCGCCGCCGGGCGGCTGTCCGACCGGCGGCCCGGTCCGCTCCTCGCGGTGGGCGGCCCGGCCCTGGCCTTCGGCTGGCCGGTGCTCGCCCTGTCGGCGGGCGAGCCGGCCGCCCTGCTCGTCCTCGTCCCCGTCCTGGGCGCGCTGTCGTTCGCGGTGGGCAGCACGCTGATCACCCGGGTCCTCTACGCGGCCTCGGGGGCGCCCACCATGGCCGGGGCGTACGCGACGGCGGCGCTCAACACCGGCGCCGCCACCGGCCCCCTCCTCGCCGCCCCCGCCCTCACCGGCCCGGCCGCCGACCTCGGACCGCTCTGGACGAGCGGCCTCCTCATGGCAGCCGCCCTGCTCGTCGCCTACCCGCTGCGCAGGAGCATCGTGGGCACCCGGGACGGGGAGGCGCGCTAGCCGGGGCCGCTACCGCCCGGTGTCCTCCGCGCCCGGCGCGGGGTCCGTGCGGCTGAGGAGGCGTTCGTGGCGCTGGCGGGCGGCCTGGGGGGTGGCGAGGCCGAGGCCGAAGGCGATCTCCGGCCAGGTCATGCCGCGTCCGCGGGCCATCGTGAGGAGTCCGGCCTCCAGTTCGTCCATCTCGGCGCGGGCGAGCGGCACGAGGCTCAGCGCGGCGGTGATGTCGGCGCGGTCGACCTCCGCCTCCCCGTCCTCGGGCAGCGCCGCGCCGCTGAGCAGGAACGACACCAGCCGGATCGCCTCGTGCGGGGCGAGCATCCCCGGGTGGATCTGCCGGCGGCGCTGCGCGTCCGTGGCGGCATGGCGTTCGGCGATGCGGAAGAGGGAGGCGTACGTACGACGGGCCCGCGCCTCCTCCGCGCTCGGGGGCTCGAAGGCGTCGGCGGGCTCGGTGGGTGCGTCGGGGCGCTGCGGGGTCGCGGGCATGTCGCCCATCATGGCGAGCAAACAGATTGTTGTCAATGATGTGTTGCCAACAGGAGGTGGGGTGCGGGGTGGGGTGCGGGCCGGGGCACCCATGGCGTGCGCGGGGCGCCGCCCCTACCGTGTGCGGATGGCCTTCCCGTCCTCCGCGACCGACCGTGCCGCGTTCGCCGAGCGCGTCCGCGGCGCGCTGGAGGGGTGCTGCCCGGACTCCCGGGCGGAGTTGGCCGGTTCGCTGGGGGCGGGCACGGCGGACGCCTTCAGCGACCTCGACATCCTCTGGGTGGTGCCGGACGGGCGGTTCCCGGACTGCTTGGAGCAGGCGGTGGCGGCGCTCGCGGCCGTGCAGCCGGTCGGGAGCGTGCGCCACGACCCCGACTTCCACCGCTCCGACCGGCGGCGGCTGCTGTTCGTCCGCTTCACCGGGGTGCCGTTGTTCTGGCGGCTCGACCTGGACGTCCGTACGGCCTCGGTGGCCGGTGACCCGGACTACGACACCGGCAACCCGGCGGCGCGCGCCCGGGAGGGCGAGTGGTCGCGGCCCGCCAGCGCGCTCGCCAACGCCCTCGGCGCGGTCAAGGCCGTCGCGCGCGGCCGGGACGCGGCGGCCCGCGGGCTGCTGGACCGCGGGTTCGCGCGGATCGGCGAGCCGGACCGGGCCACCGGCGCGTGGGTGGCGGACGTGGACCGGCTGGCGCGGGCCGCCGTACGGCACGAGCCGGACCTGGCGGACCTGGCCGCGCAGATCACCGCGCTGGCGGCCCGGCAGCTCGGCGGCACCTGACCGGGGGCGCGCCGGTCAGCCGGACAGCGGGGCGAGCGGGGCGCACAGCGCCGCCGGGAAGGCGGGCTCCACGCGGTGCACGTCCGCGCAGCCCCCGGCCCCGCCGTGGGCGACCGGCTGCCAGCCGGACTCCTGGGCCCGGAAGAACCAGCGGTCGCCCAGGTGGGAGTCGCAGCCGGGCTCGGAGGAGCCCGCGCACGCCGGTCCCGTGCGCCAGGTGAAGTCCAGGACCAGCCATCCGCCGTCGCAGTGCTCCGCGTTCCGGTACGTGTGCCGGGGCGCGTCCGCCGCGCGCAGCGCCTGTTCGTAGGAGGCGGCGGTGCAGCCGGTGGCCGGGGGGTGGCAGCCCTGTTCCCCGCAGAGCCGCAGCGCGGGCGGCCCGGCGCCGTCGGCGGTGAACTGCACACCGTTGTCGACGACCAGGGTCCGGCGGCCCAGCGGTTCGGGCAGCCGGACCCGGGTGGTGGCCGGGCTCTCCTCGGTGCAGCCGGAGGCCCGGTCCATGGACGGCGAGGAGAAGGTGATCTGCACCCGGACGGTGCGCGGCGCCGACTCGGTGACCTTCGCCTCCAGGTCGCGCACGCACGCCCGTCCGCCGCCGCTGGGCACGCGGGTGTCGAGCGTCAGGGTGCGGCCGTCGTCGGTGAGGCGGGCGCCGGTGACACCGGACGGCTGCATGGTGCCCCAGCCGAGGGACCCGGTGGCCGACGCCGCCGCCGTCCCGGGTCCCTGGGACGCCTGTGCCGCCGTCCGTGTCGCCGTCTCGGTTCCGCACGCGCCGAGCAGCAGCACGGCGGCGGCGCACCACCGGAGGGCGAGCGCGGCCGTCCGCCGTGGCCCCGGGCGCGGCGGAGCCGGGGAAGAGGGAGGTGCTGGTGACAGTGCGCGCAAGAGTCCCCGACTCCCCCCGTACGACGACGACTTCACGTCCGGCCGGGTCCCTTCCGCCCGTCTCCGGGTCCGGCCGCCGGGGTCAGTCAACACCGTGCGGCGGCCGGGCGTTCAGGTGGGGTCGAGCGGGGTGACGCCGGTGGCCGCGTACAGGCCGGGGTCCAGGGACAGCAGGGTCACGGGCTCGCCCGCCCGGACCGCCTGCCGGACGACGGCCGCGGCGTGGGCCACCGGCTCGGCCACGTCCGGCCAGTCCATCGCGTCGGTGGCGTGCGCGACGCCGAAGGGCACCTGCTCGGCGAACCGGAGCGAGGCGGCGTGCCGTCCGGCGCCCGGGGTGCGGCGCTCGGCGGCGAGGACCGCGAGGGAGGGGACGAGGACACGGCCGGTGCCGCGCGACGCCTCGATGTACAGGCCGGTGAGGAACGGGTCGGCCCGGTACAGCGCGGCCAGGGCGGTGTGGTCCAGTACGGCTGTCAGGTTCACGCGGCGGCGCCGGAGCCGCCCTGGTGGGCGCGGATCCTGGCCCAGGCGTCCTGCCCGGCCCGCTCCACCTGCTCGGTGTACTCGACGCCCAGCTCGCGGGCCGCCTCCAGCGCGCGCTGGCGCCGCTCGGCCTCCGTCAGCTCGCGGGCCGCGAGGTCTTCGAGCAGCTCGGTGATGGTGGTGCCGCGCTCCTCGGCGAGGGTGCGCAGCCGGTCGCGCACCTTCTCGCTGGTCTTGATGCTCGTCGGTCTGCTTGTCGGCTTGCCCGTCCGGGTCATACGGGGATTCTACCGCCGGTAGAACCGTCGGGACCAGGGATGGCCGAACATGATCGAACGCGCGTGCGTCGCGCTCCCGGCCGGGTGAGCGGGGCGCTCCCGGGCCCGGTGAGGACCTAGGATCGCCGCCATGCGGATCATCGTGATCGGGGCCACGGGAACCATCGGAGCGGCTGTCGCGGACGAGCTGTCGGCGCGGCACGACGTCGTACGCGCGGCGCGGCGCGGTGACGTACGGGTGGACATGGACGATCCCGCGTCGCTCGACGCGCTCTTCGACCGGGTGCCGGACGCGGACGCCGTCGTCTGCTGTGCGGCGAGCGGCCGGCTGACACCGCTGGGCGACCCGTCCGAGGCGGAGTTCCTGCACGGTCTGGAGGGCAAGCTGCTGGGCCAGGTGCGGCTGGTGCGGGCCGCGCTGGGGCGGCTGCGCGACCGCGGTTCGATCACGCTCACCAGCGGGTCCTTCCGGGTGTCCGGGCCCGGTATGGCGTTCGGGGCGCTGATCAACGCCGGGCTGGCGGGCTTCGTCGGCGCCGCCGCGCTGGAGACGCCGCGCGGGATCCGGCTGAACGGCGTGAGCCCGGGATGGGTCGCGGAGACCCTGGAGAAGATGGGCGCGGACGGCACGGGCGGTGTCCGGGTCGCCGAGCTGGCCCGCGTCTACGCGGACCTCGTCGAGGGCGACGCGCACGGGCTGGTGGTCGAGCCCGACGGCAAGCCCGCGCTGTAGGCCCCGGCGGGCACCGGCCCGCCGCGCGGCCGGGGCGGGACACGCGTTCCGGGCGGGGCGGAGGGCACGGGGGGAGGCGGTCCCCCGCACACCGCCCGGAACGCGGGCACGGTGGGGCGGCGGGCCGTCAGCCGGTGACGCCCGCCACCCGGGCCGACCACTTGTCGAGCACCGCCTGGGAGTCGGCGCGGGTCGCGCCCTCGGCCCAGATGCGGGTGACGGCCTGCGCGGCGTCGGGCACGACCAGCGCCCAGCTGCCGTCGGGCTCGACGATGCGCAGCCCGTCGAGCGTGGTGTCCAGGACGTGGTCGCCCTTGCTCTCGGCCATGGTCCGCATGACGGCGCCCTTCACCGACCAGGGCGTGGCGATCTCCCGTTGCAGGACGTGGTCCTGCGGTATCCCCGCGTCCAGTTCGCTGAACCGGTGCGGCGACTGCGCGAGGTGGGCGACGAGGTGCACGAAGGCGGCCGGGGCGTCCAGCGGCGCGGCGCCGCCGGGCACGATGTAGCCGCCGTGCCCGTCCCCGGCCAGGATCGTGTCGGGGGCGGCGGCCGCCTCGGCCAGCGCGGCCGGTGAGGTGCCCACCCGGTGGACGCGGGCGCCGTGGCGCGCGGCCAGCGTCTCGGCCGTACGGGAGACCGTGACGGGCAGCACGATCCGGCCTCTTCCGTGGTGCCGGGCCGCCAGGGAGGCGTGGATGAGGACGGCGCGGCCGTCGTCGACCGGCTCGCCCCGGTCGTCGACGAGGACGAGGCGTTCGCCGACCGGGTCGAGGCGCACCCCGAGGTCGGCGCCCGCGGCGCGCACCGTCGCGCCGAGCCGGGCCAGCGCGTCCGCGCGTTCGCCGTCGGTCTCGGTGGGCCGCGTCTCGTCCGGTCCGGCGTCGGTGAGCAGCGCGTCCAGGGAGAGCCGTCCGATGAGTTCGGTCAGGACGCGGCCGGTGGTGCCGTGCGCGGCGTCCACGACGACCCGCAGCCCCGAGGCGGCGATGCGCCGCCGGTCCAGGTGCTCGGTGAGCGAGTCGGCGTAGGTGTCGAGCACCCCGGCGGGGTGGGTGACGGTGCCGATCTCGCCGGGGAAGGCCCGGCGGTACTCCTGGCGCGCGTAGACGCGGTCGAGCCTGCGTTTGGCGGCCTCGGTGACGTCGGCGCCGTGCGGGTCGAGGAAGAGGATCTCGACCGAGTCGGGTTCGCCGGGCACGGTGCGCACGTAGATGCCGCCGACCGCCGCGAGCCGGGTCTGCTGGCGCAGTACGGGCAGGGGCGCGGTCTCCAGGTCGCGTACGTGGACGGCGGCGGCCTGGAGCGCGGCGGCCACACCGTGGGCCAGGGCGCGGGCCCCGCGGGAGTGGTCGGCGGCCAGGGCGACGACGTCGCCCTTCTTGATGGTGGTGGCGTACGCGGCGGCGAGGCGCACCGCGAGTTCCGGGGTGATGTCGACGTTGAGGATGCCCTCGACGCCGCGGCGGCCGAACAGCTGGGCCTGGCCGCGGGTCTCCCGGACGACGGAGGTGTTGACGCAGGCGGCGTCCTCGACGGTCTTGGACGGATAGATCCGGACACCGGAGGCGATGATCGCGTGCTCCCCGATGGTGCAGTCGTCGCCGACGACCACGCCGGGTTCGAGGCGGGCGCCGCGCATGATGTCGCTGCCCCGGCCGACGACGGCGGCGTGCAGGGCGGCGCCGGGGCCGACGTAGACGTTGTCGTGGAGCACGGCCGCGTCCAGGAGGCTGTGGGCGCCGACGACCGCGCCGCGGCCGACGACCGAGTGGCCGCGGATCTCGGCCTTCTCGCCGATACGGGCGTAGGCGCCGATGTGCAGGGGCGGGGTGAGGACGGCGTCCGGGTGGATCTCGGCGCCCTCGCCCACCCGGATGCCGGGGGCGAGTTCGAAGCCGGCCGGGTCGGTGCGCACGGTGCCGTCCAGGACGTCGGTCTGCGCCTTGAGGTAGCTGTCGTGGCTGCCGATGTCCTCCCAGTAGCCGTCGGCGACGTACCCGTACAGCGGCAGGCCCTCGGCGAGCAGGCGGGGGAAGACGTCGCCGGACCAGTCGACGGCGGTGTCCGGGGCGACGTGGTCGAGGATGTCGGGCCGCATGATGTAGATGCCGGTGTTGACGGTGTCCGTGAACACCTGGCCCCAGGTGGGCTTCTCCAGGAACCGTTCGACGCGCCCCTGTTCGTCCAGGACGGTGATGCCGAACTCCAGCGGGTCGGGGACGCGGGTGAGGACGACGGTGACCAGCGCGTCGTTGTCCTGGTGGCTGCGGATGGCGGCGCCGAGGTCGATGTCGGTCAGGGCGTCGCCGGAGATGACGACGAAGGGCTCGCCCGCCAGCGCGTCGGCGGCGTTCCTGACGCTGCCGGCCGTGCCGAGCGGCTGGTCCTCGTGGGCGTAGGTGATCCGCATGCCGAGGTCGGTGCCGTCGCCGAAGTGGTTCTCGACGAGGGTGGCGAGGAACTGGACGGTGACGACGACATCGTCGATGCCGTGCCGGCCGAGCAGGCGCAGGACGTGTTCCATGACGGGGCGGTCGGCCACGGGCAGGAGGGGTTTCGGCAGGCTGGAGGTGAGGGGACGCAGGCGAGTGCCTTCACCTCCGGCCATCACGACGGCTTTCACGGCGCTGGCTCCTTCTTCAGCGTGTTCCGCGGCGAGGGGCGGAGGGACGACGGTCGGGCTCGGGGGGGGCGGGGTGCTGCGGGGCGGGCCGCGCCACGGCTCCGCGCGGCGGGCGCGGAGCCGTGGCGGGCCGCGGTCTCAGCGGGGCTCGGGACCGATGACCCAGTTCTCGCGGACCGGGACGGTGTGCAGGTACTGCTCGTTGACGAAGTTCTTGTAGTCGGCCTCGACGTCGGCCTGTTCGGCGGAGAGCAGCGCGTCGGCCATGGCCTCGGCGCTGTCGAACCAGATGTGGTAGGCGGCGTCGAAGGGCGGCTCGCTGATGCCGTACCAGGAGTCGCGGGTGAAGGACTGGTGGTAGCGGGTCACACCCGGGACGCGGGTGACCAGCGGGGCGTGGGTCTCGCGGCTGTGGCGGCGGAACGCGTCGCGGCTCAGGCCCTCGCGGCGCTTGGCCAGCAGCAGCAGCTTGACGCCCGGCTGGACGGCGGCGGCGCCGGTGCCCGGGACGACGACCTCGGTGTCGGTGTCGAGCACGACGGTGCGCCAGAACGCGGCCCAGCGGGGCTCGTCCAGCCGGGCGCCCTCCAGGAACTCGGGGGTCTGGAGGGAGGCCAGCTGCTCCTCCTCGTTCTCCAGCCAGATCTCGGCGACGCCGTCCCACAGCGGCGGCCGTCCGCCGGGGTGCGGCACGGTGGTGTCCACCGCGTACTTCCTGATCTGGGGGATCTTCGCGGCGTACCGTACGGCGTGCTCCTGCACCCAGTAGCGGTGGAACTCCTCGGTGCTCATGCCGGGCCGGGGGGCGGCGAAGATCAGTTGGTGGATCACGGCTGTTCCTCTCGTGTCGGGGGACCGCGCGGCGGCGGCGCCCGCGGGGTGGGTCAGACCTTGTAGCGGGACTTCACGTCGTCGGCGAACCCGAGGTAGTCCCGCAGCGGCCACACCTGCTCGAACTCCAGGTACTCCCGCATGGGGAGCCGGCCCAGGGCGGTGCGGTCGAGTTCCTCGGCGTCGGGCGAGTCGATGATGGCGATCACACGTTTCTGGGCCGCCACCTTCCAGATGCCGACGCAGAAGCCGGAGTCGACGGTCTCCTGGGCGTGTTCGGCCTCCTCCTGCTCGATCTCCCAGAGCTCGTCGAGGGTGATGCGGCCTTCGTGCTTCCACTTCATCTGGACGTAGAAGAGCATGTTTCTCCTCCGGTTCCGCGGCGCGTGCTCAGGCGCGGGCGGCCAGTTCGCCGGTGAGGGCGTGGCCGGCGCCGAACACGTCGGTGGCGATGTCGAGGGGTGTCTTGCCGTCGTGGCCGGTCAGGTCGGTGCGGGCACCGGCGGCGAGCAGCACGCGCGCGCACTCCTCGTAGCCGTGCCACAGGGCGTCGTGCAGGGGGGTGTAGCCGTTGGTGGCGCCCTGGAAGTCCAGGTCGGTGCCGGGGGTGCCGACGAGGACGCGGGTGATGTCGGCGTGGCCGTTGTAGACGGCCTTGTGCAGGGGCACGGCGCCGAAGGTGGGCTCGACGGCGTTGACGTCGGCACCGGCGTCCAGCAGGGCCCGGACGATCTCGGTGTGGCCGTCGCGGGCGGCCACCAGGAGGGCCGTGTGGGCGTCGTTGAAGCCGTTGACGACCGGGTAGCGCTGCTCGGTGTCGGCGCCCTCGTCGAGCAGGGCCCGGACCGCGACCGTGTCGCCCTCGGTGGTGGCCGCGATCAGCCGGTGCGCCGCCCGGCCGTCCTCGTCGTCCTTCAGGCGCTCCTTGATGAGCCGGTCGGCGGCGAGCATCTTGTCCTTGCCGCGCGTGTTGACGTTCAGCTCGTACTCGAAGTGCTCGCGCAGCGAGAACCCGTAGTGCGTGGAGAGGTTGAGCCCAGCGTTCTGCTCCAGCAGATAGCGCACGACGTCCGGCCACTTGTACCAGAGGGCGTCCATCAGCGGGGTGTGGCCGGTCGTCGGGGCGACGGCGTCGACGAAGGCACCGGCCTCGACGAGGGTGCGCACGGTGGCGAGGTCGCCGTTCTGGACGGCCTTGTGCAGGGCGGTGCCGCCGGCCCGGCTGTCGGCGGAGTACACGTCGCCGCCCGCCTCCAGCAGCACGGCGACGGTCTTCGCGTCGCCCAGCCCGGCCGCCGTCTGAAGCACCGTCAGGCCGCTTTCCGCGTCCCGGTGGTTGGCGTCGGCACCGTCCCGCAGCAGGGTGCGGACCGCGTCGGTCTCCCGGCCACGGACGGCGGCCAGCAGCCGGTCGCCGATGTCGGAGCGGAACATGGCCACTTCGGCGGAGGCGTCGAAGAACGCCTTCCAGTGGTGGACGAGTCCGTCGTCGCCGACGGTGAGCAGCATGGAGAACTCGAAGGACACCTCGAATTCCGTGGCCCGGTGCCGGATGCGCTGGAAGTTGACGACGAACGCCCGGTCGTCCTCCACGAGGATCTCGCGGTTCTCGAACTCGGTGACGTCGGCGAAGGCACCGCGCAGCCGGAACGCCTCGGCGACCTCGTCCTTGCCGCGCCACACCCCGAGGTTGGGGATGGCCGAGGTGAACTCGTTGGCGGGCAGGTCGAAGACGATGTCGGGCGCGATGGCGTCCATCACCCCCTGGACGTTGCCGCTCGCGACATCGGCGAACAGGCGGGTGACGACGGCACGTGTGCGTGCGGAACGGGACACGGGAAGCCTCCGTGGATGGCGGTTCGGGACGGTGGTGCGGGGAAGGCACCGGACGGCCGTGCGGTCCGGGCGTGTGTCTCCAGCGTCATACGTTTCTCCCGTCGGCGCCCAGAGCCGGGGGCCGGGCCGGGGAGTTCTGGGTAAGTCGACGGAGTGTCCGCGGCGCCGGAACCGGCGGTGCCCGGCGAGTGCGCGGCCGGGCGCGGGGACGGCTCAGGCCGTCCGGGACACGGGCCGGGTGCCCAGCAGGTCGAAGAGATACGCGGCCGACACCATCGTCATGTGGTGGTGCCAGCCGCGGAAGGAGCGGCCCTCGAAGTCGCGCAGGCCGAAGTCCTCCTCCAGGACGCGGAGATCGGCCTGGCTGCGGCGGTGCAGCCGGAGCCGGTCCATGACGTCGGCGATGCTCCGGTCGGTCAGGTTGGTCAGCCAGAACCGCACGGGGATCCCGCGCGGGGACAGTCCGCTCAGCAGCCGTACCGGCTCCGCCGCCGGATCGTCCCCGGCCAGGCGCACCGAGGAGGACACCACGTTCAGCCGGCGGCCCGTCTCCTCCTCGGCGCCGCGGCCCCCGTGCAGCACGCGGAAGTGCTCGACCGCGGTGGCCAGGCACTCCCGGGCGCGGCTGCCCGCCGAGCTGGTGCGCACACTGACGCCGTCGAGCACGTTCAGCGAGCCGTCCACCTCCAGCGCGTACGGCATGCCCCGCCCGGTCAGGGCGCAGATGAGGTGGGCCGCGTCCTCGACGTGCCGCAGGTCGCCGACGACGGGGGCGGGGGTCGCGCCCCAGCCGGCCGTCATCTGGGTGAGCATCGCCAGCAGTTCGCGCCCCTCGGGGTCGGCCCGCGCACCGGGCGGCAGGTACGCGGACTGGCGCAGCTCGGGGTCCTCCAGCCAGCGCGGGGGCAGCAGCAGCCGCCAGTTCACCGGGATGCTGCCGGCGTCGGTGGCCAGCGAGACGGTGGCCCCGATCTGGCAGTTGACCATCCGGCCCGCCTCGGGCAGGAACCTGCGGGCCACCCCGACCGACCGCTCGCCGCGCTTGGGGATCGCGGTCCGGCCGAGCACCCAGGCCCCCGGCGTGCCCAGCGACTCGGCGTACCGGACCAGCCGGGCGCGGACCGGGTCCCAGTCCCAGGGGCTCTGGTTGATGAACTGCTGGAGCGACTGGTGGGCGGGGAGGTAGAGGATGTCCTCGGAGATCCGGCGGATCGACTTCTTCCCCTCCACCAGCAGCAGGCCCCGCAGATAGACCTCGGCCCAGCGGCGCTGGTCGACGCGGGGCATGGAGGCGAAGACCTCACCGGCGAACTGTGCGATGGCATCCCTGGTGACGACGGTTGATGACACGGACATCTGGACCCCCGTTGAGGCGTGTGGAACCAGGTAGAGGTGCGGGACGGGCCGCCGGGCGCGCGCCTACCGCGCGGTCATGGGCACATGGGCGTCGTCGGCGACGCCGCGGCGGGTCGTGGTGCGCCGGTCCTCGATGTCGGACCAGTTCGTGCCGTACATGTCCCGTACGGTGACGGGGTCGCGCAGCAGGTCGTGCGGGTAGCCGAGGTCGATGCGGCTGAGCCGGTCGAGCCGGTCGAGGTGGTCGGCGCTCAGGGTGACGTCGGCGCAGCCGAGGGTGTCCTTGATCTGGTGCTCCTTGGTGGCGCCGAGAATGGGGATCACCACGCCGGGCCGGCTGCGCAGCCAGGCCAGGGCGACCTGGGCCGGGCTCCAGCCGCCCTCGGCGGCGACGGCGACGACCTCCTTGACGAGGGTGTCGGTGCCGGGCGCGCTGTTGTGGTCGCGCGGCGCCACGGTGAGCCGGCCGTCGCCGCCGGTGAGGTACTTGCCGGTGAGCAGTCCCTCGGACAGCGCGCCCCAGGCCAGCACCGGCAGGTCGAACTGGCGGGCCATGGGCAGCAGATCGCGCTCGGGGCCGCGTTCGAGCAGGTTGTAGCGGATCTGGAGGGCGGCGAAGGGCGACCAGCCGCGCAGCTCGGCCAGGGTGTTGGCCTGGGCGACCTCCCAGGCGGGCCAGTTGGCGATGCCCACGTAGTGGATCTTCCCGGCGCGCACCTGGTCGTCCAGGGTGCGCATGATCTCCGGTACGGGGGTGAGCGTGTCGTGGGCGTGCACCCACAGCAGGTCGATGTAGTCGGTCTGCAGGCGGCGCAGGCTGGCCTCGATGGAGGAGACCAGGTTCTTGCGGTGGTTGCCCGCGGAGTTGATGTCGGTGGGGTCGGTCTGGAGGGTGTACTTGGTGGTGAGCACGTACCGGTCGCGGCGGCCGCGCAGCAGTTCGCCGAGGAACTTCTCGGAGGTGCCGCCGGTGTAGTGGTCGGCGGTGTCGATCAGGTTGCCGCCGGCCTCCTCGTACAGGCCGAGGATGCGGGCGCTGGTCTCCTTGGGAGCGCCCCAGCCCCACTCCTCTCCGAACGTGACGGTGCCCAGGGCCAGTTCGGACACGCGCAGGCCGGTCCTGCCGAGCACGGTGTATCGCATGGGTATGGGTCCTCCGTATCGAGGTTTCTTCGGGCTTCGGGGACTTCGGGGTGCCGTCGATGTGTCGCGCGGTCGCGCCGCGGCGTGCGGCCCGGTGGGCTAGCCGGCCGCCGCCTGTTCCGCGGGCTGCCGGGAGACGACCGGGCTGAGCTGGTCGTACAGCTCGATGAGTTCGCCGGCCGGTCCCTTGACGAAGGCGACGCGGACCTCGACCTCCGGTTCGCCGTTGAGGACGACGGTGACGGGGTCGCCCGGCCACTCGTCGAGCGGGAACGCCTGCCCGCCCGCGGTGAGGCAGCGGCGGTACGCCTCGTCCACGTCGGGGACGACGAGGGCGATGTGCTGGAGCGGGCCGCCGGAGGAGTCGGTGCCGGGGGTGCCGCCGGGGAACAGCTCGATGTACGTGGAGCCGTCGAGTTCGATGTAGACGCCGCGCCCGGAGTAGATGGCCTGGCAGGGGCAGCCGGCCTTGGCGGACCGGGTCCACTCGTAGGTGCGGGCGAAGCCGAGGCCGTCGCGGTAGAAGCGCAGCGAGGCGTCGATGTCGGGGCAGACGAGGGCCACGTGCATGAGGGTGGCCGCGCCGGGCGGCCGGGAGTAGCGGGTTGTCATGGTGTGTGTCTCCCTGGAGGGCGTGCGGGTGGGGGTGTCAGCCGAGTACGGGCCAGTCGTGGCGCAGCCAGTCGGCGAGCCGGGCGGGCAGCCCGGCGGCGTCGGCGGCGGACGCGGTGAGCGCGATGTGCCCGTCGGGGCGGACCAGCACGGCGTGCGGCAGGCCCTCGGCGGTGGCGACGGCCAGCGGGGTGGGCGACGCGGCGGCGGCCCGCTCGGCGGCGGCGGTGTCCGTGCCGGACGGCAGCACCAGCGACCAGCCCAGGCCCGGGGCCATGCCGGGCCGCGGGGGCATGCGTTCGCCCGCGGCCGGCTTGGGGCCCTGGGGGCTGCCGTAGACGATGGAGAGCTGGGCGAGCCGCTGCGCCAGCCAGGCGCGGGCCTCGGGGATCTTGCCGACCGCGGACAGTACGTCGTTGCGCAGCCGCATGCTGTCGGGGTTGTCCATGGTGGAGATGTCGTGCAGCTGGTTGGCGAAGGCGAGCAGGCCCTGCGCCATGGGGCGCCGTTCGCTGTCGTAGGTGTGCAGCAGGGCCGGGGAGGCGGTGCCGTCGAGCACGGCCGCGAGCTTCCAGGCCAGGTTGAAGGCGTCCTGGAGGCCGGTGTTCATGCCCTGGGCGCCCACCGGGCTGTGCACGTGCGCCGCGTCGCCGACCAGGAAGACGGGCCCGGTGCCGAAGGTGTCGGCGAGACGGTGGCTCACCCGCCAGGTGGAGGCCATCCTGAGGTCCTTGACCTTGGCACCGGCGGCGGAGGGGCCGCGGGTGTCCAGCAGGTGCTGCACCGCCTCCAGGTCGGGGGTGGGGGTGTCGTCGTCGACGAGGGCGACGACGCGGTAGGTGTCGCCCTGGAGGTGGGAGACGGCGAGCAGTCCGGCGGGCGAGAAGAAGAACGAGATCTCGCCCTCGGGGCCCGACCACTCCATGGAGAACTCGATGAGCGCGAAGTTCTGCGGCCGGTCGTGGCCGGTGAAGGCGATGCCGGACTTCTGCCGGACGGTGCTGTGCAGTCCGTCGCAGCCCACCGCGTAGCGGGCGCGGATCGCGCGCACCTCGCCGGTCTCGTCATCGGTGACCAGGGCGTTCACCCCGGGGAACAGCTCGCCGAGGTCGAGCAGGGTGTGGCGGCGGTACACCCGGCCGCCGAGCGCCCCGAGCCGCTCCTCCAGGACCTCCTCGGTGGTCTGCTGGGGCACGGCGAGGACGAACGGGTAGGGGGTGTCCAGCTCGTTGAAGGGCGTCGTGAGCACCTGGCGCTCGCCGTCGCGCACGGTGAAGGAGTCGCCGGGGCGGCCGAGGGCGACCAGCGGTTCGGCCGCGCCGATCGCCGCCAGGGACTCCAGGGTGCGGGCGTGGACGGCCGCCGCGCGGGAGTGCACGGCGGTGGAGGCGGCCCGGTCGATGACGACGTGGTCCACCCCCAGGGTGCGCAGGGCGCAGGCCAGCGCGAGTCCGGTCGGACCGGCTCCGACGATGAGGACGTCGGTGGTGCTGGGCAGGGGCGAACTGGCTCCGGAATTCGGCATGATGACTCCAGGATCGAGCGCGGGAACGTGCCCTCTCGTGTCGCCCGGACCACGTCCGGGGAATTCCGCGGAATGCGACCGCGGGCACGGAGCGGGGCGATGACGGTGTGACGTCGGCGTCGGCCTGATGCGGCGGCGGACGTCGTCAAGTATCAAAGGCGTTGGGACGCCTGGGCAATGCGGACTGTACGAAGTAGGCGAGGTGCCGCTGTGACCTTCTGCATAGGCGCCGAATGATCACTTCCGGTCACCGCAATGGTCCGCTCAAACATTTCCGGCGCGTATGCGGCGACTCAACTCTGTCGCGCCGCCGCGGCGTTCGGTCCCGCGGGCCCTATGCGGCCTGGGCTCCGGCCGGTCCGGCCGCGCAGACGGCCAGGCAGGCGGCGACGAAGTCGTCGAGGTGGGGCCCGGGGTGCGCCTCGCGGGGCCAGGCCACGCCGACCTGGCTGGGGCTGACCCCGGTGACCGGCCGGTAGACGAGGTCGGGGCGCTGGTAGAAGCGGGCGGTGGCCTCCGGGGTGAGGCTGACCCCGCGGCCGTGGGCCACCGCGTTCAGCCACTCGTCCGGGTTGTGCGCGATGGCGCCGATCCGTACGGGGTGGCCCTCGCGTTCCTCGGCGGCGAGCCAGTACTCGCGCCACCAGCCGGAGGCTTCCGGGGTGGCGACGAACGGCTCGTCGTACAGCTCGCTGAAGGGCACCTCGGCATGGGCGGCCAGGCGGTGACCGGCCGGCAGCGCGATCCAGCGGGGTTCGGTGAGGAGGATCCTGACGTGCAGCTCCTGCTGGCCGGGGAAGGGCAGCCGCAGGAGTGCGGCGTCGGCGTCCCCGGTGACCAGGCCCGCGGTGGGGTCGGACCACTCGGTCTGCCGCAGTTCGACCCGCCAGTCGGGGCGGCGCCGGGTGAACTCCGCGATGATCTCCTGGGTCTTCTCGTTGGCGGCGCTGGCGACGAAGCCGACGCGCAGCACCCGCGCGGAGGTCGTGGCGGCGCGGCGCGCGCAGCGCAGCGACCGGTCCCAGCCGCGCAGCAGTTCCAGGACTTCGTCGGCCAGGGCGCGTCCGGCGGGGGTGAGTTCCATTCCCGAACGGCTGCGGACGAACAGTTCAAGGCCCAGGTTCGATTCCAGTTGCTTGATCTGCTTGGTGAGCGACGGCTGGGCGATGAACAGCCGTTGCGCGGCCCTGGTCAGGTTTCCCTCCTCCGCCACCGCGTTGAAGTAGCGGAGGAGCCTGGTATCGATATCCATGAAGGCAGGCTATGAAAGCGGGTATTGGACGGTCCACGGGCCGGGGCGGAAACATTGTCACTACGTCAGGAGGACGGCGGCAGAGCCGGAATCCGAACTCGGTGAAGGAATGATTCCCATGGCTTTCGACATCTCCCTCGGCATCAACGGCTCCACCACCGTCGTCCGTCTGGAGGGCGAGCTGAACGACCGCGAGGTGCAGAGCCTGCGCCGGGTCGTCGACCAGGCGGTCGCCCAGGGCCCGCGCCGGCTCGTGGTGGACGTGCACGCGCTGGACGCGCTGGTCCCGGCGGGGCTGCGCTGCCTGGCCTTCGCCCAGCAGCACCTGCCGGCCACCTCGCACATCGTGATCGAGGGGGCGTCGCCGGTCCTGCACGACCGGTTCCGGCTGGCCGGTCTGGACCGGTCGATGACCATCGTCGTGCGGGACGAGCAGCTCGTGGGTGTCTGAGGCCGCGTGCGGCCCTGCCGCGCGGTGGTCGCGGGAGCGGTCCGGCCGATCCGGCCGGGGTGCGTGGTTCCTGGTGCCGGGGTGCCCGGCAGCGGTGACCGAGCACCCCGGCCGGATCCGGCGGTACGGTCCCGGGCGGCCCGGACGTACGGGAGGGCGGGACCCCTTCGAGAGGGGTCCCGCCCTGAGGGGGGCGTACGGTCAGGCGGCCGGGGCGGACACGGGCGCGGGCGCGGGCGCGGCCACGAGGAGTACGGCCGCGTGGGCGCCGACGCCCACCCGGTCGTCGTCGAGCGGCGGTTCGGCGCCCGGCTCGTGCGCGGCGCGGTGCGGGGCGCGCGAGGTGTCGGCGAACAGGTGCCAGCGCAGTCCGGCCGGGGCCGGCGGCACCAGCACCGCGCGGTCCGCGCCGCCGGTGTTGACCGCGAGGTACACGCAGTCCGGTACGGTCCCGTCGCCGCCGTGGGCGTACAGCAGGGCGGCGAGCAGGGTGGAGGACTCGGACCAGTCGGGCCGCCCGGGGAGGTCACCGTGCCAGCTGACCGGCGGGTACGGGTGGCCCTGCGGGGTGCGGCCGTCCGGGTGGTCCGGGCGGCGCAGCACCGGGTGGGCGCGGCGGAAGGCCAGGCAGCGGCGGGTGAACAGCTCCCGGCCGCGGTCCTCGGCGCGCCGGGTCCAGTCGACCCAGCCCCGCGGGGTGTCCTGGCTGTAGGCGTTGTTGTTGCCGTGCTGGGTGCGGCCGAACTCGTCGCCCGCGAGCAGCATGGGCACGCCCTGGCTGGCGCCGAGCAGCAGCAGGGCGGTGGTGGCCAGCCGGTCGCGCAGGGCCAGGACGCCCGGGTCGTCGGTGGGTCCCTCGTGGCCGCAGTTCCAGCTGTCCTCGTCGGGGATGCCGTCCTGGCCGCCTTCGCCGTTGGCCTCGTTGTGCCGGTGGTCGTAGGCGGTCCAGTCGGCGAGGGTGAGCCCGTCGTGGCAGGTGATGTAGTTGACGGACGGGGTGGCGCCGCGGCCCGGGTACAGGTCGGGCGAGCCGACCAGGCGGGTCGCGAACTCGGCGACCGAGCCGGGCCTGCCGAGCAGCAACCGGCGGACCGCGTCGCGGTAGCGCATGTTCCACTCGCCCCAGCGGTGGTGGTGCGGGAAGGTGCCGACCTGGTAGCTGCCCGCCGCGTCGGTGGCCTCCGCGATCAGCTTGCAGTGGGCCAGCACCGGATCGTGGGCGATGGCCTCGGGCAGCGGCGGGTTGGCCAGCAGCGCGCCGTCCGTGCCGCGGGCCAGGATGGAGGCCATGTCGAAGCGGAAGCCGTCCACGCGGTACTCGGTGGCCCAGTACCGCAGGCAGTCCAGGACGAAGGCCCGGGTGCGGGGGTGGTTGCAGTTGACGGTGTTGCCGGTCGCCGTGAGGTTGACGTAGCGGTCCTCGTCGTCGAGCAGGTAGAACCCGGCCTCGTCCAGCGCCCGGAAGGACAGCGTGGGGCCGCGCCGGTCCCCTTCGGCGGTGTGGTTGAACACGACGTCGAGGATCACCTCGATGCCCGCCCGGTGCAGCGCCTTGACCAGGTCCTTGAGTTCGCGGGCGGGCGCTCCGGGCGCCTGGTCGGTGGCGTAGGCGGCCTTGGGCGCGTAGAAGGCCACGGTGTTGTAGCCCCACAGGTTGCGCAGCGGCTCGCCGGTGGCGGGTGAGACATAGGTGTTGTCCGTCTCGTCGAACTCGCACACGGGAAGCAGCTCGACGCAGTTCACGCCGAGCTGCCGCAGGTGGGGGATCTTCTCCTGGAGTCCCCGGTAGGTGCCGGGGTGGGCGACCCCCGAGGAGGGGTCGCGGGTGTAGCCGCGCACATGTGTCTCGTAGACGACGAGTTCGTCCAGGGGGATGCCGGGGCGGCGGTCGCCCGTCCAGTCGTAGGTGTCCGGGGCCAGCGCGGACCGGTACGACGGCCGCCGCCCCCAGGGCCCGGCCCCGGCGAGGTGGCGCGCGCGGGGGTCGAGGACGGGGGCGGACAGGCTGCCTCGGGCGTCCCGCACCCGGTAGGCGTAGTGGGTGCGGGCCGGGTCGAGGCCGCGTACGGTCATGGTGAAGACGGTGCCGACGCGGTGCTCGGCGGGGAAGTCGATCTCGGTGCGGACGGAGCCGTCGTCCGGGTCGAACAGGACCAGCCGCAGACCGGCGGCGGTCGCGGCCGGCACGGCGAAGTTGACGCCGCCGGGGACCGGGGTCGCGCCGGCGGGCTGCGGGGTTCCGGGGCCGACGGAGAGCCGGGGCAGCGCCGGCCGCAGGATCGTGGCGGGCATCTCCCGTCACCGCCCCGCCGGCCGGACCCGGGCCCGTATCCGCAGCTCTTCGGCGCTGTCGGGCAGCCGGATGCTCATGCTCTCGGCGTCGAAGTCGTCGTAGGGCGCGCCGTCGATCAGCACCCGGTCCAGGACGATGCGGCCGGCCGGGAACACGTCGGGGGACACGCGCAGCCTGCCGCCGGGGAAGGAGGCGTGCGGGTGGGTGCGGAAGTACAGCTCCAGCGGCTCCTCGTTGATGAGCAGCCGGGTGTAGATCTCGGCGAGGTAGCACAGTTCGGCCTTGTGGTACATGGCCATGGCGTGGCTGCCCTTGAGGCGTTCGTTGCCGACCAGGAACGGCAGCCCCTGGGCGAGCACGGTGAAGAACACCCCGCCCTCGTCGTGGTCGAGGAAGAAGGAGTTGTAGAACGCGGAGGACTCGCGGGCGTGTCGCAGGAAGTCCTCGCGGCCGGTGCCGCCCGCCAGGATGAGATAGGCGAGGATGGCCTGCTCCTGCTGCCACCAGGTCTTGCGGTCGTGCCAGGCGAAGCGGTGCCGGCCGTTCTCCGCGGCGCGCTGCACGACGTCGTACCAGCCGCCGCGCCGGGAGTCGCGGCCGACCTCGGGCATGGTGGCGCCCAGGTGTTCGGCCAGGGCCAGGTACTCGCGCTTGGGCAGGGTGCCCTGCATCCGCATCAGGTTCCAGGCGATCTTCAGGTTGTGCCCGACGACGGCGCGGTCCTGCTGCCAGCCCCATTCCGTGTCCGGGGTCCAGTCCGCGTGGAAGCGCTCCTGCACGAACGGGCTGGAGCGGTCCGGCATATGGGTGACGATCATGTCGAAGGTGTGCTCCAGCATGCGCCGGTGGCGTTCCTCGCCGGTGGCCAGGAACAGGTTGAGCAGATAGGCGGGCGCGTGGTCGCCGACGGAGTTCCAGTTCTTGCGCGCCCGGTTGGGGCCGAGGCTCTCGTGGTACGGGCTGAAGGTGACCGGGTCGATGTGCGAGTAGTAGCCGCCGAGCTTCGGGTCGTGGAAGTGCTTCTCGAAGAGGCGGACCGTGCCCTCGATGTCGGCGAGGTAGTCGGGGTTGCCGGTGACCCGGTAGGTCTGGGTCAGGCCGACCAGGGCGTAGATCTGCTCGTAGGCGGGGATGGCCCGGTAGTCGTCGCCGAACTCCGAGGCGAACAGCTGGTGTTCGCGGCCCTGCGCGATCTCCACGCCGTGGTACCAGTACACGACGTCCTCGTCGGCGTCCACGAACCGCATGTGGTCGTGCAGGTACTGGGATCCGGCGTCGGCGACGGCGAGGGCGTCCTCGTCGCCGGTGAGCAGATAGGTGCTGGCCATGCCGTAGACCAGGCGGGAGATGGTGTCCGTCTCCTGGACCTGGACGTCGGTCTTGCCGCCGCTGCCGCTGATCACGGTGCGGTAGTCGCCGAAGTCGACCGGGCCGTCCCCGAACTGCGAGCGGCGGTAGAAGGTGGCCAGCTCGCGCAGTTGCTCCGTCCACCAGCCGGACCGCTCGAACGGCCAGGAGCCGTCGTCCTCGTTGACGAACACCAGCTGGGCCGCCTGGTAGTGCAGGCCCTCCTCCTCGGAGTAGACGGGCCCGTAGCAGAACACGAACCGGCCGGGGGTGAGCAGTTCGCGCATCCGGCCGGTGACGTCGTGGTACGGCTGCCCGAGGTTGCGCAGGTGCTGCGCGCTGGTGGTCTCGGTGAGGTGGATGGTGACGCGCCGCCCGTCCAGGGTCGTCAGGTCGGCGCTTCCTCCGGTGCGCGCGGTGACGTATCCGGCGACGCTGTCGGAGAAGGTGAAGGGAAGTCGAGTGGCCACCGTGGGTGCTCCTGGGAGTCCGGGGGAACGGTCGGAGGGAGTCGGGGGGGGGGCGGGGCGGCGGTGCGGGACGGCAGGGGACGGTGCGGCACGGTCCGGGGTCAGGCGGCGGCCTCGGCGACCGGGTCGATCAGGTCGATGACGGTCCTGGCCAGCAGGTGGCACTGCTCGACGGTGCGGGTGGTGACCAGGTCGCCGTCGACGACCACGTCCTGGTCGGTGTAGCGGGCGCCCATGTTGCGCACGTCGCCGACCAGGTTGTTGTGGCAGGTGACGTCGCGGCCGGCCACCAGGTCGGGGGCGGCCGACACCAGCCACAGGGCGTGGCAGGAGAACGCCTTGACGAGGGTGGGCAGCCGGAAGGCGCGGCGCATCAGGTCGAGTGCGGGGGCGGGCCGGTTCACGTCCTCGCTGTAGCGCAGCCGGTCGGCGACGTGCCCGGAGGGGACGATCAGCGCGGAGTAGCCGGCGAGCCGGGCGTAGTCCAGCTCCTCCAGGTCGTCGCTGACCGTGAGCGGGGCGCGCTGCTCATGGCCGGTGAAGGTCAGCGAGGACTGGCCCCACAGCCGGGACAGCAGCACGACCTCGGCGCCTTCCTCGCCGAACCGCCGCCGGTAGTAGGAGATCTCGTCCTCGACGTAGTCGCTCTCGGCGAGGATCCCTATGCGGCGGCCGTCCAGCCGCCGGGGCGAGAGCGGGAGGCTCGTGGTCATCGGTTCTCATTCCTTGGGTGGAGGCGGGCGGGGGTGAGGCACGCCGGGTCCGGCGGGCGGGGCCCGGCGCCGGGTGTACGGCGCCGGGCCCCGGCCGGGCCGGTGCGGGGGCCGGGTCAGGCTCCGGCGAGTGCGGGCTGGGCGGCGGGCGGGAGCGTGGCGACGGCCGTTTCCGGGGCGACGGCCGTTTCCGGGGCAGTGGGAGCGGTGACGGCGGGAGCGGTGGCGGCGGCCGGTGCCGTGGCGGGTTCCGGGTGCACGGTCAGGGTGCGCAGGCGCGGGGTGCCCTGCTGGAGGACCAGCCACCAGGTCTGGCGGACCGGGTCGCGGCCGGGGCCGCCCGGCAGCGCGCAGCTCACCTCGGCGTGCACGGGCGAGGACAGGTGCACCTCCAGCGGGGTGGCGGCGAAGTCCCCGCCGGTGAGCGGGAGTCGCTGTCCCGCGGTGTGCCAGGCCGTGAACTCCTCGGCGCCGCGCACCACATGGTGCGGCAGCTCCAGCCGCAGCCCGTTGGCCAGGTGCGGCACCAGCTCGGCGGCCGGCGCCCCGGCGCACAGGGCGGTGTGCCAGTCGCGGACGAACGCCTCGGCGGCGGCGGCCGTCAGGGCGCGGGCGCCCTCTCGTCGGGTCATGCGGAGGTCTCCTTGTGAACGGGACGGAACAAGACGGGCGGGACGTACATGACAGCCATGACGTGACGGACGTGACGTGACCGATATGACGGGCATGGCGGACGGCGGTCCGGATCGTCTCAGTCGATGACGAGGTCGATCAGGTACGGGCCCTGGTGCGCCCACATCTCCTCGATCGCGCTCGCCACCTCGTCCGCCTTCTCCACGCGCCGGGCGGGCACACCGAGGGCGCGGGCCAGGTCGGCGAAGCCGATGTCGGGGCGGGTGAGGTCGAAGGAGCCGGGCGCGTCGTGCGGGGCGATGCCCAGCTCGCCCCAGTACTGCGCGATGTTGAGGTCGAGCAGCCGGTAGCGGCCGTTGTTGCAGATCACGAACTTGGCGTCGATGTCCTCGCGGGCCGCGGTCCACAGCGCCTGGATGGTGTACATGCTGCCGCCGTCCCCGGTGAAGGCGATCACCGGCAGCTCGGGGCGGGCCAGTTTGATGCCGAGGGCGCCGGGGATGCCGACCCCGAGCGAGCCGCCCCGGGTCTGGAAGAAGCGGCCCGGCTCGCGCGGCGGCAGATGGCGGGCGAGGGGTCCGGAGGCGGTCAGGGCCTCGTCGAAGACGGTCAGCCCTTCGGGCGCGCGGGCGGCCAGGGTCCGGGCGAAGACGTCCATCAGCGACGCGTCGGCTTCCGGTGCGGGCGCCGGAGCCGGAGCAGCCGACGCCGGTGTCCGGGTGCGGGCCCGCTCCGGGAGCCGGGCCGCCCGGTCGGCCGAGCCGGGTCCGGCCGGCCCGTCCGGGCCCAGTTCCGCGGCGAGCGCGGCCAGGGCGAGCCGGGGATCGGCGACGAGTCCGAGGTCGACGGGGAAGTTCTTCGCGATCTCGTACGCGTCGAGGTCGATGTGCACGATCCTCGCGCCGGGGTCGAAGGGGCTGTCCAGGTCGGGGAAGACCTCGGGGAAGACATAGGTGCCCACGATCAGGACGGCGTCGGCCCCGGCCACCACCTTGGCGCTGTCCTTGCCGAACATGTGCCCCGTCTGGCCCCCGTACAGCGGGTGGGTGGTGTCGAAGTTGACCTCGGAGCAGTTCACGCCCCACACGGGGGCGCCCAACCGCTCGGCGACATCGGTCAGTTCGCGCTGGGCTCCGCTGGCGGCGACGCCGTCGCCCATCAGGATCAGCGGGTTGCGGGCCGGGCCGAGGAGCCGGGCGGCCTCGCGCACCGCCTGCGGGGCCGGGACGCTGCGGGTGTCGGGCACGGAGGTCGGCACGGCCGGCTCCGAGGTCAGCTCGTCCATGATGTCGGCGGGCAGGACGACGACGACCGGGCCGAGCGGCGGTGTCATGGCGGTCTTGACGGCGCGGCGCAGCACGCGCAGCGTCGAGCGGACGTCGGTGACCCGGGTGGCGTACTTGGTGACGGGCCGGGCCATCGCCACCAGGTCGGCGGCCATCTGGCCGTCCATGGCGTCGTAGCGGATGCCCGCCTCGCCGACCAGGACGACCAGGGGCGATCCGCCGCGTCTGGCCTGGTAGAGCATGCCGATGCCGTTGCCCAGGCCCACGCCGCTGTGCAGCTGGACCAGGGCGGGGCGGCGGCCGGCGCGGGCGTACCCGTCGGCCATGCCGACGGCCGCGCCCTCGTGCAGCGCCAGGACGTAGGTCAGGTCGTGGCGTTCCAGCTCGTCCAGGAAGCCCTGTTCCACGGTTCCCGGGTTGCCGAACATGTGGGAGATGCCGTCGGCGGCGAGCTGCTCGAAGAGGGCGGCCTTGGCGGGCCTCGCGGACATGGGATTTCCTTTCCTGGGCGGGGAGTCGCGCTGCGGGGGTGGACGCGGTGGCTACCAGCCGTAGCGGCGCAGTCCGTCCTCCAGGACCTCCACCAGCTTCCGGCCGCCGAGTTCGGAGTCGGGCGTGGAGCGCGCGGTGACGAAGGGGTGGTCGACGATGACGGACGTCTCCTTGCCGACGTTGCCGTGGAAGGCGCCGTCGGGGCCGGTCGCGTCGCGCAGGATGTACTCCAGCGGGTACGGCGGCGGGCCCATGTTGAACTCGACGCCGATGAAGCCGGTGCCGTCCTTGTAGTCGTACTCCTTGGGGTGGCCGGTGACGTGCTTGCCCCACAGCAGGCTCGTGCGGCTCTCCAGGTCCCGCGCGAAGGCGAGGACGGCGACGCCGTAGCACTCGGCGAGGATGGGCTTGTCGGCGGCGACGAAGCCCAGGACGACCTCGTGCAGGCGCTCGTTGTTGGCGAGGTCGACGATGGGTCCGCTGCCGCCGACGATGACCAGGGCGTCGAAGCCGGAGACCAGGTCGGTCAGGGCGGAGTCGAGACGGCGGTGGTAGTCCTCGACCTCCCTGAGGTGGTTGAGGGCGCTGTAGTAGGGGCGCTCGGGCACCAGGCTCTGCAGGCTCAGCGGGTTGTCGAGCCGGTCGGACGCGTCGAGTTCCGCGGCCCGGCGGGCCATGTCCCGGGTGGTCACCGAGCGGCCGAGCGGCGGGTCGATGTAGTCGGCGTCCAGGCTCGGCGGCAGCGCCTGCGCGCGCTTTCCGGTGGGCGTCATGAAAGTGACCTGATATCCGCGGGCGTCGAATGCCTCGACGGGCCCCACGAGTTCCTCCCCCCAATATCCGTACTCGGACAGGACGACAAGTATCCGCTTGGACACGAATTCCTCCACGATGATGCGCGCCGGATTTCCAGCGGCGGTGCCTGATATCTGGAACGTATTTCTCCAGACGGACCATCCGAGTACAACGCGGGGTGTGCGAGCGGGGCAAGGCACCGGCTGCGGTGCGCGACAACTTGTCGAAGTCAACCGAATACGTGCAGGTGACCGGCGTGGGCGGCGCTCGCGCGTTCTGCGGAAGTTGACGCAGTGAGCGGGCGCCTCGGCGCCACACCTCGGAAAACCGCGGCCGCTTCCGCACTATTGCCCGGAACCCCTCACACAGGGAGTGGAAGCAATGATCGGCAGATTGGCTATATCCGAGGTCGAGCCGGTTGTCAGCGATGGTTCGCATCCGGCGAAGGCGGTCGTGGGCGAGCATGTCCCGGTGCACGCGACGGTCTGGCGCGAGGGCCATGAGGCCGTCGCCGCCGATGTCGTGCTGGCCCCGGCGGACGGCGCTTCGCCGCCCCGGACCGTCCCCATGGAGCTCGACGATCCCGGTCTGGACCGCTTCAGTGCGGTGATCGTCCCGGACCGGGAGGGCATGTGGACCTACCGGGTCGACGCCTGGGGCGATCCGTGGCGGTCCTGGCTGCACGGCGTACGTGCCAAGCGGGACGCCGGGCAGTCGGCCGCCGCGCTCGCCGCCGACCTGGAGAGCGGCGCCCGGCTGCTGGAGCGGCTGGCCCAGCAGAGCGGCCGGCCGCATGTCCCGCTGCACGCGGCGGCCCGGCTGCGGCGCGCGGACCTGCCGCTGGCCCGGCGTCTGGAGGCGGCTCTCGGGGAGGAGGTACGCGCGCTGGTGGCCGCGAGTCCGCTGCGGGACCTGCTGACCCGGGGCCCCGAGCACCGGATCTGGGTGGACCGGCGCCGGGCGCTGTACGGCTCCTGGTACGAGATGTTCCCGCGCTCGACCGGCGGGCGGGATCCGCGGGGCGCCGCCGTGCACGGCACGTTCGCCACGGCGGAGCGCGAACTGCCGCGGATCGCGGCGATGGGCTTCGACGTGGTGTACCTGCCGCCGGTCCATCCCGTCGGCCGCTCGCACCGCAAGGGCCCCAACAACACGCTGGACGCCGGGCCCGAGGACGTCGGTTCGCCCTGGGCGGTGGGTTCCGCCGAGGGCGGCCACGACGCCGTGCATCCGCGGCTGGGCACCCTGGCGGACTTCCGGGCGTTCGTGTCGGCGGCGGCCGGGCTCGGCCTGGAGGTCGCCCTCGACCTGGCCTTCCAGTGCTCGCCGGACCATCCCTGGGTGCGCGAGCACCCGGAGTGGTTCAGCACCCGCCCGGACGGCACGATCGCCTACGCGGAGAACCCGCCCAAGGCGTACCAGGACATCTATCCGCTGAACTTCGACAACGACCCCGAGGGGCTGTACGCGGAACTCCTGCGGATCGTGCTGTTCTGGGTGGCGCAGGGGGTGCGGGTCTTCCGCGTGGACAATCCGCACACCAAGCCGCTCGCGTTCTGGGACCGGCTGATCTGGCGGGTGAAGGAGACCCACCCGGACGTGCTCTTCCTCGCCGAGGCGTTCACCCGCCCGGCGGTGCTCCAGGGCCTGGCGAAGGCCGGGTTCACCCAGTCGTACACGTACTTCACCTGGCGCACCACCAAGGAGGAGCTGACGTCGTACGCGACCGAACTGGCCGAGGGCGCGCACTTCCTGCGGCCCAACCTGTTCGTGAACACCCCGGACATCCTGCACGCCACGCTCCAGCACGGCGGTCCCGCGATGTTCGCGCTGCGGGCCGCGCTCGCCGCCACCCTCTCCCCCACCTGGGGCGTGTACTCCGGCTACGAGCTGTACGAGCACCGGCCGGTGCGGCACGGCAGCGAGGAGTACCTGGACTCGGAGAAGTACCAGCTGCGGCCCCGGGACTTCGCCGCCGCCGAGGCGCGGGGCCGCAGCCTGGCCCCGTGGCTCACCCTGCTGAACCGTGTACGGCGCGCGCACCCCGCGCTCCAGCAGCTGCGCCGGGTGCGTTTCCTGGACGTCGGCAACGACGCGCTGCTGGCGTACGCCAAGACCGATCCGGCATCGGGCGAGACGGTGCTGTGCGTGGTCACCCTGAGCCCCCACCGCCCCGAGGAGGGAATCGTGCACGACGTACCCGAGGTCTTCCGGACGGCCCCCGGCGCCCGGCTGCTGCTGCGGGACGAGGTCGGCGGCGAGGTCTCCGAGTGGACCTCCGCCACCCCGGTCGCGCTGGATCCGCGCACGGCGGTCGCCAAGATCCTGACCGTGGTGAGCCATGACTGAGCCGCACCGCGCCGAGGGCGTCCTGCTGCCCGACGCCGGCGACTTCGCGCCGGTCCGTCCGATGCCCGTGGAACCGGACTGGTTCAAGCGGGCCGTCTTCTACGAGGTCCTGGTCCGCTCGTTCTTCGACAGCAACGCGGACGGCACCGGGGACCTGCGCGGGCTGACCGAGAAGCTGGACTATCTGAAGTGGCTGGGCGTCGACTGCCTGTGGCTGCCGCCCTTCTACGCCTCGCCGCTGCGCGACGGCGGGTACGACATCAGCGACTACCGCACCGTGCTGCCGGAGTTCGGCAGCATCGACGACTTCGTGGCGCTGCTGGACGCGGCGCACGAGCGCGGACTGCGGGTGATCATCGACCTGGTGATGAACCACACCTCGGACGCCCACCCGTGGTTCCAGGCGTCGCGCAGCGACCCGGCGGGCCCGTACGGCGACTTCTACATGTGGGCCGACGACGACCGCGGCTATCCGGACGCGCGGATCATCTTCGTCGACACCGAGACCTCCAACTGGACCTTCGACCCGGTGCGCGGCCAGTACTACTGGCACCGCTTCTTCTCCCACCAGCCGGACCTCAACTACGACAACCCGCTGGTGCAGGACGCCATGCTGGACTCGCTGCGGTTCTGGCTCGACCTGGGCGTCGACGGCTTCCGGCTGGACGCCGTGCCGTACCTCTTCGCCCGGGAGGGCACCACTTGCGAGAACCTGCCCCAGACCCACGACTTCCTGCGGCTGGTGCGCAAGGTCGTCGACGACGAGTACCCGGGCCGGGTGCTGCTGGCCGAGGCCAACCAGCGGCCCGACGACGCTGTGGCCTACTTCGGCGATCCGTCGGTGGGCGGCGACGAGTGCCACATGGCCTTCCATTTCCCGCTGATGCCACGGCTGTTCATGGCGGTGCGGTGCGGCACCAGCCGGCCCGTCTCCGAGGTGCTGGCCGGCACCCCGGCCATCCCGTCCTCCGGCCAGTGGGGCATCTTCCTGCGCAACCACGACGAGTTGACGCTGGAGATGGTCAGCGAGGAGGAACGCGCCTGCATGTACAAGGAGTACGCGAAGAACCCGCGCATGCGCGCCAACATCGGCATCCGGCGGCGGCTCGCCCCGCTGCTGGACAACGACCGCGACCAGCTCGAACTGTTCAACTCGCTGCTGCTGTCGCTGCCCGGCTCGCCGGTCCTCTACTACGGCGACGAGATCGGCATGGGCGACAACATCTGGCTGGGCGACCGGGACGCGGTGCGCACCCCGATGCAGTGGACCCCGGACCGCAACGCCGGGTTCTCCGCCGCCGACCCCGGGCGGCTGCGCCTGCCGGTCAACATGGACGCCGTCTACGGCTACCAGGCCGTGAACGTCGAGGCGCAGTCCACGAGTCCGTCCTCCCTGCTGCACTGGACGCGCCGGATGCTGGAGGTGCGGCGGCGCCATCCGGCGTTCGGTCTCGGCACCTTCGAGGAGCTGCCCACCACCAACGAGCATGTGTTCGCCTTCGTCCGCTCCCATGGGCGCGAGGACGGCGGACGGGACCTCATCGTGTGTGTGAACAACTTCGCCGCCTCCCCGCAGGCCGTGTCGTTCACCATGCCCGCGCCGCCCGGCGCGCGGCCCGTCGAACTGACCGGGCAGGTGGTGTTCCCGGCGGTGACCGAGGCGCCGTACTGCCTGACGCTGGCCGGGTACGGCACGTTCTGGTTCGCGCTGGGCGACGGCACGGGCGAGGAGGTGAGGGCGCCGTGACCGGCGAGAACGCGTGGCAGCGTGATCCCGCGCTGCGGCGGGCGCTGGCCCGGTGGCTGCCGGAGCAGCGCTGGTTCGACGGGACGGGACGGCCGCTGGCGTCGGTGGCCGTGCTGCGCGTCCACGCCTTCCACCACACCGCCGCCCGGCTGGGCGTGCTGGCCGTGGTCGCGACGCGCGACGTGAGCGGCGCCGACGCGGGCCGCTGTCTGCTGGTCCTCGGTGTGGGCGCGCCGCACGCGCCGTCGCCGGTGCCGCCGCTGGCCCGCACCCGCGACGGGCGCCCGGTGTACGGCGCGCTGGCCGACGCGGAGCTGGTGGACGCCCTGGTGCGGCGGATCGCCGGGCACCGCCCGGCGGACGGCGCCCGGTACGTCGCCGAGCCGCCGGGGGTGGCGCTGCCCGCCGCCCCGCTGACGGTGCGCCCGCTGGGCGCGGAGCAGAGCAACACCTCCGTGGTGCTGGACGAGCGGTACATCCTGAAGATCTTCCGCAGGCCGACCGAGGGCGCCAGCCCCGACCTGGTGCTGCACCGGCTGCTGCGGGACGCGGGCTCCCCGCATGTGCCGCAGCTGCTCGGCGCGATCGAGGAGGAGGGCACCGGCGCCACCCTGGCCACGTTGCAGACGTTCCTGCCGGACGCCGAGGACGGCTGGTCGGCCGCGCTGGACAGCGTGCGCGGCTCGCTGGGCGGCGGCCCGGACCCGGCCGGTGGCTTCACCGGCGCGGCGCGGCGGCTCGGCGGCGTACTGGCCGATGTGCACGGCACGCTGGCCGCCGCGCACGAGAACACCCCGCTGGGCGACGGCGACTGCCGGCAGCTGTCCGAGCTGTTCCGGGAACGGCTGTCGCACGCGGTGGGCGCGGTGCCGCAGCTCGCCGCGTACACGGACCAACTGCACAGCGTGTTCACCGAGTTCGTGTCGCTGCCCGGCGGGCGGCGCCCGGCCCAGCTGACCCACGGCGACCTGCATCTGGGCCAGACGCTGCGCACCCCGCGCAGGTGGCTGCTGCTCGACTTCGAGGGCGAGCCGCAGGCCGGGCACGAGGAGCGGATCCGGCTGCACTCGCCGATGCGGGACGTGGCCGGCATGCTCCGCTCCTTCGACTACGCCGCGCACCACGGCCTCGGCTCCCCGGACGAGGACCCCGCCGGGCACGCGGCGGCCGAGCGGTGGGTGCGGTGCTCGCAGGACGCCTTCCTGGCGGGCTACACCGCGGTCGCCGGTCCCCGGACGCCCGCCGAGTCCCGGCTGCTGCGCGCGTACGTGCTCGACAAGGCGGTGTACGAGGCGCTGTACGAGACCCGGCACCGGCCGTCGTGGGCGTGGATCCCCCTGCGTTCGCTGGTGCGAGGGCTGCGCTGAGCCGCCGCCGGTCCCGGGCGCCGTCCGCGCGGGCCGGTCAGCGGCCGCCGTCCGGGCGCCCTCCGGGGTGGTGGACGCTGAGGTCGCCGTAGGCCGACAGTGTCCCGGCCAGGTCCCCCGGCCGGTGCCGCAGGGTGGTGTCCAGGAAGGCGAGCGTGGTCGCGGCGACGACATGTGTGCTCCCGGTGCGGCCCAGGGAGCCGGTCAGCGAGGGCACGGGCGGCAGGTACAGGGGCGCGTCCGTGAAGGTGAGGTGTGCCGCGCCGGGGACCGTGAGCCGGTAGCTCGTCGCGGTGCTGAGCCGGAGCACGCCGGTGAGCCGGGGCAGGTAACGCGGGTCGGTCTTCGGGCCGATGGCCTGGGTGAGCGCCAGCACCGGCTGGGGGAAGGGACGCAGGACCGGGTCGCGGGGATAGCCGTCCAGGTCGACGACGGCGGCGAACCGGCGGTCCTGCCGGGCCGCTTGCAGGGCGGCGGCGCCGCCCAGGGAGTGGCCGGTCACCGCGGCCCGGCCGGTGTCCAGCCGTCCGGCCAGCGGGTCGCGGCTCTCCCCCCGGTCCAGACGGCCCAGCCGGGTCAGGACGAAGCTGAGGTCCGCGGCCCGGACGCGTGCCGTCCCGGTGGCGCGCCGCTCGTCCTCGCCGTCGTCGCCGGTGGGGGCGACCTCGGTGCGGATCGTCCGGCCGTCGGCGAGGACGACGGCGGCGGAGTCGTACGGGTGGTCGAGCGCGGCCACCACATAGCCGTGGCTGGCCAGTTCCTCCGCCCAAGCGGTGTTCTGTGTGCGCACGCCGCCCAGGCCGGGCGAGAACAGCACGAGCGGGAACCGTGCGCCGCCGCGGGCCACCGGGGCGCCGGGTACCGCACGGGTGCGGGCCCGCGGGACGCCGTCGACCAGGAATCCGGGGAGACCGGCGTAGCGCGCGAGGGCGCCCGAGACGGTGCGCGCCTCCTGCTCCGTGCGGCCGAGGTACGGGGCCCGCCGCGCCCCCGCCGGGCTTTGCCGCGCGGGGTACCAGAGCTGGACCACGACCGTGCGCCGGTCGGCGGGGTCGGCGGTGGCCGTCTCGGGGCGGTCCGGGTCGGTCCACTGGAGCACACGGGTGCCGACCGCGAAGGGGCCCGTCGGCTCCGGGAACTCCGGCACCGGGAAGGCCCAGGCGGCCACCGGACCCGCGGCGATCAGACCGGCGCAGGCCACCGACCCCGGCAGCGCCACCCACCACCGGGTCCGCCACCCCCGTCGGCCGGTGCGGCGGCGCAGCAGCGGAGAGACGGCGAACGGCGCCGCGCAGACGGCGCCCGCCAGGACCGGCAGCAACTGCCAGCGGATCCCCGCCACGCTCAGCACGAGCGCGGACAGGACGAGCGCCGCTCCCGCCGCGATCGTCACGGGCGGGCGGGCGGCGGCGGGAAGCCAGCGCGCCGCCACCAGCGCGACGGCCCCCAGCAGGGCGAGGATTTCCGGGGGCGACAGGTACAGCCCCGTGATGATGTCGGTCACCCGGCCATCGTCGGCGCGGGGCACGCGCCGCCGCATCGGTCCCGGGTCGCCGCCGTGTGCGACCCGTGTCGCAGTCCCGGGCCCGGTTCCGGTGCGACCGCGGTCGCACCCCGCCGCACCGGATCAGCGGCCGCTTTGCGACCGTGGGAGGTACGGGCACTCCTCCTGTGGTCGCATTCCGGCGCGGTGCGATCAGACGGTGGACTCATGTGTTCCGGCGGCGCGCGGCCTACGGTGGCAGGGCCGCGGTACGCACCGGGCGGCGCGGGTCGCGCGCCGCCCGCGCCTGCCCGGCTCCGGCCCGTGCGCGGGCGTACGCGGTGGAGGCCCGTCCGGGGCCCTCACGACGTGGGACCGACAGGGACGTGTGATGACCGAGGCCGCCGTGGAACCCGGCCGTGCCCACCCGGTGCGGGCGGCGCGCTGCGCCCACCGGATCCGGGCGGGCGGCGTACCGTTCCGGGGTCTGCGGCTGCCGCCCGTGGCGGCGGACTCGCTGCTACCCGCGCTGCTCCTCGTCGGCGCGACGACCGGGCGCGCGTCGCCGGAGCTGCCGGTGGCCGTCGCCCTGACGGCCGCTCTCGCGCTGCCCCTGCTGTGGCGGCGCCGGGCGCCGCTCACCGTGTTCGGCGCGGTGGCGGCCGCGGCCTTCGTCCAGTGGCTGGCGGACGTCCAACTGCCCGCGGACGTCGCCCTGCTGGTGGCGCTGCACTCCGTGGCCGCGCGCTCGGGGCGGTGGCGCACCCTGGCCGCCGCCGCCGTGGTGGAGGCGGGAGCGCTGCTGGCCTGTCTGCGCTGGGCGGCGGACGGCGCGTTCCTGACGCTCTTCGCCGCGCTGACCGCGACGACCGTGGCCGCCGCCGTCCTCGGGGTGAACGCGCGGACCGCCCGTGCCTACCTCGCGGCCGTGCGGGAGCGGGCCGCGCGCCTGGAGCAGCAGCAGGAACAGCAGGCGCGGCTGGCCGTCGCCGAGGAGAGGGCCCGCATCACCCGCGAGATGCACGACATCGTCACCCACAACCTGTCCGTCATGGTCGCCCTCACCGACGCGGCCGTGCACGCCCAGCACCGGTCACCGGACAGGGCGACCGGAGCGATGCGCCAGATCTCCGAGACGGGCCGGCAGGCCCTCACCGACATGCGGCGCTCCCTGGGCGTCCTGCGGGCCGGCGAACCGGAGGCGGAGCGCCACCCGCTGCCCGGCATCGCCCAACTCCGTTCCCTGGCGGACCAGATGTGCGCCGCCGGGCTGCCGACCCGCCTCGATCTCCGCGGCGGCCACACCCGCGTGCCCGCCACCGCCCAGCTGACCGTCTACCGTCTGGTGCAGGAAGCCTTGACCAACACGCTCAGACACACACCCGCGGGCACCCGCGCGGAGGTCCGGGTGTGCTGCTCGGCCGAGGCCGTCACCGTGGACGTCACCGACAGCGGCCCGCGCGCGCCCCTCCCCCGCGCCGTGCCGTCCGGCCACGGCATCCCGGGCATGCGCGAGCGCGCCGCCGCCTACGGGGGGACGCTGTGGGCCGGGCCGCTCCCGGGCGGCGGCTGGCGGGTCCGCACCCGCCTCGGTCTCGGCAGCACCGGGGAGGCGTCCGCGTGACGATCCGGGTCCTGATCGCCGACGACGAGGCGCTGCTCCGCATGGCCTTCGGCACCGTCCTGGAGGCGCAGCCCGACATGGCACCGGTCGGGGAGGCCGCGGACGGCGCCGAGGCGGTGCGCCTCGCCCGGGAACTGCGGCCCGACGTCGTCCTCATGGACGTCCGGATGCCCGGGACCGACGGGATCGAGGCGACCCGGCGGGTCGTCCGGGCCGCTCCGCGCAGCAGGGTGCTGATCCTCACCACCTTCGACCTCGACGCGTACGCCTTCGCCGGGCTCGGCGCCGGAGCCTCTGGCTTCCTGCTGAAGAACGCCCGGCCCGAGGAACTGCTCGCCGCGATCCGCGGTGTGGCGGCGGGCGACGCCGTCGTCTCCCCGCGGATCACCCGGCTCCTGCTGGAGAACATCCGCCCGCACATCCCCGACGGGGCCGATGCCGCCCGCGACGAGCTGCTGCGGCGGCTCTCCGCGCGCGAGCGCGACGTGCTCGTCCGGGTGGGCCGCGGTCTGTCCAACGCCGAGATCGCGGCCGCGCTGCACCTCGCGGAGGCGACCGTGAAGTCCCATCTGGGGCGGATCCTGCACAAGCTCGGACTCCGCGACCGGATACACGCCGTGATCTTCGCCTACGAGAGCCGCCTCATCCGCCCGGTGTGACACCGCCGCCCGGCACCGCCCGCTCCGGGCCGAACGCGTCGTGCCGCTCGACGAGTCCGGCGGGGTCGAAGTACTCGGTGAAGTGCCGGATGCGTCCGGCGGCGTCGAACTCGAACAGACCGACGCTCTCGTTGGAGTAGACGCCGCCCGACACCAGTTCGCAGCGCGGCTCCCAGCGGGCGAACACCTTGTCCGGGTCGTCGAGCGGGTGGAACTCGGTACGGGTGAAGGTGAGCCGGGTGAACCCGGCGGCCATATCCCCGTAGAGGGCGCGTATCTCGTCCCGGCCCGCCAGCGAGGCGGGCAGGCCGCCGGTGGCGTAGGGGACGTGCTGGGTGCAGTCCTCGGCCCACAGGCCGATCCAGGTGTCGAGGTCGCGGGCGGCCAGCAGGGCGAAGTAGCGGCGCAGCGCGCCGAGGTTGCGGGCCCGGCGCTCGCCGGGGGTGAGGGGCGGGGTGGTCGGGGTCGGGGTCGGCGGCATGGGTGCGCTCCTTGGTCCGGGTGCGGGGCGGGTGCGGGCGCGTCGCTCAGGAAGCGGGTGCGGCGGGGGCGTCGGGGGCGTCGGGAACAGTGCCTTCGGCGTCCGTCTCGGCGGTGAAGAAGCCCGGGTTGAAGTACTCGGTGAACCGGTGGATCAGTCCGTCCTCGGTGAACTCGAACAGACCTATGTTGTGGTTGCGGTAGACCCGTCCGTCGGCCAGTTCGGCCCGCGGGTACCAGCGGGCCAGGGCGCGGGCCGGGTCGTCGAGCGGGTGCAGTTCGGTGTCCGGGTACTCCAGCCGCGTGTAGGCCGCCGCCTGTCCGGCGTAGAAGGCGTGCAGCGCCTCGCGGCCCTCGATCACGGCGGGCAGGTCCCCGGCGGAGTACGGCATCCGCACCTCGCAGTCCTCGGCCCACAGGCCGATCCAGGTGTCGATGTCGCGGGCGGCGAGCAGCGTGAAGTAGCGGCGCAGGGTACGCAGGTTGCGGTCGCGCCGCTCCGCCGCTCCGGGCCCGGCGGGACCCGTCCGGTGGGCGTCGGGCGTACGGGGCGCGGGCGCGGTGGTGCGGGGTGCGGCGGTGGTGCGGGGTGCGGTGGACATGGCGGTCACCTCGGGTCGGTCGGCCGGCGGGCGGGTGCCGGGGAGTGGGGTGAGCCCGGTGCGCCGCGGCCGTTCGGCCGTGGCGCACCGGGCTCGGCCGTCCGGCGCCCGCGGGGGCGGGGCGCCGGACGGGGTTCAGGACGCCGGTGCCGGTACCGTCTCCGGCTCCGGTGCGGGGGCCGGGCGGCGCAGCAGGGTGGCCGCGACGACCAGTCCGGCCAGGCAGACCAGCCCGGCGGTGAGCATCGCCGCGTGCAGACCGCCCAGGGTGGCGAGCCGCGCCGAGGTGGAGGAGGCCAGCGAGGCGGAGCGCGCGGTGACGATGGCGGCGAGCCCGGCCACGCCGATCGCGCCGACGAACTGCGGCATCTGCGACAGCGCACCGGCCACACCCTGCTCGTCGCTGCGCAGTCCGGAGGTGAGGGTGGTGATGAAGGCGACGACGCTCAGCACATGGCCGAAGCCCATGGCGCCCGACGTGAGCAGCAGCGCCGGGATGTTGCTGTCGGCGGGCAGTAGGACCATGGCGCCGGTGCCGGCGCCCTGGACGAAGAGTCCGAGCATCATGGTCTGCCGGGTGCCGAGGGAGCCGATCACCTTGGAGGCGATGGTGCCGGCGATCATGGCGGTGGCGCCCTCGGCGAGGAAGCCGAAGCCGGTCGACAGCGCCGAGTAGCCCAGCACGTCCTGCATGTAGAGGCTCAGCAGCACGGTGGTGCCGCCGCACATGCCGAAGGTGACGAAGCCGACGACGAAGCTCCATTTGACGGTGGACCGGTTGAGCAGTTCCACGGAGACCAGCGGCGCGGGGTGGCGGGCCTCGACGGCCAGGAAGGCCGCGATGAGCACCACGGCCGCGATCAGCGAGCCGAGGGTGGAGCCGCTGGTCCAGCCGGCGTCGGCGCCGGTGGAGATGCCGTAGACGAGGGCGAACAGGCCCGCGCTGGCCAGGATCGCGCCGGGCACGTCCAGCCGGATGGCGGTGCGGGGGCCGTCCTTGGGCAGCAGGACGACCGCGCCGAAGGAGATGACCGCGCCGAGGATCACCATGATGAGCATGGTCCAGCGCCAGTTGAGGCCGCTGGTGATGACGCCGCCGCCGATGGTGCCGATGACGAAGCCGAGGGAGAGCAGCGCGCCGTTGACGGCGAGCGCCTTGGTGCGCTGCGGGCCCTCGCGGAAGGCCGACGTCATCAGGGCGATGGCGGTGGGGCCGATCATGGCGGCGGCGACGCCCTGTCCGGCCCTGGCCACGATCAGGACGGCCGGGCTCGGCGCGAGGCCGCCCATCAGGGAGAGTCCGGTGAACAGGACGATGCCGAGGATGAACAGCCGGCGCCTGCCGACGAGGTCCGAGACCCGGCCGAAGAGCAGCAGCAGGCTCGCCGTGGGCAGCAGGCACGCGGTGGCCACCCACTGGAGGTCACCGGTGGTGGCGAAGTCCAGGTCGCGGCCGATCTCGGGCAGCGCCACCGTCACGATCGAGAAGTCCAGTGCGATCAGGAAGGTCGCGCCGCACAACGTGATCAGGGTGAGCCAGCCCCGTAGTCCTAAGGTGTCCGGCGGCGCCTCTGCGGCGGCCTGGGGGGTGTTGGTTACCACCATGGTGGGATGCCTCTCACGTACGAGCTTTGGGTGGGTGAGAACAAGCCTGTGGCCCGCGCGGCCCGCTACCCAGCCTTCTGCGGCGGGTAGTTCCGCGGTGCCTACCTCCGGCAGGTGCAGGCTCCGGCCGGGCGCGGGACCACCGATCCTCAGTGAACGTGCGAGGGGCCCGCGAGATCAACGCGGGCGGGCGAACGGGCGGCCACAGTGGGGAGTTGCCGTAGTAGGCCCGGATCCGGGCAGCGAAGAGCCCGGCCCGGCAACGACGGGGGACGGCGATGCCGGGCCGGGCGGAGCCCGCGGCCTCCGGGGAAGGGACCGCGGACGTGGGGCCGGGGTCGGGTCAGTCGACCGCGGCGGTCTCCGGGCGCGTCACCGGGGCGGCCGAGGCCAGGTCGGCCAGCAGGCGCAGCGCGGTGTGCGAGGGTGAGCCGGGTTCGGCGTTGAAGACCGACACCCGCTGCCCGTCGTCGTAGGTGAGGTCGAGCAGTTCGTTGGCGAGGGTCAGCGAGCCCACCAGGGGGTGCCGGAACTCCCGGGTCTGGCGCAGGCAGGGGCGTACGTCCTGGGCCGCCCACAGGGTGGCGAACTCCGGGCTGTGCAGGGTGAGATCGCCGACGAGTTCGGCGAACCGCGGGTCGTCGGGGTGGCGGGCCGCCGTCATGCGCAGGTCCTCGACGGTGGCGCGGGCCTTCTGCCGCCAGTCCGCGTACAGCTCGCGGGTGTGCGGGTCGAGGAAGACGAGGCGGGCCACGTTGGGGCGTTCGCCGGTGCGGCCGGGGGCGTCGAAGCCGACGTGGCCCGCGAGCAGCGCGTGGGCCATGCGGTTCCAGCACAGGATGTCGCCGGTGCGGCCGATCACGAGGGCGGGTACGTCGCCGAAGGCGTCGATCATCAGGCGGACGCCCTGCCGGACCTGTTCGGGCCGCACGCGCCGACGGGCTCTGGGCTTCTTGCGGGCCAGGCTGTGCAGATGGGCGCGCTCGGTGTCGGTGAGGCGCAGCACCCGGGCGACGGCGTCGAGCACGGCGTCGGACGCGTTGGGGCTCTGCCCCTGTTCCAGCCGGGTGTAGTAGCCGACGCTCACCCCGGCGAGCTGCGCGAGTTCCTCGCGGCGCAGGCCCGGTACGCGGCGGCGGCCGCCGTAGGTGACGAGGCCGATGTCCTCGGGGCGGAGCCGGGCGCGCCGGGAGCGCAGGAACGTGCCTAGCTCGGGTCGCTGGTCCATGCCCGCCAGCGTGGCACGGTCCGCCGCCCGCTGCCTGCCCCTGTCAGGTGCAGGCAGGGGTACCGGCGGCGGGGCGGGCGCGGGGTCTTCCATGGCGGGGCCTCTTCTCGGCTGCGCGGTGACAGGTGCGGGAGGGTGCGGGAGGGTGCGGGAGGGTGCGGGAGGGAGGTCGTGGTGCGGGTGGGACGGGCTCACCGAGGGGCGCCCGGAGCGCGTGGCCGCGGCTCGGACGGTTCCGGTGCGTGCCCGGGCGTGCGCGGAGCGCGGTGGCCGTTCATGGCGCGTTTTCGACCCCGTCGGGCGGCCGTTCGTCCCGGCCGGCGGGCGGCGCGGGGTCCGGGCAGGGCACCGCGGCGGACTCCGCGCCGGGGCCGGTGGCCGCGCCGCGCAGGATCAGCTGCCAGATCCGCGCCAGTTCCCGGGTCGCGCGGGGCGTCTGGAGGCCCTGGGTCTGCCGTGCGTGGCGGATGCCCGCCTCCGCGCCGGTGACCAGGTGGACGGCGAGTGTGGCGACCGTGTCCGGGTCGGTTCCGGGGCGCAGTCCGCGGCCCTCGGCGCGGTGGATCAGGTCGCGCAGCGGCCGCGCCCACAGGGACTGCCAGGCCGGTTCGAGGGCGGGGCGCTCGCGGGAGAGCCGGGCGGTGGCGCGGACGGCGGCGTCGGCGCTGAGCAGATCGGTGACGGCCAGCGTCAGATCGACCGCCGTGCGCAGGGGCGGCGCCGCGGCGGAGACGGTCCGCTCCACCACGGCCCTGGTGGTCTCGCGGCCCTGTTCCTGGATGGCCGCCACCAGGTCGTCCTTGGTGGAGAAGTGGTAGGTCAGGGCGCCCATGGAGATGCCGACCCGCTTGCACATCTGGGTGAACGACGCGCCGTCGTAGCCCTGCTCGTCGAAAGCCTCGGCCGCCGCCTGAAGCAGTGCGCTCCGTGTGCGCAGAGCTCTTTCCTGTTTCACCATGGGAGGTCTCCGACTCCTGGTAGCAGCGAGTCAACGGTTCCGGCCAGATACGCGGGACGGGGCGGCGGGGAATGCCCGGGACCGGTCCTCACGATGGTGTCAACTCGTCTGCCATAGAGCGGTATTCAGCGCCAATCATGGTGGGGGCACGCGCGCGACCGTGACCGGACGGACGACGGGTGCCGGCTGCGCGTCGGCCGACTGTCCACGACGCGGCTGTCCTGCACTGATGCCGCACGGAACGCCCCCGGGCCGACCGGGTCGGTGTCCCGACCAGGTTCTTGCACGTGGTGACGGGACGCAACACCTCTTTGCCGAATGTCCCAAGATCCACTCCGACTTGGCCAAGTCTCGCGGGTCGCATCCGCCGTGGCTAAGATAAAAAAAACAATCGCTATTATTCTTGCATCCGGCACCGTGACCGTCTGTGGAAGGACTGCACCATGGCCGTGCGCTACCCGTCCCGCACCCCCGCCCTGCTGGAGGAGACGCCCGTGGCGGCTTTCGCCGGGGCGCTCTTCGGGCACCTGACGCGCGCCGACCAGCGCCGCTGGGCCCACGCCTATCTGGAGGGGCTGCTCAGCACACCGGGCAAGAAGTCGGTGCGCCGGCTGGCCGCCGCCGTCTCCGCCTCGCCCACCGCCGGCCAGTCCCTCCAGCAGTTCGTCAACAGCAGCCCGTGGGAGTGGGATCCGGCGCGCGAGGAGCTGACCCGCTGGGCGGAGGACCGCGCCCGGCCGCGCGCCTGGACGCTGGGCCGCGCCGTGCTGCCCAAGCGGGGTGACCGCTCGGTGGGCGTGCAGCGCTGCTTCGTCGCCGCCTCGGGGCGCACGCTCAACTGCCAGCAGGCGATCGGTCTGTTCCTGGCGACCGACGACGGGCACCTGCCCGTCGACTGGCATCTGCTGCTGCCCGAGCGCTGGGCCGGTGACCAGCAACTGCGCCGCCAGGCGCGGATCCCCGCCGCCGAGGAGCACCGCCCGCTGTGGGAGCACGCGCTGTCCCTGGTGGACACCGCCGCCGCGCGCTCGCGCCACACCCCGGTGCCCACGGTCGCCGACCTCAGCGACTGCCAGGACGCGGGGCTGCTGGTGCGCGGGCTGACCCGGCGCCGCCACGGCTTCGTCATCGCCGTACCGCGCCGGTTACCGGTCGAGCCGCACGGACCGGTCGCCGCCGCGAACCCCCGTACGGCACCCGGGGCGGCGGTGCCGCAGACCGCCGAGCGGGTGCTGTGGTCGCGCAGCGTGCGCCGTCCGCACACCGCCGTCGTCGGCTCCGCCGCCGGACGGCAGCGGCACGTACGCATCGTGTCCTGCCTGGTGCGCCTCTCCTCGGCGCGCGAGGAGCCGCTCTCCTCGCGGACGTTCTACCGGCTGTTCGCCCGCTGGGTGCCCGACCAGCAGCGGTTCGACCGGATGTGGCTCACCAACCTCGTGGACCACCGCATCGACGAACTGCTCGCGCTGGCGGCGCTCCAGACCGGCACCGACACCACCGTGACCACCCTGGAGGAGGACTTCGGCCTCTGCGACTTCGAGGGCCGCTCCTTCCCCGGCTGGCACCACCACATGACCCTGGTCTCGGCCGCGTACGCCTACGGGCGGCTGGGCCGCGAGGAGGACTGAGGAGACCGGGAGCAAGAGGAGTGCGAGGAGTCCCGAGCAGTGCGATGAGTGCGAGGGGTATGAGAGGTGCGAGAGGTGTGAGGGGCGGGACCGTGGGGCCGGTCCGTCCGGCGGGGGCGGGGGCCCGCCGGACGGAGGCGCGGCGGGGTGAACGGCCCCGCCGGGGTGCGGCGTTCCAGCGGAGACCCCGGGGCGTGCCGTTCAGACCGCGACGCACCCGCCGTCCACCGGCACGTCCGCGCCGGTGACGAAGGAGGAGCGGTCGCTGCACAGCCAGGCGGCGGCCTCGGCGATCTCGGTCGGGTCCGCGAGCCGGTGCATGATGGCGCGGGCGGTCGCGTGCTCCTCCCGCAACTGCGCCTTGTCGAACGTCCCGGTCAGCAGATCGGTCCGGGTGGAGCCCACGATCAGGGCGTTCACCCGGATCCCGCGGTCGCCGTACTCGGCGGCGGCGGCCCGGGTCATGCCGAGCACCGCGTGCTTGGCGGCGACGTAGGGCGCGCTGGCCCCGGTCGCGAACCGGCCCGCGGTGCTGGAGGTGTTGACGATCGCGCCGCCGGAGGACTGGCGGAGCATCACCGGTATCTGCTGCCGTAAGCAGTTCCACACGCCCCGCACGTTGACCTCCATGATGTGGTCGTAGTCGCGGTCGTCCGTCTCGTGCAGCGGGGTGCCGGCCGAGCCCCACCCCGCGTTGTTGAAGGCCGCGTCCAGCCCGCCGTACGCGCTCACCGTCCGGGCCACGGCCCGTGCGACGTCGGCGGGCCGGGTGACGTCGCCGACCGTCACTTCGGCGACACCCCCGGCGGCGGAGATCTCCGCGGCCACTTTCAGCAGCCGTTCCTCGCGGCGCGCCATCAGCATGACGGCGGCGCCCTGGGCGGCCATGACCTGGGCGGCGGCCGCCCCGATGCCGCTGGACGCCCCCGTGATCATGATGACCTTGCCGTCAAGTTCCTTGCGCGCAGGGCTGGTTGCCACCATCTGTCACTCCCCCGTTCGGATACCGACTCCGCCAGACAGTGTGTCCCAGCTTCATTCAAAACCGAAAGAACTTTCGGTAAGCGGTCGGGCCGAGCCATCCGAACCAGCCATCGCCGCCGGTCGCGGCGCCTGCGCGCCCGCCGCCCGCGGTTGCCTCAGGCATGCATCGGAGCGTCGGCGTCCGGGCGCGCCCGGCCCTCCCCGAACTCCAGCCGCTTGATCGCCGAGGGCACCGCCAGGGCCGGCAGCAGGCACCGCCACATCTCCTCGATGCGGTACGGCAGATCGCCGCGGCCCGGCCCCGACTCGGCGAAGGCGTGCAACTGGGCGCCGGTGCTGGCGTTGACCACGAGCCGTGCGACGGCCTCCACGTCGACCCCGGAGCGGACCTCGCGCCGGGCCTGCGCCGAGCGCAGCGCGTCGGCGAGGATCGCCGCCCACTGCCGGTGGGAGTTCTCCTCGGGACCCATGAAGTCCCCCTGTTCGGCGACCAGTCGGGCGCCGGCCACCAGCACCGGGTTGCGCAGCAGGCCGTAGGCCCAGATCAGGGTGATGTCCACGGCCCGCTGGAGCCCCTCGGCGCCGTCGACCGGCGTGGCGAAGCTGGGCTGCATCCGGACGATCTCCCGCGCCACGGCCTCCTTGTTCTCGAAGTGGAAGTACAGCGCCCCGAGCGTCAGACCGGCCCGGTTGGCGATCTTGTTGACACTGGCCCCGGCGAAGCCGGACTCGGCGAACACCTCAGCCGCCGCCTGGACCAGCACGGCCCGCGTCCGCTGGGACCGTTCCTGTTTCGGTTCCCGCTTGGCCATTTCTGGCCCCCCTCTCGACCTCGACAAAAAAAATTGCTTTCTCTATCTTATAAGTGATCCACCCCCACCATGCAGGCAGTCCATGACGATGTTCAACAGTCCATGACGATGTTCAAGGGGAGTGAGCTCGTATGGCCAGCAGTGCTGTCGCCGCCACCGTCACCACCGACCGGGCCGTCGCAAGCACCGTCCTGGGATCCACCCGCAAGACCGAGCCGAGCGAGGCCCTGGTCACCGGCTGGCGCCGCAGCGCCGCCGAGGAGCAGACGGTCACCGTGCGCTGGCCGGCCGCCCACGGCTTCTACGACCGGCCCGACGGCACCTTCAGCCCGCTGCTGTTCAGCGAGAGCGTGCGCCAGGCCGCCGCCGTCGTCAGCCACACCGTCTTCGACATCCCGCTGACCCACCGGCTCGGCTGGGAGTATCTGGTCACCCAGGTCGACCCGGCGGTCCTGGCCCGCACCGGCCGGGGCGCCACGATCGAGTTACGTCTGCGGCACACCGACATCGTGCGCCGCAGGGCCGGTTCCATCCATCTGACGACGCTCGCCACCGCCTCGCGCGACGGCGTCGAACTGGGCACCGCGCGCCTGCGCTACTCCGCGCTGCCACCCGCCATCTACGACCGGCTGCGCGGCAGTCACGCCGACGCCCGGCAGGCGTTCGCCCGCGCCCTGCCGCCCGCCCCCGCGCTGCCGCCCGCGACCGTCGGCCGCACCCGCGAGCAGGACGTGGTGCTCGCCACCGGCCTGATCCCGTACCACTGGCGGCTGCGGACGGACACCGCGCACCGGGTGCTGTTCGACCACCCCCACGACCATGTGCCCGGCATGGTGCTCCTGGAGGCCGCGAGCCAGGCGGCCCACGCCTGCGCGGCGCCCGGCGGACCGACCGTGCCGGTCGGCTTCGACGCCCGGTTCTACCGCTACGTCGAACTCGACCAGCCCTGCTGGATCACCGCCACCACCGCCGACCGTGGGCCCTGCGGGCGCAGCATCCGCATCGACGGCCACCAGGGCGACGCGCTCGCCTTCCGCATCACCACGGAGTCGGTGACGCGCTGAGCCCCCTCCCCCGGAGGGCCGAGCCCCTTTCGCCGAGTCGAGCGGCCTTCCCCGGAGGGCTGAGTGCCCTTCTGCCGGAGGAACGGGCCCGTCGCGCCCGGTGGTCCGGGGCGGTCCGATGTCGCACACCGTTCACTCGGCCGTCGCGTTGGTCGCGTAAGAGTAACGGGTCTAGCCCGAATGCGGGGCGGGCCGGTCCGGCCCGCCCCGCGTCGCAGTCGAAAAGGATCCTCCGTGGAACGCAGATCTCTCATCGCCGCGACGGCCGGTGCCGTCGCGCTCGGCACGCTCGCCCAGGTACCCGCCGAAGCCGCGCCGGGGCCCGGCGGGCGCGGCGGTGCGCCGCTGACCACCTTCAACGTCATCAGCGACATCCAGGGCGACCTGGGCGACCTGGCCGTCGCGCTGAAGGACATGCGCGCCACCAACCCGCACAGCTCGGGCCTCGCCGTGGCCGGTGACATCACACCGCGCGGCTACGACGCCGAATACGCCGAGGTGCGCAAGGTGTTCGAGCGGAACCCGCACCCGCGCGACATCGCCTGGGCCATCGGCAACCACGAGTTCTACGTCCCGAAGTGGGCCGACCCCGACACACTGGCGCAGGCGAGCTGGCCCAACGGCACCACCGAGGACTCCCTGTTCCGCAGCTTCTACAGGTTCGCCGAGCGCGGCCGGGTCTACGCGGAGACGACGTTCGGCGGCATCCCGGTGCTGACCATCGGCACCGAGCGCTACATGCACTACCACGACCCGAAGCTGTGGGACGAGGTGTGGCTCAGCGAGGCGCAGTTCCGCTGGCTGGAGGACCGGCTCGCATACTGGGCGCGGCGGCGCAGGCCCGTCATGGTGATCACGCACCACCCGCTGCCCAACACCGTCTCCGGCACCCGCAACAAGCTCTACATGAGCGACTATCTCCAGTCGGACCGGCTGCTCGGGCTCCTCGGCCGCTACCGCGACGTGTTCCTCTTCAGTGGGCACACCCACTGGGACCTGGGCCTGTCCGACTGGTACGTGCGCCGCGTGGTGCCCGGCACCGCCAACCTGGACGGCTTCGCGGTCATCAACACCGGTGCCGTGCAGACCGGTTTCACCGACAACGGCCAGGGCGGCGAGAACGCCGTCGACGGCGCGTTCAACCAGGGCCTCCAGGTGGAGGTGCACCGCGACCATGTGGTCCTCAGGGCACGGGACTTCGCCTCCGGCAGCTGGCTGAAGCAGATCACCGTGCCCTTGGCCAACCGGATCTGACCGCCGTCCGCCTCCTCCTGTGAGGGTGCTCCCGGCGGGGCACCCTCGCAGGAGGCGTCCGGGCGGCCGCGTACAACGCCCGCCGTGCGGCGAGCCGCCCGCCGTCCGCCCGGCGGCTCACTCCGCGGGTGCGGCCAGGTCCCACACGATGTAGTGGAACCGCCGCCGGCCCTCGTTCCGGCCGAGGTACTCCAGGGCCGCCACATGCCCCGCGCTGGTGGGCAGGCAGAACCACTCGCCGTCCTGGGACATCCAGCCCGAACCGCTCGTGTAGCTGCGGAGGTTGTGCACACAGCGGGCGGGGGTCACCCCGCCCGTGGCGGCGGTGATCCGCCCGCTCAGCACCGAGAAGTCGTCGCTCCCGCTCCACGAGATGTCCGGATTCCTGACGGACTTCCCGGTGGTGCCGTGTTCCAGGTCGGCGCTGTCGCCGCTCTCCAGGCTGAGATCGCCGGTCCTGAGGACGGCGGCGGGTGTGCCCGAAGGGGTGGGCGAGGGCGAGCCGGTGTCCGCCCCCGTGCCCGCGTCCGTCCCCGCTTCCCCGTCCGGGGATGACGCGGCGTCCGCCTCCGAGGGCGCCTCCGGAGCACCCGAGGTCGCCGCCGGTGTGATCATCGGCGATCCGGGGACCACCGCGTCCCCCGACGAGGGCGCCGCCACGGAGGGCGGCGAGCCCGCCCGCTGCTGCGTGGCCACCGTGACGACCAGACCGGCCACCGGGATCAGGATGCCGACGACCCACCACGCCCAGCGCGGCGCCCCGTGTCCCGCCGGGGGAACCGGGGGCGGGGGCTGCGGCGGCTGCGGGGGCCGGGGAGGAACCGGTGGCCGTGAGCCGTCCGAACCGTGCGTCATCCCCGTCCCCCGATGGTCGATCAGCAGCTTGTTTACAAGATCCCTACCGTACCCGGGGCGCCGTGGGCATGTCACCCCAGGAGCCGTCGAGGGAATCTCCAGTTCCGGTCCCTTGGGTCCCTTCGGCCCCTGCTCGGCCATCGTGCCGGGGCCAGCACCTTCTCTTGTTGCATACTGTTTGCAATAACGCAGTGGTGGCAGAAAGAAGAGGTGCCGTGGTGGCTTCCCCCGTCGTGCTGGGCATCGAGTCGTCGTGCGACGAGACCGGGGTCGGGCTGGTGCGCCACGGCCGCCTGCTGGGGCAGGCGCTGGCGTCGAGCATGGACGAGCACGCCCGGTTCGGAGGCGTGGTCCCCGAGATCGCCGCCCGTGCGCATCTGCACGCCCTGACCCCGGTGGTGCGGCGCGCCCTGGACGAGGCGGGGCTGCGGCTGTCCGACATCGGCGCGGTCGCCGTGACCACGGGACCGGGACTCGCCGGGGCCCTTCAGGTGGGCCTGGCCGGTGCCAAGGCGCTCGCGTACTCGCTCGGGGTGCCGCTGCACGGCGTGCACCACCTGGCCGGGCATGTCGCCGCCGACACCCTGGAGCACGGCCCGCTGCCGGACCCGTGCGTGGTGCTGATCGTCTCCGGCGGCCACACCTCGCTGCTGCTCGTGCGCGACCTGGCCCGCGACCCGATCGTGCACCTCGGCGACACCCTGGACGACGCCGCCGGGGAGTGCTTCGACAAGGTCGCGCGGGCCTTCGGGCTGCCGTATCCCGGCGGTCCGGCCATCGACCGGGCAGCGCGCGCGGGGGATCCGCGCGCTGTCCCCCTCCCCCGCCCGCTGCCCGGCTCGTACGACTTCTCGTTCTCGGGCCTGAAGACCGCCGCGGCGCGCTGGGCCGAGGCGCACGCCGGGCGCGCGCTGCCGGTCGCCGACGGGGCGGCGTCCCTCCAGGAGGCCGTCGCCGACGTCCTCACCCGCAAGGCCGTCGCCGCCTGCCGCGCGCACGGCGTCGCCACCCTGGTGGTCGTGGGCGGCGTGGCCGCCAACTCGCGGGTGCGCGCGCTCGCCGAGGAGCGCTGCCGGGCGGCCGGGATCACCCTGCGGGTGCCGCCGCTGCGGCTGTGCACCGACAACGGCGCGATGATCGCGGCCGTCGGCGACCTGCTGGTCCGCGCCGGTGCCGCGCCCGCGCCGCTGGACGTGTCGATCGACCCGTCGGCGCCGCTGGAGTACGCCGCCCTGCACCCGGTCGCCGCCCCAGGGACGGCGGCGGCCTGATGCGCACCGGCATCCGCGTCTTCGGGGACACCGGTCTGCTCCGGCAGGCTCCCGCGCTGCGCTCCGTCTACGTCGATGCCTTCTGCGCCCCTCCCTGGGAGGAGGACGAGTCCCGGGCCGACGAGTTCGTGACACGCCTCGCGGCCGACGCGCGCCGCCCGGGTTTCACCGCCGCGACGGCGTCGTGCGACGGGCAGGTCGTCGGTTTCGCCACGGCGTGGATCACGCCCGCCCCGTTCCCCACCGACCGCTGTCACCCGCAGGCCGGGGCCGGTCTCGGCCCGCAGCGCACCGCGGACTGGCTCTGCGGCGCACTGGAGGTCGACGAACTCGCCGTACGCGCCGCCGCCCGCGGCACCGGCCTCGCCGCGCGGCTCCTGGCGGCCGTGACCGCGGACTCGCCCGGGGGCCGGGCCTGGCTGCTGACCTCCGTGCGGAGCACCCGCGCCCTCTCCTTCTACCGCCGCCAGGGCTGGACGCAGGCCACCCACCCCGCGCCCGAGGGCAGAGGCAGCGTCGTCCTCCTCGGCCCCCGTCACCCCGCGCGGACCCTCGTCCCCCTCCCCCTCTCCCCTCCCCTTCTCCTCCCTCTCCCTCCTTCTCTTCCTCTGTGAGCCTTCGGAGCACGCCTTGCGCACCGCCGACATCCGCCGCCGCTTCCTCGACTTCTTCGCCGCGCGGGACCACATCGTCGTCCCCAGCGCCCCGCTGCCCACGCCCGATGCGACGCTGCTGTTCGTGAACGCGGGCATGGTCCCCTTCAAGCCGTACCTGACCGGCGAGGCACCGGCCCCCTGGGCGCGGGCGACCAGCGTGCAGAAGTGCGTGCGCACCCTCGACATCGAGGAAGTGGGCCGCACCACCCGGCACGGCTCCTTCTTCCAGATGAACGGCAACTTCTCCTTCGGCGACTACTTCAAAGAAGAGGCGATCGCCTTCGCCTGGGAGCTGTCCACCACCCCGGTCACCGGCGGCGGCTACGGCCTGGACCCGGACCGGATCTGGGTGACGGTGCACCACAGCGACGACGAGTCGCGCGCCCTGTGGCGCCGCGTCGCCGGTCTGCCCGACGAGCGGATCGTGGCACGCGGCGACGAGGACAACTTCTGGTCCATGGGCGTGCCCGGTCCGTGCGGCCCCTGCTCCGAGCTGTACTACGACCGCGGCCCGGAGCTGGGCCGCGCGGGCGGCCCGGCGGTCGACGAGGACCGCTACATGGAGTTCTGGAACCTGGTCTTCATGCAGTACGAGCGCGGCGAGGGCCCCGGCAAGTCCGGCTACCCCGTTCTCGGCGAGCTGCCCCGCCGCAACATCGACACCGGCATGGGCCTGGAGCGTATGGCCACCCTGCTCCAGGGTGCCGCCAACCTCTACGAGACCGACGAGGTCCGCCCGGTGCTGGAGCGGGCCGCCGCGCTCGCCGGGGTGCGCTACGGCACCGCCGCCGAGGACGACGTACGGCTGCGGGTGGTCGCCGACCACGTCCGCACCGCCCTGATGCTGCTCGCCGACGGCACCTCCCCCGGCAACGAGGGGCGCGGCTATGTGCTGCGCCGCATCCTGCGCCGTTCGGTGCGCGCGATGCGCCGCCTCGGGTACGGCGACCCGGCGCTGGTGGACCTGCTCGCCGTGGCCCGCGACAGCATGGCGCCCGGCTATCCCGAGGTCGCGGACGGCTTCGAGCGGATCGCCGACCGGGCCGCCGGGGAGGAGGAGGCGTTCGGCGCCACGCTCCGGCAGGGCACGACGGTGCTGGACACGGCCGTGGCCCGGGTGAAGGCGTCCGGCGGGCGGCGGCTGCCCGGCGCCGAGGCGTTCCTGCTGCACGACACGTACGGCTTCCCCGTCGACCTCACCCTGGAGATGGCCGCCGAGCAGGGCGTCGAGGTGGACCGCGAGGGCTTCGCCGCCCTCATGCGCGAGCAGCGCGAACGCGCCCGCGCCGACGCCCGCGCCCGCAAGGCGGGCGGCACCGGCACCACCGCGCTGCGTCCCGTCCTGGACGCCCACGGCCCCACCGAATGGCTGGCCTGGTCGGCGCTGACCACCGCATCACGGATCCTGGCCCTGCTCGGTCCGGACGGTCCCCTCGCGGCGGCCCGCGAGGGCGAGATCGTCACCGCCGTCCTGGACCGGACCCCGTTCTACGCCGAGTCCGGCGGCCAGGAGAGCGACGCGGGCACCCTGTCGGGAGCCTCGGCGGAGGCCGAGGTGCTGGACGTGCAGCGCCCGCTGCCGGGCCTGGTGACCCACCAGGTGCGCGTCATGTCCGGCGAGCTGGCGGTGGGCGACGCGGTGCGCGCCGCCGTCGACCCCGAGTGGCGGCTCGGCGCCCGGCAGGCCCACTCCGGCACCCATGTGCTGCACGCGGCCCTGCGCCAGGTCCTCGGCCCCACCGCCCTCCAGTCCGGCTCCTACAACCGCCCCGGCCACCTCCGCCTCGACTTCCCCTGGCGCGGCGGCCTCTCCCCCGCCGCCCGCAGCGAGATCGAAGAGGCCGCCAACCAGGCACTGCGCCGGGACCTGCCCGTCGCCGTGCGCTGGATGACGCTCCCGGAGGCCAAGGAGCTGGGCGCGCTCGCGCTCTTCGAGGAGACGTACGGCGAGAAGGTGCGCGTCGTGGAGATCGGCGGGGCGTGGTCGCGCGAGCTGTGCGGCGGTACGCATGTCGAGCACGCGTCCCAGATCGGTACCGTCGCGCTGACCGCCGAGTCTTCGGTCGGTGCCGGGATGCGCCGCCTCGAAGCCGCCGTGGGCATCGAGGGCTTCGGCTATCTGGCCCGCGAGCGGGATCTGGCCGCCCGGATCGCCGAGCAGCTCCAGGCGCCGCGCGCCGAACTGCCCGACCGGATCGCCGCGCTGCTGGAGCGGCTGAAGACCGCCGACCGGGAGAACCAGCGGCTGCGGCGACGGGAGACCGCGGCGCGCGCGGAGCGGCTCGCCGCCGGGGCCGTGGACGCCGGCGGGGTCCTCGTCGTCACGGCGGCCACGGACGAGGGGGCGGCCGGTGCCCGGGAGCTGGCCACGGCCGTACGGGACGCGCTGGCGCGGCGGCCCGGGGTGGTCGCCGTCGGCGCGGCGACCGGTGACCGGGCGGTGCTCGCCACGGCCGTCACCGGGGCCGCGCGCGGCCTCGGGCTGGACGCCTCGGCCCTGGTGAAGCGGCTGCTGGACGGCCGCGGCGGCGGCTCCGCCGAGGCGGCGCAGGGCGGCGGCCTGCCCGCCGGGCGGCTGGAGTCCGTACTCGCCTCGGTGCCGGACGAGGTGGCGCGGGCGCGCGCCGCCCAGGGCTGAGGCGCCCGCGAGAGGTGCCCCCCGGGGTGTCGCCCGAGGCGTCGCCGGGAGCGTCAGACGCACTTGCCCTTCAGCCAGGCCGTGAGGTCCTTGGTGTACGAGGTGGCGACCGACACCCGGGTCGTGGGCGAGCCCAGCCGTGTCCAGGCCGCCTGCCAGGCCGCGTGGTTCCCGGCGGCGGCGGGCGGCGGCTCCTCCCAGTCGACGCCGTCGATCCAGCTGGGGTGGCCGGTGAGGGCGGCGCCGAGACCCGCCGCCTTGAGGCGCTTGTCGAGTTCGGGCTTCAGCGCGCTGTCGTGCGTGTACATCATGATCTTCTGGTCGGCTATGCGCTCCTTCATGGGCGCGACGACCTCGGCCCAGGCCCGTTCCCGGACGGCCGCGTCGCTGTTGAGGAGCGACTGCTCGGCCTCGCCCTTGAGTTCCACCAGTGGAGTGATGTTCTTGGCCTTGGCGTCGTCGAGCCAGGCGCGGAAGGTGTGGACGGTCTCGCCCTTGTACGGGCCGCGGGTGATCGTCCGCCCCTTGAGCTGGTCGGCTCCGGTGGCCCACCACAGCTCCGTGACGGGCTTGCGGGTGCCGGTCAGCCCGTTGGTCGTGGTGTTGTGCCACATCACGCCCTTGGTGCCGTCCCGGGTGAGCTGGAGGTCGCCCTCCACACCGCCCGCTCCCCAGCTCTTCTGCTGGGCGAGGCCCGTGGGGTGGTTGGGCTGGCGCACCTGGTCGCGGTCCCACGGGTCGGCTCCCGTGGGGTAGCCGCCGTGTCCGAAGACGGTCGGGCAGAGCGGCAGCGCGGCGGCGGCCGCGTCCGCGGGCCCCGCCTGAAGGGTGCAGCACAGCAGGACCGCCGAAGCGGCGGTCACTCCCCAGGTCCTTGCTCCCGGCATGTCCCCACCTCATGTCGTGTTCCCGGCGCGCGCACGCCGGTCGTCGTCTCCCCGGCCGCGGCGGCGGCCGGAGCACCCCCGGCGGAAAACCGCACGACAGTTCGGACCGGAGGTCTCGCCGCAGCATACGAGGAATCGGTCAAGTCGCCTATGTGTGAGGACTTTTGCGCGAGTACGGGGCGGTCTTCCGCGTGCCCCGGTGCGGCGGGCCCGTCCACGGATCCGGACTCCGGCGACCCGCCCCGCGGCCGGGGCTATTCGTCCGCGGGGGCCTTCCTGACGGTGCCGTCCCGGTCGACCACATGGGTCTCCCAGTACTGGTCCCAGGTGTCCCCGACCTTCTCGGGCACCTTGCCCTCGGGGTAGCGGACGTAGCCCTTGGGCGGCTCCTCGTCCTTCGGGACGCAGGCGCCGCCGGTGCTGCCCACCGGCGCGACCGGGTACTCGCCGCCACCGCAGACGGCGTCCTGCATCGAACAAGCCGTGAGCGTGCCGAAGGCCGTGGCCGCTATCGCGGCCAGGGCGGCCGCACGTCGGACGTGGCGCATGGTGATGTCTCCTCGTGGCCGGAAGTCTCCGCGCCAGTCTTGTCGGCGGCACCGCGCGGCACATGGGCGCGGGTACTCAGGGGATCCCTGAGTACCCGCGCCCGGGGCGGTCAGCCGCGCCAGGTGTCGTTCAGCGCGAGCAGTCCGGTGGTGCCGACGGCGGCGGTGCGGTCGGCGCCGCTCTCCCAGGTGACGAGGCCGTCGGCGTCCTTGCGGACGTACTTGTACCGGAAGGCGGTTCCGGCGGGCAGCGCGACGTCGAGCTTCCAGACCGGGTAGGCCGCCGGGTCCAGCCTCAGGGCCCTGGCGGGGTCCCAGCCGCCGAGCGCGGCGTTGTCGCCGGTGACATAGATGTTCTGGCCCCACCGGGTGGTCGCGCCGACATGGAACGACGCCCCGGTGGCCGTGGTCCCGCCGTCACCGTCACCGCCGCCGGCCGAACCGCCGCAGGTCCTGGCGCCGGTGTGCAGGGCGAGCGCGGTGTCGGCGCCCAGGGTGGCGGTGAACTGCCCGGCGGAGTCCACGGTGACGCCCCTGCCGCTCTGCACATCGCAGTAGTCACCGGCGGGCAGGGAGGTCCGGAAGGTCCGCGTCAGCGCGGAACCCTCGTGGTTGATGACGACGTACGCCTTGTCGCCGCGGCCGAAGGCGATCCGGTTGCCGCCGTCGTCCCACCAGTCGGTGACCGGGGCGCCTGCGGCGGTGTTGCGGAACCCGACCATGCCCGCGATCTCGCGCCAGGCGTGCTGGCACTTCCAGCCGTCGGTGTAGCAGGCGTTCACCTGGCCGTCCCGGGGTCCGCCCGCGTCCTTGTCGCTGAACTCGAAGCCGGAGTGCACGTCCGGCGAGCCGTAGGGCCAGGCCAGCATGAAGACGTGCGCGAGGGTGTAGCGGGCGCCGTCCTTGTAGGTGAGGGTGCCGCCGCCGCGTTCGGTGTCGTGGTTGGTGACGAACACGGCGGCCTTGTCCGAGGGGAGCAGTCCCCATGCCGTACCGAAGTTCTTCAGTTCGGCGAGGTTCTCGTTGTCGAAGACCCGCTTGAGGTCGTAGGCGTAGCCGAACTCCTGGACGTCGCCGGTGCCGTAGTACTCGGACGGCTGGACCGCCTCACCGGCCGCGCCGATGGTCTCCTGCTTCCAGTAGGCGCCGGGGTCGGTCAGCCGGGACTTGATGTCCGCGAGGTCCGCTTCGGGGATGTGCTTGGCGGCGTCGATCCGGAAACCGTCGACGCCCAGCGAGAGCAGGTCGTTCAGATATCCGGCGATCGTCCTGCGGACGTACTCCTCGCCGGTGTCGAGGTCGGGCAGGCCGACCAGTTCGCAGTGCTGGACGTTCCACCGGTCCGCGTAGTTCGTGACGGGCGAGGTGCAGTCGTCCATGTCGGCGGCCGAGTAGGTGCCGGGGTAGTCGTACTTGCTGAACGACGACCCGGCGGTGCCGGTGCCGGAGGCGTCGGCCATGTGGTTGATCACGCTGTCGGCGACCACCTTCACACCGGCCGCGTGGCAGGTGCCGACCATGCTCCTGAACGCGGCGCGGTCGCCGAACTTGCTGCCGATCCGGTAGCTGACCGGCTGGTACGCCGTCCACCAGGTGCTGCCCTGGATGTGCTCGTTGGGCGGGGAGACCTGGACGTACCCGTATCCGGCGGGGCCCAGTTCGTCGGTGCACGCCTTGGCGACGGAAGCGAAGTTCCATTCGAACATCACCGCCGTGACGTCCTTGCCGCCGGGCGCGGCGGCCTGCGCCGGCGCGGGCGCCGTGACGGCCGCAGCGGCTCCCGCCAGGGCGGCGAGCGCGGCGGCCACGGTCCTTCTGGCCATGGTTCCTCCAGTTCGTGGGTGGGGGTGACACCGGAGTGGCCTCGCACGGCAACGCGCCTTGCCGGAACAGGCCGTGCGGACTCCTGCCGCATGCTGGTTCTTGCTGCAAGAGTTTGCGGCCGTGACCGTACGGCGCTACTTCCGCACCGGTCAACCCTTCGCGCAGAGACTCCCTTTAGGCAGGCGAAAGCACGCCCGGGACCGCCGCAAGGTCTTTCGCAAGAATGTCGGCGCTGCTATGTTCGTCGCCGTTTCACCGCACTCCGGCCCCCGGCCGCGGGGCCGGGCAGCCGAACGGCCCCTACGCGCCCGGCCGGTGGGCCGGAGTGCCCGAAGCTCCCGGGCTCTCCCCCGCTCCGCGCGCCGTCAGCAGCGGCTCCCACCAGGACCGGTGGGCGCGGTACCAGTCGACCGTCGCGGTCAGCGCGGACTCGAACCCGGCGCGGGGCCGGTAGCCGAGTTCCGCGGCGATCCGGCCGTCGTCCACGGCGTAGCGGCGGTCGTGCCCCGGCCGGTCCGCGACATGGCTGATGCGGTCGGGGCCCGCGCCGCACCGGTCGAGCAGGCGGTGCGCGAGGTCCAGGTTGGCCAGCGCGGTCCCGCCGCCGACGTTGTAGATCCGCCCCGGCCGCCCGCCGGTGCGCACCAGCTCCACCGCGCGTACGTGGTCGTCCACGTGCAGCCAGTCCCGCACCTGCGCGCCGTCGCCGTACACCGGCAGGTTCCCGCCGGTCAGCAGCGCGGTCACAAAACGCGGGACCACCTTCTCCGGGTGCTGCCAGGGCCCGAAGTTGTTGGTGCAGCGGGTCACCCTGACATCCAGGCCGTACGTGTGGTGGTGGGCGAGGGCGATGAGGTCGGCGGCGGCCTTGGACGCCGCGTAGGGCGAGCTGGGGCGCAGCGGGTCGTCCTCGCGGGCGGCGCCCTCGGGCAGGGACCCGTACACCTCGTCGGTGGAGATCTGCACGAAGGTGCGCACGCCGTGCCGCAGCGCCGCGTCGAGCAGGGTCTGGGTGCCGGTGACATTGGTGCGGGTGAAGCCGGAGCCGTCCTCGATCGAGCGGTCCACGTGCGACTCCGCCGCGAAGTGCACGATGTCGTCGCATCCGGCGGCCAGCCGTCGCACGGTCGCCGCGTCGCACACGTCGCCCTCCACAAAGGTGAACCCGCTGTGGCCCCGCACCGCTTCCAGGCGGGCGAGGCTGCCCGCGTAGGTGAGCTTGTCGAGCACGGTCACCCGCGCCCCGGGCGGCCCGGACGGACCGAGCAGCGCGCGGACGTAGGCGGAGCCGATGAAGCCGGCTCCGCCGGTGACGAGGACACGGGAGGTCATGGGAACAGATGCACCTTGCTGTGGTCGCCGTTGCACGGGCGGCGGGCCCCGGGGAGAGCGGGGGCGCCCCCGACGGCTCCCGCGCGGATCACCACCGCCCCGACGATACGCGAGCCCGAGGTCACGGCGTCCCCGGCGACACGGCCCCGGCCCCGGCCCCGGCCCCGGCTCCGGCCCCCGACACGGCCCCACCCCCGCCCTCGCCCTCAACTTCGCCCCCGCGGCAAGCTGTTTCTGAAATTTTCCGCAACTCATTGCAGGCGGGGCGTTCTTGAGGTTGACTCGCTCCCGGCAGCGAAGGGGTGAGCACATGACCGGCTCCGGACGGGCCGCCGCCGAGCGGCACAGGGACGGCTACGACGTGCTGGTGGTCGGCGGGGTGGGGGTCGACACCGTCGTGCGGGTCCCCGAACTGCGGGTGCCGCCGGGCGACTCGGTCTACGTGCAGCCGCTGCGGGACTACGTGGGACACACCGGCAACGGGGTGGCGCTGGGCTGGCACGCGCTGGGCCTGCGGACCAAGTTCATCGACTTCCTCGGCGACGACCCGCAGGGCCGGACGGTGCTCGCCCACTACGCGCGCCACGGCCTGGACTTCAGCCATGTCGTCTCCCCGCACGGCACCCCGCGCGCCGCCAACCTCGTCGACCCCGCGGGACGGCGGTTCTCCTTCTACGACGGACGGCATCCCGCCGGGCTGCGGCTGCCGCGCGACTTCTACCTGCCCTTCCTGGAGCGCGCCGCCCACGTCCATCTGTCGATCGTCGGCCACAACCGGGACATGTACGAGGACATCCACCGGCTGGGCGTGACCAGTTCGACGGACCTGCACGACTGGGACGGACTCGATCCGCACCACCGCACGTACGCCCTCGCCTCCGACTACGTCTTCCTGAGCGCGGCGGCGCTCCCTGGCCGGGTGGAGGCGGTGCTGCGCTCGGTCGTCGGGGAGGGCAGGGCGCGGTTCGCCGTCGCCACGGACGGCGCCGACGGCTGCCGTCTGCTGGTGCGCGGCGAGGACCGCGTCCGGCACTTCCCCGCGGTGCGTCCCGAGCGCCCGGTGGTGGACACCAACGGCGCGGGCGACGCCTTCGTCACCGCGTTCCTCTGTTTCCTCTTCGAGGGGCGCCCGCTGGAGGAGTGTGTGCGGGCGGGCGCGGTGGCCGGGGCGTTCGCGTGCGGCAGCGCGGGCACCCACACCGAGTTCATCGGCCTGCCGGGGCTGCGCGCGGCCACCGCGCGCGCCGTCCCGGCCGGACGCTGAGCGGTTCAGCCCTGTTCCCGCTCCACCGGCAGCCACAGCTCGGCGTCGGCCCCGGCCCCGGCCCCGCCCTCCTGGGGCCGGACGCGCAGGATCTCGGGTCCGGGACGGCTGCGGTACGGGTTGGAGGGGAACCACTGGGTGAACACGTCCCACCACAGCTCCTGGATGGCCCGGGGTGCCGGGCCGGACGCGTTGAACACCGCCCAGGTGCCGGCCGCGACCGGCAGCGAGGTCATGTCCTCGGGCACGGCGGCCGAGGTGACCGCCGCCTGGTAGTAGTCGAACTCGGTGCCCTCGGTCCGCGAGGGGTCGATGCCGTCGCAGACGGCGACCACCCCCCGCGGCTCCTGGTCCGACAGCTTCGCCAGCCGCTCCAGGGCCCCGCTGCCGAGCCCCCGGACGAACTCCGTCATCGGCTGGTTCGGCCCCAGGTGCACCAGGGGCAGCCGGGCCCTGAAACCGACGACGGTGAAGTCCGGCCGGTCCACCACGCGATAGCGCATGCTGCTCTCTCCTTCGACGACGAGCCGGAAGGACAGCCGGGGCTGGGAGACGAGCGCGCAGCCGGTGCGCCGGGCCTCGCCGGGTCCGACGCCGTGCATGGCGCGGAACGCCCGTGCGAACGCCTCCCCCGAGCCGTAGCCGTGGCGCACCGCGATGTCCAGCAGCGCCGCGCGCCCGGCGAGCACCTCGGCGCCCGCGACCGTGAGCCGTCTGCGCCGCACGTACTCCGACAGCGGCATGCCCGCCAGCGAGGAGAACATCCGGCGCAGGTGGTACTCCGAGGTGGCCGCGATCCGCGCCAGGACCGCCACGTCGACGGAGTCCGACAGGTGCTCCTCGATGTGTTCCATGGCCTGGTTGAGCCGCTCCAGCACTCCGGGTCCCCTTCCGTTCCTTGTGCGCTTCACGCTAGGCGGCGGGCCGGGCGGCCGACCCGACATTCCGTGCCCGATGAAGTCGGGTGGGCGGCGCAGCCGCGGCGCCCTTCAGGGCAGGTCACCGCGCCAGTCGAAGCGGTCGGGGTCGGTGGGACGCGGCGCGTAGTAGGTCCGGCCGCCCGGCCCGTAGCGGCCTATCTCGGTGCGCAGGACGACACCGTCCGCGCGGGTGTGCGCGGGCCGGTCGGTGACGTCCAGCAGCAGGCCGTCGAGCGGCCCGGCCACCAGTTGCGCGTAGCGCCGCCCGCTCCGGGGCGCGGCGTCCTCGTGATCGGCTCCGTAGACCCGGCCCCGCATGAAGTCCTGCTCGTCCATACGGCACAGGGTGGCAGCCGCCACTGACAACGGGGCCGCGTCCCGCGCGCGGGCCTCATGCCGTCGCCGGTGCCGTCTGCCGGGTGCGGGCCTCCAGGCGGGTGCGGACCTCCGCCACGAAGCGCGGCGGAGGCACCGGCAGGGGACCCTCGACGAAGGTGCCGAGGCCGACGTCGTAGCGGCTGCCCCGGACGGGGTCGACGATCTCGTGGCCGTCCGCGCGGAGCTGCGCGATGTTGCGCCGTACGGCCGCCGTGCCCCACATCTCGGCGCTCATCACCGGGAAGAACACCACCGGGGCGGTGGCCTGGAGGACGGTGGCGGCCAGGAGGTGCGGCGCGGCTCCGGTGGCCACCGCCGAGAGGGTGTGGGCGGTCGCGGGCAGGACGGTGACCAGGTCGTGCTCCGCCGCCAGGCTCACATGGTTGTCGCGCGGCCAGGTGTCCGCCGACTCGCCGGTGACCACGCGGTCGGCGAACAGGGCGACGGTGTGCGGCGGCAGGAACCGGGTCGCGGTGTGGGTCATGAAGACGGTGACCGTGCCGGTGAAGTGGGGGCGCAGCGCGGAGAGGTAGGCGGGGAGCAGGGCGACGGCGCCCGCGCCGGTCGCGCCGATCAGCAGCCTGCCGCCGAAGGCGGACGGTTCGGCGGGTGCGGTGGTCTCTGTGGTGGTGCTCATCGCGGATCCTGGTGCTCTCGTGACGGGGAACGGGGAGGGGACGGCGGCCGGGGGAAGGGGGCCGTGCCGCCGTGCCGCCGAGCCTAGGCAGCGGTGGCGGGCTCCGACCGGCTCCGCGTGCCGGGGCTACTGACGATCCGTGCCGTCCGCCGCGAGGACCGCTCCGGCGCGGTAGGCGCCGGGGGTGAGACCGGTGACCGCGCGGAAGGCCCGGTGCAGTTGCGACTCGCCGCCGAACCCGCAGGCGTACGCCACCGAGACCACCGTGCGCTCCGGTGCCGCGCGCAGCAGCCGCCGGGCGTGGTCGACGCGCAGGGTCCGCAGCAGCGCGCCGAAGGACTCGCCGTGCTCGGCGAGGACGCGGAACAGGGTCCGCCGGGAGATCCCGCACGCGGCGGCGGCCGTGTCCGCGTCCAGGCGCGGATCCCGGGCGTGCCGGCGCAGGACGTCGTGGACGCGTTCCCGGGTCAGCGCGCTCGCGGACGCCCGCCCCGGGCTCGCCTCCTGGGCCCAGCCCGCCGCGCAGTCCAGCAGTCCCGCGGCGTGCGGCACCAGGGAGGCCGCCGCGCGCGGATCGGCGCGCTGCCGGCGTTCGAGTCCGACGAGGAAGTCGGCGACCAGCCGCGCCGGTCCGTCCGGGTCCAGGGCCACCGCCGTCGCCCGCGCGAGGGAGCGGCGGGCCATCCGGTCGCGCGGCACCTGGACGACCAGTTGGGAGAACGGCCCGGTGAATTCCAGGGTGTACGGCCGGGTGCTGTCGACGAGGGTCATGGCGCCCGGGGTCAGCAGCGCCCGCCGGCCGTCCTGCCCGACGCGGCCCTCGCCCGTGAGCTGGATGTTGGCCAGGACGTCGTCGCCGCCGCCCCGGGCGATGAGCGTACGGGTGCGGTCGACCCGCTGGGCGCCGGAGCGTACGAGGGTGAATCCGAGGCCGTCGAGGTTGACGTGCTCGACCCGGCCGTGCAGCGGTGCCGGTGCGGTCGGGCACACCCGGACCGGGACGAACGCGCTGCACACCGCGTCCGTCCAGTAGGCGGACGCGTCCGTCTCGCAGACGTCCGCCGTCGACCTGACCACCCGTGCACCGCGTTCCACCGTGCCCCGCACCTCCCCGACCGGCTGCCCCTGTCGGCACCGAACCTAGCGCGCCGTCCCTCGCGATCGGGCGGTCGGCGGCTGTGAGGCACGGCATGTGTGTGAACCACGGCGCGGCCGGCGGCCGTGTTGTACTCGGAGAGTTTCTGCACATCAAGGCAATGAGGTGGTCCAGTGGCGGATCTCGCTGACTCGATCGAATCCATGGAGCAGCTCGCCTCCGTGTGGCGTGCGATGGTGCTCGACCGGGATCCGGCGGCGGACGTACGGGATCTGCCGGGGATCGCCGTCCGCTGGGCCGACTGCCGGTTCGCCTTCTGGAACGCCGTCACGCTGACGGACGTCGGCGCGGACGCGGACCTGCTGGCCGAGCGGCTGGGCCGGGCGGCGGACATCATGCGGGAGAAGGAGCACCCGGGCTTCCTCTGGGTGTTCGAGGACCTGCTCGACGACGCGGCCCGCGCGGCGCTGCCCGCGGCGGCCGGGCGGGCGGGCCTCGTGCACGCCTTCCCCGGCACCGGCATGGCCGGGGACATCCTGCCGCTGCCGGAACCGGCCCACCCCGAGCTGACGTTCGCCAGGGTGACCACGGACGACCATCTGCGGGCCTACGCCGACCTCAACTCGCGCGCCTACGGATTCCCGCTGGAGGACGGTCGTGACGGGCTGCTCGGCTCCGCTCTGTGGAAGGAGGACGTGTACGCGTATCTGGCACTGCGCGACGGTGTCCCGGTGGCGTGCGCGGCCACCGTGGAGGCGGACGGCCGCCTGTTCGTGGTGCTCGTCGCCACGGACCCCGAGTGGCAGCGCCGGGGCTACGGCGAGGCGGTGACGCGCAAGGCGCTGCACGAGGGCGCGCGGGCCACCGGCCTGACCCGCGCCACGCTGCACGCGACGGTCGCCGGGGCGCCCGTCTACCCGCGCATCGGCTTCCGCCCGAACTCCCCGATGCACTTCTACGCCCTCCAGGGCTGAGCAGGCCGCCGGGCGCACCGGCCGGGCCGGTCCCGCGCGGGGACCGGCCGGGCGGGGCGGCTCAGCGGGCGAGGATCCGGCGCAGCCAGCGCACGCGGGTCGCGCGGGCGTCACGGGAGACGGCGGCGTCCGGCACCAGCTGGTCGAAGCCGTGGAAGCCGCCCGACCAGACGTGCAGTTCGGCGTCGCCGCCGGCCCGCCAGAGCGCGTCCGCCAGGGCGATGGTCTCGTCGCGGTAGGTCTCGGCCGCCCCGGCGTCGACGTAGAACGGCGGCAGTCCGGACCAGTCGGTGGCGCGGGCGGGGGCCGCGTACGGCGGTACGTCCGCGCTGCCGCGGGCCTCGCCCAGCAGGCACGCCCAGCCCACGTCGTTGGCGTACCGGTCCCATACGCCGCGGCCGGTCATCTGGCGGGCGGAGGCGGTGTCGTTGCGGTCGTCGAGCATGGGGCACATCGCGAGGACGCCGGTGAGGGCGGGGCCGCCCCGGTCGCGGGCCATCAGGGCGACCGCGGTGGCCAGGCCGCCGCCCGCGCTGCCGCCGGCCAGGACGATCCGCCGCGGGCCGCCGCCGGAGCCGCCGAGGTGCCCGGCCGTCCAGCGCAGGCCCGCGTAGCAGTCCTCCACACCGGCCGGGTAGGGGTGTTCGGGCGCGAGCCGGTAGCCGACGGAGACCACCACCAGGCCCAGCGGCGCCGCCCATTCCCGCAGGATGCCGGCGACTCCGGTGCGGTGGGTGCCGCCGATCATGCCGCCGCCGTGCAGATGGCAGACGACGGGCGCGTCGGCGGGCGCCCCGGCGGGGCGGGCGACGAGCACCGGGACGGCGGGCGCTCCGGCGGGGCCGGGCACGTACCGCTCATGCACCTCGAACGCGCCGCCGTCGCGCAGTTCCTCGTCCGTGGGGTCGGGGGACGTCCGGGCGAGCAGGTCGCGCCAGCGGGGGACGTCGGCCGGCGAGGACGGTTCGGCGCCGGGCGGGACGGCGGGGCCGTCCAGGAAGGCGGCGGGTTCCGGGTCGAACGGGACCGGCGGTCCGGCCGGGGCGGGGCGGTTGCGGGGGTGGGAGGCGAAGGGGTGGTGCATGGGGTCCTCCGTGCGGGGGGATGTCACCAGGTGACCGGCAGTTCATGGACGCCGTGGATGAGCATGTCGTCCTTGAACGCGACGGTGCCGATGTCCACCGCGAGCCGCAGGTCCGGGAACCGGCGCAGCAGCGCGGGGTAGGCGAGTTGCAGTTCGGTGCGGGCCAGGTTCTGGCCGAGGCACTGGTGGACGCCGTACCCGAAGGCGAGGTGGCGGCGGACGTCGGTGCGGGCGGGGTCGAAGCGGTCGGGGTCGGCGAAGACGGCCGCGTCGCGGTTGCCGGACGCGTTCGCCACGATCACGCCCTCACCGGCACGGACCGGCCGGCCGCCCACCTCGACGTCCTCGGTGGCGACGCGGGCCAGTCCGCTGTGTGTGATGGTGAGGTAGCGCAGCAGTTCCTCGATGGCGGCCGCCACCCGGGCGGGGTCCTCGCCGTCGCGGACGAGGGCGAGCCGGTCCGGGTCGCCGAGCAGGACGAGGGTGCCGAGCGCCGTCATGTTGGCGGTCGTCTCGTGCCCGGCGACGAGCAGGGACACGGCGATCTCCACGAGGAGAGCGGCGTCGAGGGCGCCGCCGCGCACCCGCTCCACGATCAGGGAGCTGAGCAGGTCGTCGCCCGGCGACCGGTCCTTGTGGGCGATCAACTCCGCCACATAATCGGCCAGTTCGGTGCGGGCCGCGGTGAACTCGGCGACGCCGCTGTCCCGGGCGATCATCGCGCGGGCCGCGCGCTGGAACAGCGGCTGGTCCGCGGGGGGCACGCCGAGCAGTTCGCCGATGACCAGGGAGGGCATCGGCAGCGCGAAGTCCTCGACCAGGTCGGACGGCGGGCCGGTGTCCGCCATGCGGTCCAGCAGCCCGTCGATGATCTCCTGGATGCGGGGCGCCAGCGCGGCCGTCCGCCGGACCGTGAAGTACCCGGTCAGCATGCGTCGTTGACGGGCGTGCTCGGGATCGTCCCGGGTGACGAACGCCTGGACCTCGGCGGCGCCCAGCGCCTTGAAGCCCGCGCTCGGCGAGGGGAAGCCGGGCCGGGAGGGGTCGGCGCTGAAACGGGGGTCGCCGAGCACGGCGCGTATGTCGTCGTGGCGGGTGACCAGCCACGGGGTGCTCCCGTCCCAGATCCGCACCCGGACGGGCGCCTCCTGCCGCAGCCGCGCGTAGAGCGGCGGCGGGTCGAAGGGGCAGCCGGGTGCACGGGCGGCCGGGAACGGCGACGCGGCCGGGGACGGGGACGGGGACGGGGACGGGCCGGAGGGTGTCATATGTGTGTGACCTTTCCTGAGATATGGCGGTCGAGGTGTGCCCCCTGGGCGGGCGGTCCCACTGAACGGAAACATGTGTCACACAGATTTCGCAAACACCTTATGTGCCCGCGGGTCGTCCGGCCGGGTCCCGACACCCTTGCGCCGCCCGCCGGGCGGCGGCTAATTTGATGGCGCGTCACGACCGGTTCCGCTTCCTGGAGTTCAGCGCCTCCTTCGCTTCCGTCCCACGGCCCAGGAGTTGGTATGCGCGGCATCGCGTCGTCCAGGAGGAACACCGCACGGGTCCGCGGCCGGTCGCCGCGGCGGGCCCCGCGCCGCCGTCTCGCCCTGGTGCCCGCCCTGCTCGGAGCGCTGGCCCTGGCCGTGGCGTTCCCCGGCAGCGCCGACGCTGCCGTCCTCACCCTGCTGCCGCAGAACGCCGACGGCCTGGAGCAGACCTTCTCCCCCGCCTACGACTACGACGGCGACGGCTGCTACGCCACGGCGGCCATCGGCGCCGACGGCACCCTCAACCCGGGGCTGCGGCTCGGCGGCGACGTCAACGGGCACTGCCACGACTACCCCCAACTGGCCAACGCCAACACGTACTCGCGGGAGAAGTGCAACAACGGCTGGTGCGCGGTCGTGTACGCCAGTTACTTCGAGAAGGACCAGGCCACGCTGGGCCCCGCGGCCATCGGGCACACCCATGACTGGGAGCACGTGGTGGTGTGGATCAACGACAACCAGGTGCGCTTCGTCTCGGTGTCCCAGCACTCCGGCTATCAGGTGGCCGCCGCCTCGTCGGTGCGGTTCGACGGCACCCACCCCAAGATCGTCTATCACAAGGACGGCGTCTCCACGCACTGCTTCCGGTTCGCCAACACCAACGACGATCCCCCGGAGAACGTCACGGGCGGCTGGTTCTTCCCGCGCCTGGTCGGCTGGAACGGCTATCCCGCGGGGCTGCGCGACAAGCTGATGGGCGCGGACTTCGGCGCCGCCACCATCAAGATCAAGGACGGCGACTTCGCGTACGCCCTCGCCCACTCCATGCCCTCCGGAATCCCCTTCGACCCGAACGCCTGAGGCGCTTCGCACCAGGTCACGGCCCCCTTCACAGGTCCGTCCCCCTCCCCGGCCCGGCGACCGGCCTCCCCATGCGCGAAGTCCGGTCGTTAGGGTGTCCCAGGCGGTTGGCAAAGAATCGGTCAAGCCGCGGGACGAACGAGGGAGACAGAGCGTGGGAGCTGTACGCATGAGCAACACACCGCTGCCGGGGATCGGCACGCGGTACGACCTGACGACCCGGGAGCAGCGCCGGCTGTCGGTGGTGGCCCACCGGGACGGCACCCGGACGCTCAGTGCCTACCAGGAGGACGACGCCGACGCCTGCGCGCTGTCGGTACGGCTGACCCCGGGCGAGGCGGACAGCCTCATCGACGCCCTGATGCCGACCCACCACAGTCCGAACCTGCTGTCGACCACCGAACTGGGACTGGTGGCCGAACGGATCACCCTGTCCGCCACCTCGTACTGGAACGGCAGGCTGCTGGGCGACACGCAGATGCGCACCCGGACCGGGGTGTCCATCGTGGCCGTGCTGCGCCGGGCCGAGGCGGTGCCCTCCCCCGGGCCCGACTTCCGGCTGGCCGGCGGTGATGTGCTGATCGTCATCGGCACCCACGAAGGCGTGGAGGCTGCCGCCGGAATACTCGGGCGGGAGTGAGCACATGCACTCCGCTGTCTTCCTCATCGAGTTCGGTGCGATCCTCCTGGGGCTCGGTCTGCTCGGCCGGTTCGCCGGGCGGCTGCGCTTCTCCCCGATCCCCCTGTACCTGCTGGCCGGTCTCGCCTTCGGGGAGGGCGGGCTGCTGCCGCTGGGCGCCAGCGAGGAGTTCGTGGCGATCGGCGCCGAGATCGGCGTCATCCTGCTGCTGCTCATGCTCGGCCTGGAGTACACCGCCAGCGACCTGGTCTCCAACCTCAAGACCCAGTACCCGGCCGGTCTCGTCGACGCCACCCTCAACGCGCTGCCCGGTGCCCTCATGGCACTGCTGCTGGGCTGGGGACCGGTCGCGGCCGTCGTGCTCGCCGGTGTCACCTGGGTCAGCTCCTCCGGAGTCATCGCGAAGGTGCTCGGCGACCTGGGACGGCTCGGCAACCGCGAGACACCCGTCGTGCTGAGCATCCTCGTCCTAGAAGACCTGTCCATGGCCGTCTATCTGCCCATCGTGACGGCCCTGCTCGCGGGCAGCGGTCTGGCGGCGGGCAGTGTCACCCTGGGCATCGCCCTCGGTGTCGCCGGACTGGTGCTGCTGCTCGCGGTCCGCTTCGGCCGGCACATCTCCCGGTTCGTCTCCAGCGACGACCCCGAGAAGCTGCTCCTGGTCGTGCTGGGCCTGACCCTGCTGGTCGCCGGTGTCGCCCAGCAGCTCCAGGTGTCCGCCGCGGTCGGTGCCTTCCTGGTCGGCATCGCGCTGTCCGGTGAGGTCGCCGAGGGCGCGCACCATCTGCTGTCGCCGCTGCGCGACCTGTTCGCCGCGGTGTTCTTCGTCTTCTTCGGACTGCACACCAACCCCGCGGACATCCCGCCGGTGCTGCTGCCCGCCCTCGCCCTGGCCGCCGTCACCACGCTGACGAAGATCGCCACCGGTTACTGGGCCGCCAAGCGGGCGGGCATCTCCGCCAAGGGCCGCTGGCGTGCGGGCGGCACCCTGGTCGCCCGCGGTGAGTTCTCCATCGTCATCGCCGGGCTCGCGGTCACCGCGGGCACCGAGGCCTCGCTCGGCCCGCTGGCCACGGCGTATGTGCTGATCCTGGTCATCCTCGGTCCGCTGACCGCGCGTTGGACGGAGCCGCTGGCGCGGCGCCTGGTCGCCATGCGGCGCGAGCGGGGACCCGTGCGCGAGGAGAGCGCCGAGGTCGCCACGGTGCCGGGTCCGCGCACCGCGGTGGAACACCGGCACGACACCGCCGATCCGTCCTGAGCGGACACGACGAGGCATGTGCGTCGGGGGCCGGGGAAGTGTCAGAACACCCCGGCCCCCCGGCCGTGTCCCGTGACTTCGAAAGGTGCCTCTTTGCCCGATCCACTACGCTGCCACCAGCCGCATGGCCCATAATCCACAATTCGACGTCAAGTCGCGTCCCAGCCAACCGCGGCACCACGAGAAGAGGCCAACACCATGCCCGAACCCACCGTTTCGCCCGACCTGGCGGCGCAGTACACCGCACAGGTGACCGGGGATCTGGAGCGCAACCTGCGGGAGCAGGACCGTATCAGCGCCGAAATCGCTTCCTTGCAGGAGCAGTTGACGGTGCTGCGGCGTGACCATGATGTGCTGGTGAACATGCAGCAGGCGCTCGGCAAGGCCGCCTCGGCCTCGGACCGCGCGGCGTCGGAGACACCCTCGGCGGCCGCCCCGGAGCCGGCCACCGGCACCGTGCCCGCCCCGCGCCGTAAGGCCGCGGCCAGGACCGGCGCGACCAAGTCGGCCGCCGCCAAGGCGACCGCCACCAAGGCGTCTTCCGCCAAGGCGGGTACGGCCAAGCCCGGCGGCGCGAAGTCCGGCCCGGCGAAGACCGCCACGAAGACCGCCACGAAGGCCGCCGCCAAGACGGACGCGGTCGGCACGGACGCGGCCCAGCCGGAAGCCAAGTCCGGCACGGCCAGGACCGAGACGGCCAAGGCCGCCGCCACCAAGACCGACACGGCCAAGTCCGCCGCCAAGCCCGCGGCGGGCAAGAAGGCCGCCGCTCCGGCCCGTGGCACGAGCAAGAAGGCGGCGGCGTCCAAGTCCGCGGCTCAGAAGCCCGCCACGGAGAAGGCTGCTGCGGAGAAGTCCGCTCCGGAGAAGGCCACGGGAGACAAGGCCACGGCGGAGAAGCCGGCCGCCTCGAAGACGGCGGCCACCAAGGCGACCACCGCCAAGCCCTCGACCGCCAAGTCCGCGACCGCGAAGCCCGCGAACACGAAGTCGACGGCCGCCAAGCCCGCCGCCACGAAGTCCGCCGCGAAGGCCACCACGAAGGCCACCGCCAAGCCCGCGGCCAAGGCCGGGGCCGGGGCCGGGGCCGGTCAGCCCACGCTGGTGGAACTGGTCCGCCGTCACCTCACGGAGCAGACCGAGCCGCGCTCGGCGGCGGAGGTCACCGCCGCGCTCGACAAGGCCCACCCGGAACGCGGCGTCAAGACCACCGTCGTCCGCACCACCCTGGAGGGGCTCGTGGCCAAGAACCACGCGCACCGCTCCAAGCAGGGCACGTCGGTCTTCTACACGGCCAACGACGCCGCCGCGCAGTCCCCGGCCGCCCCGGCACAGCCGCAGGCCCAGCCGGAAGCGGCCACGGCCTGAACCCCGGCCGGTTCCGGCGGGTCCGGACGCGACACCCCCGGACCCGCCGGAACCGGCCGAACGGTGCAGGTGGGAGGGTGACAGGCAGCTCATGGCGGACACACATGGCCCATGTAAGGTGAACCTATCCTTACTGCTGCAAAGTCCCCTGTGGAGTGCACATGTCCCTTCGGCGCCGCGCCCCCGTCGCTGTCGCTCTCGCTGTCGTCGCCGCTCTGTCGGTCTCCGCGTGCGGCGGCGGTGACTCCTCCGGCGACAAGTCCTCCTCCAGCTCCTCCGCCGGAGGCGGTTCGAAGTCGGTGGCGAAGGGCGGCAAGGAGTTCGGGAGCGCCGCCCAGAAGACCGCGGCGATGGGCACCGACGCCAAGCCCGGTCAGTGGCCGCGCACCATCAAGCACGCGATGGGCACCACCGAACTCAAGAAGCAGCCCGAGCGCGTGGTCGTCCTGGACGTCGGCGAGCTGGACAACGTCGTCTCCCTCGGCATCAAGCCGGTCGGCGTCGCCTACACCGAGGGCTCGCCGCACCTGCCCTCGTACCTGAAGGGCGCGGGTGCCCCCAAGAGCGTCGGCACCATCAACAGCCTCAACCTGGAGGCGATCGCGGGGCTCAAGCCGGACCTCATCCTGGGCAGCCAGCTGCGCGCCGCCGACTCCTACGACGAGCTGTCGAAGATCGCGCCCACCGTCTTCTCCATCCGGCCCGGCTTCACCTGGAAGGAGAACTACCTGCTGAACGCCGCCGCGCTGGACCGCACCGCGCAGGCGAAGGCCGCGCTGGCCGCGTACGAGAAGCGGGCCCACGAGCTGGGCGCGAAGCTCGGCGCGCACAAGCCGTCGGTGTCCATGGTGCGTTACATGCCCAACGGTGTGATCCGGCTGTACGCCAACGACTCGTTCATCGGGACGATCCTGAAGGACATCGGTGTGCCGCGGCCCAAGAACCAGGACATCGCCGACCTGGCCGCCGAGATCAGCGCGGAGAACATCGACAAGGCCGACGCCGACTACATCTTCAGCGGTGTCTACGGCAACCCGGACGCCACCTCCCGGAGCAAGGCCCGCGGCAACCCGCTGTGGAAGAACCTGAAGGCGGTCAAGGCGGGGCACGCCTACGACGTACCGGACGAGACCTGGTACCTCGGACTCGGGGTCACCGCCGCCGACTCGGTCCTGGACGACCTCCAGAGGTATCTGAAGCCCTGACCCGGACCGATCCGGACGAGAGAGAGTGAGCGCGGCCCATGTCGCCCCCCAACCGCCGCCGAGCGGCCTGGCTGCTTGCCGGAACGATCCTGCTGTTGGGCTCCGTCCTGCTGAGCCTCGCGGTGGGCAGCCGGCAGATCGCGCCCGGCACGGTGTTCCAGGCCCTGCTGCACGGCGGCACCAGTGACGACGCCCAGGTGGTCAGAGCCCTGCGGGTGCCCCGCACGGTGCTCGGTGTCCTGGTCGGCGTCGCGCTCGCCCTCGCCGGAACGGTGATGCAGGGCATCACCCGCAACCCGATCGCGGAGCCCGGCGTCCTCGGTGTCAGCCAGGGCGCCGCGGCCGGTGTGGTGTGTGCCATCGCCTTCTTCGGCGTGCACTCGACGACCGGCTACGTCTGGTTCGCCTTCGCGGGCGCCGTCGTCGCGGCCGTGGCCGTCTACGCCGTCGCCAGCGGCGGCCGGGGCGGGGCGAGCCCCGTCAAACTGGCGCTCGCGGGGGCCGCGATGAACGCGTTCCTCGCCTCGGTGGTCTCCGGCGTCGCCACCACCCGGGCCCGTGTCCTGGACGAGTTCCGGTTCTGGCAGGTCGGTTCGCTCGACGGGCGCGGCGGCGCGGTCGTCTCCGAGATCTGGCCGTTCCTGCTGGCCGGTGCGGTGCTGGTGGTGTTGCTGGCCCGCGGGCTCGACGCGCTCGCGCTCGGCGACGAGGCGGCCCGCGCGCAGGGCCACCGCGTGGTCCGGGTACGGGCCCTGGGCGCGCTCGGCGCCACCGTGCTGACCGGCGCGGCGGTGGCCGCGGTCGGCCCGATCGCCTTCACCGGCCTCGCCGTCCCGCATCTGGCCCGCGCCCTGGTCGGCGCCTCGCACCGCTGGGTGCTGCCGCTGGCCGCGCTGCTCGGGCCGGTGATGCTGCTCTGCTCCGACGTGCTGGGCCGCGTCGTCTTCCCCCCTTCGGAGGTCCCGGTGGCCGTGATGACCGCGGTACTCGGTGTGCCGTTCCTCATCGCCCTCGTCCGGCGGCGCGCGGCGGTGGCCGCGTGAACCGCGCCGGATCCGTGTCCTACGCGCCCGCCGGGCACGCCGCGCTGCGGGTGCGGCGGGCCAGTGTCCTCGTGCACCGCCGGGCGGTCCTCGTCGCGGGCGCCCTGGCCGTCCTGCTGGCGTGCGCCTGTGTGGCGTACCTGTGCACCGGCGAGTCCTTCGTCGCGCCGGGCGAGGTGGTCCGGGTGGTGCTCGGGCAGCCCAGCCCGGACGAGCTGGTCGTGGGGACGCTGCGGCTGCCGCGCCTGGTGGTCGGGCTGCTCGCGGGCGCCGCGTTCGGCATCGCGGGCGCGACGATCCAGACGGTCGCCCGCAATCCGCTGGCCAGTCCGGACGTCATCGGGGTCACCCACGGGGCGGGGCTCGCCACCGTGACCGCGATGAGCTTCGGCCTGGTCGCCCACGACGCGCTGCCCTATGTCTCGGTGGCGGGCGGCCTCTCCGCCGCGCTGCTGGTGTATGTGTTCGCCTGGCGGCGCGGGCTGCACGCGTCGCGGTTCGTGCTCATCGGCATCGGTGTGTCGGTGGCGCTGGGCTCGCTGACACAACTGGTCCTCACCAAGGGCGATGTGGTGGTGGCCCAGCAGGCGAAGGTGTGGCTGACCGGTTCGCTCAACAGCCGGGGCTACGACCAGGCGGGCCCGCTCGCCCTCGTCCTGCTCTGCGCGCTGCCCGCGGTGGTGTGGGCGTCCCGCGCCCAGCGGGGCGCGTCGCTGAGCGACGACACCGCGCGCGCCCTCGGCATCCGCCTGAACGGGGTCCGGCTCGGGCTCACCGCGCTCGGTGTCGTCCTGACGTCGGTGGCGACCGGGGCCACCGGGCCCGTCGACTTCGTCGCCCTGCTCGCCCCGCAGATCGCGCGCAGGCTCACCCGGACCACGCAGATCCCGCTGGTGTCCTCGGCGCTGACCGGCGCGCTCGTCGTGGTGGTCGCCGACCTGCTGGCCCGGCGCCTCTTCCACCCCGTGGAACTGCCCGTGGGCGTCCTCACGGCGGCGGTCGGGGCGCCGTATCTGATGTGGCTGATCGCCCGCACCGGGCGGCGGTCGCGGGGCGCCGCCTCCTGAAGCGCGCCGACGGGACCGGACCTCTTGAGGTCCGGTCCCGTCGGCGTTTCCGCGCCCGCTCCACCGCCGGCCGGGGGAAGGGGCGCGCGGGCCCGGTCAGGCGACCGCCGCCCGGTCGTCGCTGTCCGCGGCGGCGGCGCTGCCGGTGACCGGTGCCGTGGCCGCGCGGGGCCGCCCGAGGGCGAGCGCGAGGACGGTGCCGACCGCGAGGGTGGGCGCGATCCACAGGAAGCCGGTGCCCGTCGCGTGGGCGAAGGCGTCCAGGGCGGTGTCGCGGAGCGCGCCGGGGAGCCGCCCGATGGAGTCCGGGCGGGACGGGTCGAAGCCGCCGCCGGTGGGCAGGGCGCGGACGCCGTGGGCGAAGCCGGTGGAGAGCAGGGTGCCGAAGACGGCGACACCGAAGGCCGCCCCGATCGAGCGGGCGAAGGTGACGACGGCGCTCGCGGCGCCGAGGTCGGCGGCGGGGACACTGTTCTGCACCGTGGTCAGGACGACCATCGGGACCATGCCCATGCCGACGCCGGTGATCAGGAAGTAGACGCCGAGGACGACGGTGCCGGTGCCGGTGCCGACGGTGCCCAGCAGGAGCAGCCCGGCGAGGTTGACGAGCAGACCGGAGACCAGGATCAGGCGCAGCCGTCCGGCGTGGGCGGCCCAGCGCCCGGCCAGGGACTGGCTGACGACCAGTCCGGCGACCAGCGGCAGCAGATGCACGCCCGACAGGGTGGCCGAGACCCCGTCGACGATCTGGAGGTACGTGGGCAGGTAGACCAGCACGCTGAACATGGCGGCGTTGGCCACGAAGCCGATCAGCGAGGAGAACACCACGGTGCGGGAGGTGAGCATGGCCACCGGCAGCACCGGGGCGGCGGCGCGGCGCTCGACGGGGACCAGGAGCACGGCCAGGACGACCGTGGCCAGGACCAGACCGAGGATGGCCGGCGAGGTCCAGCCCCAGCGTTCACCGAAGGAGGTGACGAGGACGATGCCGGTGGCGATGGCGGCCAGCACCAGTGAACCGACGTAGTCGATACGGGCCTTGGCGCCCTTGGCACCGGCGGGCAGCACACGGGCGGCGATGACCAGGGCGACCGCGCCGATGGGCAGGTTGATCAGGAAGGCCCACCGCCAGGAGAGCTGGTCGGTGAAGATGCCGCCGAGCAGCGGTCCGACGATGCTCGCGACACCGTAGACGGACCCGAACAGGCCCTGGTAGCGGCCGCGTTCGCCGGGCGCGACGATGTCGCCGACGAGCGCGAAGGTCAGCACGATCATGCCGCCGCCGCCCACCCCCTGGAGGGCGCGCGCGCCGATCAGTTCGGGCAGGTTCTGCGCCAGGCCGCAGGCGACGGAGGCGACGAGGAAGATCGAGGTGGAGGCCAGGTACAGGCGCTTGCGCCCGAACATGTCGCCGAGCTTGCCCCACAGCGGGGTGACCGCGGTGGAGGCCAGGAGATAGGCCGCGCTCACCCAGGCGATGTCGTCGAACCCGTTCAGGTCCTCGGCGATGCGGGGCAGTGCGGTCGAGACGATCGTCTGGTCGAGGGCGGCCAGCAGGACCGCGAGGATCAGGGCACTCATGGCCGCGGCGACGCCGCGTGCTCCGGGTGCGGGTGAGGGCTGTGCCTCGGACATCGGAGGGGTCCTTCGGGAGAGAGCGGAAGAGGGAAGGGGAGGAGAAGAGAGGAGAGGAGGGGGGAGAGAGGGGTGCGCGCGGCCGGAGGTGTCGTCCGGTCCGGCCGCGTGCGGTACGCGGGTGCCGTACGGAAGTGGGGGGCTGCCGGGGGCGGGAGCGCCGAAGGGGACGGGGCGCGGGGCGGGTCAGACGGTGACGGTCTTGTACTCGGTGTAGCTGCCGAGGCCGACGGAGCCGTACTCGCGGCCGATGCCGCTGGCCTTGAAGCCGCCGAAGGGGCCGTCGAAGCCGACCGAGGCGCCGTTGACGGTGACCGTGCCGGTGCGGATCCGCCGGGCCACGGCCAGGGCGTGTGCCTCGTCGGCGGACCAGACACCGCCGGACAGGCCGTACTCGGAGTCGTTGGCGATGCGGACGGCGTCGTCCTCGTCGTCGTAGGCGATGACGACCAGGACCGGCCCGAAGACCTCCTCCTGCGCGATCCGCATCGAGTTGTCGACGTCGGCGAACACGGTCGGGGTGACGTAGTAGCCGGCCTCCAGACCGGCCGGGACCTGCGGGCCGCCGGTGACCAGGCGGGCGCCCTCCCGGATGCCCAGCTCGACGTAGTCGATGACCCGCTGCTGCTGGTCGCGGCGGATCATCGGGCCGATGAAGGTGTCCGGGGCGCTCGGGTCGCCGACCTTGAGGGACTCCACCAGGTCCTTGAGCGCGGTCACGACCTCCTCGTAGCGCTCGCGCGGGGCCAGGATGCGGGTCTGCGCGATGCACGCCTCGCCGTTGTTGAGGAGCGAGGAGAACTTCAGTCCGGCGACGGCCGTGGCGATGTCCGCGTCCGGCAGGATCACCGCGGCCGACTTGCCGCCCAGCTCCAGGGAGACCCGCTTGAGCTGCTCACCGGCGATCGAGGCGATCCGGCGCCCGGCCCGCGTCGAGCCGGTGAACGCGATCTTGTCCACGTCGGGGTGCGAGACCAGGTGCTCGCTGGTCTCCCGGTCCGCGGGCAGCACGCTGATCACGCCCTCGGGCAGCCCGACGCGCTCCAGCAGCTCGGCCAGGAAGCCCATGCTCAGCGAGTTCTCCGGAGACACCTTCAGCACCACCGAGTTGCCCGCGAGCAGCGCCGGGATGATCTTCGAAGTGGCCGAGGAGAACGGGGAGTTCCACGGGATGACCGCCGCCACCACGCCGACCGCCTCCCTGCGCACCACGCTGCGCACCGGGGACGCCGGGTCCGACGGGGTCAGGGTCTCCTCCCAGCCGAACTCCTCGGCCGCCTTCAGATACGCGTTCGCCTGCCGCGTCAGCCCCGGCTGGCCCGCCTTGGTGAACCACAGCGCCGAGCCGTTCTCCCGGGAGATCAGCTCCGCGACCCGCTCCGCGTTCTCCTCGCGCAGCGCGTTGAACCGGCGCAGCACCGCCACCCGCTCGGCGGGGGCCACCGACGACCAGACACCGGCGTCGAACGAGGCCCGCGCCGCCGCGACCGCACGGTCGATGTCCGCCGGCCGCGCCTGCGCCGCCCGCCCGATCACCGATCCGTCGTGCGGCGACACGATCTCCAGCAGCTCCGCGTCGCTGGGCTCGGTCCAGGTTCCCGCCACGAACAGCCGGTCATACGTGATCATCACGATCGCTCCTTCGGTTCCGCAGGATCCGACACCCTGCGAGTGCTTCGCTATCTGTCCCATGACTGTAGCACTTCTCAGTGTTAGATAGACATAAGTGTGACTCGCAAAGGCTAGAGCTGTCCCACCAGAGGTACTTTTATGGAATGAGAGCCGACGCAGCACGCAATCTTGAAGCCGTTCTGACCACCGGGGCACGGATGCTCGCCGCCGACCCGGGCGCGAGCATCGCGAGCATCGCCGCCGAGGCAGGAGTGGACCGCCGCACCGTCTACCGCCGCTTCGCCTCCCGCGAAGACCTCCTGGCCGCCATCCACCACTCCCGCCTGGCCGCCGTCGAGGACGCCATCACCGACGCCCGGCTCCGCGAAGC